>CAZOGB010000069.1:0-18327 GCA_964579145.1 uncultured bacterium | reverse complement strand
AAACAGCGGCAGGCGAACAGCCTGCACGAGATTGCCTACCGCGCCTGCTTCAAGCCTCAGTTACCCCGTTTCTTCATCGAGCGTCTCACCGAGCCGGGCGATGTGGTGTACGACCCCTTCATGGGTCGGGGAACAACGCTTCTTGAGTCGGCTCTGCTGGGCAGGATACCTTACGGTTGTGATGTGAACCCACTGAGCGACATTCTGACGCGCCCACGCCTGAACCCGCCATACCTGTCGCAGGTGCAAAGGCGACTCGCAGAGATAGACCTGAGCCGATGCCGACACTACCCGCCGGAGCTGGAGGTATTCTACCACCCCGAAACGCTCACTGCCATCTGCGCCCTGCGAGAGTATCTGCTGGACCGAGAACAGGAGGAAACTATAGACGACGTAGACCGCTGGATACGCATGGTGGCAGTGAATCGTCTAACGGGACACAGTCCGGGCTTCTTCTCGGTGTACACCCTGCCGCCGAATCAGGCGGTATCTATCGGGTCCCAGCGTAAGATAAACGAGCGGCTTGGGCAGACCCCACCGAGGCGCGACGTGCGCGAGATTATTCTGCGCAAGAGCCGTTCTCTTCTGCGTGACTGCAGCGAGCGAGTGCGCCACACACTGCAAACCGTCAGTCCTCACGCCCGGATACTTACCGCTCAGGCGCATCACACCCCGCAGATACCCGATGGCAGTGTGCACCTGGTGGTGACCTCACCGCCTTTTCTGGATGTGGTGGATTACGCTCAGGACAACTGGCTCCGGTGCTGGTTCTGCGGGATAGACCCCCTCAGTGTGCCGATAACGATGGTTAGCAGTGTAGACGAATGGCGCGAGGCGATGCGACAGGTATTCGTCGAACTGGCTCGCGTGCTGGTTCGCGGCGGCTGGATTGCCTTTGAGGTCGGCGAGGTACGTGGAGGCAGCGTGCGGTTAGAGGAAGTGGTTCTCGAGGCTGTGCAGGGTCTGCCGCTCGTTCCCGAGGCAATAGTAATAAACGACCAGCGGTTCACCAAGACGGCGCATATCTGGGGCGTGCAGAATCAGGCGAAGGGCACGAACACCAACCGCATCGTGCTGTTGCGACGCGGATAGCTCGGGGATACATCCAGACGTCGCACGGTTCGCTGTGCCAGCGAATGAGTTTATCAGAGCTGGCTCGGCTTCCTGAGGCACATTGATAAGAATGAAGTACTCGGCGGGATACAGATAGTCTTCACCGCTCTCATCAATGATGCGCAAATCTCCGTCCCGCTCGGCGTCCTCATCTGGCAACACGCGATAAACCTTATGCACCTCAAGCGACGCCGGGTACTGCGAGTTATCAATGCATATGGCGAATCGTGGTTTCATCGTCACTCGTCGACATACGGCGACTCCACCCGCCGTATATGCAACGTCAGTATAATCCCAGCGTGTATCGAAGTGCGTTATCAACTTTTGCCATGGGCAAGACTTCCTATTATGCGGTCAATGGCTGCCTCCGCAATGGTCGCCAAGTTGTCGGTCATCACCACCGAATCAGTTAGCAAGCCCGACTGTCGCCCGTCGGGCGTAGCAAGAAAGATTGGTACACGGCTTGGGTGGTCGCCACGAAACATTCGACTGGTGATCATGGCAACAATAACCTGTGACAGGCCAGTCTGAAGGTTATCAGCCTGTACAACCAGCGCAGGACGAGTTTGGGCTGTGCGCAGGTCAGAGTGGGGAAAGAGCACCAATACAACGTCACCGCGCTTGTAGGTTAGCCTTGGCTGAGTCATAGTCATCGTACACATTCATCTCTGGACTTTCCCACTCCTCGGCAAAGGAAGCAAGACGCGCACGCAGTTCTCGTGCCTGCCGTTCGTCAATACCGCGCGCACGCAGGTCCACGAGTGATGGGGTAAGAAAGACAACAATGACAGGGGTTCCATCGCTTACGTCGGGCGGGGACTCCGCTAATTCGACCCTGCCATCCCTGTATACGCCTTCAACCGTTGTCAACATGGTCAAGACTCCTCACCAGATGGGCCTCGCGCCTTACAGCACCATCTAATTATAGCCGAACACCGAAACACTCCACAACATGCCGGCTCACGCATGGCAGAACATGCTATAATCTGGGCGGGATACTCAGTTTACGGAGGGAACAGGGGATGCCTTACGCTATCATCAATGTCACCGTCTGGGACGGACAGCGCACGTTTTCGCCCGGCTTCGTGCTATGGGATGGAGAAACCATAACTGACGTGGGGCGGGCGGATACGGTGCGCTTCTCGTCCAGCGTCAGGCTTATTGACGGGAAGGGCGGCTGGGTGATACCGGGACTGATGGACCTGCACGTGCACATTGACGAGGTTATTACCCCCGAGATGTTCCTGCGTTATGGCGTAACCTCTGTGCGCGATATGGGTTCCTCCCCCAAAGCGGTTCAGCGGTGGCGGGAACGATGGAAACGGGGGGACAAACTGCCTTATGTGTACTGGATGGGGCGCAATATCGACACGGGTAAGCCCTCATGGTGGGAGGCTGTAGCGGTCAAAAGCCCGCGCGAAGTGCCCGGCTTGCTCCAGCACATGCGCAAACTGGGGGCAGACGGCTTCAAACTGTATGTCAACGCCGACCGGGCAACCTGCGAGGCAGTCATTGACTATGCCCGATGGATGGCATTGCCGGTCACTGCGCACCACGAGACAGTACCTGCCTCTGAATTGATGCGTCTGGGTATCAGCGGTATCGAACACGCCCACTGTTTACTCCATGAACTGCTTGCCGCTCGCCCGCGAATCGACGAAAAGCGCCAGAGCGGCTTTCTGAGGCTATTCGCTGGCTTCCACCGATTAAAACCTGAGGGCGAGCAGGTGCGGCGGCTGATGGAACTGGCTTATGCGACCGCTATCGTCTGGACACCCACGCTGAGTATCTATGACCTTTCGCCCTGGTGGCGACAAAAACGACCGGCTGGGGTCGCTCTGCCTGAAGCGTGGGGGAGAGAATGGTCTCGCCCCTACTGGGACTTCATCAGCACGCGCGGCTGGAACGCCAGTGATTTTCAAACGGCGCAGCAAGCGGTGGTAGTGTATATGCAGTTTGTTCGTGAGGCGCACCGACAGGGCGTCATCATCGGCGCGGGCACGGATACGCCTGCTCCGGGCGTTCTGCCAGGAGCCGGGCTGGTTCACGAACTGACACTGCTGACAGAGTGCGGGCTGACACCGGAGCAGGCATTGCAAACGGCAACAATCAACGCAGGGCGCGCCCTGCGCAGGGAGGGCGAGGTTGGCGTGCTGGCGCCGGGCGCAAGGGCGGACCTTGTGTTGTTAGAGAAGAATCCGCTGGAAAACGTCCGAAATCTGCTCCACGTCCGCCACGTATGGGTTCGGGGAAGAGAGATACCTTAGATTTTCCTGGGCAAAAAGCGAAACATGCCGGACACGATGCGGTTCACTGAGTCCGCACGCGACAAGGCTGGGAACGTTGCTTCGGCATCGGCGGTAGAGCGTCGCGCGGCTGTTTCACCACCGGAATATCCCTGGTAGCAAAAACGCAACGGCAGGGAAAACCCTTGCCGTTGCCATCTATGTAAACCGGCTGATGCCGGGCGGAACCTCTACAGCTTGGCAAATCCCTGCGGACCAATCTGGCGCAGTTTCTTGATGGCGCGAAGCTCGATCTGACGTACCCGCTCGCGCGTGACGCCCAGCTCCTGGCCAACCTCTTCCAGCGTGCGCGCATAGCCGTCGATCAGCCCGTAGCGCATCCGCACCACCTCTGCCTCGCGGTCGGTGAGATTGCTCAGGATGGCTTCAATCTGCTCGCGCCGAATCATCGCCGAGATGACGTCGGTGGGGTGGGCGATATCCTCTGCCTCCACAAAGTCACCAATGGTAGAGTTGTCTTTCTCGCCCACGGGCGTTTCCAGCGATACCGGCTCCTGCGCCACACGCATCACCTCTTCCACACGGCGGGGGGACATCTTCAGAGCGCGAGCCACCTCCTCGGTGGTTGGGTCACGCTGGAGCTCCTGGCGCAGAAGGTTGCTGGTCTTCACCACTTTCTGGATAATCTCCGCTACGTACACCGGGATGCGGATACTGCGCCCCTGATTGATGATGGCGCGTGCGATGGCGCGGCGGATCCACCATGTGGCGTAGGTGCTGAAGCGATAGCCACGCCTCCAGTCAAACTTCTCCACGGCACGGATAAGCCCCAGGTTGCCCTCCTGGATGAGGTCGGGCAGAGGCACACCGCGAGAAGCATACCGCCGGGCGATGGACACCACCAGCCGCAGGTTGCTCTCGATCAGGCGCGTTTTAGCCTCCTCGTCACCCCTGGCGACGCGCTGAGCCAGCTCCACCTCTTCCTCAGGCGTCAGCAGACGGGCTTTGCGTGCCTGGCGCATCCACATCTGGATGTCCTCATCCCGCTCTTCGGACTCTTTGGTGATGTCCTCCAACAGCATCTCCGACTCCCGCAGCTCCGTCTCTACTGGCTCATCATCCAGCACCTCATCCAGCAGGCTACCCAGAACCTCCTCCTCAACCTCCGGGGAGCCGAGCTCCAGAGGCTCGTCTTTCAGCGGCACGGTTGCCCTGACCTCCTTGCTTTTGCTTGTGTTGCGTAAACTCACTCTATGTCCCTCCCTTGGTGACCTTTGCCCAGAAGCTGGACGCTTGTGCTCTTTGCCACAAACTGTCCAACTGTGCTCCTTGTATTCGACGCATCTCTACACAAAAAGGATTCACTATTTTACCCATGAATGCAAAAAAATCAAGTATATTTTTCTCTACTTTACCCTTTCTCTCGCTATACACGTAAGAGCCGACAAATTGTTTAGTTACTCTATATATATCACACCCGATGCTTTTTGTCAAGCACTGTCCGTCTCTTTTTGTGGGATTCTTCTCAATCTGCTCCCGCCGGCGACTGCGCTGGTGGTGTCATTGTGTTACTGCAGTTCATAATACGAACAGGGCAGGGAAATAGTTCCACACGTTCATGGTTGTTCTCCTGTGTTTTGTACGGATGCCTCCGCTTTTTCTGGGTCGTAAGGGTCCACGTGAATCACCACATGGGCGGGCGCAAGTTCCTCGGCGATGCGCTTTTCCAGTGCATCCGCGACCTCGTGCGCCTCCAGCAGGGTAGCATCGTTGCGGAAGACGATGTGCAGGTCAATATGGCGAACGTTTCCC
This sequence comes from uncultured bacterium, assembly GCA_964579145.1. GTDB lineage: Bacteria > Armatimonadota > HRBIN16 > HRBIN16 > HRBIN16 > HRBIN16. Next base: position 13,156 of record CAZOGB010000069.1, on the reverse strand, counting down.
GATTTACGTGTGCGCAGGTTGTGCCAGGAATGGATGCGCGTCTCGCCGTTCAGGATGTCCTCAATGCGGGCGATTTCGGTTGTCGGCAGTCGGGCATCCATCAGGTGGTGCAGGGATTTGAGGGTCAAACTGTAGCCGATTCGCATGATTAGCAGGGCGACGGCTATCGCTACCACGGGGTCAACGATATGCCAGCCCGTCAGCCACACTAGCCCCAGCCCCCCGGCGACCCCGAGCGAGGTGTACACATCGGTTGCCAAATGGTGAGCATCTGCTTCCAGAGCAGGGGAGTCCTCCTCCCGCGCCACGCGGAACAGATAGCGCGATACCAGCGTGTTCAGCACAACCGATACCACCATCACCCCAGCACCCCAGCCGAGGTACTCCACCGTCTGCCGCTTCAGGATCTTTTGCACCGCTTCCACCACAATCCAGAGACCAGCCCCTGCAATGAGGACGGCTTCAACCGCTGCCGAGATGCCCTCGGCTTTGCCGTGTCCATACGGATGTTCCCTGTCTGGAGGTCGCTCGGCGATGCGAATGGAGACCAGCGCGATGACCGAAGCGATGAGATCATTTGCAGAGTGGATGGCTTCGGCGAGAACACTCACAGAACCTGTTAGGAAGCCCACCAGTAGTTTAAGCACTACCAGTGTGCTGTTGGAGACAACCGATATGGTAGCTGCCAGCCTTTTACGGGACAAGCGCGCTTACCTCCTGCACGCACAAGCCCTACGAAATACCCTCTTCCACCAGACGGCTCTGCAGGGTGGTGAGGTCGTCCGTAGAGACAGAGGCAGCGTTCAGGTTTTCCTGGCGTATCTGCTCGTACACTTCCTTTCGGTGCACCGTAATGCTCTTGGGCGCGCGAACGCCGATTCGAACCTGTTCACCTCGCACTTCCAGCACCACGACCTCTATCTCATCACCGATGACAATGCTCTGGTTCACCTTGCGTGTCAATACTAGCATTGGTGCCCTCCCTGGCTTGTGTTTGCCATTTCATCAGCTCCGCGAGGATACTGTGTTTGGTCGAGTAGCCATCATCCTCCACAATTACCTGACGTGCCATGCGCGTTGCCGCGTTGACAATGATGGGCCCCATCAGGTTGGCGGTCATCTGCTCGGGCTTGCCCGGCGGGATGGTCACCACCACGAATATCAGGTAGGGCGTCTCCTCGTCCAGTCCAAGCGCTTCGGCGTCGGCATCGGAGATGGTGGGCGCGTAGTCTGGCATAAAGTGGCGAGGCTCGATGACCACGAACGCCAGGCTCGGCTCCTCCATGCTCTGGAGCCAGCGGAACGGGCTTTTTTCATCCAGACACAGCACGACGAAGCGCCGATAGTTCTCGAAGCCAAACAGCCCCTGCGAGAAGGTGATGACCGCCTCCTCGTCCACCTCAATTGTACCGAAACGGGTGCTATCGATGCAAGTCTTTGTCATTCTGCGCTCCTCACCTCAGAAAATCCAGCAGACTCAGGTTTTGCATGCGTGCCATCGTTGCCAGTGTGGTCTGGTATGTGGTTTCCGCCATCTTCAGCCTGGTAATAGCGTCGGCGATATCCGCATCTTCTATACCGCTCAGCAGTTCGGTAAAGTCTATATGTCTCTTGTCCAGCCTCTGCTGGATCATTTCAATTTGCTGGATTTTACTGCCCACGACGGCTCGTACACGCAACAGGTTATCCAGCTGATTCTGCAGTTCCTGCAAGCCCTGCTGGGAAAGCATCTCCACATTGTTCGTCTCCACGTAGTGCTTGATGTTCGCCATCGCGTTGTAGATGCCGGTAATCAGAGGGTCGCCCTGCACGTTAATGCTCATCACCACCGCGGGACTCAGCTCCACATTGAGGCTGCCCTGGTCGCCGTGGTACACCAGTGTTCCTTCTTCTACGGTAAAGGGCGCACGCAGGGTTTGCAAGCCCGCAAAGATAAAGCGGTCGCCATAGGTGGTGTTATTGCCGATGCTGACCACTTCCGACATGATTTGCCCGATTTGCTGGGCGATGGCGGAGCGACCCTCCGGGGTCTGGGTATCGGTGGCAGCCTGCACCGCCAGGCTCTTGACCTGACGCATCAGGTCGTTCAGATTCTCCAGGGCGACATCGGTGATGGAGAGGAAGTTTTTGGCGGTGGTCAGGTTGCGTTTATACTGTTCGCTCTCCTGAATCTGACGGTGCAGGGTGATACCCAGCGATGCCCCGAACGGGTCATCCGATGGTCGCTGGATGCGCTTTCCCGTGACGACGGTCTGTTGCGCCAGATGGTAGCGCGTGTAATTCCGCTCCATCGCCCACTGCATCGCATTCAGCATCTGTGAGGTGCTAACCCGCATGATGCCTCACCCCCTGATATTATCGGCGACCGACGAAGGTGGCTATCATATCGGCAATCGCCGTGTCCATGACGTTCATCAGCTGCGCCGCAGCCTGGTAGCTGCGCTGGTAACGCAGCAGGTTCGCCATCTCCTCGTCCATGTTCACACCGGATACTGCCTCACGTTCTGCCTGAAGGTTCTGCAGGATAACCTTCTGGTTCTCCTGCCCCGTGGAAGCAGAGCGGGTGTGCTCGCCCAGTTCTGCCACCAGCGCATTGTAGTAGTCAGGGATGGTTTTATCCTCCAGTCCTGCGATGGGCATCTGACGCAGGCGGGCTATCTCCAGTGCCTTGTTGCCGTCGCCGGGCGCATTGGTTGTGGCGGCGGCGATGTGGTTGATGTCTTCCACATCACTGCTAACGCGGATGGTCAATGCATCTGTGCCCTCAAGCAGGCGGTAGCCGGTGTTTCCATCCAGCCCGTATCCCGTCTGATGGATGGCGTTCACCGCCTCCACGAGGTGCACAGCCAGCGTATCCAAGCGAGCACGATACTCGCGCACGTACTCCACAGCGTCCATCAACCCGCGCAGGCTTCCGCTTGTTACCTGCGCCCACCTGTCGGCACCGTCCGTAAACGCCTTCTGCGCGTAGTCTATGCCTTCAGGCAGGGGGTTACTGCGCTCCCCCTCTACCAGAACGAACTCGCCCAGCGAAATGCGCACCGTGCCATCCGACATCTCCGTTGTGCGCACTCCGACGTACTCCGACAGCTTCTCTATCAGGTTCGTGCGCTGGTCCAGCAGGTCGTTCGGCATCGTGCCGAGCGCTTTGTTATAGCGTATCTTCGCGTTGAGGTCGGCGATACTCTTGGCAATGGAGTTGATTTCGCTTGCCGTGGACCGGACACGCTGTTCCATCTCCGCCAGCATCTCGTCCAGACGGCTTGCCAGCTGGCGGAAGGTTCGCGCCGTGCCTTCCACCTGATGATACACATTCGCCCGTACGCCGACGTTCTCGGGGTTGGTAGATAGCTCCTGAAAAGCGTTAAAGAAAGCCGTAATCTGTCGTGACAGCCCGGCGTCCGTTGGCTCGCTGAACAGGTCTTCCACCTGCGTCAGCCGGCTGTACAGCGTGTTCAGGCGCTGGTACTCGCTGTTCGTGTTCGCCACGCGGGCATCCAGGAACATGTCGCGTATTCGCTGGATGCTTTCCACCCGCACGCCGCTGCCCATGAAGAGAGTCCGCACTCCCTCAATCACCTGCGGCTCGGTGGTGGCAAGGTTTACCCGCTGGCGAGAATAGCCGGGCGTGTTGACGTTCGCCAGATTGTGCCCGGTCGTGTTCATTGCCATCTGCATCGCCTGCAGGGCGCGCGATGCCAGTTCTACCCCGAAGAACGTCCAGGGCATGGCTTACACCTCCGTATCCAGAACCACCGACATCCCGGCGGTGGCGGGAACGTAGCTGGTCTGGTTGTTCGCTGCGTTAACCACTACCGCCAGCCAGTAATTCACCGTCTCCGCCGCCTGGTTGACCAGCACTCTGTTGCGCTCATTAAGCGACTGCAGGTGACTGGTATCTTCCAAAAGCCTTTGCTGGAGCCATTTCAGGGTAAGCGCAAACGGTTCGGGAGCCAGGCGAACGCAGTCCGTCAGCGTGGGAGGCTGTGCACGCAACCCCGCACTTTCTCCCAGCCGGCGGACAATCTGCTTGCGCTCGTGCTCAATGTTGTCCAGTTCGTCCAGATGCTCCGCCTGCTCGCGGGTAATCTCTGCCAGCCGTTCCACGTCCGCTTCCGCCAGCACGCGCGTTTGCTCACGCGATAGACGGATCAGCGCGTGGATGTGCCTGCGCTGTTCCCGCAGGTTGTTCAGCAGGTCTCGCCACAGGTTGTCATCGTGTCGTGTCATCCTTATCCCCTCCTGACGTCTTCTCGGATGGTAAATACGCGCTCAACTTCTCGTAAAGTAGTTTGCCCAGACCGAACTGGTCGCTTTGCGCCAGCTGCTGAGCCAGCGCCTCGTCCAGCATATCGGTGTACATCTGCGTGGCATAGCTCCTTTGCGTGCTGGGGACGGTGCGGCGCATCGCACGCAACAGCTGATGCAGGAACTGCGCCTCCATCTGTCGGGTGGCGTCGCGCAATTTCCACCGCTCAGCATCCAGACCCGTCTTTGCCTCCACGCGCATCATTGCACCTCGATCTCCGCATGGAGTGCGCCCGCTGCCTTCAACGCCTGCAGAATGGACATCAGGTCACGCGGGCTGACCCCCAGCATGTTCAGCGCTTTCACAATCTGGTCTACGGTAACCGATTCGGGCAGGGCAACCAGACGTTCTGCCTGCTCGGTGACCTTCACGTCCCGCCGGGTGGTGGTTGCCGTCGTCCCACCCGATAGAGGCGGCGGCTGGGAGACCTGCGTTTTGGCTTCAATACGTACCGTCAGGTTGCCGTGCGCCACCGCTGCCGGGCTGAGGGTGACGTTGCCGCCCAGTACCACCGTGCCCGTCCGCTCGTTAATCACCACGCGCGCAGGTGTGTCTGGCTGAACGGTCAGCTCCTGCAGTGCTGCAATCAGCGTGACCACGTCCTCGCGGTCTTCACCGCTCAGGTCCACCCTGATAGTGGCGGCGTCCAGTGCGCGGGGCAGGGTCTGGGGAAACTTCTGCCGGATAGCGGAAGCCACCCGCGCGGCGGTGGTGAAGTCAGGCACGTTCAGGGTAATCAGCAGGCTGTCGTCTCGGACCACGCTGGCGGGAACCTCACGCTCCACGATGGCGCCTGCCGGTATCCGTCCGACGGTCAGGTGGTTCTTCTGTTGCGAGGAGCCGCCCGCCGACGCACCAAACCCGCCCACCGAAATCGGTCCCTGCGCGACCGCGTACACGTCGCCATCTGCTCCCATGAGCGGTGTCTGTAATAGTGTCCCCCCCTGCAGGGAGCGGGCGTCGCCGATAGAGGAGACCATCACGTCAATACGGCTCCCCTCACGGGCAAACGGTGGCAGGTCAGCGGTCACCATCACCGCAGCGATGTTTTTGACCTTCATCTGCGCGGCGGGCACAGAGATACCGAACCTCTGAAGCATATTCGCTACGGACTGGGTAGTGAACAGCGTGCCTTTGCTGTCGCCCGTGCCTTCCAGCCCAACCACCAGCCCGTAGCCGATGAGCTGATTGCCCCGCGCCCCCTGTACCTGCGCGATGTCTTTGAGGCGCACATCCGGCGAAGCGGTGGCGAGCGAATTCAACACAGCCGCCGCACACAGAATCGTTATCGTCACCCATCTGAACATTTTTCAGCACTCCTTACCATCAGAACAGCCACTTGAGCAGTTTGGTCAGCAGTCCCTCGCGCTGTTTGCTTCCCACTGTGCCCTTGCCCTCATAGTGAATCTCCGCCTGTGCGATGGCGGTAGAGGGCACGGTGTTTTCAGGCGAGATGTCTTCGGGACGCACAACGCCCGTGAGTACAATCTTCTCCTTCTCGCCGTTGACGCCCACCGTACGCGTTCCCTCTACCTTCAGGTTGCCGTTCGGTAGTACCTCCTTGACCACCACGCTGATTTTGCCCACCAGGGTGCCGCTTCGGGTGGTGCTGCCCGATGCCTGCGAGCCAGTCTTACCGCTCACGGACCATTCAGGAAGAAAGCTCAGCAGTGGTCCAACGCCCGGCTTGGTAGACGCCGAGTCGCTCTTGCTGGTCTTGGTGTCGGCGCGGCTGGAGGCAGTGGTGCTCTCGTAAATCAGCACCGTCAGCACGTCGCCCTCCTTCACCGCCTTGCGGTCGGCGTACAGGCTGCGGCTGCCATCCTTCCACAACGAGTCCGCCATCACACACGTACAGAGCATCGCACTGAGTAGCACTATCATCAGGATTCGCATCGTTATCCCTCCTACTGCACGTCCAGCATGACGGTCTGGGCATCCACCACCGTTGCCAGCAGGGTTTTGCGGGTGTCCGTCACCAGCACACGGACGCGAGCGCCCACCTTGCCGTCCTGTTGGGCGACTGCGCCCGTCTCCATGACCGCGCCATCCAGCTTCACGAGCAGTTTCACGTTCTGCCCCCGCCGGATGACTGCCGGTTCGTCAATGGATATGCGCCGGACAGGCTGTCCGACGGAGATGGGTCGCTTCGCGATTTTGCCCACAACCTCCGACGGGTCGGTAATCAGGTCGTCACTCTCGTCCAGCACGGCAACCGTCCGAAGCGCAATCGCGTCGGGGTCTATCGCCTCGCCGGTGTGTATCGCTCTCGCGGCGACCACCGCCTCGCGCCAGAACCGCGTTCTCAGGCGCACGTTCAGGGTGATGAGGGCAACACCTTCGCAGACCACCTGCACCGGAACAGTATACAAGCCTGCCCCCAGCGAACGGGGTTCGCCTGCGGTGATCTGTACCCTGTCGTGCGGTAGCGATAGCGCACGCGGCGCAGGGTCGCACTCCACCTGGGCGTCCTTGGGCAGACCTGCTGACTGGCGCAGCTTCTCTATCGCAACTTCGGCTATCTGCTGAGGCTGAAGGCTGTGCGCCTCGCGCCGGACCACCGCCCGGGCGGGCATCATAATCTCAAACGCCTCAGGCTGGAAGCCATGCTGGCGCAGGCGGATCAACACCTGCTCGCGCGTGATGACCCGCTCCAGACCGGGCAGGGGAGAGGTCCCAAGCACTACTGCCTTCAGACGTGTCTCGGTTTGCGTATCTATGCCCACGAAGTCCGCCACATCGCCCAGCGTGAACTGCGCGTTCGTCACGATGATCTGCTCACGCAGGCGGATACACGGTTGCTGGGCGCACCGCGCGCCTGCTGTCAGTCCAACGATTATGGTTAGCAGAAGCCATTTCACCGTGCATCACCTTACCGGCGCAGGTTGTTGGCGATGTTCAGCATCTCGTCCGATGTCTGGATGGCTTTCGCGCTGATTTCGTAAGCACGCTGAGCGATAATCATCGCCACCATCTCATCCACTATCTGCACGTTGGACATCTCCAGCATGTTTTGGGCTATCGTGCCGAAGCCCTGCTCGCCAGGCGCACCCTCCACCGGGTCACCGGATGCTGCGGTGGGCTTGTACAGGTTCTGCCCCAGATGTTGCAGGCCACCCGGGTTGATGAACCGCGCCAGCTGGATCTGTCCTACCTCGTCGGGTGAAGTTTGCCCCGCCCTCAACACAGATACCGTGCCATCTTTGCCCACAGTGATCGACTGGGCATCCTGCGGCACCACAATTTCAGGCTCCAGCGGATAGCCATCCGAGGTAACCAACCGTCCCTGCACGTCCAGCTTGAACGCGCCATCCCGCGTGTATGCCACCGTGCCATCGGGCAGAAGCACCTTGAAGAAGCCATCCCCCTCAATCGCCATGTCGGTGGGGTTATCGGTCTTCTGCAAAGTGCCCGTGGTAAAGATGGTCGCGGTGGCGACAGGGCGAACACCAAGACCGACGTTCAACCCGGTGGGAACCTGTGCCCCTCGCGCAGAGGTCGTGCCTGCCGAGCGAATGGTCTGATACAGCAGGTCCTGAAAGTCAGCCCGACTGCGCTTGAAACCGACGGTGTTGATGTTCGCCAGGTTATTGGCGATGACGTCCAAATGTAACTGCTGTGCAGCCATGCCGGTCGCCGATGTGAAAAGCGCGCGCATCATTTGTTGAGAACCTCCTCCACGTTCAGGATGTTGTTTGCCTCCCCTCTGTCGGTCGGGGATGGCTCATCGGCTTCCGTGCCTGGCGCACGCACGGTCCAGCCGAAAACCTCAAGTTACACTTTACCCACGTCGTTGACTGCCCTTTGCAGGGTCTCGTCATGCGCCAGAACCGCCCGGTGCGACGCCTCGTAGGCACGCATGGCGGTAATCATATCCACCATCGCCTGCACCACCGACACGTTGGAGCGTTCCAGTGCGCCTACCTGCAGGCTGAACTGCTGAAGAGGCTGTGCGTTGCCGATGAAGCGATTTGCCCCCTCCTTCACGGCGTTTTGAACCTGCACAATGCGCAGACGGTCCAGCACCTGCCCGTTAGCAAGCACGTCGCCGTTGGGGGCAATAGTCACCGGTACGCCAGCGCTGCGGATGACGCCGCGCGAACCCAGCACCGGCATCCCATCGGCGGTGACCAGCGTGCCGTCTGCGCTCTGCCGGAACGCCCCATCGCGGGTGTAACGCTCGCCTTGCGGTGTGTTGACCACGAAGAATCCATCGCCGTCAATCGCTACGTCCAGCGAGCGACCTGTTAGAGTGATGGCGCCAGGGCGCAAGTCGGTGTGGATTTCGTCCACCTCCGTGCCGAAGGGCAAAACGCCCACTCGAGGCGCCTCTGCCCCCCTGTACGGGTCATGATGCCTCCAGATTGCCGATTCCAGAGCGGTGCGAAACACCGCCTCATCCGCCTTGTAGCCGGTGGTGTCGGCGTTTGCCAGGTTGTTGGCGATGACATCGTGGCGCACCTGTTGCGCCAGCATTCCCGACGCCGCTATCTGCAGTCCACGTAACATCAAGCGTTGCTCCACCACAAAATCTCAAGTGCTGTGTGAGATACCGGTATGCATTATCGGCACGCGAGGCAGGTTTCTTTACGAGGGCGCAGACCCGCTGTGTTATAATGAAAGCGGGATGCTGTTACGTCTGGCTCAAAAAGTAAACGGTGTGCGGATTGCGGAGCGCGTATTGTCTCCGCAGGTGATTCCGGCTTATCGCTGGGATGCCCTGGCGGGATTACTGGGCGGTATCTACATGGGAGCGATTTTCCCCTTCGTGATGCGCATCGCCCGCGCCGACCTGCACGCCAGTCGCCTCGAAATCAGCCTGTTGACCGCCGCGCCCTTCATCGGTAGCCTGCTCGCACCTCTGTGGGCAAGGCAGATGGTGGGCAGGTCCAAAATGCCCTTCTGTGTGTATTCATGGATATTCGCACGCGCCCTGTTCTTCGGCATGTTTCTGGTCACGCAGGCGTGGCAGTTTGTGCTGGCGATTGGAGCGGCGCAAATCATCGGGTCCATCTCCGGTCCGGCATACACCGCCCTCATGAAGGACATCTATCCCGATGAGGAGCGGGGCAGGGCAATGGGACTGGTGCGGATGGGAGCATACAGCGCACTGTTTGTGGTCTCGTTTATTGCGGGTCATCTGCTGGATGCCGGCGTGCCGTTCAAATGGGTGTTCTCTGTGGCGGCGGTGGTGGGCATTGCGGGAGCCTGGTGCTTCAGCAGAGTGCCCGTGCGCGAGACAGCCGCACCTTCGGAAGGACAAACACGCCTTTCCGCGCTGGCGTTCTGGCTGCAAACGGTAGCCATCCTCAAGCACAATAAGGGCTTCCGCTGGTTCGCCGTGTCGGTGATGACCTACGGATTCGGCAATCTGGTGGCGTTCACGCTCTACCCGCTGTATCAGGTGGACCGCCTGAACATTACGAACACGCAGGTCGCCACGCTGACCAACGTGGCATCGGTCTCCTCCATCCTTGCCTTCGCTTACTGGGGACACTTTATGGACAGGCATGGCGCCCTGTGGACGGCGCTGGTCAACATTCTGCTTCAGTGCTTGATCCCGGTGGTGTACTTCTTCTCCGGGGCATGGTGGCATCTTATGCCTGCTGCAATGGTGCAGGGAATAGCCGGTGCCGGCATCGAACTGGCTTACCTGAACGTCATCCTAACCCTTTCCGAAGAGGGCAGAGAGGCGCAGTATCAGGCGTTACACAGTATGCTACTGGGTATACGTGGAACGGTCGCTCCGTTCGTGGCGGTGCCTATACTGCACCTGCTGGGCTTTCACAGGAGCTTTATGGTCTGTCTCATGCTGATGCTGATAGGGGCAGGCACGCAGGCACTGTCGTTGCGTGCATACCGAAAGCGCGGCGTCTAAGCCGCCCTCGGCAGGCTCTCGTACTCCTCGTCCTCCTGCGACACACGCACAGGAAGCTCCACGTCCTCCGGCATCTCCCACGCTTCCGAGTCATAAGGGTCGGGCTGAGCAATCAGCACCAGAATGGTGTAAAAAGCCGTCGCCGCGATGAGATATGCAAAAAACGCCCACATCCGTGTGTTCACCTCGCTATAGAGATTGATTGAGCCTGTCTTGTCCAACAGGAGCAACGTCCAGCATGACGCCTTTTGTCACCCTTACACCTTCTGTCACCCTGAGCCTAGCAAACGGTCTCAACAACGAGATACTTCGCTATCGCTCAGTATGATAGAAGCGGCGTCCCGCGTGACGATGCCAGAGCTTGCGCACCTCGTTCAATCCAGCCATCCGCGCAAGCCTAACATAATAATCGGCGGAGAGCAAGGTAGTCTGGAGGCACATTGGCAGGCAGTACTCCCAGAAAAGGCCTAACCGCTAAAATCGAACATTTTCAGAACCAGTTCAACAAACCTGTTGACTTCGCTTAATAGCAATGCTATAATGATAACGATAATGATTTGCACCTTCGCAAAGAGGAGAGATGAGAGATGGAGTACCCCTTCTGGGATGTTCCTCTTCTTGGAGGCGGGATGCTTATCGGCATCATCGCCATCCTGCATGTGTTCGTCTCGCACTTCGCCATCGGTGCGGGGCTGTTTCTGGTGCTGACCGAACAGAAGGCGCGCCGCGAGGGCGATGAGGCGCTGCTGGCATACCTCAAGCGTCACAGCACCTTCTTTATCCTCGTGGTGCTGGTGTTTGGTGCGGTGAGTGGGGTCGGTATCTGGTGGACTATCGGGTTGGTTCACCCCTCGGCGACATCTGCGCTCATCCACATCTTCGTGTGGGCATGGGCAATCGAGTGGGTGTTCTTTGTCATCGAACTACTTGCCGCCTTTCTCTATTACTATGGCTGGAACCGACTGGATGCCCGAACGCACATCACGATAGGCTGGATTTACTTCGCCGGCGCGTGGCTAAGCCTGTTCATGATTAACGGCATCCTGACGTTCATGTTGTCCAGCGGCAGGTGGCCTGAGACCCATTCTATTGTCGACGCCTTTTTCAACCCCACCATGCTACCCTCGCTGGTGATCCGCACCGCCGTGACCATCGCGCTGGCGGGGCTATACGCGCTGATTACCGGCTCGGCAGAGTCCGACGAGTCCCTTCGCGAGCGCGTGGTGAAATATGCCTCCAAGTGGGTGCTGGTGGGCATTAGCATCATCCCCTTCGGCGGCGCCTGGTACATTTCGCAGCTGCCGGCGCAGGCACGCGAGATTTCTATGGGTGGTGCGCCTGTGGTAACGCTGTTCGCCGCGGCGAGCATCGTGTTCTCTGCCTTCGTATTTCTCGCCACGCTGATTGGTCCCTTCCTGTTCCCTCGCAGGTTCCATGTCACCTTCGCGTTCGTGATTGTGGCGCTGGGCTTGATTACCACCGGCGTGACCGAGTGGGTGCGCGAGGCGGTGCGCAAACCGTACATCATCTATAACTACATGTATTCCAACGCGGTCCGCACCAGTGACGTGCAGCAGGTGTGGGAACAGGGGGTGCTGAGCAGTGCGAAATGGGCACTTCTGAGCGAAGAGGAGAAGCAGGACCCGCTGAAGATGGGCAAAAAGGTCTTCCGCTTCCACTGTCAATCGTGTCACACGGTCAACGGCTTCAACGGCATCAAGTTCGCCGTCAAAGGCTGGAAGAAGGATTTTCTGGATGTACAGATTCAGAACCTGGACCAGTTGAAGGGCTACATGCCGCCGTTCCTGGGCACGGAGGAGGAGCGTAAAGCGCTGGTGGAGTGGCTTTACAGTCTCAACAACCCGCCACAGCAAACGGCGGCACTTCGGTAAAGGAAGGAGGTTCCAACGATGCCTGGTGTGGTTATCTCTCCCGCTGACCCGGTCGGGCTCCCAGCGCCGGCGTGGCTGTTGCAGATTCTGCTGGTGTTCACTTTTATTCTGCACGTGCTGGCAATGAACCTGCTGGTAGGCGGCAGTGTTATCATGGCGGTCAGCCTCTGGCGGGGCAAGAACAGTCCCTTCTGCGCGGAGCTGGCAAAACGCCTTTCCAAAGCGCTGCCTGTTACCATGTCGCTGACCATCACGCTTGGTGTAGCGCCCCTGCTGTTTGTGCAGGTGCTGTATGGGCAGGCTTTTTATACCGCCTCGGTGCTCATGGCATGGCCGTGGCTGTCGGTGGTTGCGCTCGTACTGCTGGCGTACTACGGGCTGTACCTGGTGCAGTTCCGCCCCGACTGGCTGGGAAGGTGGGTAACACCCATCGCATGGGTTAGCGCGATATTCATCCTGCTGGTCGGTTTGTTGTTCACCCATAACGCCACGCTCAACCTTGCGCCCGCGAAGTGGGCGCAGATGTATGCCCAGAGCGCGTCCGGCTTGCACCTGAACTGGTCTGAACCCACGCTGATACCGCGCTACCTGCACTTCATGGTCGCGGCGTTCGCGGTAGCAGGACTGGGCATTATGCTGCTGGCATCCCTCTATCGCAAAGCCGACCCTGCATGGGCGGAGGAAGCCGTGAAGTACGGCGCCCGCTGGTTCGTGATAGCAACCATTCTGCAGTTTGCTGTGGGGCTGTGGTTCCTGGTCAGTCTGCCACAGGGGATAATGATGAGCTTCCTGGGCATCAACGCTCTGGACACGATATTGCTGTGGGGTGGGGTCGCGCTGGCGGTAATTGCCCTCCTGCTGGTGCAGCGCAGCGGCCTGCTGGCGACGGGCGCGGTAACCCTGACGATAGCACTGATGGCGATTGTGCGCCACCGTATCCGTCAGATGTACCTTGGAGAACATCTGAACGTCAACACCCTGCCGGTGAACGCGCAGTGGGGTATGTTCGTGATTTTCGTTGTCCTGCTGGTTATCGGGCTGGCCATCGTTGGCTGGATGGTGTGGAAGTTCGCCAGA
>CAZOGB010000068.1:0-18382 GCA_964579145.1 uncultured bacterium | reverse complement strand
GGTTTTGTAAACCGCCGGTTAGGGGTTCGAGTCCCCTCGTCGGCTCCAGCGGTACCCCGATGTCCGCGTCAGCGGAAAGGAGCATTCAGTGACGGTCGGCGCACGGGTGGGTAAATATCTCATCCTCCGCGAGATTGGCGGGGGTGGAATGGCGCAGGTGTTCGAGGCGGAGGACCAGACCATCGGAAGGAAGGTGGCGCTGAAGGTTCTGACAATTCCCCCCGCTGTGCCCGAAGCCGAAACATCCCTGCTCATTGAACGGTTCCAACAGGAAGCACGCGCCGCAGGAAATCTCTCCCATACCAATGTGGTCACCCTCTACGAGGTCGGCGAGGCAAACGGGGCACATTATATTGCGATGGAACTGCTGGAAGGGAGCACCCTGCGCGAGCTGCTCCAGAAACAGCGCCGACTGCCCGTTGACCAGGCTCTTTATATTCTCCTGCAGGTCGCGCGTGCGCTGGATTACGCCCACAGGCAGGGAGTGATTCACCGCGCGGTGAAGCCAGATAACATCGTGGTTACCCCTGAGGGGCTGGTTAAGGTCACCGATTTCGGCATCGCCCGGGCGGCAAATGACCTGTTACGCACGCAAAAAGGAGTGCTTCTCAGCTCGCCGGCGCATCTGTCGCCAGAGCAAATCCTCGGTGAGCCGGTAGACCATCGCACCGACATCTTCTCGTTAGGCGTCACCGCATACGAACTGCTCACCGGGCGCCATCCGTTCGACGCACCCACCGCTACCGCAGTCATGCACCGCATCGTTACCGACAACCCCGACCCCGCTCCCGAACTGCCGCACTCTGCGCAGGCCACTCTCCAGCGTGCGATGGCGAAGGGGCGTGAGGAGCGACCACAGTCTGCCGTTGCGATGATAGAAGAGCTGACCTCGGTCTATTATGGCACTGCGGTAGTGTCGCCGGAGGCGCGGATGACCTTACCGACCACGCATCGCGAAAAGGAGAGAGTACCGATGAGCACCCCGTCAACCCGTTCACGCCCATTGTGGTGGGCAGGAATACTGGTCCTCGTGCTGGCGGTAGGTGGATTCACCGCGTGGCGTTTATGGACACCCCCAACGGAACAGTTTGGCGTGCGAATCGTGGACGTTGGCGAGGCGTCTTCAGGCACACCTACTGTCGCGACTAACTTCGTGTTGAATGATTTTGAGCTGAGCCCGGGTTCGTGGCAGGGGGAGACCGCAGGTTTACGGCTGGAGCGAGCGCGTGGCGGCGCCAGTCAGGCGGCATACTGGCTGAAGGTGAGCGGCGTCCGGCTGGAGGCGGGCGAGCAGGCGTCTATCTCCTGTCTGCCCGAAACGCGCGATTGGTCACGCTTCGGCGGCATCATCTCGCTGGATGTGCTGGTTCCCGGCACCGCTCCGCCTGACCTGCGCGTGAAGATAGAGGTGGAGGATTCCACAGGTGGTCTGCAGGCGATGCCCGGCGATGGAGTAATGCTGACGCCCGGCAGATGGTCCGCTATCACGTGGAACGCGGGACCTGTGGCAAAGGACGTGGCACGTCTACGAATAAAGTTGGTATGTGGCCAGACGCCCTATCGTGGTTACTTCGGCATTGACCATGTGCGAGCGCAGGGGGCAACGCCTTCTGCGGCAATGCTGCGCTACAAGGTGCGCATCGGTCCCTTCACCGATAACGCCTCCTTAGAGCGAGAGACGGCGCGACTCAAGTCGCTGGGCAAGTCGCCCTTCCCCGTACGCGAGGGCGAGAAACGATACCTGCAGGTCGGTGCCTTCACCACCCGAGAGTCCGCCCAGCGCGAGCTGGATATGCTGGTGTCGCAGGGGTATAAAGAGGTGCGGTAGTGGTTCCTCCGCTGTGAAGAATGCAGAAATGAGCGCGGCACACGTACACCCTTTTGACCTTCAGGCACGGGTAGAACTGGGCATCCGTAACCTGACCGCATTACTTGATACCGACAGACTCGGGCAGATGTACTTTCTGGTAAACTGGAGAACTCGTCCGCCGCGCGCTGACCATTGTCTGTGGGATTGTGGTGATGGCAGCGGACGCCATATCGACGCGCTGACGCTGGCGCGCATCATGGTCAAAAAGGGATCGCCCGAATCGCAGAGGTCAAAAGAAGAGGAAGCGATAGAGCGATGGATGTTCCAGTTGCTGGGAGAAGATGGGCTGTCATGGCTGCCAAACGAACCCTGGGCGGAGCCTTGGGGAACTAACGTCTTGCTTGTGGATTGGCATCGAGGAGAGAGGGCAGCGGAGATCAGCTGGGCGCAACGGGGCCCGCTTCTGGCACTGGTTAGCCGCTACCGTGCTACTGGAGAATCTCTCTACCTTCGCCACGCCGAACGCATGGTAGACACACTGCTTGCGGTAGCCATACGTCATCCTGATGGGCTGTTTTACCCGGAAGGCTACTACAGACCCGGCGGCTGGCGATACCAGCAACCGCATCTACACCCTGGTATCGAAGAATACAACGCGGCGACGGCAATCGCTGCTGTTCGGTTATACGAAGCCAGCGGCTATGAACCGGCTCTGGAGCTGGCAAAGGGTTTAATAGATTTCGCTCTGCGCCATGCCACCGGATACACTCCCGATGGTGCGTTCCGCCCACCACAGGGAGATCTGGAAGGACATTTCCATACGCGCACCAATTTCATTTTGAGCGTGCTGAAGCTGGGGCTGGTTCTGAAGCACCCGGACTACATCAACTGGGCAAGGCGGTATTATGAGCACGCCAAAACATACGGTACAGATTTCGGATGGTTTCCAGAAGGTCTGTTCCTGCGCCATGGCGAGGTCTGTTGTTTTACCGATATGATTGAGATAGCGCTCCTGCTGGCAAAACATGTCTCTCCGCACTACTATGCGGATGCCGAACGCTTCGGTAGAAATCAACTGCTGGAGAGTCAGTTTCTCTCTCTGGAACGTCTGCAACAGGCTGTGGAGCGCATCGCGGAGATCGACGAGTCACCTCCTTGGGATGGGCGGTTTTCACGCTATGAGGGTGTTACCGAGAGCCAGTTTGGAGGCTTCGCCTCGCGCAGCACGCTGAACGATGCTTTTCACCTGGATGCGCCTGCGTTGATGCAGTGTTGCAACGCCGCAGGAGTACGCGCGCTCTATGATTTATGGCGATATGCTCTGGAGGAGACGCTTTCTGAGGGAACCCTGCAGGTGGCAATACACCTGCGCTTTAGCGTGGAATCCCCTTCTGTGCGGGTAATCAGCTATGAGCCGTGCGAGGGACGAATAGACATTCATGCCCAGCGCCCATGCCGCGCACTGGTGCGACTGCCTGCAGGGGTAGAACAGGCGCAGGTGAAGCCGGCAGAAAGACCGATATACGAGCTGCAGGCGCAGAATGGATACATCAGCATGACTCTGCGGGAGCATGAAACGGTGTCTGTGCACTATCCTCTGCCTGAGCGCATAGCACATTATGAAGTGGGCACATCGGAGCGACCGTTGCGCTGTACGGGATACTGGCGGGGCGAGACGCTGATGCGAGTGGAGCCTGCAGGGCTTTACTATCCGTTGTATCAGCGTTCATCAGAAATGGAACCTGCCCAGCCAGCACTGCCCGCGGGCAATCCGATAGAATCTCTGTAGCAACAAACAAACGAGGAGCATACACCATGCAAGCGGAGCCAACCTATCGCCTGCCTGACGACCTGTACCGGCTGGTCAACCCGGAGCTGATTTATCGCCCGAGGGGCCTGGTGGTTGCCTGCTATACCTTTCCACACTATCATCGTTCTGCGCTGAACGACAGATTATATGGAGAGGGCTGGACAGAGTACGTGTTGATGCGGGGTGCTCGTCCTTGGTTTCCCGGTCACGACCAGCCGCGCACACCACTGCTCGGCGAGCTGGACGAACGCCTGCCTTCTACCTGGGAGCGATATATTGACCTTGCGAGGGAGGCAGGTATCAACGTGTTTATTTTCGACTGGTACTGGTATGCGGGGATACCTGCACTGCATGAGGCGCTGGAGGAAGGTTTTTTAGAGGCGCGAAATCGCGACAGGATGCAGTTTGCAGTAATGTGGGTGAATCATTCGTGGGCGTACTGGTTTCCAACAGTGGGAACAGAGCCACGTGACGAGTGGGGAGTTGGGTGGGAACCGCTTTACGACGCTCCTGAAAGTGCCGAAGAGGTGTGGCGCAGTTTAACCTATATCATTGCACGCTACTTCCACCTGAACTACTGGAAGATTGACGGAAAACCGGTGCTGCCCATCTGGGATGCTTCTCGGCTCATCCGAGCGTTCGGGACGGAGGGAACTCGAAACCTGCTGGATGAGCTTCGGGCTTTTGCACAACGGTTAGGTCATGAGGGCATACACTTTCATGCGGTGTGCCATGAGGGAGGTATGCAGGAAGCAAAGCACCATCTCGCTGAGATAGGCGCCGACAGCTATGGGCTTTACAACACCATCGCCGAAGCTTCGGGCTGGCGCCCCCGCGAGGAAGAAATTCTGGATTGTCGGATACTCGCTGCCGATGTGGTGACGAAAGTATGGCCCGCCCTGGACAGTCTCCAACCGTTACCTTGCTTTCCGACCATCAGCCCGGGGTGCGATGGTAGCCCTCGTTTTGCGATGCCTGAACGCCCCGCCCAGCCCGATCGCCATAAATGGCCAGGCACGGTCATTGCTATCAACGACCATCCGCACGTGTTCAAGGCGCTGGCGCGTGCGGCGCTTAGTTACCTCAATGCCCGCCCCAATCTGCCTCCTGTGCTGCTCATCGGCAGCTGGAATGAGTGGACCGAGGGACACTACCTCCTGCCGGATACCCGGTATGGCTTTGGTATGTTGCGGGCGCTTGCTCGTGCGCTGCAGTAGCAAGCGAAGCGCCGGCGGCGCTTAGAGATGCTCCTAGCAGGCGTATTTTCTTGATGAATTTGGTACACGACCAGGAACCACTTGACAACTTTGGTATAAGGTAGTATATTACTTGTAGACCACAGGTGCACGAAAATGAACCAGAGGCACAAAATATCTGCAACAAGCATGGTGGTAGAGCAACTGCGCCGTGGTGTGCTGACAGGGCGCTACCAGGAGGGCAGCTGGCTACCACCGGAGCGCGAGCTCGCAGCAGAGTACGGTGTCAGCCGCTCCATCATCCGCCGAGCCATCGATATACTGGCTCGCGAAAACCTTGTTGTGCGTTCGCCCCGCTGTCGTCCGATGGTACGCCGCACGCGGAACAGGCGAGCGATCAGACATGATACGCGCAGGCGTACCCTGCAGCTGCTTCTGTGGCCTGTATCGGTGTTTGCCGGTAGCGCGGCTATCTTGCGCGGTATATACCAGGCTTTAGACCACACCAGCTATCGGCTCATCGTGGAGAGCCCGCGTTCCGCAGGCTGGAAGCAGATAGTACAGGACGAGGCTGTGCTGTTACAGCAGGTGATTGAAGAGCCTGATGTGGCAGGAGTCATCGTGTGGTATATGGGGGGAGAGCAGAACCTGCCCGTGCTTCGAAGAGTCCGGGAGGCAGGTATCCCCATTGTGTTTATCGATCGTTTGCCGCCGCGCGCATTTCCGGCGGATTTCGTGGGGGTAGATAACCGATACGCTGCCGAGCAGATAGTCAAGCACCTGATCGAACTGGGGCATCGCCACATTGCGCACATTACCAACATGGACCAAGCTTCTACCGTACTGCACCGCAGGGAAGGTTATCGTAACGCCCTGCAAAAGGCGGGTATTGCGTTCCGCCCTGAGTACGAGCTGGTGGATACCAGTTCCACGGAGGAACAACGCCTGCAAAACAGCTGGTATATTGCGGAGGAGATCCTCAACCTGCCTGGACCCCCTACAGCCGTTTTTGCGGTCAACGATTCTACCGCGCTGAACATTGTCCACGCTCTTCGCGAGAAGGGAGTAAGGATACCGGAGGATGTTTCGGTATGCGGTTTTGACGGGCTGGAACGATGGATGCCAGGACCACGTTTCCTGACCACTGCTGACCAGCCCTTCGAGCGCATCGGGGAAGCAGCGGCGCGATTGCTACTCGAACGGATCTCCGACGACATGGATAACGTCTACCAGCATCTCATCTACGAAGCGCCACTCAGCGTGCATGGTTCCAGTGGGCGGGCTACCCTCGCTGATACCGATTCGGCTGCCATCACTTTTCAAAACGACCAGAAGGAGGGAAACATCTCATGAGACGCTCACCAACCGCTTTCACGCTTATCGAACTGCTGGTTGTTATCGCGATTATCGCGATACTGGCAGCCATTCTGTTCCCGGTCTTTGCGCAGGCACGGGCGGCAGCGCGCAAGGCGAATTGTCTGTCCAACATGAAGCAAATCGCGATGGGCATCCTGATGTACATTCAGGACTACGACGAAGCAGGTGTGCCCAAGCGCGCTTTCACAGACCCGTCGGCATGGTTCACGGGTAGAGAGATTATTTGGAAAGACCTGGTCATGCCCTACATTAAGAGCGGAGGGCGCCCCTATGATGGCGGTCGTACCTATACCACCCCAGGCGACGGTGGCATCTTCCGATGCTTGGAGAACACCGCGGCGTGGTCTGCGGCTACCGTGGTTTACTGGGGTGGTTGGGGGCCTGGAGTGCCCGGAGACGAGACTTCACGCTATCCGCGCAGCTACGCCCTGAACAACCACGCTGGACATAACGAAGCCAACCGCGAGGGCGCCTTCTGGCCCGACTTTGCCAATGGCGTCTTTACCCCTGGCAACCTGTCGCTAATCCAGCAACCGGCAAACACTATCATGCTGACAGAAACACGCATGTTCTTCCCCGAAATCTGGTGGACAGCTATGGGTTATGCGTGCACCCCGGACGGTATCCCCGTAGGAGGGGTCCCCACAGGTTGCATTCAGGGGCATAAGAGCGGCATGACCAACTTTGCCTTCTTTGACGGGCACGTGAAAACGATACGGCTACAGCGCTCTGTAACGGACGACCTGTGGGATGCGTTTGCTCCCAACACCGATTGGGGCGGCGGCTACACCGGCGCACAGGCGCAACAGGACGTGCTGAACGCGATCAACTCCCTGCAGGAGTGGACCACGGGCATTTAAGCCTGACGTTTGCCGGGCGTCTCTGGCTGGTGCAGCCGGTCGGGGGCGCCCGACGTGCCACACCGTAGACAGGAGGTAAATCTGTCATGAGACAGCAATCCGCTCCCAAGCAAAGCGTCTCGCCGGTCATCGTCGTTATCGCCGTTTTGGCGCTGGTGCTGTTCGTTGCCTGGCGTGCGTGGGTTGCCTTTGCGCCGCCGCGAATAGGCAAACTACCTCCTCCTCCCACGCAGGATATTGAGTACATCAACCAGAAAGCACGCGAGGTGCAGGGGGACTTCAGCAAGCTGAGCCCTGAGGACCAGATGCGCGTTCAGCGAATCACCCAGGGATTTGGTCCCGCCGCCATCGCCTCGGCATGGCGAAGGCAGCAACAGGGCAACACTGCAAGGTAACGCACTCTCTGTTCTTTCAGGGGGCACGCGGGCGTGCCCCCTGATGTGCTTTACTTATCCTCTGGACGGATACCCATCCCTTTGCGGTTGGGGTAGGGCGGTCGCTTTGGCGGGATGTAGGGGTTGCGCTTGAGTTCGTCCAGCATCAGCTGTATCGCCGCGTCCAGCTGCGGGTCTTCACCGTTGACCATCAGCGCGGGGTCATCAATGACCTCGATGTCAGGGTCAACGCCGTGTCCCTCAACACCCCAGGTTCCGTCCTTCTCGTAGAAGGCAAAGGTGGGCGCGGAGGTGTATCCACCGTCTATCAGGCGCGGATTGCCGGAAATGCCTATCAGACCGCCCCACGTGCGCGTGCCGATAAGCTTGCCCAGCTTCGCCTGACGGAAGTAGTAGGGGAAGGCATCGCCGCCAGAACCCGCCAGCCCGTTAATCAGCATGCATTTTGGACCGAAATGGGCATCGGGCGGCCAGGGCCAGTCGTTGCCGTCGCGGCGTGCCCAGTAGTTGGTCAGCGGGCGGTTCAGCAGTTCTATAAAGCGCGTGGGTATCTGTCCGCCGCCGTTCCAGCGTTCATCAATAATCAGCGCGTCCTTGCCAATCTGCCCGATGAACTGCCGTACCAGCTCGTTCTGTCCGTCTGTGCCGGTGTTTGGCACATAGATATAGCCCACGCGCCCGCCGGTTGTCTGCTCCACGTAGGCGCGATTGTGCTCTACCCACGCGCGGTAGCGCAGGTTGCTGTCACTGCCCGGCAGGCGTACCGGAACCTCACGAGCGGTATCATCTATAGAGGGTTTATCGCTGACCGTGATGGTGACCACGCGGTCTGCCATACCCTGAAACGCCGCCCAGGGGTCTTTGCTGGTGTCTATCGGCACGCCGTTCACCGCCAGCAGGTAGTCGCCCTCTTTCACCTTCACACCGGGCTGGCTCAGTGGTCCTCGTGCATCCGAGTCCCACGGCGCGCCCTGATAAATCTTGCTGATGCGATAGGCGCCGCGGTGCAACTCGAAGTCGCACCCCAGCAGACCCACCGTGGTGGAGGGCGCCTGTTCGGTATCGCCGCCGGAGTAGTAGGCGTGCCCCACGTTCAGCTCGGCAATCATCTCACCGATGACGAAGCTCACGTCCTCGCGAATGACGCAATCGTCCAGCATCTGCGCGTAGTGTTCGCGCATCGCCTTCCAGTCCACGCCGTGCATGTTGGGGGCGTAGAAGAAGTCGCGCTGGATGCGCCAGGCTTCGGTGAAGATTTGCTTCCACTCGGCGCGGGGGTCAATTTCGGCGGTCATCCCCGCGGTGACCACCGGCTCGCCCGTTGCACCCGGCGCCGCGTCCTGAATGGAGGCAGAAGCGCCGCGAATCACCAAAAGTTTCTTGCCGTCCGCGGAGATGTCAAACGCACTGGCGCCCGAAGCGACCACCTTCTCCTCGCGCTTCTCGTCGGTGATGTCGAACAGCTTGATGGCAGGAGGCTCTTCACTGCCCCCGACTGGCAGGCGCACGAAAATCAACTGCCCTCGGTCGTTCACCGCCAGCCTTCCGAATCGCCCTGCTTTGACCGGCAGCTGGATGGCGCGCGCTTCAAAGCCTTCGATATCGATATTCACCTTCTGCTCGGCTTTGGCAGAGGGCGCCGCTTCGGGTTTGGCGGGCTGTGCTGGCGCAGAGGGGGCGCCTCCGATGCGCTCTGCCCTCATTTGCAGGGTTTCGCCGGTGGGGATGCTTATCGTGCCGGTCAGCGTGTTGCCGGTGATGCGGGCGTTGAGGCTCAGCACGGTTCCGTCGGGAAGGGTGACGCTCAGCGCCAGCTCCTTCGTCGCGGGATTGAAGGTGCCGCTGACGGATGCGCTTCCCAGCGGGGTTTCTACCGTGCCCGTGACAGTGTTATTCGCCTCCAGTTTCAGCCGGGCACGAATGCTGATCGAGCCTCCGGGCACCGCGCTGCCAGTCACGGTGCCGCTCCATTCGCCGGTGACCTCATCGGCAGGGGCGGGCTGAGCGGATGGTTGGGCAGGCGGCGTCTCGCGTTTCTCCGGCTGCTGCTCCTTGCCCTTCTCGCCCCACTTCTCTTCGTCCGTCTTGGGCAGATACGGCGAGGCGATGTCTCCGCGCAGAGGCACAGCCAGCAATACCTGCGT
This sequence comes from uncultured bacterium, assembly GCA_964579145.1. Lineage (GTDB taxonomy): Bacteria > Armatimonadota > HRBIN16 > HRBIN16 > HRBIN16 > HRBIN16. Next base: position 8,790 of record CAZOGB010000068.1, on the reverse strand, counting down.
GCCGGTGTATACCCATGTGGTTCCAAGGTCCTCGTAAATCGGGCGGAAGTTGCGATGGCTGACAAAATACAGGTACTCGCCCTTGCGGTCGAAGACGGGCGAACCGTCGTTGAACATGCCGCTGGTGACCTGTGTCTTCTCGCCGGTCTCCACGTTGTACAGCCAGATAGACGAGTTGCGCGTGCGCTCGCCATTGCGGGCGTAGGCAATCCAGCGGCTGTCAGATGACCAGCTCGGGTTTGGCGCCTCCGCCCAGGGGTCTTTGTCCACCAGCCGTGTCTCGCCGCTGTCCATCCCATAGAGATACAGCGCGCCTGTCTTATCGCTGAAGGCGATGTATTTGGAGTTCGGCGACCACACGGGGTTATAGCGGAAGCAGGTGCCGTCCTTCGTCAGCTGTTTCGGCTCGCCTTTGCCGTCCGACTGCACGATGTACAGTTCGTACTCCCCGGTGGCATCCGAGAAGTAGGCAATCCACTGTCCATCAGGACTCCACGAAGGGTCGCGCTCGGCAAAGCCGCTGGTGCGTGTGAGGTTGCGTGGGGAGCCGTTTTTGGCAGGCAGTGTCCAGATGTCGCCCCGCGCTTCCACCACGGCGCGTTTGCCGGTGGGCGAGATACCCCATCCCGCGATGAACCGGCTGACATCTACCTGGCGCGGGCGAAGCGTTGGGCGTGCTCCCGGAATCTGCACCTGCACGGGCTGAGCCTTGCGCGTCTGCAGGTTGAGCAGATAGAGGTGTGACCCCTGTTGAAACACGATTTCGCCCTCGCCCTTCCCGCCGGGTCCGATGGAGGGCCACTTCACGTCGAAGTCGGTAAAGCGTGTAATCTGCTCGCGCTTACCGGTGCGGGTGTCGTAGCACCAGATGTTGAGGCGGTGTTCGGGACCTGCGTCCGACAGGTAGTACACCTTATCGCCGTGCCACATGGGCAGGGTGTCGGTTCCTTCCCAGTCGGTGATTCGCTTCGACTTTTTGGTGCGCAGGTTGAACAGCCAGATGTCGGTTGCCATTCCGCCCCGATACCGCTTCCAGGTGGCGAAGTCGGTGGAATGGGGGGTGTAGGCAAGCCACGTGCCATCCGCGCTGATGGAGCCGTTGACGCCGTAGGGGATGGGCAATCGCTCCGGCAGTCCTCCCTTTGCGGACACCACGTACATCTTCTGCCCGGGACCGAAGCCCGTCATGTTGGAAGCGGAGAAGATGAGTTTGCCGTCGGGTGTCCAGTCGCTGAGCCACTCGCCTGCGGGGTGGTGCGTCACGCGGTAGGGGATACCTCCCTCCAGCGGCACCGTGTAGATGTCCCGGTTGCCGTCATAGTTGCCCACGAAGGCGATGGTCTTTCCATCGGGACTGAAACGGGGGAAGGTCTCCTGTCCGGGTGGACTTGCCAGCGGCACCGCCAACCCTCCCGTACGGGGAACCACCCACAGGTCGTTGGCATACACGAACACGATATGCGTTGCGCTCACATCGGGATAGCGCAGCATCCCCGGATGGGGTATGGTGGTCTCCTGCGCGGCAGCATTCCAGCCCATCGCCGTGCAGAACAGCACACCAATCGCGACAGGCAATACTCTCAGTCTGATGCTCATAACCACTCTCCTGCTATGGTGTTACTGTTTCTTTCGTCACAGCCTGCTTACATTACTGCATCCAACGCTCTTGCCAAGTTGACTTCTTGCCCGAATTGGGGTAGAATAAAGCGGTCTGAGCCGGTAGCTCAGCAGGCAGAGCATCGCCCTTTTAAGGCGAGGGTCGTGGGTTCGAATCCCACCCGGCTCACCAGCACCTCTGCAGGAGTTCCCCTTGCGCCGATAATAACACACGATGAGACAGGGAATCATTGCCAGATACCGGGATTTTTTGCCCGTCAGCGAGCGCACCCCTGTGGTCACGCTGCTGGAGGGGGATACGCCGCTGATCCCCGCGCCGCGCCTGGCACAGGCGATTGCCCCACATCTGCAGATTTACTTGAAGTATGAAGGTGCAAACCCCACCGGCTCTTTCAAAGACCGCGGCATGACGATGGCTATCTCCAAAGCGGCTGAAGAGGGGGTGCAAGCGGTCATCTGTGCATCCACTGGCAATACCTCCGCCTCTGCAGCTGCCTACGCCGCACGGGCAGGCATGCGCTGTTATGTGCTGTTACCCTCGGGCAAAGTCGCGCTGGGCAAGCTCACGCAGGCGTTGATGCACGGTGCGAGGGTGATTGCGGTAGATGGGAACTTCGATTCCGCGCTGGAGATAGTTCAGCGCATCGCAGCACAGTATCCCATCACCATCGTCAACTCGGTCAACCCCTATCGGGGGGAGGGACAGAAGACCGCCGCCTTTGAGATTTGCGATGAGCTGGGCGATGCGCCTCAGTATCACGCCATACCCGTGGGCAACGCACGCAACATCGTCGCCTACTGGCAGGGGTACAAGGAGTACTATCTTCACGGCAAAACCACCCGCCTGCCGAAGATGCTGGGGTTTCAAGCCGCCGGTTCCGCTCCGCTGGTGGAAGGGCGAGTGATCGAGCATCCCGAAACCGTGGCCACCGCCATCCGCATCGGCAACCCCGCCAGCTGGAAAGAGGCTATCGCCGCGCGGGACGAATCGGGCGGGCTGATCGAGAAGGTGACCGACGAGGAGATTCTGGATGCCTACAGGATGGTGGCGTCTTTGGAAGGGGTGTTTGCGGAGCCGGCGTCCGTTGCTCCCATCGCAGGGCTTCGCAAGCTGGCACAGAGAGGATACTTCCGCGAGCCGGCGGTCGTTACCGTGACCCTGACCGGGCACGGGCTCAAAGACCCCGACACCGCCATAGAAGCCTCTCGCGTCGCGCCGATACACGTGCCCCCCGACATGGATGCCGTGTGCCGCGCGCTGGAGATTTGAACCCTTTGCGCAGGAAAGGTCAAGCCTTCTGAAGAACTCTCGGATACCATGATTTTGCAGGGTAGAAAACTCTCTTCGTTACAGCGCGACTGGATACTGTTTGCCGGGCTGACCTTCAGCTTCTCCTTCGGCTTCGCCGTGTACAACGGCATCTTTCAGAACTTCATCCGCGAGGTTCTGCACGTTTCGCCCTCGCAGCTGGGGGTGCTGGAATCTCTGCGCGAACTGCCCGGACTGCTGACCGCGCCCATTGCAGGCACGCTGGTAGCACTCGCCGAGCCGCGCTTAGCAGGGGTGGCTCTGCTGGTCTGTGCGCTGGGCATCGGCGCCACCGGAACCGCCCCCAACTACTGGACGCTGGTCGCCTTCAACGTGTTCTGGTCGGTCGGCTTTCACCTGTGGTCGTCCGTGTCGCCTGCAATTACCCTGTCCCTGGCGGGAGGTCGCGAGGGCGGCAGGCATTTGGGGCGAATGAGTGCGGTAGGCTCGGCGGCAGTGCTGGTGGCGCTGGTAACGGCGAAGGTGTTGAAGACGCACTTCTCTTATAAGATTCTGTTTTTCCTCGCGGGAACAACTATCGCAATATCGGCACTGATGGCTTTTCTGCTCTCCTCCCACGCCGCCAGCGGTAAACGCCAGCCCGTCATCCTGCGCCGGGATTACAGCCTGTACTACCTGCTGACCTTTCTGGAGGGGTGTCGCCGACAGATATTCAGTACCTTTGCCTCATACGTGCTGATACTGGTATACGGCACACCGGTGCAGACCATGCTCACGCTGGCGTTCGTGAACGCCACGCTGGGCGCGATAGCTGCGCCAACCGTCGGCAGGCTGACCGACCGCTTCGGCGAGCGGCGGATGCTGACGCTGTATTACGTGCTGATTGCCTGTGTGTTTGCCGGCTATGCCACCATACGGGATGTGCGCCTGCTGTATGCCCTGTTTGTGACCGACAGCGTGCTGTTCAGCTTCAGCATGGGCATTACCGTCTTCCTGAACCGCATTGTGCACAAGGGCGAGCTCACCCCCAGCCTGGCGATGGGCACCACCATGAACCACGTGGCGGCGGTGATTATGCCGGTGCTGGGCGGGGTGCTGTGGAAGGTGCTGGATGATTATCGCATCCCGTTCTGGATAGGGTTTGGGGTGGTGTTCCTGTCGCTGATGGCGGTTCAGCGCATTCCTCGCCGTTTACCGCTTCCGACTGAGCAGCTGCATGATGGCGTCGGCTAGCTTGTAGGGGTCGTGGCGCACCACGTCGGTCTGGCTGATGAAGTCGCCGGCGATGGTGCGATAGCCCATCGCGCGGATGCGGTCGATATCGGGTTCCACAAACTCGGCTCCTGATTTCTGGTATCGCTCCAGCAGTTCGGGCGAGGGGCGTGTGGTGTTTACCAGCACATAATCAAACAGGCGGACAGGGCAGTGCGCCTCAATCGCGCGGACATGGTCGCTGGCGGTGAAGCCGTCGGTTTCGCCCGGCTGGGTCATCACGTTGCACACGTACACGCGCAGGGCGTGGCTATGGTGTATCGCATCCGCAATACCGTCGACCAGCAGGTTGGGGATGATGCTGGTGAACACACTGCCCGGACCCAGCACCAGCACGTCTGCCTCGCGGATAGCCTGCAGTGCTTCGTCCAGGGCGCGGGCGCTGGGTGGGTTCAGCATCATCTGGCGGATTTTAAGCGGCGAGGTAGCGATGGCGGTCTCGCCTTCGATAATGGAGCCGTCTTCCATCTTGGCACGCAGGCGCACATGGTCTAACGTGGAGGGCAGGACGCGCCCGCGAATCGCCAGAACCTTACTGGTTTCACGGATGGCACGCTCGAAGTCGCCTGTGATGTTGGTCATCGCCACGATAAGCAGGTTGCCGAAGCTGTGCCCACCAAGCCCTTCGCTTCCGCGAAAGCGGTACTGAAACAGCTCGGTCATAATGGGCTCGGCGTCGGCGAGGGCAACTAGGCAGTTGCGAATGTCGCCCGGGGGCAGCACGCCAAACTGCTCCGTCAGCCTGCCCGAACTACCTCCGTCGTCGGTGACGGTCACCACGGCGGTGACGTTGCTGGAGTACTGTTTCAGACCGCGTAGAAGGGTGGATAGCCCGGTGCCGCCACCCACCGCCACCAGCTGCGGACCCATCTGCAGGTTTCTTCGGCTGTAGATGATGTGCGCCAGGCGACGCCCAGCCACCGGGTCAATGGCACACACAATCGTGCGCAACAGCCCACGTATCGCCACCACACTGACCACAAGCCCAAGCAACAGGATGCCTGCGCCGACGAGCGTCCATACAAGATTGCCCCGCCCCGCGGCGCCGGCATGCCACGTGCTCTCCTGCAGACGGCGATGGAGCCACGTCAACACCTCGGGAAAACGAACGTCCAGCAGGATAAGCAAGCCCACAAACATCATGAAAACGCCCACAAGCGCCAGCAGAAGCCAGCGTTTGACCAGCATGCCGGGAAGCAGCCAGCGGGCGCTGGGCATGCGCAGGATATGTCGCAATCCCCACGATTGACGCACGGATAATCACCCTTCCAACAGTGCCTGCGCGTTTCGGTTCACGTCGCGATGCTGGATGTTCACCCGGTATCCCTTCTCCATCAGGAAGCGTCCTACCTGCTCCGCCATCACCACCGAGCGGTGCTGTCCGCCTGTGCATCCGATGGCGATGGTCAGATACGCCTTGCCCTCCCGGATGTACTGGGGCAGGGTGAAGTCCACCAGCTCTTCCAGCTTGCTCAGAAACTCTTTCGCCAGAGGGTCGCTGAACACGTAGTTGCGTATCAGCGGGTTGCGCCCGTCCAGCGCGCGCAGGTGAGGCACATAATGCGGATTCGCCAGAAAGCGCACGTCGAACACCAGGTCCGCCTCTGGCGGCACTCCGTATTTAAAACCGAACGAAAGCACGTTCACCGCGATGCCCGCTTTCTGCTCCACCACGCCGTACTCGGCTTCAATCTGGGCGCGCAGCTCGTGCGGAGCCAGCCGCGAGGTATCTATTACCCGGTCCGCGCTGGCACGCACCTCCTCCAGCAGAGTGCGCTCTGCCCGAATGCTCTCCAGAATGGTGGGGTGTTGGTGGAACAGGGGATGCTTGCGGCGGGTTTCACGGAACCGCTGAACCAGCTGTTCATCACTGCAGTCCAGAAACAGTATCTGGATGGGCACGCCGCGCTCCGCGACAAGGCGCACGTTGTCAATCAGCTCCGACAGCATCTCGCCACAGCGGGTATCAATGACCAGCGCGACATGCTGCATCTGCTGGGGATGCTCATTGCTGAGGTCCACCAGCATAGGCAGGAGGCGGGGAGGGAGGTTGTCCACGCAAAAATAGCCCAGGTCCTCAAAGATGTGCGAGACCAGCGTCTTCCCCGACCCCGACATGCCGGTAATCAACACCCAGCGTTTACTCTTCATGCGGTTCCCCCTGTCGCGTTCCAGCTGTATTGTTCCACAAAGCTACCCGTGATGTTTCTGAGGTTCCAGCGCGTGGCTGAACACACCGCTGAAGATGCTCATCACGATGGAGCCGAACAGCGCGGCGACCGGTCCGTTCACATCGAACTCCGTCAGCAGCTCCCCTGCCAGCCAGAACAGAAAGGCGTTAATTACCAGGCCGAACAGCCCAAAAGTGAGGCAGTTCAAAGGCAGGGTAAGCATGACCACAATGGGGCGGATGAGGGCGTTAATCAAGCCGATAACCAGCGCAGCAATCATCGCGCCTCCAAATCCGCTCACGTATAACCCTAAACCCAGCATCTTGCCAAGCCACACGGTCAGCAACAGTGCCAGCGCATTGGCAACCCAGCGTAGTATCAGCCCGACCACGTTTGCTCCTCCTTGTGCAGTTGTGTGTATATCGCTTGTGCCAGCGAGCGGGGTATGGATGGCACCTCCGCAATCTCTTCGACACTCGCCTCTTTCAAACGTTTCACCGAGCCGAAGTGCTTGAGCAGAGCCTGCTTGCGCTTGGGACCTACTCCAGCGATTTCGTCCAGCACAGAGGACGTGCTGCGCTTGATTCGCAGTTTGCGGTGATATTCCACGGCGAAGCGGTGCGCCTCGTCGCGGATAGCCTGCAGAAGATGCAGAGCGGGCGAATCTTTGGGCAGTATCAGCGGCTCGGAGCGCCCAGGCAGGTAAACCTCCTCAAATCGCTTGGCCAAGCCGATGGCGGGCACTTTCAGCCCCACCTCCTGCATCGCCTCTAAGGCGGCGTTCAGCTGTCCCTTGCCGCCGTCTATCAGCATCAGCTGAGGCAGTTCGGTGAATTTGGGATTGCCCTTTTGCGCCTCTTGCAGGCGTCGCGTGACCACTTCCTTCATCATCGCGAAGTCGTTGGGCGTTTCGGGCAGGTATTTGATGCTGAACCGGCGGTAATCGCCTTTGGAGGGCTTGCCCTCCTTCATCACCACCATCACGCCCACGGGCGCGAAGCCCTGGAAGTTGGAGATGTCGTACGCTTCGATACGGCGGGGCAGGACCTCAAGCCCCAGCGCCTGCTGAAGGGCAGTCAGCACCGCCTCCTGCTGGGCTTTCTTCTGGAGCCATTGCTGGCGTGCCTGCTGAAGGGCAAGCTCGGCGTTGGTCAGCGCCATCTCCAGCAGTTTCTTCTTGCTGCCTCGCTGGGGGGTGTGCAGTTCCACCCGTCTGCCCTTCTTCTGGCGGAGCCACTGTTCGATGATATGCGCCTCCTCGATGGGCGAGGGTAGAAGGATTTCACTGGGCACATCCTGCGCCTGGTCGTAATATTGCTTCAGGAACTCCTGCAGGGCGGCGCGCTGGTCCTCTTCGGTGGCGCCGTCCAGGAAGAAGTGTTGCTGTCCAATCAGCTTGCCCCCGCGAATGAAGAACATCTGCACCAGGGCGCGCTGTTCGTCGGCGGCATATGCCAGCACGTCCTGGTCCACCATCTCGGTAGAGACCACTTTCTGCTGGGTAATCACCTGTTCGACGGCGCGTATCTGGTCGCGCAGGGCGGCGGCGCGTTCGAACTCCAGCCGTTCCGCTGCCTCCTCCATCTGTTTGTACAGCGATTTGAGCAGCTTCTCATGTTTGCCGCTGAGGAACATCTCCACCTCGCGCACCGTCTCGCGGTAACGCTCCTTATCGGCGAGCCCGGCGCAGGGCGCGGGGCATTTGCCCATGTGGTAGTACAGGCAGGGTTTGCGCACCGGCTCGCCCGTGAACGCCTCGCCGCAGGTGACCAGTGGAAACAGCCGGTTCAGCAAGTGGATGGTCTGGTACACGGGGCGACTGCCCGAATAGGGACCGAAGTAGCGGTTGCCATCGTTCTTGGCTCTGCGTGCCAGCAGAAGGCGTGGGAACGGCTCGGCGGTGGTCAGGCACAGGAAGGGATACTGTTTGTCGTCGCGCAGGCGGATGTTGTAGGGCGGGCGGTAGCGTTTAATCAGGTTGCACTCCAGCACTAGCGCTTCCAGCTCGGTGTCGGTGACAATCCACTCCAGGTCTTCTATCTTCTGCACGAGGCGACGGGTTTTGAGGGAGTTTTCCGCGCTTTTGTGGAAGTACGAACGAACCCGCGAGCGCAGGGAGACCGCCTTGCCCACGTAAAGCACGTTGCCCTGTGCATCTTTGAAGATATACACCCCCGGCAGGGTGGGGAGAGCCTGCAGTTTTTCGTTCAGCGCGTCACTCACGCCATCATTTTAGCATAATTTTGGTGAAGCACGCAGCGACAGGAGGGATGCATCCCTGCAACTAGAAGTTGTGGGCTACACAGAATGAAGCATCCTGCGGAGGCTGTAACCTGCGTTAGCAGGTTTCGTTTTGTGTTGCCTGCGATTTCCAATCGCAAGGACAAAATAGAAGGGGGGAGGCTCTGGACTGGTTTTACTCTTGTTGCGTGCATAAAGACTCTAATTGACACAGCCAGT
>CAZOGB010000067.1:0-19148 GCA_964579145.1 uncultured bacterium | reverse complement strand
GTCTTGTAGTAAACGGTCTGACCGTTCTCAACCGTAGAGGACAGGTAGCGCTCGGAGTTGCGGGCGATGCGCTTGGCATGTCCGTCCAGGAAGACGTAGTTCGCGCCGTCCTGGTGCACAAATGCCGACTCGCATCCCAGCACGATAACGAAGTAGCCGCCACCGACCATGGTGATACCGTCGCCGATAAGCACGGTCTCGGCAGGACGCTTGACCTCCGGCATATAGCGGGTCAGGCCGCCCATTTCCGGCGGATAGGCGAGGCTACCGGCGTACTGGTAATAGGGGTCCTGCTGGGTGCCGCTACCGGCACGCTCTGCCATCTGGAAGGTAATGGCATAGTGCGACCACACCTCCAGCGGGGGCCAGAAGGCATCCAGCTCGCCCGGGTAGCAATCCGGGGCATCGGCGCCCTTCTTGATGCTCTCAGGGTTGCCTGAAGGGCAGGCGAAAACGCCCGAAGGCGGATTGGTGCCACCGTTTTTCACGTACGGCTGAAGCAGACCGGTCCACAGTCGCTCAGCGCGCGGCTCACCAGTGTAGTTTGCCCGCCTCAGCCAGGGCACGATGGCGTCGTCATAGTCCTGCGCATACATCAGCACCGCCGTGCCCATCTGCTTGCAGTTGCTCAAGCAGCCTGCAGCGCGTGCCTTCTCACGCGCCTGCGCAAAGACAGGGAACAGGATCGCTGCCAGTATCGCGATAATCGCGATAACCACCAGCAGCTCAATCAGCGTGAACGCGAAACGTCTCGCGTTTTGCATCGGTTCGACCTCCTCAGATAGTCTTTGAGATTCAGGATTCGTTCTCCACCGCATCACCCAGATGATGCAGGGGAAAGGGCGTTTGTTCGTATGGGATATATCCCTGCGGCAGAGCAGGAGGTTATAGTTGCTGTGTACCCTAAACGTTTTAGCCCTGCCTATTATTCTAATGGGTGCACTCCGATTTTGTCAAGTGCTTAATCGCAAAAATCGGTAATTTTCACAGATATAGTGAAAAATCGGGAGAATGGGACAGTTCAGTGAGGAAACTTATATTATTTCGCCTCAACAGTTAGCGCGAAATGGATGGGGGAGGGGTGATACCTCACCCCTCCTCTGTTACCCTACCTGCGCGGCGATAGCACCGGAGACGCCGGCTCTGGGGAAGAGCCGATGGTATACTGTGCGTTTAACACGCGGTTGATCTCACTCAGCATCTCGTCGAGGTGCACGCGGGTGGGGGTATCCAGCGGTCGGTTGTGCACCGCCAGTATCTGGCTCTTCAGCCGACGCAGGTGATAGCGTGCCAGCATTCTGGCGTCGTCTGGAACCTCCGAATCGGGGTTTACCACCATGTCCGCCAGCGTGCGCAGGTACGTGCGCTGGAGAAGCCGACGCAGGGCGGGCACGTTCGTGCCGTTGATAATCTCGGCGTTCACCGCGTTGCTCACCTGCTCGAAGAGCGCGGTCATCGTCAGCGTCTCCTCGGACTTGCGTGCCTTGAACTCGTTGTTGGCGATCTGGCTGAGCGTCTGCGGTCGGAACAGCCGGCGCAGGGTGTTCACCTGAATGCCCGAAATGGTATCGCGCACGGGCGCATCGAAGCGAGGACGGCTGGTAAGCATCGCCTCATAGTCTGGGTAGGGGTCGGGTGCCAGCTTCAGGTACACCTCTTTGGGGAAGTTGAACGCCTTCGGTGAGAAGACGTATTGCGTCAGCAGAGCCAGTGCCCGCTTCTGGTCGGACGCGCTGACCGGCGCGACGGGCGGCTTCTCGTTGGGGTCGCCCCGATGATTTCGGCGCAGGTGCACACCGCCGATGTACCGCGATACTGTGCTGGCGGCGCGGGCATACATGGAGAGCAGACCGTTGAAACTGCGGGTCATCTCGTAGTAGTTTTCTCCCAGTTTGACCGCCCTTGCGGGCAGCTGCGGGATCATCAGGTTCACGTCGCGGAAGATGGTCGCCCAGTACTCCAGCGGGTCCTTACCCAGGTCAAAGCGGGTGATGAGCGGGTCTATGCTATCGGCAAACTCGTCGCCCTGGTATGCCAGACCTTGCTCGGTGCCGCGGCGGGCGATGGCGCGAAGCATGGACAGTTCGCCTTCGGGTGTCATCGCCTTGCTGGGTTTGTAGCCGTATTCAATCGCCCAGTAGTCGTACACGCCCAGCCCTTGCGTCCAGTACGCCGAGCGCGGCGAGTGCAGGGCGATGATGTTCACCGGCGTGTAGTCCATCACCGAAGCGGTCATGCCTAGCTGGTTAATGCGTCCCGCATCGGCGAGTTCCTTCGTGGAGTGCAGGGTGCTGGCGATGAAGTTATGGCGCAGACCCAGAATATGCCCCATCTCGTGCGCCACTACCTCGCGGATGTACTGCCTGACGTAATCCATCTCAGAGACGCGGGTAGACCTGGGCGACTGCATTAGCTTCATCGCCGTCGCGCCGAACCATGCCTGATAGGCGGCTTCCTCTGCCAGGTTGCACAGGAACGGGTTGGCTGGCAGGGGTTCGGGGTCAAACGCGCTGAGCGGGTCGATCATACGCTTGAACTCAGTGCGTGCGAAGCGAGTCATGTTGGCGTCCACGGTGATGCTGGCGTTGAGTATCTGCCCGGTCAGCGGGTTCGCCCGGAACAGCGCCACCGCGTAGCCCGAAGAGGGCGAGGTCACCCACCGGATCACGTTGTAGCGCATATCGGCGTGGTCCCAGTCGGCGTCGTCGGGCATTTGCTTGACCACGATAGCGTCCTTGATGCCGATGCGCTCAAACGCCTTGTTCCACCACAGGATGCCTTCGCGTACGGCGTCGCGATACTCGGTGGGGATGGCGTTATCCAGCCAGAAGACGATCGGCTCCTTCGGCGGCGAGAGGGGCGCATCAGGGTCTGCCTTTTCCAGATGCCAGCGCAGGATATAGCGCGTGGTCTGGTCGTCTTTGTCCTGCGTGAAGTCCTGAAACTCGGTGACAAAGTAGCCCACACGCGGGTCAGCCAGCCGCGGGCGATAGCCGTTTTCGGGCAGGAAGAACAGGTTGTAGTTAATCACCAGCGGCAAGCTCCGCGGGTCCGCCAGCGGAGCACCACTGCTCATGCCCGGAATAGAGATGGAAGGACCTGCTCCGCCTCCGCCTGCTCGCACCAGATGGTAAGCGGTCTGCACCACCAGGTTGTTCGGGAAGTTCTTGATGGCATTGATGACCGTCTTTTCGCGGTCGATACCGTACGCTCCGCCTGCGGACTGGGCTAATCGCGTAATCTGCGCGATGTCCGAGCGGAACATGTCGCCGATGTTAATCAGCAGGCTCTTGCGTTCCTCACTGCGCGCCTCGATGCGGAAGGCTTCCAGATAGGCATCGGCGAAGGAACGCTTCACCGCGCGGGCAATGGGCTGATTCTCGTCGGCGCGGAAGCGGATGTTGGGCACGACGAACAGAATCTGGTCGTCGCGCCGGACGAACTTGAAGAGGATGTCGTCTATCGGGTTGCCCGCGGCGAGCGAATAACCGCCTGTGCCGGTGCTCTGGGTGACCTGCAGCAGCATCAGCCGGTTCAGCTGATCTTCGCGGATCTCCATGTAGACCGTATCCTTACCTGCCTCCTTCTTGCGGTACAGCGTGAGCAACCCCTCGATCTTTTCGTAGTCCTTCACCACCTCTTCAATGGTCTTTTCCTTCTTTTTCGGGGTTTCTGCAGGCTGTGCCGCCGCTGCCGCGCCGCCGATGGGGCTGCCGCCGGTGCGCTCGGCTCGGAGGCTTCCGCTGAAGGGCGGCGCCTGCTCGGAGGGAGCGAAGGGGAAGTTCTCCGCCTTCAGGTTCAACACCACTGCGTCGCCAGAAGCGACCTCTACCCACACTTCGCCCTGAAGGCTCATCTTGCGCTCTCCGCTTGTCTCGCGGTAGGTATAGCGCAGTTTGGCGGTATCCACGCCTTTCGCTTTCTCGAAGGCGAGCAGTTCATACTCCCCAACCGCAGCGGGCGTTCCCTTCTCGGTGTCCTCTTTGTATTCGCGCGTCCACTTATCGCCGACGCCCACCGCGCCGGCGGGGAACACCAGCTGAGTCGCCTGCAGGAGGCGCATTCGCGATTTGCGTTCCGCATCGGTTGGCTCGCGTCCGCCCTCCCATTTAACCGAGACAATCGTGCCATCGGGCTTCATCACCATAATCGTGCGCTGTTTGGAGACGTCCTCAGGGGTGGGCATCTTCTGCCCGTTGACGGTCATCTCCACCTCTTCATCGTAAGACTGGCGCGTGATTTCGCCCGATTGAGCGACGTCCAGAATCTCATCCACCGAGGTCTGCTTGACCAGAACCTGGATCTTTTGCCCTCCGAACTCACTCTGGAGGTCTGCCTCCAGGCGATAGGTCATCTTCTGACCCTTTTGTGCCTTATATTGCAGGTTTACCTTCTGCTGAGCGATTGCTCCGATGGCAACCGTCAGCCAGAGAAGAGTAAGAATGACCAGCGCGAACCTTCGCCTCATTGTTTCGTCTCCTTACACAGTGTCTCTGGAATAGTTGTGTCGTCTCTACGTGCTGTTACAGCACCTGTTATTACGAGCAGTATAGATTATGGCATATCTACGGGCAAAATCGCGCAGGCAGGAACCCATAGCCAAAAAGGAGAACCCCTTTTTGCACAGGAGGGCTGTCGATGAGGATAGGTATTGTGGACTTAGACACTTCGCATCCGCCCAGCTGGATCCCCATTGAGCGCGAGATGGGGCATGAGATTGTGGGAGTGTGGGATGGCGGCTCGGTGCATCCTGCCGGCTATGCCGAACGGTTTGCGCAGGAACACGGCATTCCCCGCGTGTACCGCTCCCTGGAAGAGATGACGCAGGATGTGGATTGCGCAATCATTCACGGCTGTGACTGGGACACCCATATCGCCAAAGCGACGCCTTTCGTGCAGGCGGGCAGGGCGGTGTTGATAGACAAACCGCTGGCTGGCAACCTGCGCGACCTTCAGCAGATAGTCCGCTGGGCGCAGGAGGGGGTGCGCGTCACCGGAGGCTCCTCCCTGCGCTTCTGCTATGAGGTTCAGCGGTGGCTGGCACAGCCCGTAGACGAACGCGGCACGCCAGACACGGTGGTGTGCGGCTGTGCGGTGGACGAGTTCAACTACGGCATCCACGCCTACTCGCTTCTGGCGGGCATCATGGGCGGCGGGGCCCACAGTGTCCAGCATATCGGCAAAGGCGTGCTGAGGCGGGTGGTGATACGCTGGCAGGATGGGCGCATGGGCATCGTGATACTGGGCACAGCGGAGAGGTGGATGCCCTTCTACGCCGCGATTGTTACCGAAAAGGGCGTCACGCAGTTTCAGGCAGAGACCTCTCAGCTCTACCGCGCCTTGCTGGAAGCCACCCTGCCCTATCTCGCCGGCGAAAGGGACATCCCGCCCGTGCCCGCACACCAGCTGGTGGAACCCGAACTGTGGGCAATTGCGGCGCGACAGTCGTGGCTGGAAGACGACCGCGAGATACCGGTGTCCGAGATTTCCGAGCAGGTACGCTATGACGGTGCCGCCTTCGCACAGGAGTATCGGCGCATGAAATATCCCCAATCCTGAGAAGGAAGGAGACTAAACGATGAACCTGTTCTGTACCGCTGTCAGCCGACTGGGGTCGCGGTTTACGCTGGTGTTTGACCCCTACGCTAAACACGTGTTGCATTCCGCACTGGGACGATGGATAGACCTTCCGTTAGACCTGACGATTGGCATCCAGAGCGAAGAGGGCGAGGTGGTGGCGCTGCCTTTTACTAAGGAGGCAACCCCGTTCGATGCGGTGGAGGAGGAACTGCGCCTGTGTGGGGTGCGCTACACCGCCCATTCGTTGAAACTGGGCATTCGCGCCACGCTGGAGGTCTCCGCGCCGTTCTATCCGCATGATGCGCTGACCTCCACCGCGCCCGTGTTCTATTTCACGCTGAGCGTACAGCCCCAGCCGCGCTTGTTCTGGTCGGGCTGTCAGAATCCCATTCAGCGCGGCAGGCTGGTGGTACGCCTCACAAGAGATGGACTGAGCACTAAGTCGGCAGGCGACGCGCTTGCGATAGACTACACCCTGTCGCACGTGCTAGCAGATAGCGGGGAACTGGTGCCAGCGGGCGACTTCCTGGCAAGCGACTCGCCCCCACACGTTCAGGAGCGCATTGTGCCCCTCGTGGATGGGGTTTCGGTGGAGAGCAACGGTATCTCCCTGCCGTTTGACCTCAGCCGGGGCGAGGGGAATACCCTTCGCTTCGCGTGGTGCGCCTATGTCGGTGACCCTGTGCTGAACGTCTTCGGCAAGCCGATGCGCTTCCTGTATACTCGCCATTTCGCCGGGATTGATGAGGTGGTGCGCTTTGCGAAGGAGCGGGTAGAGGAGAACCTGCGCAAAACTGCGCTGGTGGAAAGCCTGCTGGACGAAGCCAGCCTGAGCAAGTCGCAGTTAGACCTCATCCGCTTCTCGTTCCAGAACTTCCTGCTGAACAGCTGGTGGACGGTCGCGGATGATGGCGAGGACTGGTTCAGCGTGTGGGAAGGTTCCTGCTACTTCCACAGCACGGTGGACGTGGAGTACAACAACGGGCTGGTGTACTTCGCTTTCTGGCTGCCCCTGCTGGAGAAGCTGCTGGACGAGTGGGCACGCTTCGAGATGCAGGACGAAGTGGGCAGTTACCTCGCGCACGATATGGGCATACGGGCGAAGGTCGGCAGTCAGGCATATCCTCACCCGATGCAGGTGGAAGAGAACGCGAACTATCTGCTCCTGCTTCATGCCTTCTGGCGGTGGACGGGCAATCTGGAACCTGCACGCCGACATCACGCCCTGTGCAGGCGTCTGGTGGACTACTTCGAGCGCAGCGACACCACCGGCAACGGCTTCCCCAACGAGGGCGTGGCGAACACCATTGATGACGCCTCTGCCGCCGTGCAGTATGCCCGCGAACAGGTGTACCTGGCGGTGAAGACCCTCTCCGCCTGCCATGCCGCCGGACAGATAGCGCAGGCGCTGGGCGATTCCGAGTGGCAGGCGCAGTGCGAGAAGCTGGTAGCCCGCGTTCGCGAGACGCTGGACGCGCAGGCGTGGCTGGGTGACCACTATGCGGTGTGTCTGGAGCGTACCGCGGAAGGACTACATGACCCGTGGACGGGCGAACCCCTGCATGGCGAGTTGGGCGGCTGGGACGCCTATTCCATCTACACCGCGAACGGTCTGCTGTATCTGCTGATGAGCGGGCACACGCCGCCGGTGGACCTGGCACGCATCCGGCAGGATATGGTGAACGCCTATCGTCATGCGCTCACCGAGTACGGCTGCACGCACACCAGCGCGGACAAGAGCAACGTCTGGCTATCGCAGAACCTGTGGCGTGACTATATCGCCAGCTACCTGAACGTCGGTCTGCCCGATAACTCCTCGCGCTACATGGCGATGGAGCAGCTGATGAACACCGCGGGCTTGAACAAAGGGTTCATCGACACCTACTTCACCAACAACCTGTGCTTCTATCCGCGCGGCATCACCTCCATCGGCTACCTGTTTGCGCTGTGCGCCCTGCAGATAGACCGCACGCAGGGGGTGGTGCGCCTGCGCAGGAGCGCTCCCTATCCCTGTCGGGTGCCGCTGCTACCTCTCGCCGACTGGGAGAGGGGCGAAGTGCCTGTAGCGGTCTACGAACTGGGCGCAGAGGGCGTCACCGGCAGGATTGAGGGCCAGCACCTGCTGGGCAATCTGCGGGTGGAGTGGCATTAGCACGGAAGGTGGACCATGCGCCGCGGCGCCAGGGGGTGGTATATCGTGTTGCTTGGGGCGAATCTGTTGTTCTCCTCGCCAGCCGTGCCGCAGGAGTTGCCGTACGAGGTCGCTTCCTGGCAGGAGGAGGGGCGAGGCAATCACCGCGCCATTGTGGAGGTTACTCAGCAGGCAGATGCCGTGCGGGTACGCATCCCCTGGCGCCGGCGCGACCCCCTGCCCGAGCGCAAAGCGGTGCTGGTGTACGATTCGGCAACGGGCAGGCAGGTGACAAACGTCGTGCCCATTACCGTGCGGCAGGAGTACGGCGAGGTTGTCTTCCAGCCTGCCACCGTGCCGGGCAGATATGAGGTGTACTACCTGCCCTACGACCCGCCGCACTGGGTGTGGGATATGTGGGGCGAGTCCACAAAGGGCAAGTATTTCCCGCCGAAGCCCACCGCCGATGCGGAGTGGCTGAAGCGCAACCGCCTGACCGAGCAGGAGCTGGCGCAGGGGCACTGGCAGAGCCTTCCCGAAGCGAAGGTGCTAGCGATACAGGCGCGAAGCGAGTTTGATCGCTTGGACCCGATGGAGGTCATCGCCACGCGCCAGGAGGTGGAGGCTCTGCTGGCAAAATATCCCGGGCGCAATTACCTGCTCTTCCCGGAGGACCGTCGCTTCCCCATCCGCATGTTCGAACACCTGCCCTATCGGTGGACCTTGCAGGGAGAGAATACCCGCTTCGAAGGAGAGGCACAGCCGGGCGAGTTCTACCCGTTCCAGATTGGCGTTTTCGCCGCACGCAAGCCCATCACCCGCCTGCAGGTAGAGTTTTCCGATTTGCGCGGCGAGGGGGGCAGGCGTATTCCCGCATCCGCCATACGCTGTTTCAACCTGCAGGGCACGGACTGGCTGGGACGTCCTCTGCATGGCAGGTTCGCCATTGCGGTGGGCAGGGTGCGCCCGCTGTGGATTGGCGTACAGATTCCCAGAGAGGCGAAGGGCGTGTACCGGGGGCTTGTCCGCCTGAAGCCGGAGGGGTTGGAGGAAGCTACGGTAGAGATACAGCTAACCGTGCACGGCGCGTCGCTGGACGATGCTGGCGACAGCGACGACTGGAGACTTTCGCGCCTGCGCTGGCTGGATTCCACCATTGGGCTGGAGGAGACGGTTGTTCCGCCCTATACACCAGTCAAGGTGAACGGCTTACAAGTGCAGATACTGGGTCGCACTGTTCGCTTTGGGCGGCTGGGCTTGCCCGAAAGCATGGTGAGCAACGGCAGGGAGATACTGGCATCGCCCGTCAGGTTCGTGGTGGAAGCGGAGGATGGAGAGGTTCGGTGGGAAAACGTCCGCCAGAGGCGTGTGAAACACAACGAGGCTGTGGTGGAGTGGCAATCTACCGCTGAAAACGAGACGCTTCGCCAGCAGGTGCACACGCGCATGGAGTTCGACGGCTGTATCCTGTTCACCGTCAGCCTGCAGGCGAAGCGTGCGGTCAACCTGCGCGACATTCGGCTGGAAGTGCCTATCCGCCGGGAGGTCGCCGTGTACATGATGGGCATGGGCAGGCGCGGCGGCAAACGCCCCGACCGCTGGAGCTGGCAGTGGCATCCGAACCGCATCAACAACCTGGTGTGGATTGGCGACTGGAACGCGGGAGTGCAGACCAAGCTGGAGGTCAATCGCGAGGTATGGGGCGTTCTGCCCGAACTGCCCAAATCGTGGCACAACGACGGCAGGGGCGGATGCACCTTTAACGAGGAGGAAGGAGCGTTCGTGCTTCGTGCCTTTTCGGGCGAGCGGCGTCTGCAGGCAGGCGAAGAGGTGCAGTTCCTGTTCCGCTTCCTGATTACCCCCTTCAAACCGCTTGACCCCAACCGCTGGGAGTGGCGTATTCCGCTGTACATCGGCGGCAACATCGCACACGTTCACCATGCCGAGCCGTCAAACCCGCATATCAACTACCCCATGCTGAAGTGGCGCGAGATGGCGGAACTGGTACGCCAGCTTCGAGAGTCGCCACCTCTGCGCCACAGGGGATACCTGCAGTACCCCGCCGAGGGCAACATCTCCTTAGAACAGGGGGCACTGCACTTGCGCGTGCGCGTGAACTTCGACCCGAAGGCAGGTACTGCTGGCGACCCGCGCTACAATCAGAGCCTGTTCAGCCTGCTGTTCCCGAACGGCGAGGCGATAGGCTTCTACTGGAACATCGATGACCGGGGCATGAGGGCATACCTGCATACCCCCACAAACGCCCAGAACCCCTATCCCGTTCTGATTGGCAGTCATCAACCCGAGTGGCAGAAGAGCGAGGTGCATACCGTTACCCTTTCGTGGGGCGAGCGGTTTGCCATTTATGTGGACGGTGTGCTGGCGGCGCAGACGTCGCATCGTGGCACGCTGGCAGTTCCCCTGCGGGACGCGCTGATGCGACTGGAAGGACAGGGTTTCTGCCTGCAGGCAATCAAGATCAGCCGCCGCGAATACGGGCAGGGCGAGCCGATTGCCTTTGCGCCCCATGACGATAGCCTGCTGGTGGACACTTTTGACCTCGTGCGGGGTGGACGCACCCAGCCGCTGAAGGGGTCCCCAGGCTTGCTGGTGGGCAAATACGACCTGCGCCAATCGGGCGAGGGACGAGAGATTCTCTTTGGCGGCGAGCCAATGCCCGTTGGCGTGAACATCTACTATACCGTGCGCGAGCTGACCAACCACGCCCCCGAGCTGTGGGCACTGCGTAGTCTGGGCGACGAGGTGCTGGTGACCGGTGGTATAGACGTCTATACCGCGCCCGACGAGGTGCTTCGTGCTGGGTGGGAAGCGGACCAGCCGGGCGGGCATCCCTGGCTGAAGGAGCATCTGGTCAGCGGCTACGCGCCTGCGTGGCTGAACTATCTGCAGGATGGCAAAATCGATGCCGCTATCGCCACGCAGGGACTTTCCCGCTGGCATAACTTCTACCTGGAAGGCTTGCGCTTCATGCTGGAGCGCACGGGCGTTGATGGGCTGTATCTGGACGGCATCGGCTACGATCGCGAGATTATGAAGCGGGTGCGCCGCGTGATGAAGCGTTACAGGGCGAACAGCCGCATTGACTTCCATTCGGGCGATAACTGGTCGCCGCCGTGGCTGTCGGAGCCGCCGCTGAGCAGTCCCGCCAACGAGTACATGGAGCATTTTCCCTATCTGGACACCCTGTGGTTCGGTGAGCTGTACGACTACAATATGCCTCCCGACTACTGGCTGGTGGAGATTTCGGGCATCCCCTTCGGGCTGATGGGGGACATGCTTCAGGATGGCGGCAATCCCTATCGCGGCATGATTTACGGCATGACCGGTCGCGACCGCAGCCCTGCCACCGCGGGCATCTGGCAGGTATGGGACGATTTCGGCATTGCGCAGGCGGAGATGCTGGGCTACTGGCGCGAGGATTGCCCCGTACGCACCGACCATCCCGACGTGCTGGCAACGGTCTATCGCAGGGAGGGCAGGTCGCTGATTGCGCTGGCAAGCTGGGCAAAGCAGGACGTGCAGGTGCGCCTGCAGGTAGACTGGAACGCGCTGGGCATCCGTCCCGAACGCTGTCGCCTCACCGCACCTGCGATACCGCACGTTCAGCCGTTTACGCGCTTCTCCCCCAGCGAGCCGATACCCGTGCCGGCGGGCAAAGGATGGCTGCTCCTTCTGGAGAATGTTTCCGACTGAGGGGCACTCAATAGCACGGAGGATATGCATGTCAGAACGAAAACCGACCCTGCACGCTATCGGCAATGCGCATATCGACCCCGTCTGGCTATGGCGATGGACGGAGGGGCTGGAGACTATCCGCGCCACCTTCCAGAGCGTGCTTGACCGCATGAACGAGTTCCCGGAGTTCATCTTTACGGGCAGCTCGGCGGCGTTTTACTGGCTGCTGGAGCAGACCGACCCGCAGATGCTGTCTGCCATCCGCGAGCGCGTTCGGCAGGGAAGGTGGGAGATTGTGGGCGGATGGTGGGTCCAGCCCGACTGCAATATCCCCTGCGGCGAAAGCTTCGTCCGGCACGCGCTGTACGCCCAGCGTTTTTTCCAGAAAACCTTCGGCGTGATCGCGAGCGTGGGCTACAATCCCGACAGCTTTGGTCATGCGGGCACACTGCCCCAGATTCTGCGCAAAGCGGGCTTGAGCCGATACATCTTCATGCGCCCCGGCCCGCACGAGAAGGAACTGCCTGCGAACGTCTTCTGGTGGCAATCGCGCGATGGCTCGCGCGTGCTGACGGCGCGAATCACCCGCTCTTATGCCACATGGGGCAGGGAACTGGCAGAGCATGTGCAGGTCAGCGCACAGGGCTGTCCCGATTTTCTGAACGACTACATCGTCTTCTACGGTGTGGGCAATCATGGAGGCGGGCCGACTATAGAAAATATCCGGTCTCTGCTGGCGATGGCAGATGACCCTGCCATGCCTGAGGTGCGCTTGAGCACCCTGAAAGCCTTCTTCGACGCGGTAGAAGCGCAGGCGCAGGCAGGCGCACCTATCCCCGTTGTGCCCGAAGAGCTTCAGCACCACGCCCGCGGTTGCTACACCGCTCATTCGGAAGTGAAGCGCCAGAACCGGCGCGTGGAGCACCTGCTGATGACCGCCGAGCGCGTGGCGTGCATGGCGTGGACACTGCTGGGACGTGAATACCCGCAACAGGCGTTCACCGAAGCGTGGCAGAGTCTGCTGTTCAACCAGTTCCACGACATCCTGGCTGGAACCAGCCTGCCTGAAAGCTACGAGGATGCCCGCGACCTGTTTGGACACTCGGCGACGCTTGGCGGTTACGCCCTGCATACCAGCCTGCAGGCACTCACCCGGCACATCGATACACGCGGCGAGGGCAATCCGCTGGTGGTGTTCAACCCCCTGCCCTGGCAGGTGACAGTGCCTGTAGAGATGGAACGGCTTCCCGACCGACTGAAGGATGAGACGGCAGCCCCTCTGCCCGCGCAGGCGATACAGCCAACGACCGCGGCAGGGCAGGAGCGCAGTGTGTTCGTACTGAGCATACCGCCGATGGGCTACCGCGTGCTGAGGGCAGGTGTGGGGGAGAGCGCGCCCCCTTCCGAAAGAAGCCTCTATGCGGGGATTACCGAAAGCGGTGCAGTGCTGGAAAACGACTTCTGGCGGCTGGAGGTGAACCCAGATGGGCATCTGGTGAGCCTCTACGATAAGCGCCATCGGGTGGAGGTGCTTTCTGCGCCCGCCAATGTGGGCATCGTGATTGACGACCCCAGCGACACGTGGAGCCACGATGTTGGCTCCTTCCGCAGCGAGTTGGGGCGGTTTGCGCAGGCGCAAATGGCGGTGGAAGAGATGGGCAGTGTGCGGGCGTGCCTGCGCATCGAGAGCACATGGGGCAGGTCGCAGATGACCCAGCGGCTTTACCTTTACCGCGACATCGATTTGATAGAGTGCCGCGCCACCGTGAACTGGCAGGAGCAGTACAGGATGCTGAAGATAGCGTTCCCTCTGCGTCTTGAGGAGGTACAGGTCACCGCGGAATCGCCATACGGTTTCACCACGCGCCAGCCTGACGGCAACGAAGAACCCTGCCAGCAGTGGGTAGATCTGTCGGGATGGGCAGAGGATGATACAGGTAAGCGAATCGCCTACGGCTTCGCCCTGCTGAACGATAGCAAATACGGCTACGATGCGCTCGGTTCAGAGCTGCGGCTGAGCATCCTGCGCAGTCCCGCTTACGCCCACCACGACCCGCATACTCTGCACCCCGAACGCCGTTACCAGTACATAGACCAGGGGCTTCAGACGGTGACTTATCGGCTGGTTCCCCATGCGGGAAGCTGGCAGGACGCGCACATCCCGCGCCAGGCATGGGAGCTGAACGTGCCGCCGATATGCGTGAATGAATACATCCACGAGGGCAACCTGCCGGCGACCGCTTCCTTCCTGCGGGTGGAGCCTGCGAATGTGCTGGTGACGGTGTGCAAGAAGGCAGAGGACGCCGACGCGCTCATTGTGCGGGCGTACGAGAGCACGGGCAAAGCCTGTTCCGTGCAGGTAGAGATGCCCCTACTGGGCATCCGCTGGGAGGCGCAGATGGGAGCCTGTGAGATTAAAACGTGGCGCGTGACGCCCGGCACGCCCCCGACGATCGAAGAGGTGAACCTGCTGGAGCGGGCGATATAGCTACCACTTCGTGGCGACAAAGAAGGCGCGGTCGGTGGTGGCGTTGGGCGGGCGCAGAGTGTAGGCGTGGAAGGCGCGCGCGTAGTCGAACCCCACCTGCAGAAGCATCCGCTTCAGCTCCTCCAGGTCATACGCCCGCTGTCGGTGCACCTCCATAAAGTGCTGGACGACCTCGCCCTTGTCGTTGCGCAGCCAGAACTCCATATCCACCGTGCACTGGCGCGTCTCTGCATCGTACCGGCTTTTCCATCGGTACAGCAGTCGCCGGCGAGAATTGAGGTTATCCTGGTCAAACAGCCCCTCGCGCAGAGCATATTCGGTGTTCACGTCGAAGATAAAGGCGCCGCCTGGGTTCAGGTGCGCGTACACCCGACGGAACGCCTTCTGCAAGCGTTCAGGAATGAGGATATAGTTCAGGCTGTCAAACAGGCTGATTACCAGGTCAAACTGTCGGTTCAGTTCCAGCTGGGAGGCGTCCTGCACCTCGTAGTGAATCGGCAGGTTTGCCTCCTGCGCTTTACGTCTGGCTTCAGCAATCATCGGCGCGGAGATGTCAATGCCCCACACTTCGTAGCCCAGCCCTGCCAGCCGCATGGCGACATTGCCCGTTCCGCAAGCGAGGTCGAGAATACTTTTCACCCTCAATCGGTAGCGCTCTACCAGCTGCAGAACGTAGCGCACCCAGAAATCGTAGGGCACGTTGTGCATCAGTTCATCGTAGTATGGTGCGATGAGGGTAAACGCCGCGTCAGTCATGGGTATCAGATACCGAGAAGGTTCTCGGCAAACAGGTAAGTCGTTAACCTCAGTTTGCTACTAAAGTATACACAGGGAGGATGACCGTTGTCCAGTGCTAGCACCGTCGGAACACGCCATTCGCTTGCTTCGGGAGCACGGGATGTGTTATCATCTTTAATCGGATTCTAAAAACACCACCAGGCGAGACCAGCGATGCTAGCTCAGGAACTACGCGAAAAGTATCTGCAGTTTTTTGAGAGTAAGGGACATCGGCGGCTGCCATCGGATAGCCTTGTGCCCAACGACCCGTCACTGCTGTTCACCAGCGCGGGCATGGTGCAGTTCAAGCCCTACTTTCTCGGTCTGGCAACCCCGCCGCATACTCGCGTGACCACCGTACAGAAGTGTCTGCGCACCACCGACATCGAATCGGTAGGCGACCACTCGCATCTCACCTTCTTCGAGATGCTGGGCAACTTCAGCTTCGGCGACTACTTCAAGCGCGAAGCCATCATGTGGGCGTGGGAGTTTCTCACCGAGTGGCTGCACATCTCGCCCGAACGACTGCGCATCACCATCTACCTGGATGACGACGAGGCGTACGAGGTCTGGCATAAAGAGGTGGGCGTGCCCGACCGCAAGATTTTCCGATTCGGCGAGAAGAGTAACTACTGGCCTGCCAACGCCATCTCGGAAGGTCCCAACGGTCCCTGCGGACCCTGTTCGGAAATCTTTTACGATACCCGCCCCGACCTGCCTCCGACCCCGGATGGCGTGTGGGACGATGTGCGCTGGCTGGAGATATGGAATCTGGTGTTCATGCAGTACGAGCGACACGACGGAGGCAGGCTGACGCCGTTACCCCGAAAGAACATTGATACCGGCATGGGGCTGGAGCGTACCTCCGCCATCCTCGCGGGCAAAGCGAGCGTGTTTGATACCGACGTGTTCCAGCCGATTATCGCCCGAATCGCCGACCTGAGCGGACTAACCTACACAGGCGGTGATAGCGCACAGGACGTGGCGTTCCGCCTGATTGCCGACCATATCCGCGCCATCACGATGTCCGTTGCCGATGGAGTTTTGCCCTCCAACGAAGGGCGCGGCTATGTGATTCGGCGCATTCTGAGGCGGGCGATGCTTCGCGGGCAGAACGTGCTGGGCTTTGAGCGTCCCTTCCTCGCCGACGTGGCAGACGCCGTGGTGGAAACGCTGGGCGACGTGTACGTGGAACTGCGCGAACGGCGCGACTACATCCTGCGCACGGTTCAGAGCGAGGAGGAACGCTTCCGCCAGACCATCCAGATTGGCTCTCAGCGGCTGATGGAGATGCTGGAATCGCCCGAGGTGCGCCAGCGTGGTGTACTGGCAGGGGAACAGGCGTTCATGCTGTACGATACCTACGGCTTCCCCTTAGAGCTGACGCAGGAAGTGGCGCAGGAGCAGGGCGTTCAGGTAGATGTGGAAGGCTTCAAGCAGGCGATGGAAGCCCAGCGTCAGCGTGCGCGTGAAGCCAGCGGCATCGCCAGCCAGCTGTTCGCCATCGCGGGCGACGCAGCGACCGAACTGCAGAAAAGCTTGCCTCCCACGAAGTTCCTGGGCTACTGGCAACACGAAGCGGAGGCAAAGGTGCTTGCCGTCATCCGGCAGGGCGAGCCAGCCACCTTCGCCAGCGAGGGCGAGGAGGTAGAGATTATCCTGGACCAAACCCCCTTCTACGCCGAATCGGGTGGACAGGTGGGCGACACCGGCTGGATACAGGGCGAACACTTCGCCTTTGAGGTGAGGGATACCCAGAAGGTTGGCGACCTCATCCTGCACATCGGCACGGTGACGCGCGGACGGGTGGAGGTGGACTCTGCCGTCACCGCCCGAATCGATTCCCAGCGGCGATGGCATATCATGCGCAATCACACGGCGACCCACCTGCTTCACGCTGCCCTGCGTCAGGTGCTGGGTTCGCATGTGCATCAGGCGGGCTCACTGGTTGCGCCCGACCGCCTGCGCTTTGACTTTACCCACACCAGCGCGATGACCGACGCGGAGATTGCCGAAGTCGAGCGGCTGGTGAACCAGCGCATCCTGGAGGACAAACCTGTTGCCGTGCACTGGGATGTGCCGCTGTCAGAGGCGCGCGCTCGAGGGGCGATGGCTCTGTTCGGCGAGAAGTATGGGGATACGGTGCGCATGGTCGAAGTGCCCGGCGTCAGCCTCGAGCTGTGCGGGGGCACGCATCTGGAACACACCTCCCAGATTGGGCTGTTCAAAATCGTTTCCGAAGGCAGTGTGGCGGCGGGCGTGCGCCGCATCGAGGCGGTTACCGGCTGGGGAGCGTATCAGTACATGCGCCAGCAGGAGGAGCTGCTGAGGGAGGCGGCAGGGCGTCTCCGGTGCGCGGTGTCCGACATCCCCTCCGCGATCGATCGGCTGCAGGCACAGCGTCAGGAGCTGGAGAAGCAGGTGCAGCAGCTGCGAACGGGCACAGCGGCACGCTCTCTGCAGTTCGAACCTGCCGAGATGGCGGGACTGCAGGTGGTTACCGGACGCGCAGACGGAGTGGATGCCCAGACACTGGCATCGCTGGCGGACCAGGCGGCGCAGAAGGCTTCGGTGGACCTGGTGGTGCTGGCGTCGGCGACCGATGGCAAGGCGCTGTTCGTAGCGAAGGCGAAGCCGTCGGCGGTGGCGAAGGGAGTGCACGCGGGCAACCTGGTGCGCGAGCTGGCGAAAATCAGCGGCGGTGGGGGAGGCGGACGCCCCGAGTTCGCGCAGGCAGGAGGGCGCGATGCCAGCAAAATCCCGCAGGCTTTACAGCAACTGCCCCACCTGCTGGAGCAAATGTTGCGAAAATAGCAAAAATAGAAATGTTTTTTCCGTACAATCCTGCAAAAAACCCTTCAGTGGCACGATTCTTGCTATATATAAGGGGTGGATGGTTCTCGCGAGGCGAGGACCCCGATGGGGCGAACCGCTGGAAGTGAGTCCAGCAGGTATCGCCGGGTAGGGCGCGACAGTACACGCTTCGCGCCAGTGCGCCTGGACGCGCCTTGCGTCGGGCTGCGGCGGGATGCAAACCTCATCCCGTCGCCTAACGGTGCACTCGCGAAACCGCCGGGTATCCTTACCCGGCGGGTATCCTTTTGCGCTATACATGCACATTGAACAGCACGCCAATCAGATAGGTCAACGCCCCTACCACAAAGGCGATAGCGGTCATCTCCAGACCACTCACCCACCATTTGCGCGTGGTGACCAGGCTCTTCGCCGCGCCGACCGCAAAGTGCGCCAGCACGCTCACGAACGCCGACCAGAAGACTGCCGTCCAGCCCCGCGCAAAGAAGAAGGGCAATACCGGTATCAGCCCACCGACCGCGGTCGAGACCATCGACGAAAGCAGCGAGACCCATGGGTTGGGGAAGCTTGCCTCGGAAAGCCCCAGCTCCTCGTGTGCCTTCACCTTCAACATCTGGTCGGGCATTTCGGCGAGCCGGCGTGCCATTGTTTGCGCTTCTTCCTCCGAGAAGCCCTTAAGCTGGTAGAACAGGCTGAGCTCCTCAATCTCTTCCTCCGGGTTTTCATGCAGTTCTCTGCGCTCGCGGGCAAGCTCTGCCTCGTACACCTCTCGCTCCGACTTCGCCGCCAGAAACGCGCCGGACCCCATCGACAGCGCACTCGCCAGGGTACCCACCAGCCCCGCGATGAGCACCGTCTGATGCCCGGACGCACTGCCCGCGCTGTAGCCCGCCATGCCCGACACGATGCCAAACACCGCGCCCAGTCCGTCATTGATGCCGTAGATGGCGTCGCCAATCCACGATCCGCCGCGCACGTGCCAGTGTTCTCGCTTCAGGATGCGCTCGGCAGGGTGTTCGAAACCCGAAACAGAATACAGCGCACGCACCGTGTGTTCGTGCTCCTCCTCGTCCTGCATCACCCGTCGGGCAATCTCCGCGGTGCGCTCATCGCCCAGTGACTGCATCTGCAGGTAGCGTGACACTGCCTCGTCCTCGTGTTCCTCCATGCGACGAAGCACCTTTTCGGTATCCGCCAGATACGCCTGCCAGCCGAACAGCGGCTTCACCTTGCGAATCTGTGGGGGCTTGCCACCCAGCTCCTCCAGCCGCTGAGTCCACTCTTCGGCATGACGCTCCTCTACCTGCGCCAGCCTTTCCAGAACCTTCTTCCTGTGCGGGTCTTTCTCACGCTTCGCCAGCACGCGATAGGTTTCCGCACTGGACAGCTCCCCACGAATAATCTCCTCAATGGATTGGACTAGTTTACTGTTACCCATCACCGTGTTACTCCAATTTAATAATAGTTCTCGTTACTATTATATCATATACTTTGTGAAAACGAGAACATGGGCAGAGAGGGATGCGCCATTTTCTGGAGGGCGAAGTTTATGCCAGGAGTGCATTTGCAAAGCATCGAACCCCCAGATCTTTGTCGCCCAATGGGCACGAGGTGGACGCTACTTGTGCGAACCATGATGACGCAGGCGAACAGTCGCTCTGG
>CAZOGB010000066.1:0-19765 GCA_964579145.1 uncultured bacterium | reverse complement strand
GGGTAGCCCGCAACTTCCAGTTGCAGGGATACCGCATTCCAAAGCAGGTCTCAACCTCAAGGTATAATATGGACGTTGAAGCGATGCAAAAGGTAATGCGATGAGCCGTTCTCTCAGTGTTCTGAGCGATTCCATCCGTGCCTGTGCGCGCTCGCTGGGGTTTGACCTGGTGGGTATCGCGCCGGTGCTGCCTCCCGCACATGCCCTCTTTTTTCGCTGGTGGTTAGAGCAGGGCTTCGCCGGCGAAATGCACTATCTGCTCCGTACCGCCGACAAACGGTGTGACCCCCAGCAGGTGCTTCCGGGCGCAAAGAGCGCGGTGGTGGTAGGGCTGAACTACGCGCCCGCGGTATCGCCTGTCACGGATGACCCGACCCGCGCCGTCTTCGCGCGTTATGCGCTTGGCGAAGACTACCACGAAGTGATGACGCGCAAACTGCAGGAACTGCTGGAGTTCATTCGCTGGCGGGTGGGCGGATGTCAGGCGAAGATAGGGGTGGATGCCGCGCCCGTGCTGGAACGCGACCTGGCCTGGCGAGCAGGGCTTGGCTGGTTCGGCAAGAACACCGTGCTGATCCACACCCGGCTTGGCTCGTACTTTTTCATTGGCGAGATACTGCTGGATATAGAGCTGGAGTACGACCAGCCTGCGTTCGGTGGATGCGGCACCTGCACGCGATGTCTCGAAGCCTGTCCGACAGGGGCAATCGTCGCGCCGTATGTGCTGGATGCCAGCCGATGCATCAGCTACCTGACCATCGAACTCAAAGGCTCCATTCCCGAGGGGCTGCGCGCGTTCATGGGCAATCGCGTGTTCGGGTGCGATATCTGCCAGGAAGTTTGTCCGTTCAACCAGCCTCGCGCCCATGCGCCGTTGCGTGCCTCGCCTACCAGAGAGCCTGCTTTTGCTCCGCGCGAAATCACCCTTGCGCCGCGGCTGGTAGACCTGTTGAGGATGCGTGAGGAGCAGTTTCGAGAGGCATTCCGCAAGAGCGCGGTGAAGCGCACCAAATGGCGGGGCTTGCGGCGCAACGTGGCGGTGGCGCTGGGCAACAGTGGCGACCCCTCTGCGCTCTCCATGCTGGAGGAGGAAGCCGCCACCGAAGCCGACCCCGTTGTGCGCGAGCACCTGCAGTGGGCGGTAGAGCAATACGCTACTCGTCACCGGCATTCCCGAAGTTCCTGACCAGTATGCCGAAGTCGAACAGCGTCACCTCCTGGTCACCATCCAGGTCGGCGTTGGGGTTCCAGTTCGGGTCGCCGGGCATACTGCCGAACGCAGCGACCAGCTGCCCGAAATCGAACAGCGTCACTTCGTTGTCACCGTCGATATCGCCGTTGGCAAGTTCAAAACGCAGGGGAGCGGTCAGAGGAAACCGCACATTGCGAAGCGTCTGGCGCAGCCAGTGAGAGCCTTTCAAACTCACGTCGTACACACCCGCGGGGATAGATACGGGAATACGGAAGCGTGCCTGCTCGTCCAGCACCACGTCAAAGGCGGTGTTGCCCACCTGCATCTGCAGTACAAGGCTCTTCGGCGATACCGCCCATCCGTCCAGCACTACCTCGCCATCGTACAGCAGGCTGAGCAGTTGCCAGTGCAAGCGGGCGGTGGCGGTATCGCTTTCATCGTAATACTCCACCACGATACGGTGAGTGCCTGCGTCCAGACTGCGCTCAAAGGTATAGGTCGTTTCAGGCTGGGAGAACCACTTATCGAGCACGTTCACGCCGTCTATCCAGATGCGCATCCCGTCGCTGGTGGTTGCGGTGAAGCGATAGTTGCCCGGCGCGAAATACCAGTCACCTGTCCACCGGGCGCTGAAGCCATCGCCGGGAAGGGCAGGGTCGGGTGAGCCGTAGCCGTAGGCGTAATCAATGGCTGTCTCCAGTCGGCTGGTCAGGTAGCCCTGCAGGTCTCTAGTGGTGTAGTAGTCCGCCCGCCACCCATTCAGAGGCACCTCGGCGGGGGGCAGTTCGTCGGTCCAGCTGACCTGCACTCGTGCGGTCCCGGTGTAGTGGCGGTAGCGCACCTGAACGCGATGATACTCGCCCTGTGGCGCGGGCTGTCCGGGCACCACAAAAGGGGCGTCGCGCGAGGTGTAAATCACCGGCGTCCACGTTTGCAGTTGTGTGTTATCCCATGCGTCGAAGACCAGCCGGTCGTCGATAATGAGCTGTATCCCTCCATCTGCGGTAATGGTGAACTTCTTCCATCCCTCGGTGAAGCGGATGTTGCCCAGCCAGTACACGCTGAAGTTGTCGGGGTCAACGCCGGAGATGGGCGAGCCGGACCAGGTGAAGTTGATGGCGCTGTCTGTGCGGTAGCGCACGAACGTCTGGAAGTTATTGCCGTTGAAGTAGTTGCCTCTCCAGCGGTCGCGCGGCACGGTGACCGGGTTATCGCGCAGGTCTATCTGGCGTACGTAATAGCCGTGAGTGAACAGCTGTCCGGGCGGCGCCGTCCAGCGCTGCAGGTTAAAATCGGTAATCTCCTGGAACAGGAAATAGAGCTGACCGCGGTAGCGCAGTTTAAGTATCAGCACTCCTCGGTTGACGCTGGAGTATCCGAAGGGATTGCTTCCCAGATGGATCATACCGTTCTCGTCGGTGACAAAGCTCATGTCGGGGATGTTATCGTAAGATTTACCGTAGATGCCCGGATACCAGCCCGCCTGATAGATGTCCACCTGCGCCCCGACGATGGGCACACCGTTCTGGTCAATAAACTGGATGTGGTTGGCATCGGGCAGGTCGTTCAGG
Source organism: uncultured bacterium (assembly GCA_964579145.1). Taxonomy (GTDB): domain Bacteria; phylum Armatimonadota; class HRBIN16; order HRBIN16; family HRBIN16; genus HRBIN16. The sequence continues at coordinate 17,002 of CAZOGB010000066.1, read as the reverse complement.
AACACGCCGATGTCTGGTGGGGCGTTCATGTTGCCCCGTCCGCGTTTGTGGTGTTTCCAGTTCCATACCGCTGCGCTGTAGGCGTCGTAAAAGGGAGGTCCCGCGCCCATGATGTCGCGCCATTTGTTGTAGTAGACGCCCGCCCAGGCGATGTAGGGCATATACTCTGTGCCTGCGACCAGATTGCCGTAGTCGTCGGTAATCTGGATGGGCAGCGGGTAACCCGAATAGGCGGACTGGTGAACATCCAGACCGTACAGGTCGATGTGATAGCGTGCGTGGTTCATTTCATGAATACTGCCGAAGTCGATGAAGAAGGGACCGTTCCAGCGGAAGCCGTAGAAACCGTCGGGCTGGATGTCCTCGGGGCGGTAGGGATAGCCCCACTGCATGTCCACCGTGCGGTCTCGCGCGTCGGGGTTGTTGGTCGGCAGACCGCCAGCCAGAGGCAGTGCGCTGTCAGGCACAACCACCACTTTGTCCAGCGCCACTCTGTCCAGCGCGCCGTTTGGGGAGAAGGGGGTAACGGCTTTTGCCAGCCATTCGTTCCAGCGGCGTATCATGCGCTGTGCCCAGTCCTCAAAGCCGTTGGAGCCGTCGTTGAGCCGATACTGATTGTTGTGGAAGTAGTTGTACAGGCTCTGCTCCACCCACAGACCGACAAGCAGGGCATTTGTGCGCATGCTGACGCGGTTGTTCAAGGTGGAGATTTCGTAGAGTGTGCCCGCAGGGTCAGCGCGGAACTCCAGCGTGTGGTCAGCGTTTTCCCAGAACCAGTAGAAGGGTATCTGTACTTCCTGTCCGGGTGGAATGGTAACCGCTCCGGTGCCTGCCAGCCCGCCGTCGAACCACCACTGGTAAGGAACGGTGACCGCCTCGGTACCCCAGTTTTTGACGTGGGCAAGATAAGTAACCTGCTGTCCGGGCGCAGGCAATCCGCTGGAGTAGCTGAAATCATTGGGGTCAAACGCGAGGCGCGGGGTGCGTTCGATATAGAGCACATCCACATCGGGCAGGAAGTTGGTAATGGGCACCTGGGCGCGTGCAGCTCTGGCAAGACCGAGACACAGTACCACGGCGATGGCGATCCTCAACTGGTTCATGGCTGGGCTCCCCTCCTCATATCGCCTCATTGTAGCACGGTATTTACTTTCATGCAAGGTGGATTGCACAAGGCAGAGGCAGGATGGGGATCCCCTCCTGCCTCGCATTCTGGAAGACGGGATGGTATCAAAGGTCGTCTCACTGGGTAAGCGAAGAGCGGCAGGATTTCGCCCGCACAGCGCGAACGCAAAAGGCTGAAGGAGAGCACTGGCGATGATGGAACGCATTCCCAAAGGATGGCTGGCAGTTGGCGCACTGGTTGTGCTTACCTGTGGGGTGATGCTGTGGCAGGGAGCCTCCACAGGTTACACTCCTACACCGGCAGAACTCCAGCCGCCTCAGCCGGGACAGGAGCTATCTGTTCCCGCTGGTAACGCCACACAGCCGTCCGAACAGAACGCGCCGCCAGCCGAGAACGAGGAGATTGTGGTGCATGTGGCAGGGGCGGTCAAAAAGCCGGGGGTGGTCAGAATACCGCGCGGAAGCCGGGTGGACGACGCGGTCAGGGCGGCCGGGGGATTCAGCAGTCAGGCGGACCCCGATGCGGTGAATCTGGCACAGCCTCTGGAGGACGGCGTGCAGGTTTATGTGCCCCGCAAGGGCGAATCGGTTGTGGTGGAGGGGCGTGTGGGGGCGGTAGAACCGTCGCCGACACCAGCGCGAGCGCGGTCGGAAGGTAGCACTGGCAAGATAAACATCAACACCGCCACCGCCGAGCAGCTGGAGAGCCTCCCGGGCATCGGTCCGGTCACCGCACGAGCCATCGTGGAATATCGCAGCCAAAATGGTAGGTTTCACTCGGTGGAGGAGCTGCTGGAGGTGCGCGGCATCGGTGAAAAAAGGCTTGAACAGATACGCCCCTTCGTGACGGTACGATAGGTAAAAGGAGATAACCCATGTGGCGACATGTTCCTGTGAAGCATCCGAAGCCGCACGTGCAGGAGTTCATAGACATCCTGATGGGGCGAGTGCCCCCGCGACGCACGCCGCTGGTGGAGTATATCGTGGACGATGTGGTAATGCGCCCCATCGTGACCGAACTGATGGGCAGGGAATGGGTGACGCCCCAGGGCGACCGCGAATCGCTGAAGGCTTTTCTGGATATGGTGATCGACTTCTGGTATCGGATGGGGTATGACTTCGTGCGCCTCGAGATTGCCCTGCCGTTTCAGGAGAGGCATCTGGTAACCGCAGATACCGCTTCCAGCAAACAGCGGGCATGGGCAGATGAGCACCAGGGAGCCATTGCCAGCTGGGAGGATTTTGAGAGATACCCCTGGCCGCGTGTGGAGGACGTGGATTTCTTCATTCTGGAGTACATCAACGACCACCTGCCCGATGGCATGGGCTTTATCTCCTCGCACGGCGCGGGCATCTTCGAGCACCTCTCGTGGATTATGTCGCTGGAGGGGCTGTGTCTCGCGCTGTATGATGCGCCCGACCTGGTGCAGGCGGTCAGCGACCGCATCGGCACGCTCATCACGCAGTTCTATGAGCACCTTCTGCAGCTGGACCACCTGGTAGCCATCTTTCCGGGCGACGATATGGGCTTCCGCTCCGGCACGCTGATTGCCCCCGATGCCCTGCGCAAGTATTGCCTGCCCTGGCACAAGCGGTGGGCGCAGATGGCGCACGAACGGGGACTGCCCTACTTCCTGCACTCGTGTGGAAACCTTCAGGCGATTATGGAAGACCTCATCGAAGAGGTGCGCATCGACGGCAAACACTCGTTTGAAGACGCCATCATCCCCGTGCAGGAGTTTCAGAAGCTGTATGGCGACCGCATCGCCGTGCTGGGTGGAATGGACCTGAATATCCTCTCGGCGGGCGCGCCCGAACAGGTGCGCCGGCACACTCGCCGGCTGATAGAGGAATGCGGGGCGCGAGGCAGGTACGCCATCGGTTCAGGCAACTCCATCCCCAGCTACGTGCCGGTAGAGAACTATCTGTCTATGGTGGACGAGGCGCTGGACTGCATGAAGGCGCAGGGAGGCTGAGATGTTAACGGGCATCCACTTTTTGCTTACCTATAAATGCCCCTACGAGTGCGACCACTGTTTTGTGTACAGCAGTCCACGCGCAAAGGGCACGTTCACGTTGGAACAGATTGCGTCGGTACTGGAGGAAGCCCGGAAGCTGGGCACGGTGCAGACGATATTCTTCGAGGGCGGCGAGCCGTTTCTGTACTATCCGCTGTTGCTGGAAGGGGTTCGGCGTGCCCGCGAAATGGGGTTCCAGACGGGCATCGTGACCAACGGCTACTTTGCGACCAGCGTGGAGGACGCGCGGTTATGGCTGAAGCCTCTGCAGGAGGCGGGTATCGGTTCCATCAGCTTCAGCGATGACCTCTTTCACAGCGGTTCAGAGGAGGACACCCCTGCGAAGCGTGCGCTGGCGGCAGCCCAGCAACTGGACATCCCTTGTGGTGTGATTTCCATCAGCCCGCCAACAGTGACCTATCCTGAAGAGGATGAGACCGCCAGAGGAGAGCCGATAGTGGGCGGCGGGGTGCGCTTTCGCGGGCGGGCAGTGGAGAGATTGACGCAGGGGCTTCCCACGCGCCCGTGGCAGACCTTTACCGAGTGCCCTTACGAAAACCTGCGCGACCCCGGACGGGTGCATGTGGACGCCTATGGAAACGTGCACCTCTGTCAGGGGCTGAGCATGGGCAACATGTGGCAGACGCCGTTATCCGAACTGGTCAGAGCTTATCAGGCGGAGAAACATCCGCTTTGCGCCCCGCTGGTTGAGGGCGGACCCGCCGAGCTGGCAAGGCGATACGAAGTGCATGTAGAGGAGGGATACGTGGAAGCCTGTCACCTGTGTTATCTGGTGCGGCGTGCGCTAATGGACCGTTTCCCCGAGTACCTCGCTCCCCGACAGGTTTACGGCTTGCTGTGACGGTTAGAAGATACCCACCCTCCCACCCGGAGCGCGGCTACTCTATGCGCAGGATTTCGTAGCGAAGCCGATAACTCCCATCATCGCCGCTGTTGTCGAAGTTCAGTTCCCCGATATAACGTCGCTGGGGGGAGTTTGTGAGTTCAAGCAGGTCCAAAGCGGACCACGCCAGTATCCTCGTGCCGAGATTGTCGGGGTTGCCGCCCAGCCACGCGACCAGCTTCTGAATCAGCGGGGTAATCATTTTGATAACGGCAGCAATCCCCTCCATCTTGAACGCTTTGAGAATATTCGCCGCCAAATCGCCGATGAAACCGATGACGTCATTGGCAGCTTTGGCGTCTCCTGCGTCCCACTCGAACACCGTGGTTGAAATCGCCAGAGCCTGCTTGACCTCACCACCACCGCCGCCTGGTAGGAACACCGAACGGTCGGCTGGGTTGTAGTTCTTGGTATCGCCGTCGTCAAAGCCGGTGTATTCTCCGGTGTTCTTGCTCCATGCCATCTCGTCCGCCATGATGACCCACGCCGTAACAATTTCATCGCTTCCCATCCACTCCGGGTTTGATTCGTCCTTACAATGGATGTCCAGGAAGTTCACCTTGTAGCGGAATGGGCGGATTTCGCACTCTGCCCAGTTACTGGGGCTTCCTCCACCCGTCTGGGTGACCACCATGTAGTGTCCGGGCAGGAGAGTCGCGGGCAGGGTCAGTTCCATCTGTGTGGCGTTCAGGATTCGGGCGTTGGTTCGCACGGTGGGCTCACCCGGCGCGGCAGGGCACGACGTTTCGGAAACCAGGAGGGATTGACCGTCCATCGGCTTGAACCACACCCACGCGTAACCCGTCTGCGCCAGGAAGTTTGCGCCGTTAATCAGCACCTTTTTGCCGGCGTACTGGGCACTGGGGCTGATAGACCGAATGACCGGCGCCGGTGGAGGGGGGTGCCGTACGGGAAGCATCACCAGGTTGCCCTGCTCGACTTTGCCGTCGCTGCGGGTGCAGTCCACCCGAAGCAGGTATCTTCCGGGCGCAAGATTGGACGGCAGGGATAGTTCGATGGCGGTGGGCGAGCAGACCGTGGGCGTGAGCCGGGTCCACTCGCCAAACGAGCCACCCGCCATCTCCTTGAACGCGACCACACTGTTGCGCGTTCTGTCGGACTCGAAATTCTTTCCCTGCAGGGTAATCGTCTGCCCGGGGTCATAGCCCTGACCGCCTCTCGCCGGCTGGATGGAGCGGACATAGGGGGTGGACAGAATCCAGAACTGATTGGGGTCCAGCCTTTGAAGCGCATCGGGCGGAGGGGATTTCGTGATGTCTACGGCACGCACCCTCGGCATTTCGAACCTCTGTGTGGAAGCTCCACCTGGCGATAGCCGAAGGGTTTGCAGGCTAATCGGCTGGTCAATCCTGTCCAGGTTCACTCCAGCTGGGGACAGCTTGGCACGTATCTGGGGAGGCAGCTGCTGGTAATCCTGTACCAGCTGCTGGAGAACCTGTCGGTTGATGCCCGGATGGCGTTTGAGGGCTTCATCGAAAGCCTTATCCAGCGGCGTGTTGCGCTGTCCTGCGGGCAGGCTCAACCCTCTCTGAATGGTATGCATCACCACGCCAAACAGGGGGTCATTTTCTTGAGAGGCTTGCACGGCGCGAGCCAGCCTCTGCACAGGTTTCAAGCCCAGTTTCTTGGTTTGGGTGCGCAGCTGAGCAGCAGGTTGACCGACACAGGGGAAAGCCATCAGAAACAGCAGGACACCCAGCAACACGGCGCTGATACCACATGCGTATCGCATCGTCGTTTCCTCCTCTGGCAGCGCGGAGCCTGCCGGTTTATCCTGTTAGCGAGGCAAGCCTCAACAGGGGCAGTATGGGGAGTCTGATGCACGCGCATAAACTCTGTTCGTCACCATCAGGAGCGGCGTGCCCGCTATCTAAATCCAGCTTTCTGCGGCACCCTGCTGAACTCCTGCTTGCGCCAGTCTAAATTAATTTTAAGAACTTGCAGGAGGCGTGCTCAGCATGTCACAATCATAGGAGAGACGGAACGCATCGGAGGGAACGGATGCAAGGGACAATCACCATACCCCAGAGAAAACGCATCGCACTGGTAGCACATGACCATCGCAAGGCAGACCTGCTGGAATGGGCGCAGTTCAACCGCGACCTGCTGGCACAGCATATCCTGTACGCCACAGGCACAACGGGGCGGATTCTGGAAGAGACGCTCGGTTTGCCTGTGATCAAGGTGCAGAGCGGACCCCTGGGCGGTGACCAGCAAATCGGCGCGAAAATCGCGGAGGGCGAGATCGACTTTCTTATCTTCTTCTGGGACCCGCTGGAACCCCAGCCACACGACCCGGACGTAAAGGCGCTACTGCGTATTGCGGTGGTATGGAACATCCCCGTTGCCTGCAACCGCGCCTCCGCCGATTTCATCATCTCGTCCCCCCTAATGCAGGGCGAGTATCAGCGACTGCTGCCTGAGTATATGGACTACATCCAGCGAAGGGTGTGAAGGATGCATCCCCTGCCGTGCAGGCAGGAGAATGCGCCCTCATTCACAGAATCTTCCGATGGCATACCTGAGACTTGGAGGCTTGCTTTATGGCACGTATTCTGGTCAGCGATCCCATTGCGGAAGCTGGCATTGAGGTACTGAGACAGGCGGGCGAAGTGGACGTGCGCACCGGTCTGTCGAAGGAAGAACTTATCGCCTGCATCGGCGAGTATGATGCGCTGGTAGTGCGCAGTGAAACCAAAGTCACGGCGGACGTGATTGAGGCGGCGAAGCGTCTGCGAATCATCGGCAGGGCGGGCGTTGGCGTAGATAACATCGACGTAGGCGCAGCCACTCAGCGGGGCATTATCGTGGTGAACTCGCCCGAAGGCAACACCATCGCCGCGGCGGAGCTGACGGTGGCGATGATGCTGGCGCTGGCACGCAATATCCCACAGGCGGACCGCAGTCTGCGTGCGGGCGAGTGGAAGCGCAGTAAGTTCGTCGGCTCGGAGGTCTATCGCAAGACGCTGGGCATCATCGGACTGGGCAAGATAGGGCGCGAGGTTGCCCGGCGGGCGAAGGGACTGGGCATGAACGTCATCGCCTACGACCCCTTCACGCCCGGCGAGGTGGCGGAACGCATCGGCGTGGCGTTGACCGACCTGGACGACCTGCTGGCGCAGAGCGACTTCGTGAGCATTCATACGCCTCTCAACGAACAGACGCGCAACCTGATAAACGCCGAGCGCATCGCGAAGATGAAGGATGGAGCGCGTCTGATTAACTGCGCACGTGGCGGCATCGTGGACGAGCAGGCGCTGGCAGATGCCATCCGTTCGGGCAAGCTGGCGGGCGCGGCGGTGGATGTGTTCAGTAAGGAGCCACCACCCCCAGATAATCCCCTGCTGTCGTTAGAGCAGTGCGTGCTTACCCCGCATCTGGGCGCTTCCACCACCGAGGCACAGGTGAACGTGGCGGTGGACGTGGCGGAACAGATAGTGTCGGTGCTGAAGGGCGGTCCGGCGCGGAGTGCGGTGAATCTGCCGCCCATTGACCCCGAAGTGCTTCAGCGCATCTCACCCTACCTGATGCTGGCGGAGAAGACGGGCAAACTGCATGCCCAGCTGGCTCGCGGTCCGATAGTGCAGGTGGAGGTGCGGTTCAGCCCCGATTTCGCGGAACTGCCCACGGATATCCTCACCCGCGCGGTGGTTACGGGGATGCTTCAACCGGTGCTGAGTGAGCCGGTGAACCCGGTGAACGCCCTGCTGATTGCACAGAGCCGGGGAATGCACGTCACTCAGAGCCTGGCGCAGCAGGCGGAGGCGCACGAACTGTACCCCTCGCTCATCACGGTGTCGGTGCGTACCTCCGAGAGCGATCGCCATGAGATTGCGGGCACGGTGTTCGGCAAGCAGGATGCCCGAATCGTGTATGTGGACGGCTATCGGGTGGACGTGATACCGCAGGGCATCATGCTGTTCACCAGCCACACCGACAAACCGGGCGTCATCGGGCGAGTGGGAACTCTGCTGGGCAGTAGGAAGGTGAACATCGCGGGGATGCACCTGGGGCGCGAGAAGGTGGGCGGCAAGGCGCTGATGGTGCTGATGGTGGATGACCCCATTGATGCCTCCCTGCTGGCGGAAATCCGCGCACTGGACGGCATGGAGACCGCGCAGGTGGTGGAGCTTTAGCTGTGTCCCGCAGGCGGCGTGCCAAAGCGAAGGCAACGGTTACCGAACCTCAGGAGGTGTCGCCAGCCCTTCTGTGGGCGATAGTGGCGGTGTTCGTGGTCTTCAGCCTGATATTCAATTTTCGCACGCCAACCGGTATCAACGGCTACTTCCACACCCCCGATGAGGGGGCGCATCTGTCGTATGTGCGCTACGTGGCAGCGGAGGGCAGGCTTCCCCGCTTTGAAGGCTACGAAGGAGTGGGCTACGAGGCGCATCAACCCCCGCTCTACTACACGCTGGCAGGGCAGGTGTGGAAGCTGGGGAAGAGCTTGCCCATCGCGCCCGAACGCACGGTGCGGATGCTCTCCATGCTGTTCGGGGTGCTGATGGTGTTGACCCTGTACCGGACAGCGCGACTGCTTGTGCCTGAACGACCTGCTGTTGCGCTGACGGGCGCGGCGACCGTGTCGCTGATGCCGATGCACGTGGCGATATGCTCGGCGGTGAATAACGATTCGCTGGCGAACCTGCTGTTCGCGCTGGTGCTGATGGAGTTTGCCCTGCTCCATACGCAACCGAAGCCGTCACGCTGGATTGCACCGCGAATGGGCTTGTGGGCAGGGCTGGGGGGGCTGACCAAAGTCACCGCCCTTTTGCTGATACCGACGATGGTGGTGGGCTGGCTTCTGGTCCCACGCACGCGAGGCACGAGGGTATGGCTGGGTATGCTGGTGAGCGTGGGGCTGGCGCTGGCATTGATGTTTCCCTGGTTTGTGCGCAACATGCAGTTATATAATGACCCCCTGCTTCTGCGTGCGTTTGAGCGCACCTTTGCCGGCACCGCCCGCGCCGAACAGTTCCTGAAAGCCGGCGTCAGCATGACCGAATACCTTCAGCAGGTAGCCGACTGGACGTATCGCTCCTTCTGGTTCGCCTATGGCACGCCTCAAACCGCCGCTAAGGGAGTTCCCAACTTTCTGCCCGACCGTGTGTATCTGATTCTGGCAATCTGGCAGGCGGTGGCGCTGGCGGGTTTTGCGATGGCGATGTGGCGCGAGCGAGAACAGTTTGCCGAGGGCGCGCTGCGCTGGTGGGTGGTGGCAGGGGTGCTTTTCTTGCTGGTGCTGGGGGCGTTTGTGCGTTTTATCCTGACCTACTTTCAGACGCAGGGCAGGTATCTCTATCCCGCGCTGGTGCCGATAGTACTGGCATCTGTACTCGGATGGCGGAGTCTGTTTCCCGCGCACCTGCGTTTGGCAGCGGATGCCATCCTCCTGCTGACCCTGTTCACCATCAGTGTGCTGGCAGTATCGGTGATTTGAGAGGCTAACACTGATTGTGCTACAATAGTGCTGGAAACCTGCACAGAATGGAAGCGCGAATATGGGCATACTGTACCCGGATACGCATCCCCGTATAGAGAATCTGCAGGTGCAGATGTGGCGACAGGCAAGCCCCGCTCGCAAAATGCACATGCTGGCGCAACTGAACGCGACGGTACGCACGCTTGCGCTGGCAGGACTGCGCTCGCGGTATCCTGATGCAGACAACGCGGAGCTATGCAGCAGGCTGGCGGACCTGTTATGGGGCAAGGAGATAGCCTGTAAGATAGATGGAGGGACGAATGTGCAGACAGAACCTCTGGAAGTGACGTTCAAGGTTGCAGATGTTTTTGAGAGGCATGGCATTCCCTATCTGGTGGGTGGTTCGCTGGCGTCTATACTTTACGGCATGGTGCGCAGTACGCAAGGTGTAGACATCGTTGCCGAGATGTGCCCCGAACATATCCCGTCCTTTGTGTCGGCGTTGCAAGGGGAGTTCCTTGTGGATGAACAGATGGTGAGGGAAGCCGTCCAGAACTACTCCAGCTTTAACATTATCCACCGCGAGGGGCTGTTCAAAGTGGACGTTTTCATCCCGCGCCCGAGTCCGTTTACACAGTCTCAGCTGGCTCGCGCACAGAGGCAGACGTTTACAGTGGGAGGGCAGGAGGTCAGCATCCGATTTGCCTCTCCTGAGGACATTATCCTTGCGAAGCTCGATTGGTATCGCCTGAGCGGTGAGGTGTTGGGCCTGCAGTGGCGGGATGTGCTGGGTGTGTTGAAGACCTGTGCGGGGTCGCTGGATATGGACTATTTGCGCCGATGGGCGGAGGAACTCATGGTATCTGACCTGCTGGAGCGCGCGCTGCACGAGGCAGACCGATGAGTGAGCAGGATATTCGCTGGATCCAGCGTTTCAATCACTATGCCAGAGCTCTGTCGCAATTACGGGAGGCGGTAGAACTGGCACAGCAACGCCCTCTTTCAAAACTGGAAGAGCAGGGGCTAATCCAGGCGTTTGAGTACACCTATGAGCTGGCGTGGAACACGCTGAAAGACTATCTGGAAGCACAGGGCGAAACCGCCATTCATGGCAGTCGCGACGCCTTTCGTCTGGCGTTTCGGCGCGGCTTGATAGGAGATGGCGAAGTATGGATGGACATGGTTCGCAGCCGCACGCTGACCAGCCACACATACAACGAAGAGACAGCACACCAGATAGCCAGAGCGGTTATCGAGCAGTATTTCCCCCTGTATGTTCAGCTTCACCAGACCCTGCAGTCTTTGAAGGAGAGAGCCTGATGTCCCAGCGTTTCGGTCTGAAGGAGACCACCATTCGGAAAATCTGCGAGGTGCTTGCCAGATACCCGCAAGTGCAGAAGGCGATACTGTACGGCTCACGCGCCAAAGGGAACTATAAAGAGGGTTCGGACATTGACCTGGTGCTGGTTGGCGGCGAGGACCTGAACGAGAGAGTGCTCGCCCGAATCGATACGGAGATAGATGACCTGCTGTTGCCCTACATGATAGACCTTTCCATCCTCAGCCATATTACCGACCCCGATGTGCTCGACCATATCCGGCGCGTTGGGGTGGTGTTTTACAGTCGGAATGAAGGCTGATACCTCTCACCGACGCGGGGAGAGGCGATGCCGAAAGAAGCCCTCACCCTGACCCTCTCCTACGGGGAGAGGGCAAACGCCTCGGTGGGAGGATCGCCTTCCAGAGCGGCAGAGGAGAAACCACCTGGGCTGGGGAATCGCTTCCATGCAAAACGCAACCGCGAACATGGAGGGGCAAACCGTGCATAAACTTTGCTTCCGACAGGTTCATTTAGACTTCCATACTTCCGAAAAGATACCCGGCGTCGGCTCGGAGTTTAACCCGGACGAGTTTGTGGAGACGCTGAAACGGGCGCATGTGAACTCGGTCACGCTGTTCAGCCGATGCCATCACGGCATGATTTATCACGAAACTCGCTTTCCCGCCAAGCATCCGCACCTGAGCTGCGACCTGCTGGCACTGCAGATTGAGGCGTGTCATCGGCACGACATCCGCTGTCCCATTTACATCACGGTCGGTTGGGACGAATATATGGCGAAACAGCATCCCGAATGGCTGGAGGTGGACGCGAACGGCAAACCCGTGGGGCCGCCGCCTCTGCAACCGGGCTGGCACAAGCACTGTTTCGCATCCCCCTATATCGACTACGTGATTGAACAGACCGACGAGGTGCTGGAACGCTTCGGCGACGAAGTGGACGGCATCTTTTTCGACATCATCTTTCAGAACGAGGTGTTCAGCGTCTGGGCGTTGCAGGAGTTCGAACGACAGGGCTGGGACCCCGCCGACCCCTCTGCCCAGGACGCCATGCGCGACCTGCTGGTCAACCGCACGAAGGAACGCCTGGCATCTGCGGTGCGCCGACGCAACAAAAACTGCACCATCTTCTTCAACGCCGGACACGTGAACCCGCGCATCCGTCCGAGCCTGCACACCTACACGCATCTGGAACTGGAGTCTCTGCCGTCCGGCGGTTGGGGTTATGCGCATTTTCCCATCACCATGCGCTATGCACGCACGCTGGGACTGGACTGCCTGGGTATGACGGGCAAGTTCGCCGTGTCGTGGGGACACTTCAACAGCTACAAGCCGCAGGCGGCACTGGAATACGAGTGCATGCAGATGCTGGCGCTGGGCGCAAAGTGCAGTATCGGCGACCAGCTGCATCCTTCTGGTAAGCTGGACAAGGCAACCTATGACCTCATCGGCTCGGCGTATGCGAAGGTGGAGGCGGTAGAGGAGTGGTGCGCCGATGCACAGCCCCTTACCGAAATCGGCGTGTTTAATGTAGAGGTTTTACAGCCTCAACATGTACGGATTCCGCCCGCGAATCTGGGGGCATACCGTATCCTGCAGGAGGGTAGATACCAGTTCGACTTCGTGGACGACCATAGCGACTGGAGCCGCTATCGGGTGCTGGTGTTACCCGACGAGATAGTGCTGGACGAGGCGCGGAGCCAGAAGGTGGAAGCCTTCCTGCGCGGCGGTGGGGCGTTGCTGTGCTCCTACCGTTCGGGGCTGACGTCGGACGGGACGCGCTTTGCCCTGTCGGACTTCCCGGCGGTATACGAAGGCGACCTGCCCTATCATCCCGACTTTGTGCGTCCAGTAGGCGCGCTAACAGAGGGGCTTGCGGATACGCAGTATGTGATGTACCAGCGCGGTTTGAAGGTGCGCCCTGATGATGGGGCAGAGGTGCTCGGCGAGGTCTGGGAACCCTATTTCAACCGCACCTATCAGCACTTCTGCAGTCATGCGCATACCCCGCCTGCCCGTCGCTCGGATGTGCCGGCGGTACTGCGCAAGGGACGGGTGGTTTACTTCGCCTATCCGGTGTTCAGCACCTTCGCGCAGGTCGGGATGCCCTTTTACAAGCAGGTGGTGCTCAACGCGCTGAGAATGCTCATTCCGAACCCGCTGGTGCAGACCGATGCGCCCAGCACCCTGCAGGTCACGTGGAACCGCCAGCCGGCGCGTAACCGCTCAGTGGTACATCTGCTACACTATATCCCCGAAAAGCGCACACTTGGCGCGGAGTATCTGGAGGATGTCATACCGCTGTACGATGTGCCCCTGCGGCTGTGCACTAAGCCGCCCAAACGGGTGTATCTGGCTCCCCAGCGCGAAGAGATACCCTTCCAGATGGATGGCGATTACCTGTGCCTGACCGTGCCCGAAGTGCGAGGGCATCAGCTGGTGGTGCTGGAAGAGGGATAGCCGAAGCGCGGGCGTTGGCTTGCGGTATGGTTACTGCGCCTGTACCGTCAAGCCCAGCGCCTGCTTGACCTCGTCCAGCGGCGCCACCAGCTGTCCTTTGTAAGGAAACGTGGGGCGTGACAGCCGGACAGTGCGTCCGTCCCACGTCTTCATCTGCCAGCTGAACGCCTCCAGTTCCACCCAGCGCTGACCCCACTGCACGCGGCTCTTCCAACGTGCATACACCACACCCGAAAACTGCTGGTTCACTGGTGCAGGCAGATACTTTATCCAGGACACTTCGGGGCGGTCTTCCTCAAGCGTGCAACCCGCCGCCCGTAAGGCACTCAAAGGCGCCATCCGCACGCCGTTCAACACATCGGGATCCGACGGCGCCGAACCCCCTGCTCCATCGGTGAAAAAGCGCGGGAAGCGTTGCAAACGGTAAAGCACCCCCCACACCACTGCCTCCAAAAAATCTTCGTCGACCGAGGGGATATGAAACACATCCGCGCGAATAACCGTCCTGCCTGCCTGCACGATCAAAGCCCGAGAATAGTCCCAGCGACGATCCAGATACATCGGCAGTCCAAACGAACGCCCGGAGGGCAGTTGCGCCACCACCTGATTGTCTTTGCCAACTACCAGCGCATGATGCATTCGCAGGCGGTATTCCTCCAGCCGTTTCTGCGCCTCTTGCACCGAGGGCATAATCTCCACCTGCACCATCACCGTGCCGACTGGAGCCTCACGTCCTTCCTCGAAGGTGCCGTGCGACAGGGAGGAAAAGGTTCGCCCCGCCTCGCAGGGCTTGCCGGGAGGATAGACGCGCACTCCTGTATGGATGCCGTTGAAATCGTTGGGTATCAGCGCGTAGCCGGGCATCTCGTTGGCACGATACAAGAGGGAAAGTAGCGTCTCTCCGTCCACGTCGGGGTTGGGTGGTTCGGTGCATTCCCACCAGCTGATGCCCTGATAGCCGCCGCTTCCTACCCTGGTTTCGAGGGAGGTGTAATCGCGGTGCGCCACACGTTGCAGAGCGGAAAGCGGTGGGCGAGTATCCTGAGCAAAGACGGATGCTGTCAGCACCACTAGGAACAGGCTCACGCTTTTCATGGTAATTCCTCCTCACAGCGTTTATTCTGCGACAGTAATGGGTGTGAATCCGCCTGATGGAGCAGGATTCCAAGGCGCCCCCTCCGCATCTGCGGAGATTATTCGGACAGGTTGGGCGTTGTTCGGCTCGTAGTAGAGAAATCGATAAACCAATGCCGATTTATAGTACCCGTCTCTATCCCAACCAATACAATAGGTTGGTAGTCCTAAGCTGTCAATGAAAGCATACACAGGGTCCCAAACCATGTTTCCAACACAGGCGAACTGATGGTAAGACACGTGCATTCGCGACGCACCCATCGGACCAGCTGGGTCTACCACGTTCGTCCACAGTCTCCAGCCTCCTTGTGCCGACCCCGGGTCCACGCAGGCTGTGCTCGGGCTATATGTACGCTGGCATTTCATCTCGTATGCGCCTATGCTGTTTACCAGACACACCAAGAAATCTGCGAAGTCGTTACATTGTACTGAGGTTCCCCAGCGTTCGATAAAGGCTTTCAACCGGAAGGTCTCGCCGGCATCGGAAATGTTATACAGGAATGTTCCTATGCCGTCGTAAACCCTGTTCAAGTAAAGTTCCTTTGTGAGTCGTTCGGCTGCAACAGGAGCGGTACGCGTCTGCCGTGCCCACACACAGCTCTTCTTGAGCACACTCACCCATGCCGGGTTCATCGGCGCCTTCGGCTCATCCAGCACCACGAACACCTCCGAAGGAGAACCGCGCGTGCTGTAAGGCATTACCCCCACCGGCTGAAACGGATTCCCCGTCCACACCATCAACATACCCTCACTCCATAAATGAGCATACTCCACATAGTCCGGCAACGCCGGAAGAGAATACACCCCATCCGCAGGGAGCCAGCTACTCCCCGAATAGATATGCTCCCAAATCGTCTCTCCCGTCGTGGCGCTACTGAGCACCACGCGCACGGGAACCCACTGGATGATACGGTTCGGTTGCGTTTTCCATCGGATGCTTAACTGCAAGGTGCTTCCCTTGCGCGCACAAACAGGCTGACCCAGCACGGGCGGGAACGGCACCAAATCGGCACTGCCTTCTTGTTGTCCCCATCGCAGGGGATACAGCTGGTTACCCGACAGGGGGAACTCGTATGGCTGTTGCGCTGTGCACACACAGGACGCCAGAAGCATCAGCAAGGTTACCGTCAGCACCCGTTGCATTTGACCAAGCCTCCCTACTGATATTTGGTGTGTAACCTCACCTGCTCTTCTGGTTCCATCATATCACATCGAAAAAAAAAAGCAAGACCTGAAACTGCTGAGGTTGAGATCTGAGTTAGGACAGGTGGCAAAAACGTTGAAGGGTAACCAGCACTGCAGGGGAAATAGACAGAGGATGTAGAGGCTGTTGGTACTGGGGGACGGATCATGCAGGAAGCGAAGGTGCCCGGGGTGGTCATCAATCACTCTCCGGCAAGTAAACTGATAAAGGGGATGATCTGATTGCCGTGTCGCGTACGGCGTACGATGATGGACTGGGCGGCGCGCACAACCAGCATGATGCGAACTACCTGACCTCTCATCGGTTTTCGGGCTTTCGCCAGCGCAACACAGGGAGCGACCTGCCCGTCTCAACCTGAGAGTTGCAATCTGACAAACCGCGGCACGTACAATCGGGCATCGTTCAACACCTCGCTCCATTCAAATGAATTGGTGGCATAGGTGACCAGCAGTTCACCAGGGGCAGAGAGTTCTGGATGTGCTTTCGCCGCGTAGCAGAACACATGCCGTCCCGGTTGCACGTCAGGGCACTGGTACACCGGTTGCGGTTGGCTCCATGTTCCCACTGGCGACTCTGCCCAGCGGATGCGGATTTCAGGGGCGAGGGTAGCAGGGGAGTAGACCAGCACCCACCGGCGCAGACTGGGCACCAAGCTGACGCTGAACTCCGAGCCAATGTCCTCGCCGACCGCGGAACTTCTGCGCCATTCGTGGCTCCATATGCCGTCTACCCAGAATTGCCACCGGGTAAAGTGGTTCAGCCTGCCGGCGGGCGCCCGGGCAACCAGCAGTCCGCGTTTCAGCGGAGTGTGCGAGTGGTCGTCGCGCGTGCCGTAGATGTAGTGCCATGTGCCGTCACTCCACACCGCGCTGCCGAACGTGATGTGCATCGTTTCAGAGCGGTGGTAAAACGGCACCTGATACAGGTTCACGCGCCATCGGGAGGGGTGCGGGGAACAGTCGGGTATCTCTGCCAGCCACGAACCTGCACTGCGAAAGCCGAACACGCCCGGCTCGCCGGTGGTCACGATGTGCGTGAGGAAAAGCCAGAGTCGCTTGCCTTCCGGAATGCCGTGTCCAAACCAGAACCAGCCCTTGGGCGTGCGCGGCGCGAGAAAGGCGGTGGGCTTACCATCCCGCGCTTTGCCGAAGAGAAACTCGATGCGGGCGTTCTGAGCGTCTTTGCCCTGCTGGATAGCGATGGAGTTGCCCATGACCAGCGTGGCGTTCACGCGCCTGCCGTCGCGCACCTCGCCCCAGTAGGTATCACCAAAAAGCCACAGGACACGCCCGTCACCCAGCGGCACCGTATAGGCGCAATCGGAGCCAATCCAGCCCCGCTGGTTGTGGAACAGTCGCTCCCATTCCGGGGCGGGC
>CAZOGB010000065.1:0-19781 GCA_964579145.1 uncultured bacterium | reverse complement strand
CACCACATTGCCGCTGGCGTCTAACTCACACACCAGCTCTTCGCCGTCATACAGGTTTTCCATTTCCTAAAAATAGCAAGAATCGTACCAAAACTGGGGTTTTTAGGGGTTGAGAGGAAAAATTTCATCGGTTTTTTTGCGAGGATTGCTGTTTAATGAAAGATGGATGGGGATAGAGCAGAGAATGCCCCCTACTCCTGTGCCGTGCCTGAAACCGGCGGCAAAGAGAAGGCTAACCCACCACCACGTTTACCAGCTTGCCCGGCACCACGATTATCTTCTTCACCGTCTTGCCGTTGGTGAACTGCTGTACCTTCGGGCTTGCAAGCGCCAGCCGCTCCAGCTCCTCGCGCGGGGTATCCACCGGTACCACCAGCACGTCGCGCAGCTTGCCGTTCACCTGCACCACGATGTTCAGCTCTTCCGCCGCGGCGACCTCGGGGTCGTATTCGGGGAAAGGCTCGTTGTAGGTGAAGCCCTGGTAGCCCAGCCGCTCCCACAGCTCGTCGGCGATGTGCGGAGTGAACGGCGCCAGCACCAGTATCAGCGAATGTATCGCTTCGCTAAAGGCGGGCGAGCCGATAAGCGCATCCTTCAGGTCATACATCAGGTTCACCCACTCCATAATCGCCGCTACAGCGGTGTTGAAGCGGAACTCTTCGATGTCCTCACCCACCTTGCGGATGGTCTGATGGGTCTTTCGGCGCAGTTTACGTTCGTCGGCGTTCAGCTGCGCGCCCTGCAGTTTCTCCTTCCAGTCACGCTGATAGTGCGGAATCGCCTCCAGCACCAGCCTCCACACGCGATGCAGGAAGCGGTTGGCGCCGCTGACGCCCTCCTCGCGCCACTCGATCGCCTGGTCAAAGGGCGCCACGAACAGCTCATACAGCCGCAGGGTATCCGCGCCGTGCTTCTCCACCACCGCATCGGGCGTGACCACATTGCCCTTCGACTTGGACATCTTCACCATCACTTCGGGGTTATCGGGGTCGGGCGCCAGCACCATGCCCTGATTGCGCAGGGTGAGGAATGGCTCCACAAAGTGCACCAGCCCCGCATCATACATCACTTTCACCCAGAAGCGGGCATACAGCAGGTGCATCACCGCGTGTTCCGCCCCGCCCACGTACACGTCGACGGGCAGCCAGTAGCGCACCGCATCGGGGTTGAAGGGGCGGTCGGTCTCGTGTGGGCTGGCAAAGCGCAGGAAGTACCACGACGAGCAGGCAAAACCGCCCATGGTGTCGGTCTCGCGCTCAGCCGGTGCGCCACACTGCGGACAGGTGGTGTTCACGAACTCGGGGATGTTCGCCAGCGGCGATTTGCCCGTGCCCGTCGGCTCGTAGTGCTCCACATCAGGCAGGAGTACAGGCAGTTGGTCCTCGGGAACGGGAACCTCGCCGCAGTGCCGGCAATGGATGATAGGAATGGGTGCGCCCCAGTAGCGCTGTCGGCTAATCAGCCAGTCGCGCAGACGGTAGTTCACCCGCCGCTTGCCGATGCCTCGCGCCTCCATCCAGTCGGCGATGCGCTGTTTGCCCTCCTCGCTGGGCAGTCCGCTGAACTCGCCGCTGTTCACCATCGTGCCTTCGCCCGTATATGCCTGCTCCAGCGGCTCGCCGTTCCAGCCGGGCGGGGCAATCACCACCGGAATGGGCAGACCGTAGCGTTTGGCGAAGTCGAAGTCGCGCTCGTCATGCGCCGGCACCGCCATGATTGCGCCCGTGCCATAGCCCATCAGCACGTAGTCGGCGATGAAGATGGGCACCAGCTGTCCGTTGACGGGGTTGATGGCATATGCACCGGTGAACACGCCGTCGCGCACGCGCTCGGTGGAGAGGCGTTCAATTTCCGTCTCGCGTTGGCTGCGGGCGATATATGCCTCCACCTCCTCCCTGCGGTCGGGCGTGGTGATTTCGCGCACCAGCGGATGCTCGGGTGCCAGCACCGCAAACGACATGCCGAAGGTAGTGTCCACGCGCGTGGTGAACACCCAGAACGCCTTACCGGAGGGCTTGCCGTTCGCATCGGCGACCTCCATCTGGAACTCCACGCCTTCACTGCGCCCAATCCAGTTCCTCTGCATCAGCTTGATGCCTTCGGGCCAGTTAATCAGGTCCAGGTCGTTCAGCAACCGCTCGGCGTAATCGGTAATCTTAAAGAACCACTGGGGCAGGTCGCGCTTTTCTACCAGACTGCCGCACCGCCAGCACGCGCCGCCCTCTACCTCCTCGTTCGCCAGCACGGTTTTACACGAAGGGCACCAGTTGGCGGGAGCGGTGGAACGATATGCCAGTCCACGCTTGTACAGCAGGAGGAAGAACCACTGCGTCCATTTATAGTAATCGGGCGAGCTGGAGTTAATCTCCCGGCTCCAGTCGTACGAGATGCCTATCATGTTCATCTGCCGCTTGTAGTTGGCGATGTAGCGCGGCACCGTTTTGCTGGGGTGCGACCGCCGGCGAATGGCTTCGTTTTCGGCGGGCAGACCGAACGCATCCCAGCCCATCGGATGCAGGACGTTGAAACCCTTCGCATGTTTATACCGGCAGAAGGCATCGGTGGGGATGTAGTTCCGGCAGTGCCCGACCGACAGCCCATCACCCGATGGATACGGGAAGAAGTCCAGCGCGTACAGCTTGGGCTTCGGGCTGAAATCCTCCGCGCGGAACAGCTGCGCCTCCTGCCAGCGCTTCTGCCATTTTTGCTCTATCTGTTGCGGTTGGTATCTCTCCTCCATGCCTGCAGCCCCCTCCAGATGGTGACAACTGTAGTATTCAGTATAACGTGAGCAACAGGGGCTTTGCAAGGGTGCAGGGCAGGGCGGTCATCTCCATTTTCCGGTCGCCAACAGGAATCCGCACATCGGAGGCGAAATTGTTCTGCACAGCAATCGCCTGAAAGTGTCGGTAAGGATGAGCATCTCGCGCTCAAAGCCTATCGTTGCGGTGATTCTGGCGGCAGGTCGGGGCACGCGCATGGGAGCCACCCACCTGCCCAAAGTGTGCTTCCCCATCGCGGGTGTACCTGCTATCGCCCGGGCGGTAGAATCGTACGTACGGTGCGGTATCCTCACGCACTGCGTGGTGGTGGGCGCAGGGGCAGAATCCATCATGCAGGTGTTGAAAGACCTGCCCGGCTATCGCCTGTACGCGCACCAGCCGGAACCGCGCGGCACCGGGCACGCCACGCGCGTGGCGGTAGACCTGTTGCAGTCGCTGGGCTACACGGGCGATGTACTGGTGGTGGCAGGCGACAAGGTGATTGAGGAGCCTTTCCTTGCCCGACTGATAGACACCTTCTATACCACCCAGAGCGATCTCGCCTTCGCTACGGGTGATGTAGGTGATTTCCCCACGTCGGGGCGGGTGGTGCGCGATACGGAGGGCAGAGTACGCGCCATCGTGGAGGTATTTGACCTTGCGCGGGTGCAGCTGCTGAACGCCCTGCGTGAGAACGCCCCCCTGTCCGCAAAGCAGGCAAAGCGCCTTGTGGAGCGGTTCTTCCCGCAGGAGAAAAAGGCGGCGCGTGCGCTGGGCGACCTGTGGGAGGCGATAGGACGAGGCGAGACGCTGACGGCAGAACGCATCCCTCCGTGCGAGGGCATCCGGGCAGGCAACGCCCTGCTGTCTGTGGAGAGCGTGGAACGGGCGCGCGAGGTCAACCTGTCGGTATACCTGTTCCGTGCGCCTCTGCTGTACCACGCACTGGCACGTTTGAACGCTGACAACGCGCAGGGCGAAGAGTATCTTACCGACATTATCGCCATTCTGGCGGGGGTGGGAGCCACCATCCACACCGTGCCCGTCGCCTACCCCGAAGAGACGATGGCATTTAACACCCCCGACGAGCTTCAGGCGATTGAACAGTATCTGCTCTCCAAGTGTCGGGTAAGTGTTCACGAGCCGCCGCGCGGCACGCGCCCGGTCAGCGAGTGGTTACGTGCCTTCGAGATGCGCGACAGCGCCCTGATGAACCACCTTTACCAGACCTACGGCAGCGACCCCGCACTGATAGAGAGCAAACGTCAGCGTATCCTGTCCCTGCTGAGCCTGCACCTTCAGCGGTTTGGCGATCAGCCGGTGGTCATCGCGCGTGCGCCCGGGCGGGTGAACATCATGGGCAGGCATATTGACCACCAGGGCGGGCACGTGAACATGATAGCCATTGACCGCGACCTGCACGTGGTGGTGGGTTTGCGCTCCGACCGACGGGTGTATCTGCAGAACCTGCGCCCCGAAAGCTTTCCGCCTCGCGAGTTTGGGCTGGATGACCTGCTGCCCGGTTATCAGCCGGGGGCATGGGTGGAGTTTGTGAACAGTGCGCCGGTGCTGGAATCGGTGGCGGCGGCGCGGGGCGACTGGTCGCAGTATGTGAAGGCGGCGTGCGCACGCCTGCAGGCGCATCTAGCGGACTATGTTCTGCCCGGCTTCAACCTGACCGCGGATGGCAATGTACCCGTTGGTTCGGGGTTAAGCTCCTCCTCTGCCCTTGTGGTGGCGACGATGGAGGCGTTGCTGAGCCTGAACCGTTATGACCTGTCGCCCGAGCAGTTTGTGGAGTTGTGCGGCGAAGCGGAATGGTACGTGGGCACACGGGGAGGCTCTGGCGACCATGCCGCGATGAAGTTCGCCCGGCGCGATGCGGTGGTCACGATGAGCTTCTTTCCCTTCCGCGTGGTGGGAACAACCGCCTTTCCGGCAGGGTATCGTCTGCTTGTGTGCCATTCGCACCAGCGAGCAAAGAAGACGGCGGGCGCGCGCGACCAGTTCAATCACCGCGTGGCGTGCTACCACCTCGGCAGGGAGTGGCTCAAGCACACGTTCCCGCAGCTCGCTCCGCGGATCCAGCACCTGCGCGACGTGAACACCGAAGGGCTGGGCGTCTCTCTCGCCGAACTGTACGCCCTTCTTTCGCATCTGCCAGAAAACATCGAGCGCGAGCACCTGCTGGAACGCCTGCCATCCGAGAAGGTGATGGCTTACCTGCGCACGCACGACGAGAAGCTGAATCGCTACCCTCTGCGCCCGGTGGTGTTGTTCGGGCTGGCGGAATGCGAACGAAGCCGCCGAACTGCTCACCTGCTGGCTGAAGGAGACATAGAGACCTTCGGACAGTGGATGAACCGCTCACACGACGGCGACCGGGTGGTGCGCTGGAACGCCGACGGCACCGATTACGAGGTGTTCACCGAAGACTGCTCCGACATCGCTCTGCAGGAGCTGATAGAACGAGCGCATCGGGGCGACGGCGATGCCGACCTTGCCCTGCAGAGAGGCGCGTACGCCTGCAGTACCCCCGAAATCGACCGCATGGTGGATACTGCACTGAGCGTGCCCGGCGTGCTGGGCGCACAGATCCTCGGCGCGGGGCTGGGCGGATGTATTCTGGTGCTGGTGCGCGAGGACGCCTGCGAAGCAGTGCAACATGCCCTTACGACTCGCTACTACGCCTCCCGTCACCTGTCCCCTGAGATGTTCGTGTGTTCGCCCGTTGCGGGAAGTGGAGTGATAAACGGGTAAGTCGGAAAAGCCTTTCTTGCCTTCTCTGGACACTCTGTCGTATACTGTAATAGGGTAATCATTCCTCTCACACTATCAGGAGGTGTGCTGCGATGAGTGTGGGTTTGGAAATGCTTACTCAACGCCTGAAAGAAGGCAGTATCGACCTAACGTCCTCTCTTGTGGAACGCGCGCTGTGGAACGATGGAACCCGTCGCCTCGTTACGGATTACCTGCTGAAGCGCATGGAGACGCAGGTCAGCGATGACCCGTACCGCCCGTGGCAGGTTGTGCGCGATAAGACGGATGCAGCACGTGCGATGACACACGCCATCAACCGCGCCATCGAACGCAGACAGATCTCCCGTCATGTGCTGCGCCGGTTACTGCGCAC
Source organism: uncultured bacterium (assembly GCA_964579145.1). Taxonomy (GTDB): domain Bacteria; phylum Armatimonadota; class HRBIN16; order HRBIN16; family HRBIN16; genus HRBIN16. Next base: position 13,886 of record CAZOGB010000065.1, on the reverse strand, counting down.
GCTGGTCAGCGAGGTGCTGCTGGGAGGCGGACAGTCGGCGCGAGAGGCACGCCAGCGGTTCGCTCAGCGTCACGATGGCAATTACCCTCCTGTCACGATGGTCATCAGTCCGACGAAGGCGTGTAACCTTCGCTGTAAGGGCTGTTATGCCAGCTCTGGCGTCTCGCGAGAATACCTGCCCTGGGAGGTGCTGGAGCGTATCGTGACGGAGGCGAAGCAGCTGTGGGGCTTGCGATTCTTCACCATTTCGGGCGGGGAGCCGCTGGTATATCGCTCTGACGGCAAAACCCTGCTGGACCTGGTGGCGCAAAACGACGACTGCTTCTTCATGATGTACACGAACGGCACGTTGATTGATGAAAAAATGGCTCAACGCATGGCGGAGCTGGGCAACCTGATCCCCGCTATCTCGGTGGAAGGCTTCGAAGCGCGAACCGATGAACGGCGCGGCCAGGGGGTGTTCCAGCGCATCCTGCGGGCGATGGCGAACCTGAGGCAGGCAGGCGTGCCGTTCGGCATTTCACTTACCGCCACCCGCCAGAACGCGGAGGAACTGCTCTCGGATGAGTTTCTGGAGTTCTTCTTCGAACAACAGCAGGCGTTGTTCGGATGGCTGTTCCAGTATATGCCCATCGGGCGGGGCTACACGCTGGACATGCTGGTCACACCCGAGCAGAGGCTGTGGATGTGGCAGCGCACGTGGTATCTCATCCGGGAGAAGAAGATGATGCTGTTGGACTTCTGGAACTGCGGGACGTTGAGCGACGGCTGTATCGCCGCAGGCAGACCAGAAGGGTATCTGTACATTGACTGGAACGGCAAGGTGATGCCCTGCGTGTTCGTGCCCTACTCGCCCGCCAACATTTTGGAGGTGTATCGCCGCGGGGGCACGCTGGACGACATCTATGACCTGCCCTACTTCCGCGCGATACGGCAGTGGCAGAAGGACTACGCACACGGGAAGGGGTGTTCCTGCGAGCGTGGAAACTGGCTGATCCCCTGCTCCCTGCGGGACCACTATGCGATGGGGCGCAGCCTGATTGACCGCTATCGCCCTGAGCCGGAGGATGAAGCCGCTTCCGCTATCCTGCAGGACCCCGGCTACTATCGCGGTATGGTGGAGTATAACGAGGCGATCCAGCGGGTCTTTGAGCCGGTGTGGCGGCGCGAGTACCTGCAGGCGGAAAGCCAGACGCCGGTGCAACATGTCTGAGCTGAGCATCAATGCGCCAGAGGTGGCGAACAGGCTACAGCAGTTTATCCGCGATGCCGTGCAGGAGTTTCGCCGCGACGGCGCGATTGTCGGGCTGAGCGGGGGCATCGATTCGGCGGTGGTGGCGACGCTGGCGGTGCGCGCGGTGGGGGTAGATAAAGTGTTTGGGCTGATTCTGCCCGAAAGAGATAGCCATCCCGACAGCGCGCGCCTCGCACGCCACCTCGCCGATACTCTGGGTATCGCCTGCGAAACCTTCAACCTGACGCCTCTGCTGGAAGGGATAGGGGTTTATCGCCTGCTGCCGCTTCGATGGGTTCCTTTCCGCCGCCTGCGTGAGACGCTGGTAAAGTACTACTATTCCCGGTTCGGCAACTCGCCGGGCGAGGGGGAAACGTTCTTCTCCGCCGTGATGGTCGGTACGCAGGGGTTGGAGTCACCGTGGCTGAACGAGGGCGTAGCGTACCATCGGTGCAAGGTGCGCCTGCGCATGGTGCTGTTGTACTACTACGCGGAGCGGCGCAACCTGCTGGTGCTCGGCACCGATAACCGCACAGAGTTGGCTATCGGCTTCTTCGTGAAGTACGGCGATGTGGCGGCGGATGTGGCTCCGCTGGCACCGCTGTACAAAACACAGGTGCGTGCGCTGGCGGAATACCTGAACGTCCCGCAAGAGATTATCGCGCGTCCTCCCTCGCCAGATGTCCTGCCGGGGCTGAGCGATGAGAGCGCAATCGGTATGGACTACACTACACTGGACCGCATCCTGTGGCGGCTGGAACAGGGGATGGACATCCAGACCACCGCCCACGAGGTGGGAACCACCCCTGAGCAGGTTCAGTATGTGCAAACGCTGATACAGCGTGCCAGATTCCTGCACAGCCCCGCGAAAGTGCCCGCACTGTGAGTGATGCCTACTCGCCCCGGATCCAGTCTATCTCCACGACGGTATTCGGTGCGGAACCGGGGTCCAGGCGAATAGCGGTAATGGTCTGTCCGCGCCACAGGGGATGCTCGCCCACCGGGAGGACGACTTCATGCCACGCGCCGTCCAGCGGCAGCTCAAACTGCACCACCTTCGTCTCGTCAAAGCCGGGAGAGCTGGCGGTCGCCCAGTAGAACTGTCCTCCCCTGCCCCCGGTTCCCCGCAGGCGAATTCGGATGCGTTTTATCGGGTCGCCATCGAAGCGACACATAGGTCGTATCATGTAGGGGTCACCGCCGGTAGAGCGTAGCTTCAGCACGCTTCCCTCCACCTCCAGCGGTTGCAGGTCGTTGGCGGCGTCCCAGCCCTCCGTGTGCTCGTCGAACTCGAAGCGCAGGACAGTTACCGGACCGGGCAACGCCGGCACAGCCGCCCTGCGCACGCCGTGTATCTCTATGGTGACATCGGCATCGGTGTTCACGCGAATGATAAGCGCGCGGTGCTGAGGTGAGTATTTCCAGCTGTGCTCGCGGGGGAAGGGTTGTTGAGCCTCCGGCAGAGTTTGCCCGTTCAACGTCACCGAGGCTGGGCGCGTTACGCCACTCACCAGCACACTGCCGGCTTCGCCCGTCGGATGGCGCAGGACGATATGCAGGGTATCTGCTTCCTCACGCACCCGCATCCTTACTGCCCGACTGCTTACCCGCACACCGCTGGGCAGGCGAACGGTGCGAGGCTCCTCCTCGTGCCCGAGGAAGTGGTAAACGTTCTTCAGTATCTGGCGAGGAGCGAAGTCCCACGCGGCACGTACGTCAGTGATGGTGTGGTAGCTATCGGGCCAGAGGGTGACGTTCTTGCCGGAGGTGGACTGCTGGTACATGGCACAGCGGGTGATACCAAGAGCTACCTGTCGCCACAGCGGAGGCGCGCTCTGGTCGGTCTCGCACAGCTTCAACAGTGCATATGCGTAGCGCAAGCCGTTCCACTGCACGAGGTTGCCAAACCAGCTGACCATATACAGGCTTGCCCCAAACACCGGGATGGAGCCGTAGCGCATCCACGGTTTGCCCTCCGCGTTCCAGACGTACACAAACGGCAGCCCCGCTCGCGCCCAGCGGCGTGCCTCTGCCAGCCATCGTCTGTCGCCACTGAAACAGTAGCCTTCCAGATAGGCATCCACAGCATCCGCCGCCGCGAGGATGTCTGGTGTATGCACAGGAACCTCCCAGACCTGCGCGGCGCGCGGCACCGTGAAGCGACGCATGAAGTCCAGCGTCTTCGCGCCCGCGCGATACGCCTCCTCGCTGCCGGAGAGACGGGCATAGCGCAGGATTTCGTAGGCGTTGCGGGCGCAGGTTCCCAGCTCCACCGCGTCTGGCGGTCCCAGCTGATGGTAGTCATAGCCCTTGAAAACGCCCTGGTCGCGCCGGTCGGCGTCAAAGCCCCACGAGCCATCGGGGTTTTGCGACTGTATCAGTTCCAGAGCGCGGGCACGCAGGGCGGAGAGGCTGTTTGCCGGGTCGCCGTGCTCGAACTGCATGTCCTCCGCCTGGGGCACGCCTACCCGGCTCACCGTTTTGTCCACCAGTGCACGCCACTTCGGCGCGTCGGCATGTTGAGGGAGCAGAGTCAGCGCCTTCAGCAGGTCGTACACATAGTCCGCGCGGAACGCCGGGCGCGACCAGATGGCGGGACCGCCCTGAAACGGCAGCCAGCCCTGCTCGTCGGAAACCCACAGCGAGTTGGTGTATGCGGTCATGCTCCACGCTACCTGCTGGAGGTCGCTACCCTGCGGGGCAGACAGGGGCGGGTCGGGAGCGAACAGGGCAAACCAGCGGTCTATCACGCTCAGCGCATCTTTTGCCTGTGGGTCGGTGACCACCACTGCGCTCAGGCGAAGATAGTCGCTCTGCGTTACCGTGAAGGGCTTCTGGGCGGTCAGACGGTTCTCGCCGAGACCTGCGGGCACATTGGGCGCTATCAATCCCAGCCGATGGGCGGCGGTTCCTTTCAGTCGGTCGGGCACGGCAAACACCGGCTGCGGCAGAGCGTATTCCCTGCTCCAGCGGTCGTGCACGCTCCATAACAGCCCCACCACGCCCGCGGGCGTCTTCACGCCCATCGCGGGAACGGTCACTTTATGCGGATGGGGCACGAAGCGAATGCGGTCGGGATGGTCGGAGGCGATATCAAGGTCGCTACTGCTCACCTCCTCGGCGGTCAGCCACTCCAGTCCGGGGAAGATGGCTTCGCTCTTCGCGTCGGCGGTGCTTCCATCGCCTGCCAGCAGAATGGGTCCCTCGAACGCCAGCACCTGGCGCGGTCTATCGGGCGTACAGGCGTAGTTCAGCCTCAACGTGTACCTGTCCACTGTATATACCGACAGGGTGAACGTCCAGCGTGCGCCGGCGCGGTCGCGTGCACTCCCGCTGAGCGTCCATGGTCCCCATCGGTCTCGGGAAAAAGGTGTCCCATAGCGAGGAAACAGCCTTTGCACCGAACCGTCGGGCAGGCGCACCACCACACTGCCTAAGTGGGGCAGGCGAGCCATCAGCCGGTTGCCGACGCGCAGTTCGCCGATGATTCGGTCGGAGCCGCGGCGTATCCACAGCGTGCCAGCCACATGCTCCGCCGGTCGCTGCAGTGCGCTGGTGACAATCAGCGAAGCGTTTGCCGTTTGCGTAGGCGATCCCTTCACCGGCAGATGGCATACCACCTGCCACTCGCCCAGCGACCCGCCCGCGCGTATCTCCCAGCGTACCTGCGTCTTCCTGCCGGGCGCAACGGCGGGCACTCGCTGTATGGCTGGCGAAAGCAGGGTCAGCGTGCGCTCTGTAACCACCTGAGCCGAGAGCGTAACGCCCTCCGCTATCGCGCTCCCGCGGTTATGCACTGTGGCAACCACCTCCGCCGTCCCGCCGGGCGCCACCATGGCGGGCTTCACCAGCACGCTCTCCAGCTCCACACGGGGCGACAGCGCGAACTCGTCCTGCACGGTATCCCTGCCGTCGGTGGCGGTCAATTGCAGGGTGGTGGGTTTCAGCGTGCCTTTCACCTGCCATCGGTACACTATCCCATCGCCCGGGGCGATAGCGCGCGCCTGCGGCACGCGCAGAGGTTCCACCTGCCATCCATCAGGAGCACGAATCTGCACCTGCACTGGTCGGGCGGGCGTATCGCCAGTGTTGGTCACACTGACAGTGAACATCCCTGCGCGATGCGGAGTGGACCGGTCGGGATAGAAGTGCATCTTTTCGAACTGCAGCACCGCGCCCACCTGCGTCACATACTCCATGTCGTCCACAATCAGCTCGGCGGGTCCGCCCGTCAATCGCACGCCCACATGCACCCACCTTACCTTCGGGTTATCGGTGAAGTCGTACACCAGCTTGCCCTGATGCCACCGTCCATCGCCCGCGTGACGAAGTGGTATCTGGTAAATCGCGCGCGAGGAGCCGGTGTCCTCAAAGGGGCGTGCGCTCATGGGGATAACCTGAATGCTGACCGACGCGCCCGGAGAGGCAGACAGCAGTTTATACCAGAACACAATGCCTCCTTTGCGTTCGGCGAGCATTTTGCCCTGTTGTCCGCTGTCGGGTTGCCAGTCGCGGTTCAAGCCGATTTCGGGTGGCACGTTGCGCCCAGCACCCCGTTCAAAGCGCAGGGCGTACCTGCCGGAGTGCGCATCGGTGGTTACCGTGACGGTTTCGCCCAGCAGTTCCCAGTCTACCGGTCTGCCCTGCGTATCCAGCAGTTCAAACCCGCCGTTGGTGAGGGGGTTCTGCGCTATGCAGAGCGTACAGCACACCAGAAGCAGAGCCGCCAGTCCCCGACCCATCTTCAGCCTCCTGTCATGATGCACTCTGTACACCACTGTTCGGAGCGGCGGCGCCCTTTCCTGCCTGTGGCGTCGGCATCAGACACACCCTGAACGCGGCTTGCAGGAGCCAATCCGCCGCAAAGCGTATCTATAAGTAAAATCACCCCTGCCCTGGAGGTACGCCGATGCCTGCCACTCCTGTTTGTGAACCGCCGCAGGGCGCTCGTTTTCAGTTGGGTGACTGGATTGGTGAACGCCTGCGGGCGAATCTGGAAGGGTGGCTGTTGACCGCGCCCACCGCGAACCCGGCGATGCTCCAGATGTTCCGCGACCGCGACCGCCAGCCCCGTCGTGCGCTGGTGCCCTGGGCGGGCGAGTTCCCCGGCAAATATCTCATCTCCGCCGTGCAGGGCTACCGACTCACCCGTGACCGTCGCCTGCGCCTTCTGCTCCAGCAGTTTGCCAGGGAACTCATCTCGGTACAGGATGCGGACGGCTACCTGGGTCCCCACCCGAAATCGGAGAGGCTGACCGGCAGGACGCACGACGGACAGAGTCCTCTCTGGGACCTGTGGGGACACTACCACTGTATGCTGGGCCTGCTCTACTGGTGGCAGGAGACGCGGGATGGTGCCGCCCTGCAGACAGCGTGCAAAGCGGGCGACCTGATTTGCCGGCGTTTTCTGGATACCGGAGCGCGCGTGCTGAGCGCAGGCGCAGAGGAGATGAACATGGCTATCAGCCATGCGCTCTGCCTGCTGTACAAGGCGACGGGCAATGCGCGTTATCTGCAGATGGTGCGTGAGATAGAGCGGGAATGGGAAACGCCGCCCGCCGGCGATTACGTGCGTACCGCTCTGCGCGGCGTGGAGTTCTATCAGACGCCGAAACCGCGCTGGGAAAGCCTGCCCAACGTGCAGACGATTGCCGAGCTGTATTTCATCACCGGCGACGAGCGTTATCGCAGGGCGGTCCTGCATATCTACCGCAGTATCCGCAAAACCGACCGCCACAACACCGGAGCCTTCTCCTCGGCGGAGCAGGCGGTGGGCAACCCCTATGACACCCGCGCCATAGAGACCTGCTGTGTGATTGCCTGGATGGCATTGTGTATCGACGTCCTGCGCCTGACGGGCGACTCCACCGTTGCCGACGAGCTGGAGCTGGCAACATATAACGCTGTGCTGGGAGCTCAGCATCCTTCAGGCAGGTGGTGGACATACAACACGCCCATGGATGGAGTCAGGCGGGCGTCGGCTCATGATATTGTGTTCCAAGCGCATCAGGGAGCGCCCGAACTGAACTGCTGTTCGGTGAACGCGCCGCGCGGGCTGGGAATGCTTTCCGAGTGGACAGTGATGCGCACCTCTGAAGGGGTCAACCTGAACTACTACAGCGCGGGCAGAATACAGTTGTCCCTGAAACGCGGCAGCTCTCTGTCGCTGAACATACAGGGCAGCTATCCGCGTCGCCCTGAGGTGGAGGTCAGGGTGGAGGTAAACCGCCCAACAGAGTTCCTTCTTCGCCTGCGCATTCCCCAATGGTCAAAGCGCACGGAGGTGTGGCTCAACGGGGAGCGCGTGCCGGAGGTCCAACCCGGAACGTATCTGCCCCTCCAGCGTACATGGCACAGCGGTGACACCATCCGCATTCGCTTTGATTTCAGCCTGCACGCCTGGCTGGGCGAGCGCGAACAGGCAGGAAAGGTCTCGCTGTACCGGGGTCCCGTTCTGCTCGCATACGACCAGCGGTTCAACGCCATAGACCCCCATGATGTGCCTGCGCTCAGCCTGACGAACCTGCGCTATGTGGACGAGCAGAAAACGGAGCCTTTCCGCCCGCTCTATCTTCTGCGCTTTGCCGGCAGCGATGGGCGCGCCTTGCGTTTGTGCGACTTCGCCAGCGCGGGCGTGATGGGCACTGTGTACCGTTCGTGGCTCCCTGTGCGCGAAGACGCTCTCCCCGACGGGCTTCGCAGTCCTTTCGCGGTTTAGAGAACCCCGCCAAGCCTATGCTCGCAGGCAGGGCAGGAGAAGGTAACAGGACGGGGGAATAGCAATAAACGGTACGATGTTTCCGTCGCCGTGTGGTAATCCGGAGGTGGGACACCTGTTTGCGGGAACGACAGGTATGCACATGCGCAGGAACGTGCTCATCGGGTGCGGTGCGTTTGTCCTCATCATGCTGATGGCGGGGGCGACCATCTACCTGTACTGGACCGCTCCGCCCGATGTGCCCATCCCGCCTGCGCCCTCGGCTCCACCCGATAACGCCTACACCGCCTACCTGCAGCTGGTGGAAAAGACGCGCCAGCTGGAAGCAAGCACCCCCAATCTGGCGCAAATCTCTCAGTCCGCGACGAGTCCCCAGACGAACCTCCTTGCTCTGCGTCAGTACGTCGCGCTGTACGCGCCCATCCGACGAGAGTATCGCAGGCATTTAAGCAAGCCATCGGTGGCGACGAACGCGGATGACGTTCGGGCTGTTACCGCGACGGCGAGCGCGTTTCGCACGTGGGCGCGGGTGGAATCCGCCGACATCCGCCTGGCATTTCGGGAGGGCGACCACGCAAGGGCGATAGATGACCTGCGCACGGTGCTGTTGCTGGCGGAAGGCATCCGAAGTGGTGCGCCGTTCATCTCCTCCCTGGTGGGAGAGGCGATGATTGCTATCGGCGTTGCATCCTTCGCAGGAGGGGTTGACAGACTGTCCGCTGGCGAGTGTGACCGCCTGGTACAGGTAGTGCGCGAGTGGGAGAGGGTGCATGTGCCCTTCTGGAAGGCGCTGGAGGGCGAGAAACGGTTCATCCTCGCCATGTACGATGCCATGTACAGGGGCAGTCCGCATGTGTTCGTGACGGCGCCGCCGGGGCAGTCCTCGTCACGCCTGCCGTTTTCCCGCTATCTGGTGCGAATGATGAACCTGCGCTCCGCGTCCCGAGAGGCGAATCGGCTGTTCGATAAAGCCATCGCCAAAGCCCAAAAGCCCCTGCTGAAACGGCAGCCGGTCGGCACGCCATCGCACGCCCTGAACCAGAATATCACCATCCTGTTCGCCAAGAATGCGGACAGGTCGGTAGTGAGTATGGCGCGTCTGCGTGTGATTGCCTGCTCGGCGGCGGTGCGTGCCTATCGCCTGCGGCACGGACGCTATCCCGCAACACTGGCGGAGGCTGGTGTCGCCGATTTGAACGTCGACCCGTTCACGGGCGCGGGTTTCATCTATCGGGTAGGCAGGAACGGCTTCCTACTCTATTCCGTCGGCGTGGACGGCAAAGACGACGGTGGCAAGCGCGTGCCAGAAGGAGAGGTGCTGAAAGGCACCGGCGACATTGCTGTGCACCGCTACAGCCCGCCTCCCGGCGCCGGGTCCAGCAATCTGGTCCAAATAGGAAGGAGCAGAACGATGGCTGAAACCGACTCTTTCGCACTGTGCAAACTGTACAAATACCTGCGCGTGGTGGACGTGTGCGACGCGCTGGACGGCATCGGCTACTTTGACCTGACGCTGATGTCGCCGGAGATACGCCCGCTGTGGAGTGGAATGCGCTTCTGGGGCGTTGCGCTGACGGTGCGCTGTGTGCCTGCCAACCGCCCCATGTGGAAGCTGAACACTACCGAAGAGATTGTGAACGCGCACGGCATCTGGTTCAAAGAGGTGGGACACATCGGCTTCGAACACCTCATCCAGCCCGGGCACGTGATAGTGACCGACACAGGCGGGAGCAAGGAGGTGGGCTTCTGGGGTTCTGCCAACAGTCTGGGCGCGGTCGCGGCGGGCGCGGTGGGCATCATTACCGACGGCTACGCTCGCGATACCTACGAGATCACCCTTCAGCGCACGCCTATCTGCTGCCGGGCGCGGGGACGCACCATTATCCCCGGGCGGATAGAGGTGGCGGAGGTGCAGACCAAAATCGCCTGCGGAGGGGTGCAGGTGCGCCCGGGCGACATCGTGGGCGCCGACGACGACGGCGTGGTGGTCGTGCCGATGGAGGTCGCCGAGGAGGTGGCAAAGCACGCCCGCGCCATACTGCTCGCGGATATGCGCGCCCGACGAAGCCTGTATGAACGCCTTGGCATGATGCCCGACCACACCGTAGACTACGAGACGGTGGAGCGGTATTATATGCAACTGGAGGAGTGATGGAGATGCGCAGGTGGCTGGTAACCGCTCTTCTTCTGCTCGCCCTGGGCGCAGTGTGGGCAGAGGAGAACCCGTTAGATCAGGACCAGCGCCTGCGTCAGCTAGTCACCGTTCAGCAGAAGATGATTCTGCTCCCCGACCTTCTGCGTGCAATCGGTAAGCAGACGGGGGTGAACCTGACCTGCGGGCGCGAGCTGGCAAACGACAAACTCACCGTGTTCGTTCGGGAGAAGCCGGCGGTAGAGGTGCTGAACCATATCGCCACGCTGATGATGGGCGAATGGCGCAAAACGAAAGAGGGCTACAGCCTGTCGCAGATGGCACAGGCGCAGAGGTGGGAAGAGGAACTGCTGGCGCTGGAGCTGGAGCAGGCGCGCAGGGAGACCCAGCAGTATATCGAAGGACGGTTGATGAAGGATGCCGGCAGAGACTACCTGCAGTGGATGAGAGAGACCGAAGAGGCACGCAAGCAGATATTCAGCCAGGGCGGACCTCGAATACGGACGCCGGAGGGCAACGAGATACCCATCGCCCCCAGCTCAGTGCCCCTGCTCCATCCGGGTGCCATGCCTCCCCGGCTCTCAGATTACCTGGCGGGATGGCTCTTCCGACAGTTCCGTCAGGAGCACTGGAAGGCGTTCTGGCAGGGGCAGACCTTTATTGCCAGCACGCTGGACCTGCCGGGCGCGTGGCGACTGCCTCCCGAGGCGGTACAGTGGGCTCGAGAGAGCGTGACGCCGGTCCTCTCGCCGGATGACGAGTTCACTCAACAGTACCTTCGCTCCGAGAGGGAACGCAACGCTTCGACCACGGGCGTCATTGTTGCGGTACAGTATGCTCCGCTATCAGGTTTGCGTGTGGCAATGTGGCGGATTACTCCCGGCGGGGCTCTTTCCGACCCTGGCTTTATTGGACCTGGCGCAATGCTGACGCAAGAGCAAGAACACCCTCTGCTGAACCATTGGAGAGGCTGGCAGACGCAGGAAGCGGAGCTGGGGAAAATCTCTCTGTTGAAAACACCTCTGCGCCTGCCGTCGACTTTGCACATCTCCTACATTCAGACCATCGGGGCCCTTTCAGCATTTAAGCCTGTAACTCTGGCGGATAGGCTGGAGGAGCTGGTGAAAGGGGGAGGCGAAGGGGTGCAGGTGATTGCAGACGCCTACCGATGCAGCTGGGCGCCATCAACCGTTAACCCTGCAGGCGCGAAGTCGGTAGGGGAATGGCTTAAGACAATGTTTGCCACGGACATGTCTTCTCGACCTTCGGGCTGGTGGCGCGTGGAGGGAGATTACCTGCTGATCAAACACTATGGATACTGGCTCCTGCGACGCACGGAGCTGCCCGAACAGAGGGTACGTGCTCTGGAGGCGAAGGCGGAGAAGGGCCAGCAGCTCACCCTGGACGATTATGTTTCGGTCGCCTCCACCATGAACACCCTGCACGAACTGCGCATGTGGATACGTCCGTATACCCTTCGCTTTGACCCCAACCCGCTGGAAGGATACCGTTTCTTCCGTTTGTGGGCGGGGTTAAACGCGGGACAGCGAGCGCAGTTACTGCGAAACGGCTTCCTGCCTCTCGAGATGCTCACCCCGCAACAGCAGGCACTGCTGTGGGATTACGTAGGGCAAAGCTTGTTCCCGCGCCTAGCAGGCAGGTCGGCGTCTCTGGAACGTGGCGCACGGGACCGCTCGCTTCCAGCTGCCGCCCTGCAGATGCAATATCGGCAGGGGGAGAATTACGAACTGATATCCGAGCGCGTCTGGTTTGAGAACAATAACCTGCAGGCTGCGCGGGAAACAGCCGCGCGCATGTTTGCCGAGGGGACGGTCGAACCCGGCTATCGGATTCAGGGCTTTTACGTCAGCACCTACACGTTGAGTATGGCGCTTGCGCCGAATCTGCAATGGAGCGCGCAGATTAGCATTCGAAGACCGATGCCTGAAACGGAGGAAAAGGAGTAAACATGGCGAACCGAGTGGCGTTCATCGGACTGGGCATGATGGGCTACCCGATGGCGGGACATCTTGCCAGACGCTTCGAGACCATCGTCTGGAACCGCACCGCTGCGAAGGCGCAGGAGCACGCCCGGCAGTACGGCTCACAGGCGGTGCAGAACCTTCAGGAGACCGCTCAGGCGGAGTTCATCTTCACCTGCCTGCCTACCAGTGTGGAAGTGGAAGAGGCCGTCCGACAGGTGCTTCCTGCGCTGAAGGCGGGAACGGTGTGGATAGACTGCACCAGCGGCGACCCCAATCACAGCCGGCGCATCGCCCAGAGCCTGCACGAAGTGGGCTGTGACTTTCTGGACGCGCCGGTCTCAGGCGGCAGGGCAGGCGCAGAGGCGGGAACATTGACCGTGATGATCGGCGGGAGCGAGGAGACCTTCCGGCGTGCGTTGCCCGTCATTGAGGCGTTTGCGGGCAAGGTGTTTCACGTGGGCGATGTGGGCGCCGGGCACGCCGTCAAAGCCATCAACAATATGCTATTGGCGGTGCATCTGCTGGCCACGGCGGAGGGACTGGTTGCGCTGGCGAAGCAGGGAGTGGACCCCGCCATCGCGCTGGAGGTCATTAATGTGAGCTCCGGGCGGTCGTTCGCCAGCGAGGTGCACTTCCCGGAGCGTGTGCTGACCCGCGCCTTCCCCAACACCTTCAGCCTTGCGCTTCTGGCGAAAGACACCCGTATTGCCGTCTCCATTGCCCGCGAGGTGTATGTGCCCACGCCGCTGATGCAGTTAGCCGCCGAGATGTTCGAGATGGCGAAACGGCAGATTGGCGGCGACGTGGACCATACTGCGGTGGTGAAGCTGATTGAGGGCTGGGCTGGCATCAAAATCGCGCCCAGAACGAAGGAGGGATAACGCGGTGAGAAGAGTGTGGCTCGTGCTGACGGGGTTGGTTCTGCTGTCGGGATGCGCCAAACAGCAGAGCACCACTACCCAGACGACAGAAGGCAAACGCTGGAAGGTAGGCGTGACCCTGCTGACCAAACAGCATCCATTCTATCAGGAACTGGAAGCCGCCATGCGCGAAACCGCCCAGAAAGAGGGCATTGAACTGCTGATTCAGAGCGCGGAGTTCAATCTGGCTGACCAGACCGCGCAGGTGGAGAACTTCCTGACGGGCGGCGTGGACGCGCTGATTATCTGTCCTGTGGACTCGGCGGGCATCGCGGGCGCGGTGAAGAAAGCGAACGAAGCGAAAGTGCCCGTGTTCACCGCCGACATCGCCGCGCAGGGTGGCGATGTGGTGTGCCATGTCGCTTCCGACAACGTGCAGGGAGGCAGGCTCGCCGGAGAGTATCTGGCAAAGCTGCTGGGTGGCAAGGGCAAGGTGGTGATTATCGACCACCCGGTGGTCACCAGCGTGCAGGACCGCACGAAAGGCTTTATGGAAGCCATCAGCAAGTATCCGGGCATTCAGGTGGTGGACCGCCCGCCCGGCGACGGCGTTCGCGACAAGGCAATGGCGGTCACTGAAACCATGTTGCAGAAATACCCCGACCTTGCGGGCATCTTTGCCATCAACGACAGCACCGCGTTGGGCGCGTTGAAGGCGGTAGAGAGCATGGGGCGCACGAACGTGGTGATTGTGGGCTACGATGGCGACCCCGAGGCGCGGCGCGAAATCCTGCGCGGTAGCCCCCTGAAGGCGGATGCCGTGCAGTTCCCGCGTAAAATCGGTAGCACGGTGGTGGAGATGGTGGCGAAATACCTGCGCGGCGAACAGGTGCCGAAGGTCGCGCCCATCCCGTGTGATGTGGTTGACCGCGAGAAG
>CAZOGB010000064.1:0-19813 GCA_964579145.1 uncultured bacterium | reverse complement strand
GTAACAAGCCTACCTATAAGGGATTGAAACCGCCAAGCCCGCCTCACAGGCTCCACTCCACCTCATGCCACATGCCCGCCTATGAAGGATGGAAGCGGTAGTGAACCCGGTGTTCTGTTGCGTCCTTCGGCGGCAGGGTTTTCCTCCCGGAATATGGTATTTTTCCCTGTTGACAGTAGATTGTCGCTTGCACTATGATTAGAAGCAGGAGGGTGACTCATCATGCAGAGGGAGATTCCCAGGCAAACGGCTGTCCTGATCATCCTTGTGGTTGTGATAGTGATCGCTGCCCTTTTTGGCTGGTGGTACCGCGCAGGAGGTAAAAAGCAGGATGAAGCAGGACAGCTGAGCAAACAGGCGATGGAGATACTGAAGCGCACCGGGGGCAACGTTCAGCAGATGACCCCAGAGGAGCGAAAAGTGTTCGAACAGGCAGTGTCGCGTGGTCTGGTGCCGGCTGCCGCGGTGCCGGGCGCCCGCGTGCCTGCCTCGCCCACGCCGCCAGCCGGAATGCCTGCTGGCAGTGGAGGATTTCCCCCCAGTGACATCGGGGGCATGTCACGCTAACATCCCAACGCTTGTAACAGGAGGTCTGTGAGATGAAACATCCGTTCTTCCGTAAAGGGTTCACCCTGATCGAGCTGCTCGTGGTTATCGCGATAATCGCGATACTGGCAGCGATTCTGTTCCCTGTGTTCGCCAAAGCTCGCGAGAAGGCACGCGCAACAGCATGCCTGAGTAACATGAAACAGCTGGGCATGGGGATGCTGATGTATGCTTCGGACTATGATGGCAAGGTTCAGGCAATCAGCACCTACTTCTGCAACCCCCAGGTGCCCGCTCTACCCACCTATCAGAATGAGTGGGTGTGGCAGGCGCTCAGCGCGTACTACCCGTACATCAAGAACGCTGACATCTACCTGTGCCCAAGCACTGGCGAGCACGTCTCCTATGGGCAGCTGGTCTGGAACCCCACGGTGGGTATGAGTTACGACTACTACTGCACCAGCTGGGGCGAGAGCCAGAAGACGCTGGAGCGCATCGGCGATGCCTCGCCGCGAGGTGCTGCGGGAACCATCATCATTGCCGAGTCGAACAATGTGTGGCTGTGGGACTGGGGCATCGAACGAGGATGCTCGCTGTTTGACCGTCTGCGCTCGCCGCACAATGACGGCTTGAACGCAACGTTTGTGGACGGCCACGTCAAATGGCGCCAGCTACGCAGTATTACCACAGCGGACTTCGGCGCACCCGAGCCTGGTTACCCCTACACCAGCGACCGCGCCCAGATGGGTTGTCCCTAGCTAATCACCGAACACAAAGCCCTCACCGTCGAGCCGATGGTGAGGGCTAACTCCTTTCGAAAGGAACCGCCTGCTCAATCCTCTTCCAGCGCTTTGCTCAGTTCCACCCCTGCCACTCGCAGGCGGTTGATGGCTCGTTCCAGCGCAGCACGCGCGCGCTCGTGGTCCATGGTGGGGTCGTTCAGCCGCTGGCGGGCGCGAAGGAGCGCCTCTCTGGCACGCTGAATATCGATATCCTGCGGGCGTTCGGCCGCATCCGCCAGGATCAGCACCCTGTTGTGGGCGACCTCCATAAAGCCCCCTTCTATCGCCACGTGCTCTTCGGTGTCATCAGGATAGCGGATGCGCAGAACGCCGATACCCAGTTCGGTGACCAGCGGCGCGTGGTTCGCCAGCACGCCCAGGTATCCCTGCACGCCCGGCGCAACGAGACTGACCACCTCCTCCGACAGCAAGGAGCGGTCGGGCGTAACGACCTCCAGATGGAAACTCTTCGCCATGGCCTGCTCCCCTTATACCTGAGCCAGCAGTCGCTGTGCCTTCTCCACAGCGTCTTCAATCGTGCCCACCATATAGAACGCCTGCTCTGGCAGGTCGTCGTGCTTGCCTTCCACAATCTCCTTGAAGGAGCGCACCGTGTCGGCGATGGACACGTATTTGCCCGGATTGCCTGTGAACTGCTCCGCCACGAAGAACGGCTGGGAGAGGAACCGTTCGATCTTGCGGGCACGCGCCACCAGCAGTTTATCCTCGTCCGACAGCTCGTCGATGCCCAGAATGGCGATAATGTCCTGCAGTTCCTTGTAGCGCTGAAGAATCGCCTGTACCGCCCGGGCGACCTCGTAGTGCTCCTGCCCCACGATGTTCGGGTCCAGGTTGCGCGACATGGACGCCAACGGGTCCACCGCGGGATAGATGCCCTTCTCGGCAATGCGCCTTTCCAGATACACATAGGCGTCCAGGTGCGAGAAGGTGGTAGCAGGCGCAGGGTCGGTTGGGTCGTCGGCAGGCACGTAGATAGCCTGCACCGAGGTAATGGAACCACGCCTGGTGGAGGTGATACGTTCCTGCAGGGCGCCCATCTCGGTGGCGAGCGTCGGCTGGTAACCTACCGCGCTGGGGATGCGTCCCAGCAGAGCGGATACTTCCGAACCCGCTTGCACGAAGCGGAAGATGTTGTCGATGAACACCAGCACGTCCTGCCCCTGCTCATCGCGGAAGTATTCCGCCATCGTCAGCGCACTCAGCCCCACGCGCAGACGTGCGCCCGGCGGCTCGTTCATCTGCCCGAACACCATGCACGTCTTGTTGATAACGCCCGAGTGGTTCATCTCCAGCCACAGGTCGTTGCCCTCGCGCGTGCGCTCGCCCACCCCAGCAAATACCGACACGCCGCCATGTTCGGTCGCAATGTTGCGAATGAGCTCCTGTATCAACACCGTCTTGCCCAGCCCGGCGCCGCCGAACAGCCCAATCTTACCACCCTTGTTGAACGGTGTGAGAAGGTCAATCACCTTCAGACCTGTCTCCAGGATCTCGGTGGTGGTGGACTGCTCCGGGAAGGGCGGAGCAGGGCGATGAATGGGCATCCGCTTCTGGGCGTTCACCAGTCCGCGCTCGTCGATCGGCTCGCCCAGCAGGTTGAACACCCGGCCAAGCGTCTCGGGTCCCACCGGTACGGTAATCGGACCGCCTGTATCCACGACGGGCATCCCACGTACCAGCCCATCGGTCGAGTCCAGTGCAATGCAACGCACCATATCATCGCCGAGATGCTGAGCGACCTCGCACACCAGATGGATGCCTCGCTCCGGGTCATCAATGGTGACCGCGTTCAGGATTGCCGGCAGCTCTCCCGCCGGGAAGCGAGCGTCTACCACCGGACCCATCACCTGAGCAACCTGACCTATAGCCATCGATATTCACTAACCTCCTGTTGTTCGCGTATTTGCGAAGATTTCACAAGCATCACTGCTGACGCAATACGTCAAAAATCTCAGACACTTTGCACTCAAAGCCGGGCAGAACATCCTCCCCAGTAAGCACCTCTTCCTCTCCCAGAATGCGCACCTGCCCCGAACGATACACGCTCACCTGGCGGGTCATCGGGTCTATCACCCACACCGCTTTGACCCCGGCGTTCAACCAGTCCTCCACCTTGCGCATGACATCCGAGTAGGTATCTGCGGGCGATACCACCTCTGCCACCAGGTCGGGCACGAAGCGGGCGAACTGGCGCGACCAGCTCTGCGGCGCCCGTTCACGGGAGACATAGGCAAGGTCGGGTGCGCGCACGGTTGCTGGCTCCTCACGTAACACAAAACCCGTCTCCGCGGCAAAGATATATCCCAGACGGGCGCTTTCGACGTACTGAACAACCTTGCCCAGCAACCTGCCCGCCACGTAACCATGCTCATCACGCGCAGGCGCCAACTCTACCAGTTCCCCCTTCACCAGCTCATAGCGCTTGCCTTCCCTGTGGGACAGCTCCCACAGCTCTTCCACCGTGTAACCCTTGTTCGGTGCGGATACCGCCATCGCTCATGCCGCCTTTACAGCGCAAATATCTCCGATACTCTGCACGAAAAACCGGGCAATATCTCTTCGCCGGAAAGAGTGTCCTCCTCGCCGAGTACCTGAAGAGGCTGATGTGCGCGATGCACAATCACCCGTCGGTCGACGGGGTCCACCACCCACACCATCTGCACCCCCGCGCGCAGCCAGTCACCGATTTTCTCCGCCAGCGCCGCGTACCTGTCCGACGGCGAAATGACCTCTACCACCAGGTCTGGAACAATCGCGCCGAACTGCTCGGGAACTACCCCTTCGGGCAACCGGTCCTTGCGCACAAACGCCACATCCGCTGCCCGCACCGTTGGCTCCGGCTCCGTCTGCAGAATACAGCCCGTCTCTGCCCCTAACACCACTCCTGTCCCCCGCGTGCTGGCGTAAACGTCCAGCAAACGGGCTAAACGAGCACAAATCCGCCCGTGCTCCCACCCTGTTGGTGTCAACTCCCTTAACTCCCCTTTGACCAGCTCGTATCGCTTACCCGTACTGTGAGACAACTCCCACAGGTCTTGTATCGTATGGGTCTTTTTCGGTGCGGATACCGCCATCGCTCATCCCGCCTTCACCGCGCAAATATCTCCGAAACCTTGCACTCAAAGCCGGGCAGAACATCCTCCCCAGTAAGCACCTCTTCCTCTCCCAGAATGCGCACCTGCCCCGAACGATACACGCTCACCTGGCGGGTCATCGGGTCTATCACCCACACCGCTTTGACCCCGGCGTTCAACCAGTCCTCCACCTTGCGCATGACATCCGAGTAGGTATCTGCGGGCGATACCACCTCTGCCACCAGGTCGGGCACGAAGCGGGCGAACTGGCGCGACCAGCTCTGCGGCGCCCGTTCACGGGAGACATAGGCAAGGTCGGGTGCGCGCACGGTTGCTGGCTCCTCACGTAACACAAAACCCGTCTCCGCGGCAAAGGTGTAACCCAAACCATGTTCCCTGACGAACTGCGTGACCAGAAAGGCTATCTGGCTTGTTACATAGCCGTGCTCGTCGCTTGCGGGCGCCAACTCCACCAGTTCCCCCTCTACCAGTTCCAAATGTTTATCCTCCCTGTGGGACAACTCCCACAGGTCTTGTATCGTATGGGTCTGTTTCGGTGCGGATACCGCCATTGTCATTCCCTGCCTTGCTCGTCCTGCCACGTCACGTGCCCATCTGCCCAGATGACCGCTCTACCTCCGGGCGCCTGAATATAGGCGACCATCGTCTCCGCCGGGCGGTCGACGCTCTGCAATCTCTGGGCATCCAATAGATACACGAAGGTTGTGCCTGGAAAGTTGAAAATCCCTTCGTTCTTCAAGTACGGCATGAGCACCGCCTGAACATCCACGCCACTTGCGGGCGGGAAGGTCTCATCATAGTCCTGGACGTACATCATCAGCGCCAGCCCAATCTGTTTGGCGTTGGACATGATGGTCTGCCGGATCGCTTCACGACGCGCCTGCTCGTACGCCTCACGGGGCACACGCATCAGCGGCGCCACAAAGCCCGCACCCTGCGACACATAGAACACAGCATCCCCGCGGGGCGAAAGCTGGGCAGACTCCACGTCCGCGCATACCAGCGCCCGGCTCTTTTCGCCCTCCAGCCACAGCGCCTTCGTAGACGCCCGGTAGTCGCCCGCTCCAACCGACTGTGCCATCACGCGAACGCTCAGGGCAGACTTTGGCTGTTCATCCACTGGCTCACTCCTCTCGGGCGGAGCAGATGCTGGTGCTATCGCGCCCGTTCTCAGGTCCAGCACATGCCACTCGCCTCCTGGCGTTGACTGCCAGAACGCCTGCCACCCGTCACGCGACCACCGAAGGTGACCCATATTCAGCGCGCGAACAGCCTCCTCAGGCAACGGCAACGGGGCACTCACCGTACCATCCGTCCGCACCACCCGAACTGTTTCACCGTCAACCAGCAGAGCCATCGGCGCGTTAGGGTTGTACCGGACCGCTGTTCCCTCAGGCACAACCGCCACTGTTTTCAGGCTTCCCTGCGCCGCGTTCAACACCACCAGCACCCAGCGAAACCGTTCTTCATCCGCCCCACCAACACGCTGGCGCAGCAGGGCAACGGCGGTCTCGCTTCGGGGTAGCCAGTGGAACGAATCCAGTTCGTCGCCCGGATTGCCCTTCGCCACCTGTTTCGTCTGCTGGCGCGTGTTGTCCCAGACGTACGCCACCCAGCCCAGCTCTTCCGGTGGGGACTGCCAGCTCCGCCAGCGCGATTGCACGGCGACCACTACCAGATAGCGTCCGCTGGGTGACCACTCGGCGTATTCCACCTGCGGCGGAGCAACCATCTGCCGCGGCGCCACAATGACCGCTTGGCTTCCGACCAGCACCGCCTCCATGCGCGATGCGGGAGGCTGTTGTGCTGGCGTCCACAGCATCAATCCCACAGCCCATACGCCCACGAGGGCAACCGTCCAGCGCAGGACACGCATCGGATAACCACCTCCTTGCGGTGCGCGCAGTTACATGCTCTCTTTCAGCGCCTCTGCTCCCGACACCACTTCCAGGATCTCTTTAGTAATCGCTGCCTGTCGGGCGCGGTTCAGGTTGAGTGTGAGTGTCGATATCATTTTACCCGCATTGTCGGTTGCGGAGGACATCGCGGTCATGCGTGCGCCGTGCTCGCTGGCGGTGGATTCCAGCAGCGCCTGATACACCATGTTGAACACGTAGCGGGGCAGTAACCGCCGCAGCAGCTCCTCGGAGGAGGGTTCGAAGATAAACTCCAGATGTTCCACCCGACCATCTTCCACCGCCACCTGCTCCACCGGCAACAGACGCTGAACCGTCGGGATTTGCACCAGCGCGCTGCGGAACCGGCTGAACACCACGTAGAACTCATCCACCTGCTCGGAGAGGAACATCTCCTGCGCGGTGCGGGCAATCTCCTGCGCGTGCGACACGGTGGGACCCGACAGGGGAATGGTGTAGTGCTGGACGGAGGGATACCCGCGCCTCGTCATAAACTGCATCCCCTTTTTGCCCACTGTCAGCAGGCGTATCTGGTCCTGCTCATACTGCTGAGCGAACTCCATGCATCGGCGGATGATGTTGGTGTTGTAGCTGCCGCACAGCCCGCGGTCGGCGGTAATCAGCAGGACGCCGATATGGCGCACCTGTTCACGCACCTGCAGGAGGGGATGTTCCACGCTCCCGCTCGCCAGCGCCAGCGTGCCGATGAGTGTTTGCATCTTCTCGGAGTAGGGGCGTGCAGCCATGACGCGGTCCTGCGCCCGCTTCAATCGCGCCGCCGCGATCATCTTCATCGCGCGGGTGATCTGCTGGATGTTGCGCGCGATGCGAATGCGCTGTCGTATCTGCCTCAGTGTTGCCATTGCTTACGCCTTGAACTGTGCCTTGAACTCTTTGACCGCCTTCTCCAGCGCGGACTGCGTCACCTCGTCGATCTCCTTCTCGCGGCGGATGTGCTCGGGAACCTCCGGGTACTTGTCGTGCACGAAGGCGAGGAACTCCTTCTCAAATCGCTGTACCGCGCTGACCGGGATGTCGTCCAGATAGCCACCCGTGCCCGCGAAGATGACGATAATCTGGTCTTCCACCGGCATCGGCTGGTACTGCGGCTGTTTGAGCAGTTCCACCATGCGCTGTCCGCGTGCCAGCTGCTGCTGCGTGACGCGGTCCAGGTCGGAGCTGAACTGCGCAAACGCCTGCACTTCGCGATACTGCGCGAGGTCCAGCTTCAGCCTGCCCGCCACCTGCTTCATCGCCTTAATCTGCGCATTGCCGCCGACGCGCGACACGGAGATACCCACGTTCATGGCGGGGCGAATGCCCGCGAAGAACAGGTCGCTCTCCAGATAAATCTGCCCGTCGGTGATGGAGATGACGTTGGTGGGGATGTAGGCAGAGACGTCGCCCGCCTGCGTTTCGATGATGGGCAGAGCCGTCAGCGAACCGCCCCCTTTCTCATCCGAGAGCTTTGCTGCGCGTTCCAGCAGACGCGAGTGAAGGTAGAACACGTCGCCCGGGTAAGCCTCGCGCCCCGGCGGTCGGCGCAGTAACAGCGACACCTGCCGGTATGCCTGCGCGTGCTTGGACAGGTCATCGTATACCACCAGTGCGTGCATGCCGTTGTCCCGGAAGTACTCGCCCATCGTGCATCCCGCGTAGGGAGCGATGTACTGCATGGGGGCGGGGTCGGACGCGCTCGCCACCACCACGGTGGTGTACTCCATCGCCCCGTAATCTTCCAGCGTCTTCACCACGCGCGCGATGGTGCTCAGCTTCTGTCCGATTGCCACGTAGATGCAGTACACGGGCGAATCGGTCTGGTGGGTGTATTTCTGATTGATGATGGTATCGATGGCGATGGCGGTTTTTCCCGTCTGTCGGTCGCCGATGATAAGCTCGCGCTGTCCTCGCCCAATGGGTATCATGCTGTCGATGGCTTTGATTCCCGTCTGCAGAGGCTCCTTCACCGGCTGGCGATGCACCACGCCGGGCGCCTTAATCTCCAGCAGGCGATAGTCTTCAGCCACGATGGCGCCTTTCTCGTCCAGCGGCTGACCGAGAGGGTTGACCACCCGCCCCAGCAGGGGCTTGCCCACTGGCACCGAAAGGATGCGCCCCGTGCGCCTGACGGTATCGCCTTCCTTGATATTCTCGTCGCTACCCAGAACGATGACGCCGACGTTATCCTCCTCTAGGTTCAACGCCATACCCATTGTGCCGTCGGGGAACTCGACGAGCTCGCTCACCATCACGTCCTGCAGACCGTACACGCGGGCGATACCATCGCCCACCTGCAGGACAGTGCCGATACCCACCTCTTCATAACCGCGCTGGTACTGTTCCAGCTCTCTCTCCAGAATAGAGGTAATCTCTTCCGGTCGTATAGCCAAGGCTCCAGCCTCCTCGTTCCTAAGCGTTTAGCAAATATTGCTTCAGTCTGAGCAGTTGTCCGCGCACACTGCCGTCGATAATGGTGTCGCCGATGCGCACCACGATGCCGCCAATCAGCGACGGGTCGGTCTGCAGGTCCAGCAGGACGGTTTTGCCCGTCCGTTGTTCCAGACTGCGTATCAGCGCCTGTCGCTGTTCGTCGTCCAGCGGATAAGCCGTGGTCGCCTGCACGCGCACGACGCCAAGATGCTCGTCCCGAAGGCGTGCAAACTCGTGTACCACCTCGGGCAGGATAGGCTCGCGCCGTTTATCTACCAGCACGCCCAGTAGAGAGGCGACCAGTGGATGCGTCTGGCGACCGATGGCTTCCTGAACCAGCTGCCGCTTGCGTTCGCGCGGAATCAGCGGGTTCAGCAGAAGAGCACGCAGCGGCTGATTCTCCTGCAGTGTGTTCAGCAGTTGCTGAAGCGCCTCGTCCACCGCCTGTACCACCTGAGCGTGCAGGGCGGCATTGAACAACGCGCGCGCATAGCGTCGTGCTACCCGTTCCAGCCTCATGCCTCGGTCGCCACCTGATTAATAAAGTCTTCCACCATCTTGCGATGCCGGGCGTCGTCTACGCTCTCCTGCAGGATCCGC
The DNA here is from genome assembly GCA_964579145.1 of uncultured bacterium. GTDB lineage: Bacteria > Armatimonadota > HRBIN16 > HRBIN16 > HRBIN16 > HRBIN16. The sequence continues at coordinate 10,423 of CAZOGB010000064.1, read as the reverse complement.
CCGGTTGCCAGCAGGGTCAGTTCGACCACCTGCGCTCGCATCTCCGCCAGAGCCTTCTGACGCTCATAGCGAATGGTCTCTTCGGCATCGCGCACCATCTTTTCCGCCTGCTGTCGCGCCTCCGCCAGTATCTGCTCGCGCACCTGTTGTGCCTCTTTCACCGCCTGCTGAATCTGCGCACGTGCCTCCGCCTCGATGTTGGCGAGCCGCTGTTCATACTCACTACGCAGGCGTTCCATCTCCTGGCGAGTTTGCTCGACCTTTTCATAGGTGTTGGCGATGTCCTGTCTGCGCTGTTCCAGATACTCCGTGACCGGTCCCCACAGGAACCGTTTGAGCAGTAACAGCAACAGCACAAACCCCACCATCTCCACGACGATGGTGGCTGGCTCGATGCCCAGTTGATGCATGATTTCGCCCATTGTTTATCTCCACGCCTCGCTATCCATTAAGGTACGCACAGAAGCGGGGTGCTCTCGCACCCCCGCCTGACCTACTTGGGTAGCTGCGCGAGCTGCTCGATGCCGGGCAACTTGCCCTGAAGCAAGAAGAAGATCAACAGGGCATAGATGACCAGCGACTCGATGAACGCCAGGGCGATAATCATGGAGGTGCGGATGCTTCCCGCCGCCTCCGGCTGGCGAGCCATGCCCTCCAGCGCCGCAGCAGCTGCGCGCCCCTGCCCGATTGCTGCGGATAGTACCGCTACCGGCAAGCCGAAACCGACCGCCAGTGCCAGTCCGAAAAGATACAGACCCACGCTCTTCCTCCTTTTTGTCGTTCAGATTTTTATCTCAGCGGCGCGGTGCGCCGCGCTTACTGCCGAACGGTTAATGTGCGTGTTCTGCGTGTTCCTCATCGTGCTGTGTCATCAGCGCGATGTAGATACCTGCCAGCAGGGTGAACACCAGCGCCTGCACGAACCCTACGAACACACCGAACACCAGTATCGGGAACTGGAAAGGTATCGGAAGCCATATCGGCAACAGTGACGCCGCCAGCCCCACCAGCACGATAATCACCTGCTCCTTGCCGTACATGTTGCCGTACAGACGAATCGCCAGTGAGAGCGGCTTCGCCAGTTCGCTGATAATCTCCAGCGGTACCATGAGCGGCCACAGCGCCCAGTGCGTGCCCATCGTGAAGTGCTTGAGATACCCCACGAAGCCGTTTGCCTGAATGCCCTGCCACTGTACATAGAAGAAGGTCACCAGTGCCAGCGCAATCGTTGTGTTCAGGGTGGCTGTGGGCGCCGCGATGTTGAAAATCGGAACCAGACTGATCAGATTGGACGCTAGAATAAAGACGAACAGCGTGCCCAGAAAAGGCGCGTGCTTCTCGCCACCATGACCGATGACGTTAACCGCAAAATAGCGGAACGACTCCACCGTCTGCTCCGCCACGTTCTGCCAGAATCTTCGCGGAATCTTCTCCATGCGTCGCGTGCCTGCAATCGCCGCCAGCAGGAGAAGCACCGCTACAAACCCCGCGTTCGCTACAAACAGCCACGGACTGGCATGATGACCTTCCAACTTCCCTTCCGATGACCTCCTTCAGAACTCCCGCGATTTACGAACCGTTTTGGGCGCCCAGTAGCGCGCACTCAGCCACTCCGGTCTGCGCCACCGGCGAGCCACCGCCAGCACCCCAACCGACAGCGGAAGGAGTGTCACCCCAGCCGCAAAACCCACCACAAACGGTATCGGCTGTCTGGACACCACCCACAGCACCAACAGCATCAGCGGATATCGCCACAGGGCGCTCTTCCACCACCAGCGGCGCGGGCTGGCGACGTTCGCGCTCAACATGCTCGCCACGTTCTGCAGGCTCCACAGCGCGAGCAAAGCAAACGCCGCGCCTGCTAAATAGCCTCCGCCCGCCAGCCATTGCCGGTAGTGTAACAACAGATACCCACCAATGGCGGACATCCACATTATGCTTCTGTAGGCAACCCGCAGTTCCTGCATCCGTTATCGCTCTTTACGCTCTTCGCGCTCGATCTGCTTCAGAACCTGTATCATCTCCACAAAGCCCAATATGATGCCCACAATCAACCCCACCATCGACAGGATGGGGTCGGTGCCAAAGCGTCCATCCAGCCAGCGACCGGCGAAATAGCCCAGCACGGGCGGAACCACCAGCGACAGCCCGATAGTGCTCGCCAGCGCCATCGCCCGCATTCCCCTGTTCGCAGGGGAGAAAGGCTCTTTTGCCTCGCCGGGCAGCTGAATATCTGGCTTTCGCACTTCCGGCGGCTCGGGTACTTCGGGCAGCCGGAACTGTGGTTCGTTCTGCTCCTTCGGCTCGTTATCGGGCGTACGCTCGGTTGACGACGAACCGCTCATGGAGCACGCGCACCGCCCTTTCCACGTCGCTCTCGTTTACCAGACACGACAGCGACATCTCGGAGTCCGCCGTCTGCAGAACCTGGATACCCGCTTCATACAGTGTTCGCAAGAACAGCGCCATCACACCCGGACGACGGCTCAGTTTGGCAGCAATCAGGGAAACCATCGTGCAGTTTTCCAGCACATCTACGGGGATTTCCTGCACCGGAATGGTATTGCCGAGAGCGTCTATCATCTGCTTCTGCAGCTGATACTCTCGCGAGGGCTTATCGCCCACACGGAAGATGACCAGGCGCTTCACCGGGTTGCCCGCCGGCATCACCAGACCGTCCAGCAACTTCTGCACCGTGCCCCATCGCTCGCGCGGAACGGCGAAACTCAGGGTGTCCTGGCTGTAGCTGTTCAGGTACAGGTTCACATCCGCCTGCGCCATCAGCCGGTACAGCTGCAGTTCTATCTCGGGCTTCTCGGGCACTTCGCCGATGTGGAACACCAGATACACGATTTTACCCGTAATGTGGGTAACGCCAGTGACCTCCGGCAGGTCCACGCCCTCTGCGCCCTCGGCGGAGGTAACCAGTGTGCCCGGCTCGTCCGTAAATGTGCACTTCACCCACAGGGGGATATTATGGAGCATGGCGATTTCGGCAGCACGAGGATGCAATACCTTCGCGCCCTGGTGAGCGATCTCCGCAACCTCTTCGTAACTGATGACAGGCAGGGTCTTCGCGTCGGGGATGATATCGGGGTCGGCGGTTTTCACGCCGTCTACATCGGTATAGATTTCCACCGCGACGGCGTTCAGCGCCGCGCCCAGCGCGGATGCGGTGGTATCACTGCCTCCTCGCCCCAGCGTGGTGATGTCGGGATGGAAGCCGAGTTTATCTTCTGCCACCCCCTGAAAGCCCGCAACCACCACAATCTTGCCCGATTCCAGATAGTGTCGAATCGCCTGCGGATGTATCTGAAGCACACGAGCGTTGCCGTATTCGTTATCGGTAATGATTCCCGCCTGTCCGCCGGTGAGGGCGACTGCATCGTAGCCCATCGTTTTGAGGGTATGCGCCATCACCACCGTGGAGATAATCTCCCCACACGCCATCATCAGGTCCAGCTCGCGGGGATTGGGCGGCACGGATGGATCGATGCCGCGCAGGAACTCGATTAGCGTGTCGGTGGCATACGGGGCGCCGCGTCTGCCGATGGCGGACACCACCACCACCGGCGCAAAGCCGTCCTCTTTGGCGCGGATGACCTTGCGCGCGGCGATTTCGCGGTGCTCCGGGGAATCCACCGAGGTGCCGCCGAACTTCATTACCAAAATTTTCACGGCGTCACCTCCCCCAGCCGGAACCGGCGACGCAGCGCCTGCGCGGCGGCAAAAGCGCGTTCTTCAGGGACGAAGCACTGCACCGTGTTGTGCGAGTCACCCGTTTCGATAATATGCGCGCCCGCCTCCCACAACGACTCGGCAATCTGCGCCATCACCCCAGCCGACTCGCGCATGTTGGCGGACACCGTAATCACTAAGGCGAGGTTGGGAACAATCTTATACTCCATGCCCAGCGTGTCGAGGCACTGCGAGACCGTGGGCACGTCTGACTGCTTCACCGCGAAGGTCAGCCACTCTTCATGCAGTTTCACCAGCGAGACGCTGACCCCACGTTCGGCAATGGCGTCCAGCACCTGCAGGTGGCGTTGCAAAGCCTCTTCACCAGAGCCAGTACGCACCCGCACGTGCGCCAGTCCCACCTCTACCCGCACATCGGTGACCCCGCGCTCCTGCTCAATAAAAAACCGCCTGCCACGCGGCTGCGGAACATGTTCATACATTCGCCGGCTCTTCTTCATCGTGCCAGTTCGCGAAGGATTTCTCAATCGCCCAATAGTATACCGAAAGCCCTTGAGTGGTGTCAAGCAGGCAAACGGGCAGAGGCTGGGGAATCATTACTTGTAACCGGGTGTGCCTGTCGGGTATACTCTTATTGAGAATGATTCTCAGAAAGGCACTGACTCATGTTCGAGGGTGGCTTGTGGGTTCTGCTCTTGTTCGCTCTGCTGTTGCTGGCTCCACAATGGGGGCTTCTTTCTCGCTGGAGACAACAGCGATGGCTCCGTTCGCGCGACGCGATTGAAGACGCCCTCATGCACATCCACCAGCGTGAACACAGCGGTCAGCTGGCTTCGGTGGAATCTCTGGCGGGCGCGCTGAACGTTCCAGCACGGCTGGCGCTGGCACTGGTACAGCGCATGGAGGGACAGGGACTGCTGAGAACGAGTGCGGGCGGGTTAGCCCTCACCCCCGAAGGGCATCGGCTGGCGATTCAGGTTGTTCGTGCGCACCGCCTGTTCGAACGCTACCTTGCCTATGAAACCTCCGTGCCGCCGCAGGAGGTGCACGAACTGGCGCACCGGCTGGAGCACTCGCTGACCCCTCAGCAGATCGAGCAGCTGGACGCCTATATGGGGCATCCTCTCGCCGACCCCCACGGCGACCCTATTCCCTCCGCTACGGGCGAGATGCCAGAGATGGAGGGACATTCGCTGGTTGACTTTCCCGTTGGCGATCCCGCGCAAATCGTGCATGTGGAGGATGAGCCCCCGCAGGTGTATGCTCAGATTGTGGCGGAAGGTCTGCGTCCGGGCATGGTGGTCACCGTGGTGGAGCGTTCGCCGACGCGGATGGTGCTGGAGAGCGATACCGAGGAGCACGTGCTGGCGCCTGTCGTGGCAGCAAACATCACCGTGCGCGAGGCAATGCCCCAGGTAGCGGCTCCCTCCGCAGAACGACTGGGTTCCTTAGAGCCGGGCGAAAAGGCGACCGTCGTGCGTATTGACGATGCGTGCCAGGGCTTAACCCGCAGGCGGTTTTTGGACCTGGGCATCACGCCCGGCACGGAGATTGAGGCGGTCATGCGCTCGCCGTTTGGCGACCCGGTGGCTTACCGGGTGCGCGATAGCCTGATTGCCCTTCGCCGCGAACAGGCGGACTGGATATGGGTTCGGCGCGACGGCGGTCAGGCAGTGCATGGGGAGGTGCAAAGCGCATGACAGGTTCGGGAGAGAGCAAATATTGCGAATCGTGCGCCCTGCGCGACAGCCTGGTGCGAATGGGCATTCGCGTGGACTTGTTTGACTATGTGCTGGCGCTGATGGGCAATCCCAACACGGGCAAAAGCACTGTGTTCAACGCGCTGACCGGCTTGCGCCAGCATACGGGCAACTGGACGGGCAAAACGGTGGCGCGCATGGAAGGCGCGTTCGAGTTCGACGGCAGGCGATACAAGATTGTGGACCTGCCGGGCACATACTCTCTGCTATCCGCCTCGGTGGACGAGGAGGTGGCTCGAGATTTTGTGCTCTTCACCCGACCGGACGCGGTTATCGTGGTGGTGGATGCCACCGTTCTGGAGCGCAACCTGAACCTGGTGCTGCAGGTGTTGGAGATTACCGACCGGGTGGTGGTGTGCCTGAACCTGATGGACGAGGCGGAGCGCAAGGGCATCCGGGTGGACCATCGGGCGCTGTCGCGCGAACTGGGTGTGCCTGTGGTGCCCACCGCTGCGAGGCAGGGCGTGGGGCTGGGATTGCTGGTGCAGACGGTGGCGGAGCTGGTGCAGGGCAGAATCCGCACCGCGCCGCGCCGGGTGAAGGTGGACGAGCAGGTCGAACAGGCTCTGGCAGAGCTGGTTCCCGTGCTCCAGCAGGCTTATCCCGAACTACCCAACGCCCGGTGGGTCGCTATGCGCCTGCTGGACGGCGACTATAACGTGCGCCAGTCCTTAGAGAGCGGGGAATTGCTGAGGCTGGTGCGTCCCGACGCCACCGATGAAGACATAGGGCAGGCTCGCCAACATGCCCCCCACATCCTCGCGCACACCGCCACCCTCCAGCGACGGCTGGAGGGCACTTTCCGCGACCGCGTGGTGGAATCGCTGTACGCCGAGGCGGAAACTATCGCCCGCAAGGTGGTGCACCGCGAGGGCGACCGTCACTGGGACTGGGAGCAGAGACTGGACCGCCTGCTCACATCGCGCCTGTGGGGATTGCCTCTGATGGCTTTGCTGTTGATGCTGGTGCTGTGGGTGACCATTCAGGGTGCGAACTACATTTCCGATTTTCTGGCCACCGGACTGTTCTGGGTGGAAGAGCAGGGTAGCAGGCTGTTCACGAGGCTGGGCGCACCCGGCTGGCTGACGGGTTTTCTGTGGCATGGCGTGTACCGCGCGCTGGCGTGGGTGGTATCGGTGATGCTGCCCCCCATGGCGATATTCTTCCCGATATTCACCATTCTGGAGGACATGGGCTATCTGCCTCGCGTGGCGTTCAACATGGACAGGTTCTTCAAGAAGGCGGGCGCACACGGCAAGCAGGCATTGACCATGGCGATGGGGCTGGGCTGTAACGCGGCGGGCGTGGTGGCTACACGCATCATCAATTCGCCGCGCGAACGGCTGATTGCCATCCTGACCAACAACTTCATGCCCTGCAACGGACGGTGGCCGCTGCTGATTACGATGAGTATGCTGTTCGTTGCGGCGGCGTTTCCGCCCGTTTTCGCAGCGGCGGCCGCCGCAGGTTCGCTGTTAGCGGTGATGCTGATAGGCATAGCGGTCACCTTCATCGTCTCCGCGGTGCTGTCGCGCACCATTCTGAAGGGCGAGGCGAGCAGTTTCACGTTGGAGCTTCCGCCCTACCGCAAGCCGAACGTGCTGGCGGTGCTGTACACTTCGTTGATTGACCGTACCCTGCTGGTATTGTGGCGGGCGGTGGTGATGGCGGCGCCGGCGGGCGGAGTCATCTGGCTGCTGGCGAACATCCACCTGGGCGGGCAGAGCCTGTCGGGGTGGATATCCGGCTGGTTAGACCCGCTTGGGCGTGCTATCGGTCTGGACGGCGTGGTGCTTCTGGCGTATATCATCGCCATCCCTGCCAACGAAATCGTCGTGCCCACCATCATCATGACCTACATGGGCACGGGCATGATGACCGAACTGGAAAGCCTGAGCGACCTGCGCCGCCTGCTGGTGGAAGGGCACGGCTGGACCACGCTAACCGCCATCAACCTGATGCTGTTCTCCCTCCTGCACAACCCCTGTTCTACCACCATCCTGACGATATGGCGCGAGACCAAAAGCGCGAAGTGGACATGGGTGGCGACGCTGTTACCGCTGGGGATTGCCTTTTCCCTGCTGTTTGTGCTCAACGCGGTGGTGCGCTGGCTGGGCTACCGATAATGTGACTTAAGTCACTGTTCCTGTTGAAGCAATTTTATAGAATAGATGATGGCAGAGATCGTTCCTGCCGAAATCTCTGTGGAGGTTGACTGCTAACCAATGGCATACGTGATAGTGAATACCTGCGTGAAGGACAACGCCTGTGTGGAGGTCTGTCCGGTGGACTGCATCAAGGAAGGCGTGTTCACCGACAGCGACGGCAAGAGCTACGACATGATGTTCATCAACCCCGATGAGTGCATTGACTGTGGCGTGTGCGAGCCCGAGTGCCCCAGCAACGCCATCTACGCGGAGACATCCATCCCCGACAACCTGAAGCATTTCATCCGCATCAACCGCGAGGCATTCGCGAGCGGACAGGTCGGGTAACAGAGCAATAGCCAGCCCCGCTGACCCCAGCGGGGCTGTTCGTCCCACACCCCGGAGCAAATAGAGGCTATCCCCGCGCCCCTAATGGAACAATTTTGGGCAAATGCAGTTTGCCTAACGTACCATCAGGATGCAGGTTCAGCCAATAGCATATCGCGCTCCCATCACGGCACAAATAAAAATGAGGCAACATGTGACATGAGTCACGGCATAAGAATAGAGACTTTGCTACCATAAAGGCGCATGGCTGGAGAAAGAGCGCCATGCGAATCTACTGCCAGGAGGTTGTTTGCGAGATGGCATACGTGATTGCCGAACCCTGCATTGGGGTCAAGGACAAGGCTTGCGTGGCGGTATGCCCGGTGGACTGCATCCACGAGGGCGTCTTCACCGACGCGGACGGCACCAGCTACGACATGCTGTTCATCAATCCCGACGAGTGCATCGACTGCGGACTGTGCGAGCCGGAGTGTCCCGTCAGCGCGATTTTCGCCGAGACGGATGTGCCCGACCAGTGGAAGCACTTCATCCGCATCAACAAGGAGGCGTTCGCCAGCGGGCAGGTGAGCGGTTAATCCTGCACGTGAGCCAGTGCCTGCAGGGCATCATGGTCTAACACCGTAATCTGACCATCCTGCACGGCAATCCAGCCTGCCTTGCGGAAGCGGTTCAGAGTGCGCGTGACCACCTCGCGGACTGTGCCCAGCTGGGCGGCGAGCTCGGCGTGGGTGTAGTCCAGGGTGAAGCACGCGCCTCTTTCCTTTTCCTGCGCCAGCAGGTATCGGGCTATCCGTTCAGGCACTTCGTGCAGGGAGAGCTCCTCCACCAGGTACAGCAACCGCCGGATGCGTATCGCCAGGGCGCGCAGCGCCGCCTGCATCAGCTCGGGATGCGTGTGGAGCACCGCCAGGAAGTGGTCGCGCGGGATGAAAATCAGCCGCGAGGGCGTCATCGCCTCGGCGGAATAGGGTTGGTTGCCCCCGTCGAACAGCGGAAGCTCCCCGATGACCGAGCCGCTGCGCTCCACACCGATAACCTGCTCCCTGCCGCTGGGACCGCTATTGTAAAGCCGAATAGAACCCTGCAACACCACGTACAGACCGTGGCACGGTTCGCCTCGCAGGAACAGCACCTCGCCGCGACCTGCGTTCACCGTTCGGGCGCGAGCAAGCAATCCCCGCAGAACCTGTTCATCGGCGTCGCGCAGAAACAGCACGCGCCGGAGGGCGTCTATCGCTTCCATTGGCTTCCTTCGTTCCGAGTCTGTCCCTTCCATTGTACCACCCCCGCGCGGAAGTGTGATACGCAGTGGGGTAAGGGTGGACGCTTGCATCGCTGAAGGCGGTACTGTATTCTATGGGTGAGAGGTGAAATCATGCCCGCCTGGTGGAAAACGTTGAGAATCGAAGAGCATTTTCAGCGCAGTGTGGATGCCGGTTTGGACCTGCTCAAAATCGTTGTGCTTTACCTCGTGGTGCGTTTTCTGATTGCCCGCGCGGGGCGCACGGTGGTGAATCGCCTGGAGGGTATGGAGCGCATCGCCGCCCAGAAACCGCGCATCCGCACGCTGGGAAACCTCATCCGCAGTATCGTGGAGTACACGGTACTGATTATCGCCATCCTGATGGCGCTGCGTGCCGTGGGCATTGACATCACTCCGCTACTGGCGACGGCAGGAGTGGCAGGTCTGGCGGTGGGCTTTGGAGCGCAGAGGCTGGTGCGCGACGTCATCTCGGGCTTCTTCCTGCTGGCAGAGAACCAGTTTGCGGTGGGCGAGGTGGTCACCATCGGCGCGGTCACGGGAACGGTAGAAGAGGTGGGAATGCGCACCACCCGCCTGCGCGACGAACAGGGGCGCATGGTAGTGATTGCGAACGGCGACATCAGCCTGGTGACCAACCACTCGCGCATGGGAGGGGTCAGAACCAGCGTGGAGTTCAGGGTATCCGCCAACGCCGATTTAGGGGCACTGTCCGACCTGTTGCGAGCCGCTGCGGAGGAGGTAGGTATTGAAGATCCCCTGGTTGGGGTGAGCGCGTTTGATGCGGCATCGGTGACCGTGCGGCTCTCCGGCGAGGTCCCCGCTGCGCAGCGGGAGGCGTACGAACTGCGCCTGAAGGAACTGCTCCATCGGCGTTTGCGCGAGGCAGAGGTGCCTCTGCTCTGACGGGCGGAAGGGGGGTCTATAGAATGGCACTGCTCAGCGACGAACAAATCGCCCAGATGCTTCAGAAAAGCCCGCAATGGAAGCGGCTGGGCAAAGAGATTACCCGAACGGTGCATTTCAACAACTTTCGCGAGGCACTGGCGTTTGTGGTGCATGTAGGGCTTCTGGCGGAGAAGATGAACCATCATCCCTACATCGCCATCCACTACAAAACGGTGGTGCTGAACCTGACAACCCACTCCGAAGGCGGACTGACCGAGAAAGACTTTGAGATGGCACGGCAGATTGATGCCATTGCTTGA
>CAZOGB010000063.1:6295-20573 GCA_964579145.1 uncultured bacterium | reverse complement strand
GGGGCTGGGGTTAGGTTGCTTTCAAACACGGCTCGGCAGGAGCCTCGCCCTCCAAGAGATGAAACCCCTCTCCCAGCCTCTCCCCGACGCGGGGAGAGGTGAGAATCTGGTTTCCTCGCAGGAAGGGGCTGGGGATTAAGTCCCGCAGCGCCGACTTCATCATCAAATATTTTCTAATATAATGCGCAAAAGACTTGATAATACTTTTATCAAGTGGTATAATACAGGTGAGAAAACGAGAATATCACACGCAGGAGGGTAGACCATGCGACTGGATAAATTGACCATCCGCGCTCAGGAAGCGGTGCAGAACGCACAGGGCATCGCCGAGCGCATGAATCATCAAAACATTGACGCCGAGCATCTCTTACTGGCACTCATTGATCAGACCGAGAGCATCGTGCCGACCGTTCTGCAGAAGCTGGGCGTGCAGCTGCCCGTACTGCGCCGGTACGTGGAGGCGGAACTGAAAAAACTGCCACAGGTGCACGGCGCGTCGGTCGCGTCGTACATCACGCCGCGCTTCAAGCAGGTGATGGACAAAGCTTTTGAGGAGGCAGAGCGTCTCAAGGACGAGTACGTCAGCACCGAGCACCTGCTGATGGCGCTGGTACAGGACACGCAGGGCGCGGCCGGTCGCCTTCTCAAACAGGCGGGCGTCACGCCGGATAGCCTGTATCAGGCGCTGATGGAGATTCGCGGCGGGCATCGCGTCACCGACCAGAACCCGGAGGAGAAGTACCAGGCGCTGGAGCGATATGGGCGCGACCTGACCGACCTTGCCCGCAAAGGCAAGCTGGACCCCGTCATCGGGCGCGACGACGAAATCCGGCGTGTGATACAGGTGCTGTCGCGGCGCACCAAGAACAACCCGGTGCTTATCGGAGAGCCGGGCGTCGGTAAGACCGCCATCGTGGAAGGGCTGGCACAGCGCATCGTGGCGGGCGACGTGCCCGAAGGTCTCAAGAACAAGCGCGTCTGGCAGCTGGACCTGGGTGCGCTGGTGGCAGGCACCAAGTATCGCGGCGAGTTTGAGGACCGTCTGAAGGCGGTTCTGCGCGAGATTCAGTCCGCCGAGGGGCAGATTATCGTCTTCATTGACGAGCTGCACACGCTGGTGGGCGCGGGCGCAGCGGAAGGCGCCATTGATGCCGCGAACATGCTCAAGCCCATGCTGGCGCGAGGCGAACTGCGCTGTGTGGGAGCAACCACGCTGGACGAGTATCGCAAGCACATCGAGAAAGACCCTGCGCTGGAGCGACGTTTCCAGCCCATTCTGGTCAGTGAGCCTGACGTGGAGGACACCATCGCCATCCTGCGCGGGCTGAAGGAGCGATACGAGGTGCACCACGGCGTGCGCATCACCGACAGCGCGATTGTGGCGGCGGCGACCCTTTCGCACCGCTATATTACCGACCGCTTCCTGCCCGACAAGGCAATTGACCTGATTGACGAAGCAGCATCGCGCCTGCGCATGGAGATTGACTCCATGCCCACCGAAATCGACGAAATCGAGCGGCGCATCCGCCAGCTGGAGATCGAGCGCGAGGCTCTGCGCAAGGAGGATGACCCCGCCAGCAAGGAGCGACTGGAGAAGCTGGAGGCGGAAATCGCCAACCTGCGCGAGGAGAGCAACCGCTTGAAGGCGCACTGGCAGCAGGAGAAGGAGATTATCTCGCGCATCCGCAGTATCAAAGAGCAGATCGAGCAGGCACGCCTGCAGGAGCAGGCTGCGGAGCGTGAAGGCGACCTCGCCAAGGCGGCGGAACTGCGCTACGGCGTTATCCTCTCCCTGCAGAAGCAGCTGGACGCCGAGACGAAGCGTCTGGAGGAACTGCAGAAGCACATGAAACTGCTGAAGGAGGAAGTCGACGCCGACGACATCGCCGAGGTGGTCAGCAAGTGGACGGGCATTCCCGTCTCGCGCCTGATGGAGGGCGAGATGCAGAAGCTCCTGCACATGGAGGCGCGGTTGCGCCAGCGCGTGGTCGGTCAGGACCATGCGATTCAGGCGGTGGCGAACGCCGTACGTCGGGCACGCGCGGGCTTGCAGGACCCGAACCGACCCATTGGTTCGTTCATGTTCCTGGGTCCGACCGGCGTGGGTAAAACCGAGCTGGCACGCGCCTTAGCCGAGTTCCTGTTCGACGACGAGCGGGCGATGATCCGAATCGACATGTCGGAGTACATGGAGAAGCATTCAGTGGCTCGGTTGATTGGCGCTCCGCCCGGCTACGTGGGTTACGAAGAGGGCGGACAGCTCACCGAGGCGGTGCGCAGGCGTCCGTACAGCGTCATCCTGCTGGACGAGATTGAGAAGGCGCACCCCGAGGTGTTCAACGTGCTCCTGCAGGTGCTGGATGACGGTCGCCTGACCGATGGTAAAGGTCGTACGGTGGACTTCAAGAACACCGTGCTGATAATGACCTCCAACATCGGTTCGCACTTCCTTGCCGAGAACGCCTTCCTGGACATGCAGGAGGCGCGGATGCAGGTGATGGAGGCGGTGCGGGCACACTTCCGCCCCGAGTTCCTGAACCGTATTGACGAGATTATCGTCTTCAATCCGCTGTCGGTGAACGAGATTAAGCAGATTGTGGACATCCAGATTCGCCTCTTGCAGAAGCGACTGGAGAACAAACACATCCAGCTGACCATCACCGACGCGGCGAAGGAGGTGCTGGCGGCGGAGGGCTTTGACCCCGTGTACGGTGCGCGACCGCTCAAGCGCGTCCTGCAGAAACGCGTGATGGACACCATCGCCACCAAACTGCTGGCTGGCGAGTTCGCCGAGGGCGACCATATCGTGGTGGACGCCCAGAACGGCGAGCTGGTGTTCACCAGGCGCGTGGAGGCAGAAGTGGTAGGGTAATCCCCGCCACCTCTGTTCCAGCGAGGGATAGCCACAAAAAGGGGCAACCACAGGGGTTGCCCCTGTCGCTTCTATCGTTCAACCCTCCAGCTTGTGCGGATGCTGAGATTCCTCCTCTCTGAAAGCAGGATGTTTTGCCCCTGTCACGAACCCGAATCGCAAAACACTCTGCAGGTGATGGCAATGGTAATCGCGTGCCTTCTGCTGGCTCTGTCTGCTCATGCGGCGCCGCAGGTGGAACTGCTTGGTCAGCCCTGTCGGGCGAAGAACGTGCTCGCTGCGCGCTATGTGCTCGCGCCCGACGGCAGAGAGTGGTTCGTGCTGACCAACATGAACGAAACCGCTGGCATGGAGCTGATTTTCATCGACTTCCAGCGCGACACCGGTCAGGCGATTCGTGCGCCGGCAGGCTCCGGCTCGTGGGCGCTGTTGCAGGTGCCTGGCAACCGCCTGATAGTGGGAACCTTCTACGATGGCAGGTTCATGGTGTTTGAACTACAAAAGATGCAGTTTGTTCACACCTCCGAGTTTCCGGGCGAGAGCTATATCTGGAACCTCGCGCTGGGCAAGGATGGGCGCGTGTACGGCGGAACCTACCCGGGCGCGAAACTGGGCGCGTTAGACCTGAACACCTACGCAGTGGAAGACTGTGGCGCCCCTGCACCTCCCAACATGTACCTGCGCTACGTCTCCTCATTACCCGATGGACGCATCCTGTGCAACTTCGGCATGGAAAAGCCCATCAACATGATTTACGACCCCGATACCCATAAGTTTGAAGAGGCTCCATCTTCCCTGCAGGGCGTCAGCCGGGGTGTCTCGTGGAACGGTTATTTTCTGGTGGGCTCTCAGGTGCTGGACGGCAAAACGCTTCAGCCCGTATCGCCGCCCTTCCCCGTGCCCGACGCCGGCTGGGCGGTGGACGTGAACCTGACCACCGACGAGGTTCTGTATCTGCGGCAGGGCAACACCGTCTACCGATACAATCGCGGCGATGCGCAACTGCAACAGCTTGCCTCCGTGGAACTGCGAGGCGGGGGCATTTACGCGGCAACCCCAAGGGGCGACCTGCTGGGCGTGCGTGGACAGGACTATTTTGTGGTCAAGCCCGGCGAGACGCAGGTGACCCTGAAGCCGATACCGGTGGAATCCGCGCCGCGCCCAACCATGTTCCTGCGTCTGGACGAAAAGGGCAGGCTGTGGGGCGGACCGCACTTCGGGCAGACGCTGTTCTGGATGGATACCCGCACCCGCCAGGTGGTGAATACCCGCACCGTGTGCAACTCCGGCGGTGAGGTGTACGATGTCGCCTTCCGGAACGGCAAGGTGTATGCGGTGGCTTACGCGGGCGGCGACATCGTGCAGTACGACCCGGAGGCGCCCTGGGACCAGTGGAACAACGTCAACCCGCGCGTGATTGCCAGCATCGGCGAGAGGGGCTACATCCGCCCAACGGCAGGCGTGCTAGTCGGCTCCGACGGCAAGCTGTATTCGGGATGGATGGCGAAATACGGCGTGTACGGCGGCGCGGTTGCTATCACTGACCCGACAACAGGCGACACCGAGCTGATTGAGAACCCGCTGGGCGAGCAGGCGATAGAAGGGCTGGCGGTGGACGAAAAATCCCTGTACATCGGCACGTCGCTGGGCGCCAACGGATTGCCCAACAAGAAGGGCGAATGGGCACGATTCGGCGTGGTGGACAAAGACACCAGGCAGGTGGTCTTCCGGCATGAGTTCGAAGGCGCCTCGGGGGTGCGCACCTTCTGGCTGGATGCCCGAACGAAACGGCTTGCGCTCTCGGTGGACGGTCGCCTGCACCTGTTCGACACGGTATCCCGGCAGTTCGTCAGCCTGCCTGCGGATGCGCCGCGCGTCGGCAGCCGTATCGTGGGCAGAGGCGACGGCAAAGCATACTACGCCAGCGGCAGAGCGATTGTGCAGGTAGATATACAAACGAGCGCAACTGAGACAGCTGCGGAACTGCCTGTAGACGTCTCAAACGTGGCAGTAGAGCGCGATGGCACGCTGTATGCCGCCTGCGGCGCGGATATCTATCGTGTTAGGAGGCAGTGATGAGCGGTTTCAACGGACTTTCGTCCCCACTGGGCGTGTGCAGTCTACCGCCGCGCCCGCGAAACGCGCCGCGCACGGTCAGCTACGCGCACTACATTCACGAAATCCTCGCTCATGCGGGGATATGCTACGCTCCGCTGGAGGTGTATGAAATAGAAAACGCCCTGCCCGTCCTTCGCCTGCTGGTAACGGTCGGCGACACCCCTCTGCCCGATACCACATTGAGGAAGGTGGCGCGATGGGTAGAGGCGGGAGGCGCGTGGCTGGCAATCGGGGGCACTGCTGGAGCAGCCCCGCTGTTCGGCGTGGAGGAGGAGCCTTCGGCTTTCGTGGGCTGGGGTTCCAGCATTGGCACGCTGGGGGAAGGCTACCTGCAGGCGGATAGCGCACAACATCCCATGCTGGCGCATGTGCGGATACCTCTGCACTTCTTCAACGGCGTGCCCGTGCGGACAACGGACGGCATGGCGATTGCCCGGGTGCTGGACGCTCATCAGCGGGAGACGCCAAGGGCAGGCATCGTGTGGAGAAGCTTCGGCGGAGGGCAGTGTCTGCTCATCGCGCCGGACGTCACGGGCACAGTGGTGCGCATCCAGCAGGGGGTGGCGGTCACACGGGACGGGGTATCCGCTCCAGATGGCACCGCGCCCATCTGCGACGATATGCTTAAGAGCAGTGACGGGACGGTGCTGGACTGGTGGTTCGACCGCCAGCCGGTGGAAGGTGTGCCCGGCTTCAGCGCGTTCCTGCAGCCCGTTGCGGACGCCTGGCGCGATATGGTGGTGCGAGCGATACTGGCTCTGGCACAGACGCAGGGGGTGGTCATTCCCATCCTGTGGCTGTATCCGCGCAACCTGCCCGCGCTCGCCCACCTGTCGCACGACACCGACGGCAACGACCCCGCACTGGCGGAAAAGATGCTGGAGGTGGTCAGGGAGGCTGGCATTCATTCCACATGGTGCGTGATTCCGCCCGGCTATCCCGAAGGGCTAATTGCCCGCATCCGCGAAGAGGGACACGAGCTGGCGATGCACTTCGACGCGGTGGAAGAGGGCACCATCTGGGACGAGGGTGCGTTTCACGAGCAGTGGCGGGCGCTCAGACGGCTGTTTGGCGGCGAGGCTCCTGTGACCAACAAAAACCACTACCTGCGCTGGGAGGGCGACACCGACTTCTTTGAGTGGTGCGCGCGGCGCGGCGTTCGGTTGGACCAGTCCAAAGGACCATCTAAAACGGGCGAAGCGGGCTTCAGCTTCGGCACGTGCCGTCCCTACTTTCCACTGGACCCGCAGGGCAGGCGCATCGACGTGCTGGAACTGCCCACGCACACCCAGGACCTGAACGTGTTCGCCCCCGACGCCCTGCTGGAGCCGTTGCTGAACGCGGTGGAGCGGCACCATGGCATCCTTCACCTGCTGTTCCATCCCGCACACGTTGCCAAACCGGGCGTCGCCGAAACGATTCTGCGAGCGGTGCGCACTGTCCAGCAGAGGGGCATGGAATGGTGGACGGCGCGTCGAATCGATGAGTGGGAGCGTGCCCGCCGGCAGGTGCAATGGCGCGAGTACCGTGCAGAGCGCGACACGATAACGATACGGGTGAACAGCGATACCCCCATGCACGAGGCGACCCTGCTGTTCAACGGGGAGGTCACTGTCGACGGAGAGGCAAACCTGCGGGGGGACACCACAGAACGATGGGGCTTCCCCATGACCGCAGTCACGCTGGATCTGCAGGGGGAACGGAGCCTGCGGTTGCGACGGAGCACGTCCCCAGAGGAGGTCTGAACCATGTCAGACACAACACGTACCGACCTGCCCGCCATCGCCGGCGGTGAACCGGCAAAGCGCACTCCATTCGGCAGGGAGCAGCGCTACGGCGAGGAGGAGCTTCAGCAACTGCGCGAGGCGCTGGATCAGGGCAGTCTGTTCTACGCGCACGGCAACAAGGTGAAAACGCTGGAGCAGCGGTTCGCTCAGATGAACGGCGTGCCCTATGCCATCGCCTGCAGCAGCGGAACCGCCGCTATCCACGCCGCGCTGATTGCGGTGGGCATCTCGCCCGGCGATGAGGTGATTACCTCTCCCATCACTGACATGGGCACGGTGATTCCCATCCTCTATCAGGGAGCAGTGCCCGTTTTTGCCGACCTGCATCCCCACTCCTACACGCTGATGCCCGAGTCGGTGGAGGCGCGAATCACCCCGCGCACCCGGGCGGTGCTGGCGGTACACCTGTGGGGTAACGCCTGTGACCTGCAGGCACTGCGAGAGATTTGCAGGAAACATAACCTCTGGCTGATCGAGGACTGCGCCCAGGCGTTCGGCTGTCGCTATCAGGGTGAGCCTATCGGCACGCTTGGCGACATCGGCTGTTTCAGCCTGAACGAGTTCAAGCACATCTCTTGCGGCGACGGCGGCATCGTGATTACCCGCGATGAGCGCCTCGCCCGGCGGCTTCGGCTGGCAACGGATAAGTGCTACAACCGGGAGCCAGGCGTCACCCAGCGCAACGCTACCTTCCTCGCCAACAACTACCGCATGACCGAACTGCAGGCGGCGGTGGCGATAGCTCAGCTGGAGAAGCTGGACAGCATCGTTGCCCGGCGCAGAAGCTGGTGCCGGTCGCTGAGCGAGAGACTTCGCGGCACCCCCGGCATCGCCCTGCCCCAGCCAACGCCCGGCTGTGAACCGTCGTGGTGGTTCTACATGCTGCGCGTGTTGCCCGAAACGCTGGGCGCGGATGCCGACACCTTCGCCGAGGCGCTTCGTGCAGAGGGACTGCCGGTGGGGGCGCATTACATCGGACAGTGTGTGTACGAATACCCGATATTCACGGAACACTCGGCGTTCGAACGGGGAACGCACGCCTACGCGGCGCGTCCCTACACGAAAGGACTGTGCCCATTTGCCGAAACCATTCTGGATACCTGCGTCCTGCTGTCGGTGAATGAAGCGTACACGCAGACCGACCTGGAGGAGACCGCCCACGCCATCCGCCGGGTGGCGCAGTGGTTCTACCACCGGAGGCAGAGTTGAACGCCAGTGTCGCGTGGGAAATGGACTGGGGGGAGGGCTTTCCTCGACTCACCGGGAGGCTCGCCCTCCAGCGGGTTGTTACGGCGTATTCTGCCTGACGGCGTTGCGGATGTCTATCAGCCGTTTCATCACGTGGTACAGGTTGCCCTGCCACCCGCGCGTGCCGAAGGCGTCGTGCAGGTCTTTGTACAGCGCAAACAGCTCACGATACACCGCCTGCGCCTTTGGGTCTGGCTCGTAAGCCACGTCCTTCAGTCCACACATCGCTCCCTGCGCCTCTTCAAAGATCGCATAGCCGCCCGCGTCCCTGCCCGCCACCACCGCGCCCGCAATCGCCGCGCCCAGCGCACAGGTCTGCGAGGAACGCGCCAGACGGATGGTGCGCCCGCTGACGTCCGCCAGAATCTGCATCACCAGCGGGTTCTTCTCGGCAACGCCACCGCACGCAATCACGTCCCGGATAGCAACCCCATACTGCTCCAGCTGGTTCATAATCACCAGCGAGCCGAAACAGGTGGCTTCAATCAGCGCACGGTAAATCTCTTCGGGCGTGGTGTGCAGGGTCTGCCCAACCAGCAGTCCTACCAGCCGCTGGTCGCCCAGAATGGAGCGGTTGCCGTTATTCCAGTCGAGCGCAAGAAGCCCCGATTGACCGGGTTTGATCTGCTGAGCTTTCACCGTCAGCGCTTCGTGGGAGCCGAGGTCGGGACCGCCCGGCTCGATGTAGTTGACGAACCAGTTATAGATGTCGCCAAACGCGCTCTGTCCCAGCTCAATACCGAAGTATCCGGGCAGAATAGAGCCGTCCACAATGCCCGTCGTGCCCGGAATATCCGCCAGCGACTCGGTATTAGGCACGACCATCATATCACAGCACGAAGTGCCGATGATTTTGACCAGCGTGCCGGGCTTGATGCCTGCCCCCACGCCTCCCAGGTGGGCATCAAACGCGCCTACCGCCACCGGAATGCCTTCAGGCAGTCCCAGTTTCGCCGCCCACTCGGCGGTGAGGCGCCCAGCAGGGTGATCGGAGGTATAGGCGACGTCATACAGCCGGTCGCGCAGGTCTGCCAGCTTGGGATGCAGAGCTGAAAGGAACTCCTTATCGGGCAATCCGCCCCACTGCGGGTTGTACAGCGCCTTATGCCCCGCTGCGCACACGCCGCGCAGGATGCGCGAGGGATGGTCGTTGCCGGTCAGCACGGCGGGTATCCAGTCGGCGCACTCGACCCACGTGTAGGCGGACTCGAAGACCTCAGGGTCGGTGTTCAGGCAGTGCCACACCTTCGCCCAGAACCATTCGGAGGAGTAGGAGCTTCCGCACTTGGCGAGGTATTGCGGGCGCAGACGCGCGGCGGTCTCGGTGATGGTCACCGCCTCCTCGGTGGAGGTGTGGTCCTTCCACAGCCACGCCATCGCGTTCAGGTTATCCTTGAACCGCTCGTGAAAAGCCAGAGGTACGCCGTTTTCGTCCACGGGCAGGGGGGTGCTGCCGGTGGTGTCCACGCCGATACCGATGATTCGGTCGGGTGCAAAGTCGGGGTCGTTACGTCGGGCGTCTTCTAATGCGGCGCGCACCGATACCTCTGCTCCCTGCAGGTAGTCGGCGGGATGCTGGCGGGCGAGATTGGGGTCGGAGCTGTCTAACAGGATGCCCGCGTCGCCGTGAGGATATTCAAAGACGGCTGTGCCCGCCTCGTAGCCATCGTGCACCCGCACCACCAGCGTGCGCACCGAGTTGGTTCCGTAGTCCAGTCCGATGACGTATTTGGGTCGCATCGTTTACCCCTCCTGACGCTCGTCGCTTCTCGAAAACCGCTTCGACAGGGCAGGAGGGGTTTCCTCTGCGGGGCTGGACACGCGGAACCCCCTAATACCAGCGGAACGTATGGTATCATAAAAGCTGGTGTCGCTCTATGGCTCTGCATCGCAGGCTGACCATATTCGCGCTCTTCTGGGCGTTGTGGGTGATGGTGTTGCCTTTTGCGCACCATCATCTCGTGCGCGCGCCTCGCGAGGGCATCGGCATCCACTGCGGAGGACAGTCCTGTGCGGTGCAGTGCGTGGCGTGTGTCTGGGAGTCGACCAGCACCGCAGAGGTCGAGCAGACCCCGCTTTTCGTGCCTCCCCTGGAGGCTCCTGACCTTTCTCCCATCGCTTCCCCTTCGGTTTACCGGCTTCTGCCCGGCGGTTCCGCTCCACGCGCTCCTCCTTTGGGATAAAGAGAACTCTTCCTGAAGTTCCACATTGCTGTTCACCTGACTGAACAGCGAATAGTGTGTTTCATATCACCGTTGCTCAAAGGAGGTTTTCGACACAATGCGCAGTTTTCTGCCGACAGTGTTGCTGTTAGCATATGGCATTATGGGTGTCGCCTTCGCGGCGCCAGACCCCGCTCTGCAGGCGGAAATAGAGGCACTCAAAGCTCAAATCCAGCAGATGACCGAGCGTCTGCGCGAACTGGAGCAGAAGATGGCGGAACAGGAAGCGCAACCACCTGCCCCAGCCGCGCCGGTCACCAACCTGCCACAGATCAGCGTGGTGGCGAACGGCAGCGCCCTGTTCCAGGACCGCAAACGCGACGAGAACCGCAACCGCTTTGAGCAGAGCGAGATCGAACTCGCCTTCCAGAGCTTCGTATACCCCAGCATCCGCTTCGACACCATTGTCGCTTTTGACCGCGAGGAAGACTTCTCCGCCTCGGTGGAGGAGGCGTACGCCACCATCATCCAGCTGGGTAACACGCCGCTTGGGGCGCGGTTAGGGCGGATGCGCCTGCCGTTCGGGCGGGTCAACCCGATACATCCCCACCAGTTGCTCTACAGCGATCTGCCCCTGCCGCTGGTGAACCTGCTGGGCGAACATGGAGCGGTGTCGAACGGCGGCTTCGTGAGCTACCTGATGCCTTCCAGTCGCCTGTATGCCGAGCTGCGGCTGGGGCTTTACACGCTGAACGACCATGCGGCGCTCGGCGTACCGCATGACCCTAACCTGGAAGACTTCGGGGCAGGGGGACAGCTGCTCAGGATGGCTCGGCTGACGCTGGCACCCGTGATTAACCCCGATAACGAGCTGGAAATCGGTCTATCGGGGGCGACCACGAAGGCAATCAACGGCGACAACCTGCGCGTGCTGGGGCTGGACTTTCAGTATCGTCGGTTCTACGGCGCGGCGCAGAGGCTCCTGCTGTCGGGCGAGTGGTTCCAGAATCGGCGCGAGAGCGGGGGAAGCGGCGTCAACCGGCAGGGTTACTACCTGCTCGCTTCCTACAAGCCTGACCGTTACTGGGAATACGGCGTGCGCTACGACTGGTCACAGCGAGCATATCTGGACGCTGCGAACGACGTGACCGGCGCCGACCGTGCGCTCAGCGCGATACTCACCTATCGCCTGAACGATCAGTCTTACCTGCGCCTGCAGTGGCGCAACCTGAAACCTGCGGATGACGACATGCGCAACGAGCTGATTTTTCAGCTGATGTTCGGCTTCGGTCCGCATTCGCATCCGCTGGAAAGCACGCAATAAGGAGGTTCAGCCATGAGATACATTCTCATAACGCTATGTGCAATGCTGGCGACGCTTCCGTCGATGGCGCAGGTGCGCGTGGTAGCCACCTTCACCGACCTCGCCGACATCACCCGCCAGATTGGGGGAAATCGCGTGCAGGTCAGCCCGCTTGCCCGCCCGCAGGATGACTTCCACCTGGTCACTCCTCGCCCGAGCATGGCGCTGGAGCTGTCCCGCGCCAAACTGTTTGTGCGGGTAGGAATGGACCTCGACCTATGGGCGGATGACCTGTTGAGCGCGGCGCGAAACTCGTACATCCTGCGCGGTTCGCCCGGATATGTGGACTGCTCGGTGCGGGTGAAGAAGCTGGAAGTGCCCACCACCCGGGTAGACCCCTCCATGGGCGACATCCACATCTACGGCAACCCGCACTATCTGTTTGACCCCGCCAACGCCAGACTCGCGGCGCAGGAGATACTGGAGGGGCTGAAGCGTGTGGACCCCGCCCATTCCGCCGAATATGAGCAACGCTACAGGGCGTTCGTCCAGCGGCTGGACGAGCACCTGAAGCGATGGCAGGAGATGCTGGCGCCTTACCGGGGCAAGCCGGTGGTTGTGTACCACAAGAGCCTGCCCTACTTCCTGCACCGGTTCGGTCTGCAGGAGCTGGCAACGGTGGAACCCAAGCCGGGCATACCTCCCTCGCCGGGCTACCTGCGCGAGGTAATTGCCCGCATGAAGGGCGCAAACTGCCGGGTTATCCTGCTGGAGCACTTCCGACCGCGGCGATTCGCCGACGCCATCGCACGGGAGACGGGTGCGAAGGTGGTGGTGCTTCCCGCCGCCGTGGGCGCAGAGGGCACGACCGACTACTTCAGTATGATAGACGCGATGGTGCGTCGCGTAGCGTCTGCGCTGTCCGGTTCGTAAGCAACAGACTGGGGGGCGTTCATGCCCCCCACCAATGCATGGGGGTAATAGGATGCAAACCGCACCGCTTGTACGGTTCCAGAACGCAACGCTGGGCTACAGTCGGCGGCAGGTTGTGCTGGACAACGTGAACATGGACATCCTGCCGGGCGACTTTTTCGGGCTGGTCGGTCCCAATGGCTCAGGCAAGACCACCCTTCTACGCGCCGTTCTGGGGATACTCAAGCCCCTCTCTGGTGAGGCGATTCGCCAGCCCGGTCTTCGTATCGGCTATGTGCCTCAGCGGGAGATGCTGGACCCGCTGTTCCCGCTCACAGCGCTGGACATCGTGCTGATGGGCAAGTATCCGCAGGTCGGAGCGTTCCGCTCGGCCGGGCGGGCGCACCGTCAGCGAGCTCTGGAATGTCTTGAACAGGTGGGAATGGCAGGGCATGCCCATAAACTGTATCGTGACCTCTCGGGCGGACAGCGCCAGCGCGTGCTGATTGCCCGCGCCCTTGCCGTCGAGCCGACTCTGCTGATACTGGATGAACCCACCAACGGACTGGACCTGCCCACCGAGGCGTCTATTTTAGACCTGATGGAGCAGTTGCACCGGCGGCAGGCGATGACCATCGTGCTGGTGAGCCATGTGCTGAACGTGGTTGCGCGATATGCCACACGAATCGGGGTGCTGGTAGACGGCAGACTGATTGCAGGCGCAGCGGAAGAGATGATGCGCGAGCAGGTGCTTCGCGAGGTGTACGGCGTGGACGTATGCGTCCAGCAGATAGACCATCACTATCTAGTGACCGTTCGCGAGGCGCAGGAGGTGTGTGAGGCATGAGCGACTGGATGGAGACCTGGCGGTCACCGATGGTTCAGGACGCCCTGCGTGTTGGTGTTGTGCTTGCCATCGTGGCGGGCTATCTGGGCGTGTACGTGGTCTTGAAGCGCATCGTGTTTGTGGGCGCGGCGCTGGCGCAGGTGAGTGCAGCGGGGGTAGCGTTGGCTTTGCTGGTGGGATGGAACCCGCTGTGGAGTTCCGCCCTGTTCGCCCTGGCGGCGTCTGCCTTCTTCGCACAATCATGGGGCGAGCGGCGCATCTCGCGCGAGTCGCTCATCGGGGCGGTGTTCCTGACCTTTTCTGCGCTAACCGTCCTGCTTGCCTCCAAAGGCGCGCACGGTATGGAAGAGGTTCAGCACCTGCTGGCGGGGGACATCCTTGCTGTGGCGCCAGAGGAGGTGCTTCGTATCGCTCTGCTGGGTTTGGCAGTGTTGGCGGTTTTTTTGCTATTGCGCAAGCAGTTTTTGCTGGTAGCCTTTGATGCGGAGACCGCGCAGTCGCTGGGATACCGCACGAGGTTGTGGGAGTTCGCCTTCTATCTGATGCTGGGTGGGTTCATCGGGGTGGTGATCCATCTGGTGGGGCTGGTGCTTATTTTCGGCTATCTGGTTCTGCCTGCGGTTGGTGCATTGATGCTGGTTCGGCGTATGACGCTGGTCGCTGGTGTGGCGGTGGTCAACGCCCTGCTGGCAACGGTGGCAGGGTTGCTGGTGTCGGTACTCTTTGACCTGCCGACCACTGCCACGATACTGGTTTTCATGAGCGCGCTGGCTGGGGTAGAATCTCTGGCAGGCAGACGGATTGGCAGATAAACGCATCAGGAGAAGCAAGACTTGGAAAAAGCTGGGCTACTGGTGGCGGGGCTGGCGCTGCTCCTCGTAGGGGGAGAGTGGCTGGTACGAGGCGCATCGCGCCTCGCGCTGTCGCTGGGTGTCTCGCGCGTGGTTATTGGGTTGAGCCTGGTAGCGTTTGGCACCAGCGCGCCCGAAATGGCGGTGTCCGTCCTGTCCAGCTACCGAGGGCAGTCGG
>CAZOGB010000063.1:2723-6195 GCA_964579145.1 uncultured bacterium | reverse complement strand
CATCGCCAGCATCCGCGGGGAGCGAGAGATTTCTATTGGCAACGCGATAGGAAGCAATATCTTCAATATCCTCTCCATACTGGGCTTCAGCACGGTGATTGCCCCTGCTGGTCTGGACGTGCCTCTGGCGGTCGTGCGTTTTGATGCGCTGGTGATGATTGCGGTGTCGGTGGCGTGCTTTCCTATCTTTTTCAACGATTTCGAGATTAAGCGGTGGGAAGGTGGGCTGTTCGTGGCGTATTACATTTTCTACGTGGGCTATTTGATCCTGTACGCCAGTCAGCACGATGCCTTAGACGAGTATACTTTCGCCATGCGCTGGTTCGTGATTCCGTTTGCGGTGCTGACGCTGGTGTCGGTGCTTCTTCTGGCGTGGCGAAAACAGGTATGGCTGGCACGCCGAACCGCGGATGAGCGAACGTGAGGCGCGCATTTGGAGGGGGTGAACGAGAGTGCAACGGTTTGGACTGTGGCTGGATGGCAGATGGCATGAAACCGACCGCTGGATAGAGGTGCGCTCGCCATATGATGGCGCGCTGGTGGGCATGGTATCCGCAGGGGATGCCGAACATCTGGCTCAGGCGGTGGAAGCGGCGCGTCGGGCGATGGCGCACCCCCTGCCGGCATATCAACGGGCGGAGATACTCAGCCGGGCGGCGCACCTTATGGAACAGCGGCGTGAAGATTTCGCCCGCACCATCGCCCTGGAGGCTGGCAAACCTATCAGAACGGCACGCATCGAAGTCATGCGCGCGGTCGCGACTCTGACCTTCTCGGCGATAGAGGCGCGCACGCTGGCAGGAGAGGTTGTGCCGATGGAGGGTGCATCCGCCGGGGCAGGCAAAATCGCGTTCACCCTGCGCGAGCCGATTGGCGTGGTGGGGGCGATTACTCCGTTCAACTTTCCGCTGAATCTGGTCTGCCATAAGGTGGGACCCGCCATCGCAGCGGGATGCGCGGTGGTGCTTAAGCCTGCCAGCGCCACGCCCATCACCGCGCTGAAACTGGCGGAGGTGTTTCTGGAAGCCGACCTGCCGCGCGGCTGGCTGAACGTTATCCCCGGCTCCGGCGGCGAGGTGGGCAACGCGCTGGTAGACCACCCCGACGTGCCCCTCATCTCCTTTACGGGCAGTGTGGAGGTCGGGCGGGCCATTCGCGAACGTGCACCCCATAAGAAGGTTTTGCTGGAGCTGGGCAACTCGTCGCCGCTGATTTTGCTGGAGGACGCCAATCTGGAGAGCGCGGCGCAGGCGGTGGCCACACACGGCTTCTCGCACGCCGGGCAGAGCTGCATCTCGGTACAGCGCGTGCTGGTGCACGAACCGGTCGTCGATGCCTTTGAGCAGCTGGTGGTGCAGAAGGTGCAGCAGCTGGGGGTGGGCGACCCCTTAGACGAGAAGACGCATGTGGGGCCGCTGATTACCACCGCCGACCGCGACCGTGTGAAGGCATGGATCGACGAAGCGGTTTCGGCAGGGGCGCGTCTGCTGGCCGGCGGGACGATAGAGGGCAACCTGCTCTTGCCCACGGTGCTGGCAGACGTCACGCCCGAGATGAAGGTGTTCTGCAAGGAGGTGTTCGGTCCGCTGGTAGCACTGACGCGCTTCCGTACGGTGGACGAGGCGATAGAGCTGGCGAACGCCACCGAGTACGGCTTGCAGGCAGGAGTGTTTACCGCGTCCATCCATATCGCTCTGGAGATGGCAAAGCGTCTGCGTTTCGGCGGCGTGCTGATAAACGAAGCGCCCACCTACCGCACCGACCAGATGCCGTACGGTGGGGTCAAAGCCAGCGGCAACACCCGCGAGGGACCCTACTATGCCGTGCGCGAGATGACGGTAGAGAAGCTGGTGGTGATACAGACGTAGTACGGCGGGATGCACTAGACTTTGCGCAGAACCAGAATATACTCCTGGGGATAGGCGTGTGCATCGGCATCGTCCACGCGGGCAAACTTGCCCGTTTTGCTATCACGGGTGGTTGGCAGGATTTTGGAGGGTATCTCGCGCAGTATCAAATCCTCCAGCACGAACCCTATTCCCTCCATCTGTTCCACGAACACCTGGGCGTTCAGGATGGGCACTTTGCCGATTGCCGTATTGCCGATAACAATGCAGGCACGCCCACCGCTTCGAAGCACACGATGCATTTCGATGAAACACTGGCGCATCTCGCCGAAGTAGATAGCCACTTCCGCCGCCTTCTTGCGGTTGCGCTGGGCTAATTGGTGCACAATTTGGTTGGCAAGTTCACTCTGCGCGTCTGCCTCTTTGCCGTTCACGGCGGACGTGCCAATAAACTGCGGGCGAAACTCGCGCAGGTCGTAAGCATAACGATACCATAACACCGTCAGCTGATGCAGGTCAGCGTACTCGTAGGAGGTCACGTACGGCGGTGAGGTCACAATCAATGAGATACGACCGTTCTCCACAGGCAGACTGCGGGCGTCCGCACAGTGGGGGATAGCGGGCACGTCCAGCGCGTGGCGTGCTTGCAGCAGATCGAAGTATCGCTCATTGCCCTTCATCATCTTGCGCAGGTGCGTGTGTAGTAGCACAAGTGGGTCGGGAAGCGGCTTGTTCAGGTCGCGGGTGGGTTTGACGCTTCGGTTGTGCCAGTAAGAACATGGTTTCAGGATGTTCGAGAAGGCGCAGCGGAAGAAGTGTAGAACCGCATCATCCTGCTCCTGTTCAATCGCCTGGTGAATCTGCCAGAGGCGCCGCAATATCGGTTCCGCAAACCAGTACCGAATCCTGTCCTGCACGTTTTCTTCAGCGGGCTCCGGGCAATCGTCGGACATTGGCGTCTCTTCGCTAAACAGTGACAGCTGTTTCTCCCCTGTGCGCACGGCATCGAGCAAACGGTGTACCTTTTCGCGCAGGTAGCTGGGCGAGATGGGAGTGACCTTCGCCCGGCTGACAAGATAAGCGACTGGATTGATGTCCACCCCCACGCTGGGGCGGCCGAGCAGCTTCGCTTCCACCAGGGTCGTCCCCGAACCCATGAACGGGTCTAATACCCATTCCCCTGCCTCAGAGCAGGTGGCTATCAGCCGCTGAGCGAGCTGTGGGATGAACTTAGCAGGATAGCGATGGTAGCTGTGTGTGAGATACCCGGTCTGGCTTGGTTTGAGATGGCTAAACGACCAGGAGGGATCGGGCGTCACCTGCTCGAAGCGTGACAGGGACCTTCGGATGTCGGCTGCGGTTTCGGTTTGAATCATAGCGCCTCGCTCCAGCGGTACAGGTCATTTCCTAATTCGGCTATTTGACGAAAGACCTCGGATTCGTACTTTACAGGGTCATCAGTAAAAAGGTAAATCCGGTCATACAGAGCCACAGCAAGTCTCAAGCTTTTACCTGCTTCTGTCGCTGTCTGCGCTGTTGCATACGCCGTACAGTCTTCATCCAGTGTAATCAGGCAGAAACGAATACGCCGTTCACGTAACCGCTGTGCCCAGAACAGGTCTTGC
>CAZOGB010000063.1:0-2623 GCA_964579145.1 uncultured bacterium | reverse complement strand
CCAGTCCAGAGGTTCCCGGAGCCTTTTAAAACGCCTCACTGATGTCATGCACGATTACTTTCCCTTCTCCGCCTCGTAATGCACCCAGCGGGGAGCCAGCTTCAGCTGAATTAACGTCAGAGCGAGGATGATGATGAAGATAATCCACGCCAGCGCAGAAGCGTAGCCCATTTTGAAATAGGTGAAGGCGTTGTTGAACAGGTACATCACCGGCACCAGCAGGCTGTCACCGGGACCGGTGCTGCTGGTTCCCGCGCCGACGCCGCCCAGAATGTAGATGCGGTCAAACTCCTGCAGGGCGTGGATGGTGCCCATGATGAGGTTAAAGAAGATGTATGGCGAGAGCATGGGCAGGGTTACATGGCGGAACTTCGCCCAGCTGCTGGCGCCATCCAGCTCGGCGGCTTCGTACAGGTGAGTGGGTATGCCCTGCAGACCCGCCAGCCACAGAATCATCCCGCCGCCTGCGCCCCACAGCCCCATCACGATTAAACCTGGTTTACTCCACTCAGGCACGCCAAACCATCCGGGCGGCGCCCAACCGAACCACTCGCCCAGCGTGGCTTTCCATGCCGCGTTGATAATGCCGCGATTGGGGTCGCCGTTCAATATCCATGCCCACAGCACCGCCGATGCCACCACTGGCACAATGGATGGCATATAGTATGCGGTGCGATAACCGCTCATGCCGCGCACCTGCGTGTTCAACAGCATGGCAATTGCCAGCCCGGTGACCATGCCCAACGGGATACCGAAAAACGCCAGATAGCCCGCGTTGTAGAAGGCTTTGCTGAGGAAGCCGAAGTCCACCGTCAGCAGCTCTTTATAGTTCAACAAGCCCACGTAGCGCGGCGGATGGAGCACATCATAATCGCAGAAGCTGAACACGATGGACGCCAGAATCGGTCCCGCCGTGAACAGGAAGAAGCCGGTAATCCACGGCGAGGCGAACAGATACCCCGCTATCGCTTCGGGGCGTGCCAGCCTGCCCACCGGCCCCGACCGTCGCGCCAGCACCGCTACCACCGCGATAAACGCACCCAGCCCCAGCGCAATCAGCGCCATCGGCAGGCGAATGTCCAGAATGGGGTACTTCTCGCGGGTGAACACCTTGTCCAGCTCGCGCTGTACCGTTAGCGTGCCGGCGTCGAGTGCCTGTTTGGGGGTCATCTCGTGCAGGATAGCCATATCAAACGCGCGCACGTGCTCGTCCCACAGCCTCTGCCCCACGAAGGTCACCGGGCGGAACCTGGAGACCTGCATCAGGTCAATGAACATGCGCAGCGGCTCGCGGAACTTGGCGGATTTCGGGGCGAACTCGCGGAACACCGCCTCGTTCACCTTCAGGTTGGCGGACAAGCCGGGCACGAAGGGGCGACCTTTGCTTTCGTTCCATGCCTTCTGGGCGCGTGCGGAGATCAGGTTGCTCTCCACGCACGTCATCCACTTGATGAAAAGCCATGCCTCTTCCACATGCTTCGCCCCGCGGGGAATGGCAAAGGAGAACCCACCCGACCAGGTGATGAACTTCGGCTGTCCCTCAAAAGGCGGTTCTCCGCGCAGGCGTGCGGCGGGAACGGGCGCAGGGGCAGCGCCAAAATCCAAGTCTGGTTTGTAGCGGGCGATAGTGTTCAGCACCCAGTTTCCATCTATCTTCATTGCCACCTTGCCAATCAGGAAGGGGTCCATCTCGTTCGTCTGGAACCCGGAGGCGAAGGCGTTGATGGCTTTGGCTCCGCCCAGCTCGTCGTACACCTTTACCAGCCACTCCAGCGCCTGCACCGTGCGCGGGTTATTGAGCGTGCAGGTGCGTCCGTCGGGCGACATGAACTCGCCCCCGTTCTGCCACGAATACAGATACAGCCACGAGTTGCCGTAGTTGGGGATGAAGCCGATACGCTGATAAGTGCCGTCGGGGTTGCGTTTGGTCAGCTTTTTGGCGTACTCCAGCAGCTCTTCCCACGTTTGAGGCGGGCGATTGGGGTCTAACCCAGCCTCGCGGAACAGCTGTTTGTTGTAGTAAAGCGCACGGTCGTCGGTGCCGGCGGGGATGGCGTACACTTTGCCCTTATAGCACGCTTCCTGCCAGCAGGCGTTGTAAAACTCTTCGGGGCGGATGCCGTCGGGCTTGTCGCGGTCGCGGGCGATGAGGTCATCCAGCGGGCGGAAGGCGTCGCGCGATGCCCAGTCGCCGATGGTGAACCGGTCCTGAAAGATGACGTCCGGCGCCACGTTACCCACAATCGCCGTCATCAGCTTCTGGGGGTTCATGCGCCCCGCGCCCATGGAGAGCAGGCTGACCTCAATATGCGGGTATCGCCGCTCGAACTCCTCCACCTGCGCTCGAAGGCCTGCGCTCTCCTCGCCCAGCTGCAGTCCCCACACCACCAGTTTGACCTTCTTGGTGGGCTCCGGGGGACGGCTCGCCAGCGTCAGCGAGACGAGAATCACCGCCAGCAGAACCACGAACAGAATCGCCCACGGCAGGGCATTTTGCAAACGCTCGCGCATCGTGCCTCAGAGTTCCTGTTCAATGAAGACTACCTCAATCTTATCCATTGAAGGGCGAGCCTCCTGCCGAGTTTCACCTAACCCCCAGCTCCTTCCCTGCGAGGGAAGGGGA
>CAZOGB010000062.1:0-20853 GCA_964579145.1 uncultured bacterium | reverse complement strand
TCTGACGCCGATATACAGTTCGGAGGAGGTGTTCATTGTGTTGGATGAGCCGAAGACGCCGATGAACCCGGCATGGGTGAGCGTGCTGAGATATAGTTGCGATTGGGCGGCACGTTCAAGCAATGAGCTCAGTGCGTCAGATGCTCTGACAAGTAGACTGTGGGAAAACGCTAACTTCGTATACTCGCCTACTTTTCTAGGCTACACCCGGCAGCAAACCGATTACGGCGAGCTCTTTTACCTAAAGGCATTTATGGACCAATCAGCGCTACGTGGACAATGTAACGACCTCTCAGATTTTCTCTGCACCCTGATGACCAGTCTTGGTGTTCCTGCAAAATCTCAGCGTACCTACAGCTTAAGCCAGCGTTATACAGGTGAGGGGGATGAAGACGGGCGAGGTTGGCAAATATTGACCGAGTTTATTGATCCAGCCGGTGACGAGGTACCAGCTAGCGCAAAGTTGTTCACATATCATCAATTCGTCATAATAGCGGGAGGCGTATGGGAGCCAAGCTTTGGTTTCGGCAACAGCAATCCACCGAATCTGGCGCTTGGATGGTCTCGAGATACACAATACAAGGATTCGCTGGTAAATCTGTTCTACCACTATGAGTACTCCCAGCTGGTTGAGATACTTGGAGTAAACGCGCCGGGCAATCCGTGGACACCGATGCCAATGGCTGGATTTGTCCCGGATGTCACTGCTAACGACTTACTATAAAGGAGGCACGAAGATGCATCTGCTACGACCGATCCCGAAATATGTGCTCATGGTGCTGGTCCTGCTGTCTGCAGGGCAAATCGGACAGGCTCAGCAGACGGATGAAACCTTGCCACCAGCGCAGGAGTATCGACCAAAGGTTGAGCTGGGGATACCTATGGTCTTCACGCCAGAAGCTTGGAATGGGATTACCGTGAGCATGCCAGCCGATACCAGTCACAGGTTGATTGACCCCTCGACGCTGTTAAGAGTGGTGTATGCGGTCGACGAGATACCCGGTTTCCTGGCTAAATCGGGTTACAGAAGCGGCGTTCACACTAATATCGCATTGATGCCGAACAAAGAGAAGGCGCGCATTCTCAGAGATTACAGCTCCGTTGAAACCCTGCCGCACCGTAGTAAAGGCGCAGATCAAAAGCGCGTGATTGGGGTGATTATCACGGTGTATCCTACCCCCGACGCCGCGCTTCGGGAGGCGCAGCGCAACCATCCTGTATCGCGGGAGGGGTATGTGGAGTATTATACTTTTGGCAGGGGACTGCCTTCAGAAGCGTCCTTTGGCTTTCCGTTTTGGACGCGCCGATGGATCGATTCGCAGTATGAGATTACGGCAGTAGTCGGTTGTACAGTGGTTCACGTATGGCTGCTGGAGCGGGCAGGCAGTGCTGACGCAAGCTTAGCTGAGGCGCTGATGTGGGGGTTAATTGCACGTATCAAGAAGGAGCCAGAACTATGGCATCCAGCAGGTGATACCTCGCTCAATGGCGTTGTTGTTGAGCCGGTTTCGCTGCTTCAGCGAGCGGGCTGTCAGATTCAGATTGAACGCCCATTCCAGGATGTTGAGTATACCTTTCGGGTCTACGGAAAGAGCTTCTCCGAGCAACTGGTGCGCAGCCATGTTTGTAGCAGATGGAGAGCGCGCGTGTATTGGGGTCAGCGCTGGGTGGAGCTGGAGGCGTTCAGCTGGCAGATGAAGACGTGGGACGGCAGGCAGGTGAAGTTATCGCGTCCCGTTTTTCCCTATCGTGGCAATTTAGTTGCCCCTCTGCAGGAGGTGAAGCAGGCGCTGGGGATGCTGCGAACATTCTGAACCCTTCCACCCTCTGCAGCCAATCGATCACCAGGTTCCAATCTCCTGGCTTTCCGGAAGACCCCTGTTACAGAACAGGGAGGAGAGAGCCTCTGAACCTCTTTTCGGTCCACTCCACATACTTTGGGTTTATTTCAATCATCACAAAGCTTCTGTTGAGCGCCCTAGCAACGTATCCCGTAGTACCAACTCCAGCTGCAGGGTCTAAGATCAAAGCACCCTCCTGAGTGCAGGTAAGAATTATCCGCTTCAGCAGCTCGATGGGTTTCTGAGGTGGAATGTACCTTCCTGCCCATCTCATCCTTCAGTCGCTCTTTGCCGTTGCACAGCGGAAGCACCCACACATTCGCCCCTACCTTGCCAATGCCGAACTGCTTTGCCTGCTCCTTGTTGAACACGTACTTCTTGGCGTTTTTGTCTTTCACAGCCCATATCAGGGTTTCGGTGGCATTGGTGAAGCGAACGCTCAACCAGTTGGGCATCGGGTTAGTTTTGACCCAGATGACATCGTTTAATATCCAATATCCGAGGTCCTGCATGAGCTTGCCTATCCTGAAAATGCTGTGATAGGTTGCTATCACCCAGATGGTCGCGCTGGGTTTCATCACCCGCTTTACCTGCGTCAACAGTTCGCCGATAAACCTGTCGTACGCCTCAAAAGAGGGAAACTTATCCCACTCGTCGTCAACGCCCTCTACAACGGTCTTAACCGTCCACCTTTTGAGCTCCTTCTTCGGAAGCTGCAGGAAGTAGGGAGGATCGATGAATACCATATCAAACACTTCTTCAGGCAGTTTCTTCAACACTTTCAGTGCGTCGCCCAGGATGACGCTATTCATCACCTCGTCAATGGCATAGGTTTGCTTCTGTTCGCAATCAGCAATAGACTTTATCAGGTCGGTTTGCCTAGCATCCTCCATCATGGCAAACAGTGTGTTTGCCTCACCTATGTTGTTAATCTTCGCGATCTTTGTCATCCTCTCTCCCTCGTCCTGCACCAAAATCTGGGGCGGTTCCTTACAGCTGTTTGGAAGAATTCGACGGATTACGCTATAAGACGTTCGCTCTGCCAACCCATCGACAAGTAGTAAGTTACCAGAAGGTGGAAACTTTGTCAAGACGCAGCAGGGAGATGCTACCCTAAAAACAACGAAAAAATGCCTCTCTTCGGAGCAATTACTTCACCCATGCCGACAAAAATATCACACTGACCGTTATCCCTGTCTCAACAGATACCTGTGGATCGTTGCTTTGCCCCCTCACTGCGACTGTGCTGGCTTGTCAAGCAGGGCAATCTCCAGCACCTCATCCATGTGGCGCACAAAGCGGAACTCGATATCGTTCAGCACCTGCTGGGGGATTTCGTCCAGGTCGCGCCGGTTCTCTTCGGGCAGGATGACCACGCGGATGCCCGCACGGTGTGCCGCAAGCACCTTCTCCTTCACTCCACCGATGGGCAACACCCGTCCGCGCAGGGTGATTTCGCCCGTCATCGCCACA
Source organism: uncultured bacterium (assembly GCA_964579145.1). Taxonomy (GTDB): domain Bacteria; phylum Armatimonadota; class HRBIN16; order HRBIN16; family HRBIN16; genus HRBIN16. Next base: position 17,539 of record CAZOGB010000062.1, on the reverse strand, counting down.
TCGCGTCGCACGGGGCGCCCGGTGAACGCCGAAGCCAGTGCGGTGGCAATGGTAATGCCGGCGGAGGGTCCATCTTTGGGCACTGCGCCCTCCGGCACATGGATGTGGATGTCAGCGTTGCGGGTAAACTCGGGGTCCAGGTGCAGTTGCTCCGCTCGGGAGCGGATGTAGGTTAACGCCGCCTGCGCCGACTCTTTCATCACCTCGCCCAGCTGTCCGGTCAGCAATAACTGTCCTTTGGTGGCAGGCAGAACACTGACTTCAATAGAGACGATGTCGCCGCCGAACTGTGTGTACACCAGCCCTGTTGCCGCGCCGATTTCGTCCTTCTCCTCGGCGGTTCCGTAGCGGTACTTTCGCGCTCCCAGATAGGCGGGGATGTCTTCGGGTGAAACCACCTTGGACTCCACCTGCCCTTCGGCGACGGCTCGCGCCACCTTGCGACACACGGAGGCGATTTCACGCTCCAGATTGCGCACGCCCGCCTCGCGAGTGTACTCGCGCAGGATGAGTTGTATCGCCGAGTCGGTAATCTGGCACTGTTCGGGGGTCAGCCCATGCTCCTTTAACTGCTTGGGCACCAGGAACCCTCTGGCGATGTTCATCTTCTCGTCTTCGGTGTAGCCGGGGAAGACGATGACCTCCATGCGGTCGCGCAGGGCGGGCGGAATGGGGTCCAGCAGGTTTGCGGTGGTGATAAACATCACCTCGCGCAGGTTGAACGGCACTTCCAGATAGTGGTCCGAGAAGGCGTAATTCTGTTCGGGGTCCAGTGCCTCCAGCAGTGCCGATGAGGGGTCGCCGCGAAAGTCGATGCCCAGTTTGTCGATCTCGTCCAGCATGAACACCGGGTTGCGTGAACCTGCCTGTCGGATGCCCTGGATAATGCGCCCGGGCAGTGCACCGACATAGGTGCGCCGGTGTCCGCGGATTTCCGCCTCATCGCGCACGCCTCCCAGCGATACGCGCACGAACTTGCGTCCCAGCGCGCGGGCGATCGACCTGCCGATAGAGGTCTTGCCCACACCCGGCGGCCCCACGAAGCACAGGATGGGTCCCTTCATCGCACTGCCTGCCAGCTTGCGCACAGCAAGGAACTCAAGGATGCGCTCCTTGACCTTCTGCAGTCCGTAGTGGTCTTCGTCCAGCACCTGCGCGGCGGCGGCAATGTCCAGATTATCTTCGGTCACCGCGCTCCATGGCAGGGAGACCAGCCAGTCCAGATAGTTGCGCACCACCACGCCCTCCGGCGCGGCGAAGGGCATCTTCTCCAGGCGTTCCAGCTCCTTGAAGGCGCGTTCCTGTACCTCTTCGGGCATGCCAGCGTTCAGGATTTTCTGGCGGAACTCCTCAATTTCGCTGGTGCGTTCGTCGCGCTCGCCCAGTTCCTGCTGGATGATTTTCATCTGTTCGCGCAGGAAGAACTCGCGCTGGGTATCGCCCACCTCTTTCTCCACGCGCGAGCGGATGGTCTTCTGCAGTTCGATAATCTCTATCTCCTTGCGCATGATGACCACCAGTCGCTCCAGCCGCTCGCGCACGCTGTCCATCTCCAGTATCTGCTGTTTCTCCTCCACGCGAACGGGCAGGTAGGGCGTTACCGTGTTGATAATGCGTTCGGGATCGCTCTGGTTGCTGACGCTGAGCAGAACCTCGGAAGGGATGTTCCTGCCCGCGTTCACCAGCTGCTCGAACAGCGACACCACGATGCCCATCAGCGCCTCGATCTCCAGGTCATACGCCCTTTCGCTGGGCACTGGGGCAACCTTCACCAGGATGAAGGGTTCCGTCTGCACATAGCGGGTGATGCGGACGCGGTCGATGCCCTGAAGCATCAGGCGCAGGGTGCCATCGGGCATGCGAAGCACCTGCAAGACCTCCGCCACAATGCCCACGCTGTAGATGTCATCGGGCTCGGGTTCCTCGGTAATGACTTCCTTCTGGGCGGCGAGGGCGATCAGGCGGTCGGTCTCCATCGCCTCTTCCAGTGCGCGCACCGAGCGGTCTCTACCCACAAACAGCGGAAATACCATCTGCGGGAAGTATACCTGGTCGCGCACGGGCACCAGCGGAAGCTGAGAGGGGATACCTGAAACGCTACCCTCCTCCTGCAGGTCCCATTCCTCCTCGGCGGGCGATTGGCGCTTGCGCCGGGTGGAACGAGGCTTGGGCTTCTCTTGCTCGGTCTCGGTTGTTGTGGATTTGCGTGTTCTTGGCATACCGCTTATGATGCCTGCTTAATGTCCTCCGCGCGCAGCACCTGAGGCTCTGCTCGCTCTCGCACCGTCTTCTCGTTCACAATCACCCGCTTAATATCCTGCGAGGATGGCACCTCGTACATGATGTTAAGCATAATCTCCTCGATGATGGCACGCAGGGCGCGTGCGCCCGTCCCCCGCGCCATCGCCTCCTGCGCAATGGCACGCAGAGCTTCATCGGTGAACACCAGGTCCACGCCGTCCATCTCAAAGAACTTCTGGTACTGTTTGACCAGCGCGTTTTTCGGCTCCACCAGGATGCGCATCAGCGTCTCTTCGTCCAGAGGTTCAAGAGTAGTGACCACCGGTAAGCGACCGATGAACTCGGGGATGAAGCCGAACTTCAACAGGTCTTCGGGGATGACGTGCGACAGCAGTTCGCCGTAGCTGAGCTTCTTTTTGCCCTCCAGCGAGGCGCGAAAGCCCATCGTCTGGTTGCCCAATCGCTGGGCGATAATCTTATCCAGCCCTTCGAACGCACCGCCGCAGATGAACAGGATATTGGTGGTGTCCACCTGAATGAACTCCTGCTGTGGGTGTTTGCGTCCGCCCTGCGGCGGCACGTTGGCAATCGTGCCCTCCAGAATCTTCAACAGTGCCTGCTGGACACCCTCTCCCGAGACGTCGCGCGTGATGGAGGGGTTATCCGCCTTGCGGGCGATTTTGTCGATCTCATCGATGTACACGATGCCGCGCTGGGCATTCCGCACGGTCTCCTGCAGGGAGGTTCCGGTGTCGGCAGCCTGCAGAAGGCGAAGAAGGATATTCTCGACATCCTCGCCTACGTAGCCCGCTTCAGTGAGCGATGTGGCATCGGCGATAGCAAAGGGCACGTTCAGAATCTTCGCCAGAGTTTGCGCCAGCAGGGTCTTACCGCTTCCGGTGGGACCAATCAGCAGGATGTTGCTCTTCTGCAGTTCCACGTCGTTGTCGCGCGAGGCGTGCTGGATGCGCTTGTAGTGGTTGTATACCGCCACCGACAGCGCTCGCTTGGCACGTTCCTGCCCGACCACATACTGACTGAGGATGCGATAAATCTCCTTGGGCTTGGGAACGCTGGGCAGTCCATGCGTTGAGGCACGCTCGTGACGTGTGATTTGCGACTGGATGAGTTCGTTGGCGTACTGGATGCAATCGATGCACACACCGCCATGCATTCCCTGTATCAGGCGTGGACGAATCTTGCCACACAGGACACAGCGTCCTTCCAAAGGTTCAAATCCTGTTCGCGCCACAGTTTCGCTCCTCTATGCTGGTTTTAGCGTGCGCCACGCGACAGTATTTCGTCAATGATACCGTACTCCTTCGCCTCCTGCGCGGACATGAAGTAGTCGCGCTGGGTATCCTGTTCCACCCGCTCCAACGGCTGTCCGGTGTGATAGGCGAGGATTTCGTTCAGCATCCGGTTGTACCTGAGCACTTCCTGCGCCTGAATGTTGATGTCAATCGCTGTTCCCTGGAAGCCTGCGCTGACCTGATGGATCATCACGCGCGCGTGCTCGAGGCAGTACCGTTTGCCCTTGGTGCCAGCCGCCAGCAGAACCGCTCCCATGGATGCCGCCTGTCCCACGCAAATGGTGGCAATGTCGCACTTAAGCACCTGCATGGTGTCGTAGATAGCCAGCCCCGCGGAGACGCTCCCGCCCGGCGAGTTGATATACAGTTCAATATCGCGGTTGGGGTCTTCCTTTTCGAGGAACAGCATCTCCGCTACCACCAGATTGGACAGGTGGTCATCAATGGGTTCGCCGATGAAGATGATACGGTCCTTGAGCAACCGCGAGTAGATGTCGTATGCCCGCTCGCCGCGCGCGGTTTGCTCGATGACCATCGGGATCAGGGAGTTATGCACAACCGGTCGCACTTTCATCGCCTACTCCTCATTATCGGTCTGCTCGCGCTGTGACTGGATGCGAAACTCTTCTTCTGTAACTTCGGCAACATCCCACAAAAACTGCAGGGTCTTTTCGACCAGCCTGTCCTCCATCATTTCTTCCGCTTCTTCCGATTCAGCCGCATCTTCTTCGCTGAGGTTATACTGCTCCATGACCTCCTGGATGACCTGCTGGCGCTCCTCGTCGGTCAGGGCGATTCCCTCACGCTCGCGGATTGCCTTCAGGATCAGCCCATATAGTAGACTGTCGGCGTTTCGCCGAAACCAGTAGCTCTCGAACTGCTCTTCGGTCATGCCGTAGGTGCGGGCATAGTCCTCAAGGGTATATCCCCTCCTGCGCAGGTTCTCCTCCAGTTTCGTCAAGCTATCGTGCGCCCGCGCCTCAAGGATAATCGGCGAGATTTCCACTTTCGCGCTTTCCAACACAGCCTTTCTCATGGAGGCATTGGATGCCGTCGTGGCATAGTGCGACAGCTCTTCGGTGAGAGACTGCCGAATGCGCTCGCGCAGCTCGTCCATCGACTCTGCCTGCATCTGCTTGAGCAGTTCCTCGTCGGTGGGCAGTTTCATTTCGGAGACGCTGTGCACCGTCACTTGCAGGCGCACCGTCTTGCCGCGCAGTTCCGCATCCGGGTCATTCGGAGGGAACTGTACGGTCTCCTCTTTGGTCTCGCCCGCCTTCATGCCCAGGATCACTTTGCCCAGCGGGTGCTCCTGCATCTCTTCGGTCAGGTGGACGAGGTTGCGCCGCGTGGACAGTGGATTCGGTTCGCCTTCAATATGTGGCACGATGGTCACAAAGACCACATCGCCCGTCTGCGCCTCGCGGTCTACTCGCTCAAAGCGGCTTGCCTGTCGCCGGCGCGACTCGATCTCGTTGTTCACGTCTTCGTCGGTGACTACTGGCGTATACCGCGTTACCTTCAGCCCCCGATACTCGCCGAGCTCCACACTGGGCTCCAACGGAACCTGAAGGGAATAGAGCATCGGTTTGCCCTCTTCCAGCTGCTGGATGTCCAGCCTGGGAGGTGCTCCGTAAGGTTCGACCTGCGCTTCCTGTAGGGCGTTCTCCAGGGTATCCCTGATGAGATGGTCCAGCACGCGCTCGCGCACGTAGTCTTCCCTCAGCGCCTGGCGCAACAGCCCAATGGGCGCCTTACCCGGACGAAAACCGGGCACTTCCACGTATTTGCTTAGCTGCCGGTATACCTTCTCAAACGTCCGGTTCACCTGCTCCGGTTCTACTTCTACCTGTACAGCAACCGTTCGATTTTCCAGTTCTTGTTTTGTGACCTGCATCCTTATGCTTGCCTCACTTTGCACATTCGCAAAAAGAAGGATACAATCCGCCCGCGGACGGGTTGCATCCTTCATGCACAGCGGTTCCATAATGCTGTCGGGTTGCTCTCCATGACCACGATGCTAGTGTACCATACCCCAAACAGGCTGTCAAGATTACACGGGTATGGGGCATTTCACAGGTCTCTCTGTACAATGTAATCGCACAGGGCAATCAGGCTCTGGCGAACAGGGCTTTCAGGCAGGCGATTCAATGCCTCTGCTGCCCGCCTGGCGTGGTGCTCTGCCACCGCCTGCGTCTGGCTGAAACCGTCGTAGCGGTGGATGAAGTCTATTACCTGCTGAACCTCGCCGTCGCGCACGGGGGAACCCAGTATCTGCAACATCCTCTGGCGGTCGGCAGGCGTCGCCTCCCGCAGGGCGATAATCAGGGGCAGGGTAAACTTGCCTTCCCGCAGGTCGTTTCCTGCAGGCTTGCCCATGCGTGCCGGGTTGCCGGTGTAGTCCAGCAGGTCGTCGGCAATCTGGAACGCCATGCCGGCATGGTAACCGTAGTCGGACAGAGCCTCTACCAGAGGCTGAGGCGCGTTCGCCACCAGTGCACCCGTCCGACAGCATCCCTGAATGAACACCGCCGTCTTCTTGCGGATGATGTCGAAATAGGTCTGTTCGGAGATGGAGGGGTCGCTGGTGTGAATCATCTGGAGCACCTCACCTTCGCTCATCTCAATAGCCACCTGCGAAATCGTGCGCAGGATAGTCAGGTCGCCGTCCTCTGCCAGCAGGTGCATCGCCTTCGCCAGCAGATAGTCGCCGGTTAGCACGGTCACGCCGTTGCCGAACAGGGCGCTGGCGGTTGGGCGTCCCCGCCGGGTGGTGGTGTTGTCCACCACGTCGTCGTGGATAAGGGTCGCCATGTGCATCAGCTCCGCTACCGCTGCGAGGGGAATCAGCCTGTTTCTATCCACTGGCAGACCGGTGGCGTACGCGCTCAGGCACACCAGCGCGGGGCGCAGCCGTTTTCCCCCGGAGGAGAGCACATGTCCCCCCAGCGACCATATCGTACGCACGGGGGAGGAAATCTCCTGCTGGATGCGCTCTTCTACCGCCTGCAGGTCGGGCAGGACCACTTCCAGCAGTCTCATGATGTTTGGGTCGGTTACATATGTCACGAACGTAGAAGTGCTCATGGTTTCACTCCAGAATGAATACATACGACGCCGAAGGTCAACTCCCGCCATTTCACCTGCGCAAACCCCACTTCCTGCAGGATGTGCGCCAGCTGCTCGCGCTCGGGGAAGTAGCTGACCGAGACGGGCAGATAGGTGTAGGCGTCGCGATGGCTCAGCAACCCGCCGATGAAAGGCAGTATCCGATGGAAGTAGAAGGAATAGATACTGCGGAACGGCTGGCGCTGGGGATGGGAAAACTCCAGGCAGACAAGTCGCCCGCCCGGTTTCAGCACGCGCCACATCTCCGCAAACGCCCGGCGCATGTCCACCACGTTGCGAATACCGAAGGCAACGGTCACAGCGTCGAAGCGGTTTGATGGAAAGGGCAGGTTCTGCGCATCTGCCAGCGCCAGCGTAATGCACCCGTCCGCCCGATGCCTGCGCACTTTGCTCATGCCAATTTTCAGCATCGGCTCACAGAAGTCCACACCGACCACCAGCCCCTGTGCGCCCACATCCTTTGCTAGCCGCAGGGCGAAGTCGGCGGTGCCAGTGCAGACGTCCAGCGCGTACTGTCCGGGCTGTAACGCCGCCTCCTTCGCGGCAACGTGCCGCCAGTAGTGGTGAATGCGCAGGCTGAGCAGAGAGTTCAACAGGTCGTAGCGCGAGGCAATCCGCGCAAACATGTTGCGCACGTAGGTGCGCTTCTGCTCGCCAATTACCTGTGATGTATCCAGCGAAGTGCTCACCGCTTGTATAATGGTCGTGTGCTCGTTCACAAAATCTCCGAAAGGAGTATACCTCTATCTGCTTTGCATCGTCAAACGTCAGGGGTTCTGCGCCAGGAGCAAATCGCGCAACCAGACGAGTGCCCACGTCATGAGCATCATGTCCAGAGCATTCTGTCCCACCTGCGGCAGGTAATAGTAGTGTTCAAAGGGATGCAAAAAGCTCATGGGCAGATACGTTGCCCCCTGCCAGAGGAGCCACCAGCCAAACCACTGCCGCCAGCGCCACACCGCCGCCAGCACGCCCAGAAAGGCAAGGTCGGCAACCAATACGTCCCACGCGCCTTTGAAGAAGAACAGGTACAGGTTCAGCCCATTGTTCGCCCAGTACTGGTAATGCCCCAGCACGGGCACAAGCATCTGCGCAAAGTGCCATACCGCCAGAGCGGGCGATGAGCGCAACTGCTGTTGCTGATAGCCGCTGACCTCGGTGGGCAGAAGCGTAAACCGCAGGAGAAGATACCCCACCGCCACCGCAAGAAGCACGCCAGCACCACTCCACGCCCGCCAGCCCCATTCTTTTCGCATTGCCGCGGCAATCACGATGGCGAGGGGAACCGCTGTCAGCGGCTGTTCATACGCACCGCACGCACCAACATACAGCACACCAGCGATAAAAAGCGTGGACGCCCGCCCCGTCTCTCCCCACCGGAGCAGGAACCAGAAGCTCCACACCGTCAGGCAGGTTGACAGCAGGGCAGTGCGCGACGGAACCCACACGATAAGCCTCTCGAAATCGCTGTGCACCAGTCGGTCCCAGCCCCAGAAGAAGGCTCCGGCTCCCAGGCATATCCGCCACCAGTGGGCACGTAGCAGTCCCTTCCATGCGTGCGGGTGATGAGCGTACCCCACGATGAACAGCCACGCCAGAATCAGCCACCACGCCGAGAACCTCGCCAGAAGTCGCAGGCTGTTGGTCTGCTGAAGGCTCAATGCCACCGCTCCCGCCAGCGCAAAGAGGCGAACCTGTCTTTCACCGGTCAGCAGGTGCGGCAGCCATCGGCGTGCGAACCACACCAGAAGCGCATAGAACCCCAGCGCGGTCAGCACCGTCAACAGCCAGTTGCTCAGGCGATAGCCCCAGCCGCTCTCGACGTACAGCGTGTAGTCCAGCAGGAGCGACAGGCAGGTCGCTGGGCGATAGAAGCCGTTCTGCAGGAACCAGTCGCCGCCGAACCAGTGCCACCACCCCGCCATCCCGCCCGTGTCGCGCATGGCGTCCAGCATGGCAGCGGTGTCGGTATCGGTGCGCAGGGGAGCGTTTGCCAGCACCTGCTTCAACCCGGGCAGGTTGGCTATCAGCACTACCAGTACAGGAAGAGACCTCTGCCAGAAGCGAGGTTGCATGGTGCGTCTCCGGCAGTAATTGTAGAGGATAGGATGTACCCCTGTCAACGCGGCATCATCCGCGTTTGAATCGCTTCTCCAGCTCCTCGATGCTCAGCACCAGCACCACCGGGCGACCGTGCGGGCACAGATAGGGGTTCTCGGTCTCCGCCAGCTCCTGCAGGAGGTGCGTCATCTCGGCGTGTGAGAGCGCGTCGCCCGCTTTTACCGCCATCTTGCACGCGGTGGTGGCAACCAGGGTCTCGTCGGTGAGGGGAAGGCGTCGCTGGATGCCCAGCTCGGAGATTTCGTCCAGCAGGTCGCGCACAATTGCCTCCACATTGCGCTGTCCGAGCCACGCCGGCACTCCACGAAGCACCACACTGTCACTGCCGAACGGCTCGATCACGAAGCCCATAGACTGAATCTCCTGCAGATGCTCGCCCAGCAGGGTGGCGGTACGCCTGTCCAGATGAAACACTAAGGGGGTGAGCAGATGCTGAACGGGTATCGGTTGTTTCTGGCGGAGGACGGTCAGCTTTTCGTACAGCACGCGCTCATGGGCGACATGCTGGTCAACAATCAGCAAGCCCCGCAGGGAGGACGCGATGATATAGGTGCGCTCTATCTGCCCCAGCACCTGAAAGCCTTCCAGCATCTCGGCATAGGGGCGGGCGGAGGGCAGGGTATCCAAAGGGGGCGGCTGGGTGGGGTCAATGCCCGCGCGACGCATCAGATCCGAATGAAGCACCTCCTGGGGTGGAAGCGGCGAGGGCTGCCAAACAGTCTGAGCAGGGGTGGGGCGCGGGGCAGAGGAAATGTCCATCTCGCTCTGAAGACCCGGCAGGGCGGAGGGCATCATTCCCTGCTGGAGAAGCGACTGGCGCACCGCGTTCAGCACGGCATGGTATACTTCCCCCTCGTGCGCGAACTTCACCTCGGCTTTGGTGGGGTGGACGTTCACATCCACGCTGTAGGGAGGCACGTTCAGGAAGATGGTGGCGATGGGGTATCGCCCTTCCGGGGTCAGGGTGCGATAGGCGTCGTCCAAGGCGCGGGAAAGCACGCGGTGGCGCACCAGCCGACGGTTGACAAAGAAGCTCTGCATGGCGCGGGTGGGGCGGGTGAGGTGCGGCGGCGAAACGTAACCCGTGATATGCAGGTTTCCTTCGGTGTAGTCGATGGTGCGCAGCTCGCGGGCAACGTCGCGTCCAAAGACCGCCAGCAGGGCATGGCGCGGGTCACGGCTACCCTGCGAGGCGAAAATCTCCTGTCCGTTATGCACCAGGCGAAAGGAGATTTCGGGAAAGGCGAGGGCGAAACGGGTAATCAGCTCGGTGATGTGCGACAGCTCGGTGGCGGTGCTTTTCAGGAACTTCAGGCGGGCGGGGGTGTTGTAGAACAGATCGCGCACGGTCACAACCGTTCCGTCGCGAGCGGCGCACTCCTCCGCCTCCACCACCTGCCCGCTCTCCACCACCAGGCGCATGCCCGTGTCCAGGTCGGCACGCTTGGTCAGCAGTTCGAAGCGGCTGACGGCGGCGATGCTGGGAAGCGCCTCACCCCGAAAGCCGAGCGTGCGGATGGATTGCAGGTCGTCGGCGCTGCGAATCTTGGAGGTGGCGTGGCGCTGGATGCTCAACACGGCATCAGCAGGGCTCATTCCCTCGCCGTCGTCCACCACACGGATGAGCCGCTTGCCTCCCTGCTCTACCTCCACCAGGATAGCGCGTGCCCCGGCGTCGATGCTGTTTTCCACGAGCTCTTTCACCACCGACGCCGGGCGTTCCACCACCTCACCCGCCGCAATGCGGTTGACCGTGTGCTCTTCCAGCAGGTGGATGCGTGTTGGATATGTTTGCGCCGTTTGAGTCAATGCTACTTCTCAGGTACCTTCGGTGCCGGCCCGGTTGGCGGTTTGGCGGCCACACTTTTCATCATCTGCGTGTAGCGTTCGATGCGTTCCCTGTACATCTTCACCTGCGGGTCGGTATCGGGCTTGCCCTGCTTCTTCAGCTTCGCCAGCTGTTCTTTGGCTATCTCGATCTGCTTGGCGATAATCTGCGGTGGCATGGTCATGCCGGGTAGCCTCCCGGGCGGACTCTGGAACGCTTCGGGGTTCTCCCTGCGCCATCGCTCCATTGCCGCTTTCTGCCACGCCTTGTAAACGGTCTCACGCTTCTGCACGACCTCAGCGAGTCGCTTGACCAGCTGCAGCTTTTCCGCGTCCAGTCGCTTGCGCTCGGCAGGGTCCTGGGTGCTCATCCGTTTTTTGTCCAGCTCCATAGACTGCTTAATCAGTGCGTCGCGTTGTTTCTCCAGCTGCTGCAACTGCGCAGCCAGAGCCTTCTCCTTCGGGCTAGGGTTGGGCTTTTTGGTTGGAACCTGTGCGCCCTTCGGCAGGTTAATCATCTTCTTCTGGAGCGGCGGCTTGGCAATGGGCTTTGGCTCAGGTGTCTTCTCCTGTGCCAGCGTCACCCCCGTTGCCAGAACGACCACAGCCACAGCAATCCCAACGGATAACCTCATGATTGGGTTAACCTCCTGTGTAGAACGATTACTACCTTCATTATATACGAAAAGAGCGGTGAGGAGTTATCCATCCCGCCTTCGCAAAAACACTGGTTTACTACCCCTGTTCGTGTCAGGCAATCTTTTAGGATATAATGTGAAGGGTAGAACTCGCGAACGGAGCGATTATGCGTTCAAAACCTCGCAGGCGTTCGGTCACTCGTCCACTGCGCAGGCGCCGCCGTCCGATATGGCAGCGCCTGCTAATATACCTGCTTCTGCTGGTGCTACTGGGCATTGTGGTGGGCGGAGGCTATCTGGTGGTGCTTCTGGTGCAGGTCTCCAAGATGCTGCCCAGCAGTGAGCAGATAGCCAACCTCAAGCCCTACGTGGGCACGCGCATCCTCTCGCAGGACGGCGTGGTGCTGGCAACGCTCACCAACGAACGGCGCGAACTGGCGAAGCTCTCCGAGTTCCCCAAAGCGTTGATCGATGCCATCGTGGCTATTGAAGACAGTCAGTTCTATCAACATCGCGGCATCAGCCCCAAGGCGGTCTTCCGGGCGGTATGGGTGAACCTGCGCGAAGGCAGATACGCCCAGGGCGGAAGTACCATCACCATGCAGCTCGCCCGAAACGCCTTCCTGACTCAGCAGAAGACCTTCCATCGCAAACTGCAGGAGGCACTGCTGGCACTGCAGATTGAACAGCACCTCACCAAAGAGCAGATTATGGAGACCTACCTGAACGAGGTGTACTTCGGCAGTGGGGCTTACGGGGCAAAGACCGCCGCGCGTGTCTACTTCGACAAACCACTAAACAAGCTCACCCTTGCCGAATGCGCTCTGCTGGCAGGGCTGGTGCGCCGCCCGTCGGTATACTCGCCACACGAGAACATGGAGCTGGCACTGCGCCGACAGCAGGTGGTGCTGAAGCGGATGCTTGACCTCGGCTTCATTAACCAGCAAGAGTATGAACGGGCAAGAAGCGAGCGGCTTCGGATTGTGCCCCTGCGGCGCAAAGGGGTTGCCTACAAGGCGCCGTACTTTGTTTTCTATGTGCTGAAGCAATTGACCGAGGAGTACGGCGCCGACCAGATTTACAAGGCAGGGCTGACGGTGGAGACTACCCTGAACTGGCAGATGCAGCAGGCGGCGGAACAGGCTCTGCGTGAAGGCATCAAGCGATATGGTAGAGGACAGGTCACTCAGGGCGCCCTGATCGCCATTGACCCCAAAACAGGTTACATCCGCGCGATGGTAGGAGGGGTGGATTTTGCAACGTCCCAGTACAACGCCACCACGCAGGGCAGACGCCAGCCCGGCTCGGCTTTCAAGCCCATCGTGTACTGCGCCGCTATTGATAGAGGACTGTTGGCGCCTGACTCGCGCATCCTGGACGCGCCCGTTAGCTATCCTTCCTACCCCAAGCCCTATCGTCCCCAGAACGCCGATGGTCGTTACCATGGTTCGGTGACCGTGCGCCAGGCGATAGCTTTCTCTATCAACATCCCGGCGGTCAAAACCATCGCCATGGTCAAGCCCGATACGGTGATAGAGTACGCCAAAAAGCTGGGCATCCAGTCTCCACTGGAGCCGAATCTGTCGCTGGCGCTGGGTTCGTCGGCGGTCAGTCCCCTGGAGATGGCGGTGGCGTACAGCGTGTTCGCGTCGGGCGGAAACCGCTGTGAACCGATGGCGATTGTGCGCGTGCGCGACAGCGAGGGCAGGGTTATTCAGGAGAACGCCCCAAACATCACCTACGGGGTTATCTCGGAAGAGACCGCTAAGATTATGGATGAACTTCTGAAGGCACCGGTGCATACGCCCGGCGGCACCGCCTATCGGGTACTGCACGACTTTGCAGACGCGCGCGGCAAAACGGGCACCACCGACGAGGGGCGCGATGCCTGGTTTGTCGGCTACACGCCCGAACTGGTGACCGCTGTGTGGGTGGCGCGGGAGGTGATGGACCCCGTCAAGAAGCAAAAGGTGTACCTGCCGATGCCGCGCATCTTCGGGGGAACGGTATGCGCGCCCATCTGGAAAGAGTTTATGAGTAAGGCGGTTCCCCTGCAGAAACAGTGGCTGAACAAGCTGGAACCAGGCGACGTGCCCGAAAAACCGCAACAGCCGGAGAGTGTGGACACGATTATACTCACCCTGTGCGATGATACGGGCATGATTGCCACGCCCGCCTGTCCGCACACGCATCGCTTTACCTTCCGCCGCGGCGAAGAGCCAACCGAGCGATGCACCCTGCATGGTGTCCAGCCTCCCGCAGGTTCAGACGCCGTTTCGCCAACAGAGCGACCCGAAAGCGGACAGCCGACCGCCACCCCGCCCCCAGCGCCCGAAACGTCACCACCTCCTGCCATCACGACACCCGGTACACCAACGATTGGAGAGCCGACCACCCTTCAGCCGCGCGTCAGCACGCCGCCCCCGGTGAGCACGCCCTCGGCTCCTCGTCTCTCCGAGCCGCCAGTTGTTCGCCCGCCTGCAACCGAGAGGGTGCGGATATGTGTGGATAGCGGTCTTCTGGCAACGCGCTACTGCCCGGAGGTGGTGGTCAAAACTTTCCCTGCCGGCAAGGCGCCGAAGAGACGCTGTAACCTGCATCGCCCGCCTCCGGGAGAAGAGTAGCCATGCGCGGTCGGTTCGGCGTGGAGATACCTACAGCGCCGCAGGTTCCCCATTTCAAGGTGTACCTGTCGCTGATCCTGCTCGGGTTCGCCCTGCTGATACTGCGTCTGTGGTATCTGCAGGTGGCGATGGGCGAGCAGTTGCTGGCGCAGTCGGAGAGCAATCGCAAGCGGTTCATCCGGCTGTTCGCCCCGCGGGGGATGATTGTGGACCGCGCCGGGCGTACCTTAGCGATGAATCGCCCCGAGTTCGTGGTCAGTATCGTGCCGGCGGAGGTGACGGATGATGCGGTGCTTCGCCGATTAAGCCACATTCTGCAGGTGCCCGTGGAAGACATTCTGCAGGTGGTCGGTAACCCCAAACAGCGCGCCCAGCGGCTGTATCCGGTTCCGATTGCGATGGGCGTTTCGCTGGAGGTGGTCACACGCATTGAGGAGAACCGCCTGTGGCTTTCTGGCGTAACCGTCAGCCCTCAGCCGGTGCGCTGGTATCCAGAGGGCAAGCTGGCATCACACGTGCTGGGGATGCTTGGCGAGGTGGACGCCAAAGAGCTGGCGACCCTGCGTGAAGCCGGCGTCTCTCAAGGTGAGTATGTGGGCAAGATGGGCGTGGAAAGAGCGCAGGAGGTGTGGCTGCACGGGCACGCAGGGGGCAAATGGGTGGAGGTGGATGCGCGAGGACGTCAGCGGCGCGATATCGAAGAGGTTCCCGCCGAGCAGGGCGCCACAGTGATGCTGACGATAGATAAAGCCCTGCAAAAGGCGGCGGAGGAGGCGTTTGGTAACCGCGTGGGAGCGGTGGTGGCGCTTGACCCACGCACCGGCGAGGTGCTTCTGCTGGCGAGCTTTCCACGATTCGACCCCAACGCCTTTGCGCGCGGCGTGAAGCCCAACGTCTGGCGCGAGATAGCCAACAATCCGCTGTATCCTCTGCAGAACCGCGCCATCGGCAGCCGCTATCCGCCCGGCTCCACGTTTAAAATAGTGACCGCAGCAGCGGGACTGCACTCTGGCGCAATCACGCCCTACACCGGTTACTACTGCCCGGGCGCTTTGCAGCTGGGACGCTGGCGGTTTCGCTGTCATCGCAGGCACGGAGCCACAGGCTTTGTGAAGGCGATAGGGGCGTCGTGCGATGTGTACTTCTACCAGGTCGGCTTGAGAACAGGCATCCAGAACCTGGCGGAGATGGCACACGCTTTCGGGCTGGGCGAGGTAACAGGCATTGACCTGGCGGGCGAAAGCCGAGGCAACATCCCCACGCCCGAGTGGAAGAAGAAGCGATTCAAGGAAGGCTGGTACGACGGCGATACGGTCAACGCCTCCATCGGGCAGGGGTTTGTGCAGTGTACTCCGCTCCAGATGGCGATGGTCGCCAGTGCGGTAGCGAACCGGGGCACGGTGATGAAACCGTTCGTGGTGAAACGTATCCTCAAGCCCGACGGCACTTCCATAGACACCCAGCCGACCGTGCTGAAGCAGATACCGCTCGCCCCTGAATACTGGCAGTGGATCAAGCGAGGAATGCGAGATGCGGTAGCAGGACCAGGTGGAACTGCGCACGCTGCGAACCTGCCCGGTATCGCGGTAGCAGGCAAAACAGGCACCGCCGAGGACCCTCCGCGACGCCGACCGCACGCATGGTTTATCTGCTACGCTCCGATGGAGAACCCGCAAATCGCTCTGGCGGTGGTGGTAGAACAGGGTGGACACGGTGGGGCAGTTGCCGCGCCCATTGCTCGACATATTCTGGAGACGTTCTTCGGAATCAGCCACGCCCACGCCCGCGGCGACGCCAGCGCAACGGACTGAGCGATGCCACCAGTTGTTCTGAACCGCAGAATGCTTACTGCATTCCCAGCGACTGTTTCACCTCCTGCAGAGGGGCAATCAACTCGCCGCGATAGGGAAAAACGGGACGCGATAACTTCACCTGCCTGCCGTCCCACGTCTTCATCTGCCAGCTGAACGCTTCCAGCTCCACCCAGCGCTGACCCCACTGCACGCGAACCTTCCAGTCCGCCAGCGCCTCTCCCGAAATCCGCCCGTCTACCGCCTCCTCAAGAGGCACAATCACGCGAATCGACCACTGCTCCACCGGGCGCTTCGTCTCCAGCGAACACCCCGCCCGACGCAACAGCGACAGCGGCGCAACCTGCACCCCATCCAGCAGGGCAGTCCCATCTGCATCGGCGGGCTTGATGTGTGAAGGCACTAACTCAGGGTGACGCATCACCCGATAGGCAATCCCCCACGCCAGTGCCTCAAGGTCATCCAACGAGACCGCCTCGTATCCCTGCGCCTGCAAGTGGACTATTGCCCTGCCGAGCACAAAGGCTATGCTCTTCAGCTGGGGCATCGGCTGTGCCACCACAAAGGTCTCCCCAATCCGAGCACCAGAGGGCAGTCCGCTGTTGTATGTCGGCTCAGGCGCCCCAACCGGTACGCCTCCGGGCGAAACGACCACTCGCGGTGGGTTGCGAAAATAGTCCATCGCCTGCTGGGCAGTGGCAAACAGCCTGACCTGCAGTTCCAGCACCTCCATTGGCTTCGTCGCCGTGACCTCTCCAATGGACACCTGACGGGTCGCCAGCGACCGGTAACCGCGTCGGAAATGGCAGATTGTGTCGAGGCAAACCCCACCTGATACACCTGTCCACTCACTGGGAATGGCGGGCATCTGAGGGATTTCGCTGACGCCATACATCAAGTCCAAGCCTATCCGCGCCACGCGGTCGCGGTCGGCGGGAGGGTCCACCTCCAGCCAGTTCATCTGGTTCCAGCGTGCAGTACGAACGGTTCGGTCAGTGTCCTGACGCACTTGCCACTTGTCAGGGGGCGGTAAATCCTGTGCGGCGGCGTAACTGCACACCGCCAGTGCCGAAACCATCGTGAAGATCCTGTTCAGTCGCATAGTATATCCCTCCTTCACTGAGTGGGTAGTCGCGCGGCGGTTACTGTAGGTATGAAACCTCCTCCCGGCGCAGGCTGCCAAGGAGCATTCGGATGGTCAGGAGGCACCGGTGAACCAAAGGGTTGACCCTCACGCCATTCCTGATACTGACGTACCAGCTTGGTTCTGTACTCTGTTTCGCGGTCCCAGCCGATGCTAAGCCGGGTGTAGTTACCGTCCAAGAAAGCGAACGATGGGTCCCACACGCGATTATCGTAGACAGCAAATTGATGAAAGGCTATTGTATACCCATACTGTTGGGGAGCAGAACCTGCAGGGTCTACTGTTTTAGTCACGAACTGCCATCCCGCGCCATCTGGATCGTCCCTGAAGTAAGCGTGGGATAGCGGATAAGTTCGCTGTGAACGCAGAGGATGAGCTCCTATACTGTTGGATAGGCAAACGAGGAAGTTAGCCAGATCGTTACACTGTCCGTGCAGTTCACGCCAATTGTCGCCGCCAAGAAATACCCTCAGGTAAAAAGTTTCTCCAGAATCAGTATGGTTTCTGGTGCACCCCTGTAAGTTATTTAGAGTATCGAAGGCGAGCCAGACTCCAGATATCCAAAGCTGCTGTGTCAACAGCTCAGCTGCCCGCTCTGCCGTGTTGGTCTGCCTTGCCCATACGCAACTCTTCTTGAGCACGCTCACCCATGCCGGGTTCATCGGCGTCTTCGGCTCATCCAACACAATGA
>CAZOGB010000061.1:19477-21264 GCA_964579145.1 uncultured bacterium | reverse complement strand
GGGCAAGTTAGGCGACGTTCGGGCGGTGGAACCGCTCATCCAAAGGCTGGGGGATGAGGACAGGGACGTTCGCGAGGCGGCGTGTAAGGCTTTGGGCAATTTAGGCGACGTTCGTGCCGTAGAGCCGCTGCTCCTGCGCGCGATGGTGGAGACCGACCAGCAGGTGCTGGAGGCGATTAGTGCCAGTCTGCAAAAGCTAAAGCCGGAGCAGGCGGCATAATCAGCGCAATCAGACAGGTGAGGTTTACCATGCATAATCTCTCTTCACGCTTACGGGTATACGTGCGCACGGGGATACCTGTGCTGTTGTGGGGTCCGCCCGGCGTGGGCAAGACCGCCACCGTGCTCGCGCTGGCGCGCTCCTTGCGTCTGCCGGTGGAGACGGTGATTGCGAGCATCCATGAACCATCGGACTTCAACGGGCTTCCGGTGGTGCACGATGGCGGCGTGCGGTTTGCGCCCCCCTCGTGGGCGCTGCGTCTGGCGGAAGCGGGTCAGGGCATCCTGTTTCTGGATGAGATTAGCAACGCCCCGCCCGCGGTGCAGTCCGCGCTGTTGCGGGTGATTCTGGAACGGGTGGTGGGCGACCTCAAACTGCCGGAGGGCATCACCATCATCGCCGCCGCCAACCCACCAGACGTGGCGACGGATGGATGGAACCTGAAGCCCCCATTAGCCAACCGCATGGCGCACATCCAGTTCACCTTAAACCCGCAGGAGTGGACGGAGCAGTTCCCCGCCTACTGGGGCGAGCCGCCGCAGGTGGGCGACCTTCAGGAGGAGGTGTGGCTGAGGGCGCGTTCGCTGGTGGCGGGCTTTATCCGCTCGCGTCCGCATCTGCTCCTGCGCGTGCCCCAGACGGAGGAGGAGTCGGGGCGCGCCTGGCCCTCCCCGCGCAGCTGGGACTATGCCAGCCGACTGATGGCGCAGGTGATTCAGCAGGGCGAGCCGCCGGTATCTGCCCTGCCCTACGTGGTGGAGGTGGTCGGCGAGGGGACAGGCACCGAGTTCATCCACTGGGTGGAACACATGGATCTGCCCGACCCCGAGACACTGCTGGCACACCCCGAGCGGTTGCAACTGCCCCCCGAAGGCGATAAGCAGTATGCCATCCTGTCGTCGGTAGTGGCGGCGGTCATATCGCGCGACGGCGCGAAACGCTGGCAGTCGGCGTGGAAGGTGCTGGCGAGGGCGGCGGAGGCAGGGGTGGACGATATCGCCGGCGCGGTGGCGCTCCAGCTGGCGCGCATCCAGAAACCGGGCTACATGCCCCCGCCGGAGATACGCGCCTTTGTGCCCCTGTTGCGCAAGGCGAACCTGCTGAAGGAGTAGCCCATGTCCACACTGCCCGAAAGCCTGAGCGCAGCGCGCTTTTTGCTGATACGCCAGCGCCCCTACATGGCGCATGCGCTGTTCAGCCTGGTGCCTGTGCCGGTTGAACAGATGGCTCGCAGGTTCCTGGGCGCGATGGGGGTAGACCAGTACTGGCGGTTGTACTATGACCCGCAAGCCATCGAGCGATGGCAGGCGCCGGAGGTTGCCGGCGTGCTGTACCATGAGTTGTGGCACCTGCTCAACGCGCACCATGACCGCCTGAAGGTGTGGCCTCCGCTCATCGCAAACCTGGGCGGAGACCTCGCCATCAACAGCATTATCCAGCGCGAGGGGCTGCCGCTACCAGCAGGAGTGGTCATGCCCGAGCACTTCGGCTTTCCGCCCAATCTGACCGCAGAGGAGTACTGCGACCTGCTCCAGAAGCAGGCGGAAGAGCGGGCTACAGGGGCGCA
>CAZOGB010000061.1:0-19377 GCA_964579145.1 uncultured bacterium | reverse complement strand
CGGGCTTGCTGGTGCCGAATCACGGCTCCTGTGCGCACGGACAGCAGGAACCCTGGGAACTGCCTGCAGGTGCGACCGATGTACGGTCAGTAGATGAGGCGCGGGCGGAGCTCATCCGCCGTCAAACCGCGCAGGCGATCCTGGGACACGTCAAGAATCAGGGCAACATCCCCGACGAGCTGATGCGCTGGGCGCGGGACAAACTGGAACCGAAGGTGGACTGGCGGCGCGTTCTGCGGGCGGCGGTGCAGGGCGCACTGGCGTGGACAGCAGGCATGTCCGACTACACCTACCGCAAGCCCAACCGGCGCCACAGTGTGCTGGGAGAGTTCATCCTGCCAAGCCTGCAGGAGCCTTTGCCCATCGTGGCGGTGGTGGTGGACACCTCCGGCTCCATGAGCGAGCGCGAGCTGTCGCAGGCTCTGGCGGAAGTTTCGGGCGTGCTCCGGCAGGTGCGTCAGGTGACGGTGTTGAGCGTGGACTGCGCGGTGCATCACGTGCAGAGGGTGTTTCGCGCCGAACAGGTGCAGTTGCTTGGCGGCGGCGGCACCGACATGGGCAGGGGTATCCATGCGGCAATGCAGCTGAAGCCCATGCCGAATGTGATTGTGGTCATCACTGACGGCTACACCGACTGGCCCGAGAAACCGCCTCCTCGCACCAGGGTAGTGGTCGCGCTGACGAACAGAGAAAAAAGCGCACCCGCCTGGGCGAGAACGGTGTACTGCGTGCGAGACTGACCTCCGCGCCGACCGGCGCGGTGTGCTACACTCCTCACTCCGGGCACTGCATTTCCGAGAACAGGATAGCGTCCAGCAGGGCACGCAGGGCGGATTCCAGATCCTCGGCGCGACAGGCGCTTTGATACACCACCGCCCCGTAGCGGTCTAACCCGAACAGCGAGAGGACATCTTCGCGGTCGGCTCCGTAACGTTCGAACACCCGCCCTTCGCGGTCTACTAGCACCTGCGGCGCGTCGGCAGGGATAGGGGACACCAGTTCCCGCAGGATTACCAGCATCGCAGCTCCCGCCTCGCGCACGTCGGCGAGGAACCTGCCCACGGTCTGAAACACCGAGGGCGCATCCGCCGACCGGGACACGAACAGCACCCCAACGGGCTGACGCTGGCGGAAGGCATAGAGCGAAATGGGCTGACCATCGCGGGCAGAAGGCAGGGTGAACGCCGGCGCAATGGTCTCCTCAATCGCGCCTATCGTTTGCAGGCGGTGCATCATGGAGACAGAGAACCCCTTTCGCCCAGCTGAACCCGCACGCGGATGCGCATTGCGCCGCGCAGGAGGTCTATCTGCACCGTGTCGCCCGGTTTCAGGCGGCGCAGGGTCGCGCTCACATCCCCTGCCCGTCGCACCGGCGTGTTGTTGATGCCCACAATCACGTCGCCGAGGCGAATGCCGGCTCTCGCGGCTGGGCTGTTGGGAACCACTCGCACCACTTCCGCCCCTTCGCCTCCGTCGCGGTCGGCAGGCATCACCCCCAGAAAGGCGCGGCGCAGTCTGCCCGCCCGCATGTCGTCCAGCACCGATTTCACATCGTTAATGGGCACTGCCAGCGCACCGCCCGTCGCCCCAAACAGCGACATCTCCAGCGAAGTGCCCAGACTGGGTGGCGCGGTGCGCCGAGCCGAAGCCGAATCAGGAGGCAGGAACACCATACCGGGCGCGATGGACGCCACAATTACGGCCACCACCTCGCCCCGCGCGTTGACCAGCGGAGCGCCGCTACCCCCTGCCCCCACGGCGCCGCTGACCTGAAGCAGGTTGGACAGAAACTGCTGTTGACCGATGGCGCCACTGCGCTCCCTGCCCGATACCATCACCAGCACCGCCGATCGCTCGTAACCGCCCAGCGTGCCCACGCAAAGCAGAAGACTGCCCACCTCTACCCTGTCCGAATCGCCGAGCGACAGCGACTGGGGCGTTGGCTCGGGACACTTCAGCAGGGCGAGGTTGGTCACATCGTCAATACTGACCACTCTGGCGGTGGTGCGGCGCCCATCTGCAAAGCGCACCTTGCAGGTCTCCGCGCCGCGCACGATATCCGCGCTGGTCAGCACCCAACCCTCGCGGTCAATGATGAATCCGCTCCCCTTGCGCGAGACGGGGCTTGGCAGGTTCAGCAAACGCATCGCCTCCAGCCAGCGTCGGGCGGTCTCGCTGGGCGGAGCAATCGCGCGCACGGAAGGAGCGGTATCAGGTGCAACCAGCGCGCCTCCCTCCACCGACACCACGCCTGACTGTACCTTGCGGGTCAGGGAGGTCAATTCTCGCTCCAGCGATTCCAGCACGCTCTGGGCACTTGCCGACAGCGTGAGCATCCACACACACAACAGCGTCAGCACCCAGCGCATGTCCGTTCGCCTCCTATTCCACGGCTCCTGTGGTGGTGGGCACGGCAGCTTCCATCACGTAGCCCTGCGGCACGGGGGCAGATGCCACGGGATGCGCTTCCACTACCACCGGCTGAACGGGCACGGGTGGCTCGGATGACGGCTGGTGGACAGTCTCGACTTCCTCCGCGGGCTGAGCGGTGGGCTCTGGCTGGGCGGCGACCACGATGCGTTCACGCGGATGGCGCACCGGGGCGGACGGCGCCTGGCGTGGCGGCTGAGCCGGCGTCTTCTGAGATGGCGGGGCCACACGCTTCGGTTGCTCGCGCTTCATCCCTTTCTCCTCAGAGGGGGGCGCGGCGGGCTTCCTATCTGGCTGCACCGTCGGCGGGGGAACGGCAGGTAGCCGCTGAACCAGCTGAGGCGGTGCTGGTTGCTCCTGCACGGAGTTATGACGCCATGCCACGAATCCGGCTATCACCGCAACTGCCACCGTGGAGAAGGCCACAATCAGCCTCAGCGGGAACGTGCGCCGCTCAGCCTGTTCCTTCACCGGCAGGGGACGCCATCCCGTGGGCGGCGAATCGGGCAGAAGGCGCGCAACCTGACGCATCGCCTGATGCGCTCGCCCGTACGCCTGCAGTTGTCGCTGACAGTACGAACAGCCCTGCAGGTGACGCCTCACCCAGCCGGGCAAGCCGTTCTCTATGTCGCCCTCGCACAGCGCGAGGTAGTATTCCGCCCATCGGCACAGTAGCCGCTTCATTATTCTGATCCCCCCAGAAGCACTTCCAGTCGCTGTTTCAGCAGGCGGCGGGCGCGGAACAGCCGCAGCTTCACACTGCCCACACTGCATCCCAGCGCCTGCGCTATCTCCGAGTAGTCCATCCCTTCAATATCTCGCAACACAATCACCGCCCGGTGGTGGGCAGGCAGAGCGTTTATCGCTTTGCGCACGGTTTCGCGCAGTTCATTGCGTTCCACAACGGCGTGAGGGTCTACTTCCGCGTGTCCTCCGCCCACGTCCCAGTCCAGAGCCACCTCCGGGTGCGCCTTTTTGCGTTTCACGTGGTCAATCGCCAGATGCACGCCGATGCGGATGAGCCAGGTGCGCAGTTGAGACTCGCCACGAAAACTGCCCAGGGCGCGATAGGCGCGCAGAAAGGTATCCTGCGTCAGGTCCTCGGCATCCTGCGTGTTGCCCACGACGCCCAGGATACTGCGGAACACAGCGGAGCGGTGCTGTTCCCACAGGATGCCGAAAGCCTCCATATCGCCCGCGCGGCAACGCTCAATCAGCTGTTGCTCGCTGTTTTGCGGGGGGTGCTCTCCAGCTGTCACTCGCCACTCCCAAACTTGCGCATCCATCGCATTGCTCCCTTATCTATTCGGTGCGAGCACCGTAGGCTCCCCCTTGTGCCAACCCACACTGCGGAGAGACAGCTGGTGCCCGCACCGTCGTCTCTCTACCTGGCGGGCAACATCCCTCCGCAAGTCCTCCTTACTGTATCCAAATAATAGACGCCGGGCGCCCCTTTTTGTTATCATGGTAACCGTGAGCCATATCATCACCCTGTTAACCGATTTCGGCACACAAGACACCTATGTGGGCGTGATGAAAGGGGTCATCGCCAGCATCTGCCCGCAGGCGACGGTGATCGACCTCACGCACGAAGTGCCCCCGCACGACATCGCCACCGGCGCGTTTTTGTTAGACGTCTCGGTGGACTACTTCCCGCCGGGAACAGTGCATGTGGCGGTGGTGGACCCGGGCGTGGGCACGGACCGAAAACCCATCGCCATCCAGACGAACAGAGCGTTTTTCGTAGGACCGGATAACGGCATCTTTACGCTGGTACTGCACCGATACAGGATGCTTCTGGCGGTGCACCTCGACAACCCGAAATACCATCTTCCCAGCAAGAGCACCACCTTTCACGGCAGGGATGTTTTTGCCCCTGTCGCCTCCCATTTGGCAAATGGCGTACCGCTCGAAGAGCTCGGCACACCGATTACCCGCCTGCAACGATTGCCCCTTCCGCGCGTCCGCGTGGAATGGCAGGGCATCCGCGCCACCGTGGTGCACATCGACCGCTTCGGCAACGCCATCACCAACCTCACGCACGCGGACTACCGAAGCTGGTGCGCCCGGTGGGATGTTAAGGAGCCAATCGTGCGGATTGGGCAGAGCGACATCTTGCTGACGATACACCGAACGTATGGGGATGTGCCGGTGGGAGAGCCTCTCGCGCTGTTCAGCAGTAGTGGGCGTCTGGAGGTGGCGGTCAACGGGGGAAGCGCGGCACAAACCTTTGGGCTTCGGCGAGGCGATGTGGTGTGGGTTTTGCGTCGCGAGGAATCCCCTCCGCCCCGCGTGCAGAGGTCATTGAATCTGGGGTAAACTCTTACAACAGATACTACGATGAGCGAATTCGTTCTGTGTATCAACAACAGGGACAATCCGGCGAGCCTGATCCTCGGGAAAGTATACCGCCGCCTGCCTGACCCGGAAGCCGAAGCGCACCATCTATTTCGCATCATCGACGAAGACTCGTCGGAACCCGATGGCTACCTCTACCCGGCATCCCTGTTTGTGCCCATAGACCTGCCCGAAGAGGCAAAGCGCGCCCTTCTGTCGGCAGGGGCTTAGGGACACGCATTCTTCACCCTTCCCCTCAAGCAGGAGAGAGCCTGTGCCCACCGCGAAACTAAACCTGTTCATCCAAAGCACGAAATGGAGGTCGGTATGCGTCGATTCGGGTTGACACTGGTCGCGCTGGTGGGGATGTGCCTGCTGTTCAGCGCCTGCGCAAAGAAGCAGACATCCACTACCACAGGGGCGCAGTCCACCACGCAGTTGCGCATTGCAGTGGTTCCCAAAGGCACGGCACACTCCTTCTGGCTGACGGTCAAAGCGGGCGCGGAACAGGCGGGTAAGGAAGAAGGAGTGCAGATTCTGTGGAAGGGTCCCGCCGAAGAGACCGACGTGGAAGGTCAACAGCGCATTCTGGAGGACTTCATCAATCAGAAGGTAGACGCGATTGTGATGGCGGCTTGCGATGCGGACGGTATGGTTCCCGTCGTCAAGCGGGCGATGGACGCAGGCATCCCGGTCATCACCATTGACTCCGGCGTCAATTCCGACCTGCCGCTGAGCTTCGTGGCGACGGATAATGTTGCGGCGGCGGCGAAGGCGGCGGAAGTGCTGTGCGAACTGGTCGGGCGCAAGGGCAAAGTGGGCATGATTCCCTTCATCAAGGGAGCCGCCTCTTCCGAACAGCGCGAGCAGGGCTTTCGGGAAGGCATCAAAAAGTGTCCGGGCGTAACGCTGGGACCGGTGCTCTACTCGCAGAGCCAGGTGGAACGCGCCATGCAGGTCACCGAAGACATGCTCACCGCCAATCCCGACCTGGTGGGCATCTTCGCCGCGAACGAACCGGGCGCGGTGGGTGCTGCGACGGTGCTGGAACAGCGCAAGCTGGCGGGCAAGGTGAAGCTGGTGGCGTTTGATGCCGCACAGCCGGAGATCGAAGCGCTCAAGCGCGGCACCATTCAGGCGTTGATTGTGCAGAACCCCTTCAAGATGGGCTACGAGGGGGTGAAGCTGGCTGTTCAGGCGATAAAGGGCGACCGCTCCAGCATTCCCAAACGGGTGGATACCGGCGTCACCGTCGTCACGAAGGAGAACCTGGAGACGCCAGAGGTGCAGGAACTGCTCAAGGAGCACAAATAGCAGGCGATGGTTCCTTTGGAGCGTATAGAGGAAGCCCGGCGGGCGGCGCAGGAAGTTGTTCAACATACGCCCCTGTTCCCGGCGCGAATGCTCAGCGAACTGACCGGAGTGCCCGTGTGGCTGAAGGTGGAGAGCTTTCAGCGCACCGGTTCGTTCAAGATACGAGGGGCATACGAGTTTGTACGCCGCCTGCCGGCAGAGAAGCGTGCGCGGGGCGTGGTGACCGGCTCCGCGGGCAATCATGCGCAGGGCGTTGCGCTCGCGGCGAAGATGTTCGGCATTCCAGCAACCATCTTCATGCCCGTGTTCGGTTCCATCGCCAAGATGCAGGCGGCGAAGGCGTATGGGGCGCAGGTGGTCCTGCGCGGCGAAGGCTTCGCAGAGGCGGTGGAGGCTGCCCAGTCGTTCGCGCAGGAGACAGGCGCAACCTACGTGCCCGCCTATGACCACGACGACATCATCTGCGGGCAGGGAACCTGCGGACTGGAGATACTGGACGACCTGCCGGAGGTGGAACAGATTATCGTGCCTGTGGGAGGAGGCGGGCTGTTTGCCGGCATCGCCGCGGCGGTGAAAGCACGCAAGCCCGCGGTGCGCCTGACCGGCGTGCAGTCGGAAGGGGCGGATACGGCGGTACGTTCGTGGCCGGAGGGCAGGCTGGTGGACAATCCGTCGGTGCGCTACACACTCGCCGACGGTATCGCCGTGAAGTCGCCTTCCGAGCGTACCTTCGAGTATATCCGCCGGTACGCCGACGAGATGGTCACGGTGGATGACCGCAGTATCGCGCGGGCGGTGCTGTGGCTTCTCGAACGCAAGAAGATTGTGGCAGAGGGCGCGGGCGCGGCAGGGGTGGCAGCCGTGCAGAGCGGAAAGGTTCACCCATGTGGAACCACGGTCATCGTGGTCTCCGGTGGCAACATCGACGCCAAAACGCTTTCCGACCTGATCGAGCGTGAAATGCTTCAGGCAAACCGCTACTATCACTTCTTCACCGCCGTGCCCGACCGTCCGGGTGGTCTCGCGGCGCTGTTGAATCTGGTGGCGCAGGCGCAGGGCAACATTATGACCGTGAACCACAACCGCATCCATCCCTCCGTACCGCATGGCTGGACGGGGGTGGAGCTGCTGGTGGAGGTGCGCGACGCCGAGCACATCGGGCATATTGAGCATCTCCTGCGCTCCAGCGGTTACGAGATAACGGTGCTGGCATGAGAGCTGCGCGCCTGACGGTGCTGATAGGGAGGTTGCTGGCGGCGCTGGCGTGCATACATCCCGCTTCGGCGCAGGTGTGGCAGGTACGCCAGCGAGGCACGATACTGGAGATTTCTTACGGCAGTGGCTCCAGCTTCCCCCAGTACGCCGCCCTGCATCTGGACAGCGGTTACCTCCGCATGGTGCATTCGCCGCAGTCGGGATGGGGCACGTCGGCTATCCTGCTTCCCTCCTTCTGGTCGCAGGGCAGGTACTACCAGGGCGCGCCGGTGACCGCTACCTGGCGAGCGGATGGTAGGGATTTGCTGTTGTTGGTGTCAGGGACTATCGGCGGTCTGCAGGTATCGCTGGAGGTACGCCTGATGCCTCCTGCCCAGTATACTTTCGTGGCGCAGGTTCGCACGCTCAGCGTCACCGGCAATGTTGTTGTGGACAATCGCCCCGGCGAGGCGTTCAAGCCGGTGATGCTTTCCTCCATGCATGTCTCCCCCACGCAGTGGGATGCGCGTGTGGCGTATGTGGAAGGGCGCATTTACAACCTGCCCTCCAGCGGCTGGGTGATTCATCCGGCGGTCACGGCAGGACGCTTTGGGCTTATCGGGGGCAGGTCCGCCTGGAAGCCGAACGCACCGACAATGGAGGTTGTTCTGCAGCAGCCCCGCTCCCTGCAGATAACCGGCTGGGTCACTTACAGCACCAACCCCAACGACGACAACGTGGGTTTCTGGTGTGCCACCGCGCAGTTGCTCCGTTCGTGGCGGTATACCCTTCGCGCCACTGCGGCACATCCCCTGCCCCGCTAACCACCTCACCGACGCATTGCCTGCAGTCGCCATGTGGGAGCAGAGAGGTTCGCCTGCCTCATGCGCTGGAGCATCTCCCACTTGGGGCGGTCGCAATAGTCCACCAGCCCGAATGCGAAGTGCTCGCCGATGACCAGAGTGTTGCCCCTGCCCGGTCCACGCCCGGTCAGCGGCTGGTCGCGATATTGAAACCACATCACGCCTACGCAGGCGGGGTGCTGTACGGCGTCGCGCACCCAGCGTGCGTACATTTCGCCCGACTCCCGCTCGTCCTTTGCCCAGACGGGGTATCTTCCGTAGGCGCGTGCGCCGTCATACCATGCAGGAAAGGAGAACTCGCCGCACAGGATGGGTTTATTAGCGCGGGCAATCAGGCGTCTCAGCCAATCGTCAGCGAAATCGGGGGCGTAGCGGTCGTAGCCCAGCACGTCGCAATGCGGAGCAATCAGCGACCAGTCCTCTTCGTTCTCCCACCAGCCGGGCACAATCCAGAAGCCGAAGTACAGATGGTTGGGGTCTATCTCTTTGACCGTGCGGTATATCCAGGCGTAGTAGCGGTCGGCATAGAAGCGGCGCAGGGTTTCCAAATCCCCATCGGGCGGGGTCAGCTGGGCGGTGTACAGTCTGGCTCGGTCTCGTGCATCCGTTTTCCACGCCTGCGCGAGGGCGTTGATATCGTTGCGATACAGGTTCTGCAGGGTGTGGTCGATCAGCGCGCGTTTGCCCGCCGGAGCGCCCGGCAGGCGCAGTATCTGTGCTACCTCCTCGCGCGTGATGATTTCGTCGAACTCGTTGCCCAGCGACCATCCCAGCACCCACGGGCTGTTGCGCTGAGGTTCTATCTGGCGGCGCAGGTGCTCACGGAACTGCGCCTGTATGACGGGGTCAAAAATATCGGGATGGCGCACGAGGTTGGGAATCTCCCAGTGTCCCAGCACCGGTGAATAAGGAAACTCGGGAATACTGCCCCACTTGCCTACGCCCGAAAAGCCCCAGGTCAGCACCCTTTGCTTCGCCAGTTTGATACTTTGTTCTTTCCACTCATCCCCGAATCGGCGCATGAGGTTGACCGCGTGCAGGCACACGTATTCTGTTCCCGCGCGTTCTCCCCAAACGTCCTTGCCCCATGCTTCAGCCGTTTTGCCCTCTTTGGGTGGTAGCCATTCAAACACCCCCTCGCGCTCCGTGACGGGGGTCATCTCCCAGGTCAGTCCGGGCACGGAACATACCCCTAAGTAGAAGCAGGGATACCCCTCGGGGGTGACCAGCCACCAGTAATCGCCCCTGCGCACCACCCGGTAGAAGCCCGTCGCCTGCTCGCGCCAGCCTGCTTTCCGATAGCCGCCGAATCGGTCGTAGTCGGCTGGAGTGCCCCACTGCGCCAGCCTGCGCTTTTCCTCCTCAAGGCTTCGCTGAAGGTCGGCATCGGAGCGCACTTTATCGGGCGTCTGCACGTAGCGGCACTGCCCAAATCGGTCGATGTAGGGTTGAAACCGTTTCCAATCGGGAAGAGGGGTCAGGCGGAAAGTGGCTTCGATATTCACCGGCAGGTCGGGCAAGAAGATTTTCTCCACACTCGGTGTTCCCCAGAAGGTCTCCGGGTTGAACATGCGCACCGCATCCGGGAGGGACGGCGTGGAGGAAGGCGTCAGCACCTCTCTTCGCTTGCCCCGCCCCGTGCTGATGGAGACACTCACCCCTGCCGCGGCGTACTCTGTTGGACCATTTGCCCAGGATGGGATCAAGCCTGCTTCCAGATTGCCTCTGTGCGCCTCGAAACCTCCCCTGCTCTCGCCAAGCGGGCTGTTGTTCAACCAGAGTGAGGCTTCATCCTGGGTGATCTGGGCAAACAGGCGGTATGTGCGATTCCATTCCCATCTGGGAGTAGCGACGATGAATCGCCATGCGTTGCCGTCTGCCACACCGAGTACAATTTTCAACGTCTCCAGCCGGCACACCGGCTCGGCGGTTTCGTTCTCGAAGCTCAGGTAGAAGCCGCGTTTGGCTCCCCAGTCGTGCTGTGCGGCGAAGTAGTAGCGATGAGCGGTCACTGCCGTGCCCCTCTTTCCAGTAGTTGTACGGGGATAGATTGGATACAGTGCTTCAGGTTTCCTGCCGATAATAAGCATGAGGAGGTTGGTGGTAGTATGGCTTACACCGCCCAGTGTATCCAGATTACAGGCATAGATATCGACAGCGTAGAGAAAGACCCTTCGTTCGCCACGGCATACGCCTTCTACATGCAGTTATCGGAAACGCCCAACGAGGCGTGGCGGCTGGCGTTTTCGGAAGAGTGGAAGGCGATTATCGCGGCGCGCAAACTGCAGCTGGACGTGGTGGGTGACCGCCTGCGCTGTATCGTCTCCGAGGGCGATGACCTGCGCCGGGTGGTGCAGTTTGCCCATGAGTTTGTGGAGCGCATCAACCAGCGTGTGCCGTACTACTGCGCCCAGCTGGAGGAGCGCGACCGGCGCGAGGAGGCGTACCGGCGTGAGGTGGAACAGCATATCGCGCAGATACGTGCGAGGTTAAAGGCAATCGCGAACTCGTGGCAGAGCAAACTGGCAGCGTGAGATATAACCCTGGCGAGTGAACGAAAGGCAGGTGCTGGTAGAGTGGCGACAAGCGGGATTAACTTCTCCGGGCTTATCTCGGGTATGGACACCGAGGCGCTGATTCAGCAGATTATTCAGGTAGAGAGCCGCCGTAAAACCATCTGGTCCAACCAGCAGGCTCAGCTTACCCAGCGGCTGAGCAGTCTGCAGACACTGCAGGCGCAACTGCTGGGCTTCCAGTCCGCCATCTCTCAGGTGACAGTGCAGACCGCGTTCAGGGCATCCAGCGCTACCAGCAGCGCGGAGAGCGTGGCACAGGTGAGCGCAACAGCCGATGCAACGCCCGGAACTTACCTGCTGGAAGTCTCGCAGCTTGCCACCAACCACAAGATCGGCACCACGGCGCAGAGCTCCGCCGACCAGGCACTGGGGCTGAGCGGCTCATTTGTGGTCAACGGCAAGCAGGTGACCGTGGTCGCCAGCGATAACCTGCGCGACATCGCCGCCCGTATCAACAACGCCAAAGCGGGAGTCACCGCCTCGGTGTTCAGCGTCAGCAGTAGCGAATACTACCTGGTATTGACCGCGCAAAACTCTGGGACGGCGAACGCTATCAGCCTGAACGACCTGGGCGGAGATAACGTCCTGCAATCGCTGGGATTGATCACCGCCAGCACCAGTATCAAAAACGCTATCACCAACGGCGCCCAATCCGACAAGTTTTCCGATACCAGCACCGCTGTCAGCACGCTGATGGCGTTGAACAACGCCCCCTCTGGCACGATACAGATTAACGGTGTGGACATCGCCATCGACCTCGCGACCGACTCGCTGAACTCCATTGTCAGCAAGATTAACGGCGCGGGCGCAGGCGTTACCGCCTCGGTGGTAACCGTGAACGACAACGGCGCCACGCGCTATCGCCTGCAGATTACCGGTGCCAGCACCCCTACCTTTACCGATGACGGGCATATTCTGGAGACGCTGGGCATCCTGAAGGCAGGTTATGGCAACGAGCTGGTGCAGGCGAAAGATGCGCAGTTCAAAATCGACAACATGAGCCTGACCAGCAGCACCAACGTTCTGACGAACATCATCCAGGGCGTCACCATTACCCTGATGGACGCCGACGCCACCAATCCCAAGAAGACCACCATCACCATCACGCGCGACACCAAAGGTATCAAGGACGCTATTCAGGGCTTTGTGAAGGCGTACAACGAAACGATTGACCTGATTAAAAAGTACGACTATTTCGACACCGAGACCTACGAGACGGGACCGCTGTTCGGAAACGCCACCGTGAACGCGCTAATGTCCGACCTCATGGGCACGATTTCCAACACGGTGGCGGGGCTACCTTCGGAGATGAGTATGCTGGCTCAGGTGGGCATCACGCTGGACCCCACCGGGTCGGGCAAGCTGATGCTCAAAGACTCGGAGCTGGAAAACGCGCTGAACAACCGGCTCGAGGACGTGGAGAGGCTGTTCCGCGTGATGGGCTCTACCAGCGACCCGCGCCTGACGTACGTGATCGCCACCAGCAAGACCAAAACCACCGGAGTGCCACTTACCGTAGAGATTACCCAGGTGGCTACGCAGGCGCAGGCAACGGCAACCATCGCGCAAACTTCAGCCAGCACCACCGCCGAGCGATTGACTTTCAGCGGAACACTGTTCGGCAGCACCGAGTACAGCATCACTCTGAACGCCGGCAACACCATTGATGACACCATCGCCCAGATTAACGCCGATGCCACCCTCTCGCGCTATCTGGTGGCTTCCAAAGACGCGAATGGCAAACTGGTGTTGACCTCCAAGATGTACGGCTCCAAAGCGGCGTTTTCGGTGGTGAGCGACCAGGCCGCCGCCAGCAACAACAGCGGCATCGGCACCACGCCCATCAGCGTGCAGGGACAGGACGTCGCCGGCACCATCAACGGCGAACCCGCTACTGGCGATGGGCAGTTCCTCACCGGCAATTCAGGCAACGCTACCACCGACGGACTGCAGTTGCGAGTGACTGCTACCACCACGGGCATTATCGGTACGGTAACGGTGACCCGCGGTATCGCCGACCAGATGTTCCAGATGATTCAGCGGTTTACCGATTCTATTAACGGTGCGCTGACGGATGAAACCAAGAACATCCAGCAGCAGATTGACGACATTAAGGCGCGTATCTCGGCATTTGATGAGGCTATGCAGCGCAGGGTGGAAACACTGCGCGCGCAATTCACGCGCATGGAGACCGCTTTGAACAAAATGCGCAACGACGCCATGCGCCTCACAGCCGTTTTAGGACAGGGAAGTTTACTCAGTAACTTAGGTGGATAGGAGAACATGGAGCGGAGATGGCGCTGACAAGCCCGTATGATGTGTATCAGCGCACACAGGTAGACACCGCGTCGCCTGTGAGGCTGATTGTGATGCTGTATGATGGAGCCATTCGTTTCCTCCGGCAGGGTCAGGATGCCATGCAAAGGGGAGACCGCGAGAAGCAAAACCACTATCTGGTTCGCGCCCAGCGCATTCTTGCCGAGCTGACCAGCGCGTTGAACCTGGAACAGGGCGGCGAGATAGCGGTGAACCTGATGGCGCTATACCAGTTCATGAACGAGCAGCTGGTACTGGCGAACCTTCAGGACGACATGGAAAAGGTGCAGAGAGTACGCGAGATGCTGGAAAGCCTGCGCGAGGCGTGGGCACAGGCGGAGGTTGCCGTGCGCGAAGCTTCAGGGCAGGCTGTGGATGCTCGCCCGGAGGTATCTCATGCCGCCTGATGAGGACCTCTTCTGGCAGAAATGGCTGATGAAACACGCGGAACGGGTGCGCCTGCTGTACGCCCTGCAGGAGGAGGCTATCCGCGAGAACCGCTGGGATGTCCTCTCGCAGCTCCAGCAGGAGCAGGAAGAGATTCTGCAGGAGCTGTGGCAGGCGCCTCCTTCCCAGCTGCCCCCCGAAGTGCTGGCGTTCGCGCAGGAGATATGGCAGACCAACCTGCGCCTCCAGCGGATGGTGGAAGAACAGATGAGAGCACTGCAGGCGGAGATGGCTGATTTGAACCGCTCCCGCAATGTGCTGAACCGCTACAGTATTCCCACTCCCTCCGGTCGCCTCGAAGACCGCGCTGCATAGGCGGTCCGCTTCTTCTGAAGGAATAGTCCCCTCTTCCAGCGAAACAGGCTTGGGATGCTTCGCTGACGCTCAGCGTGGCAGGGGTGGTGGGCCGTTTTCAAAAGGCAAGCCCGCCCACTACAGGAGGTGAACGATGTCCGGTCTGGTGGAAGGCAAGAACGCTCTGGTGCTGGGTGTTGCCAGTGAGCGCAGTATCGCCTGGGCAATTGCCCGGCGGCTGGCGCAGGAGGGGGCACGCCTGGCGTTAACATATCAAAACGAGCGGCTGGAGAAGAACGTCCGCCCGCTGGCGGAGACGATTCCCGGAACGCTCGTCCTGCCATGTGACGTATCCGACGATGGGCAGATTGGCTCGCTGGTGGGGTCGCTTCAGCAGGAGTGGGGCAAAGTAGACCTTCTGGTGCACAGCGTGGCGTTTGCAAAGAAGGAGGAACTCTCTGGGCGGTATGTGGACACCTCGCGCGAGGGGTTCCACATCGCGATGGACGTCAGCGTCTTCTCGCTGGTCGCGCTGTGCCGGGCGCTGGAGCCGCTGATGGGCGAGGGCGGCAGTGTGGTCACGCTCACCTACATCGGCAGTGAGCGGGTGGTGCCCAATTACAACGTGATGGGCGTCGCCAAAGCGGCGCTGGAGGCGAGCGTGCGCTACCTGGCATCCGACCTGGGACCGCAGGGCATCCGTGTCAACGCCGTCTCCGCCGGACCCATCAACACGCTGGCGGCGCGAGCCATCGCGGGGTTCACCACCATGCTCCAGCGCGTGCGTGAGGTAGCCCCCCTGCGGCGCAACACCGAAGCGGAAGAGGTTGCCGATGTGGCGCTGTTCCTGCTGAGCGACCTGGCTCGCGGCGTCACCGGCGAGGTTATCTACGTCGACAGCGGCTACCATGCGATGGGCATGGTATAACACACAGCAGGGAGGTAGAAGATGAAGAAGGTTGCGGTAGCAGCTCTGGCTTTGCTGGTCGGCTGGGTCTGTGTGACAACGGCGCAGACGGAGCCTCCGGGCGAAGTAACCGTTGGCGGAGAGATGATCCTGCGCATCCGCTTCAGCGCAGGCGGAATGACACCCAAACAGAGGGCGGACGCTATTACCATGCGCCTGCGAACTATTCTGCAGAACCCCGACCTCCAGCCTTCGGATATCGTGGTGAAGCCCGTCGCGGGCGGTGAGGCGGCGATATACGCGAAAGACCAGTTGCTGGTCACGGTGGATAAAGCCCATGCGAACTTCCACAAGACCACTCCGATGAAGCTGGGTGAAATCTGGGCAAAGCATCTGCGAGAGGTGCTTCCGCAGGTGAACGTGAAACCGATGCGCTAAGGTTGAACCAGTCCCCTCCTCCTGTTCTCTGGGAGGAGGGGTTGTTGTTTTCGTGTTCAGAAGCGAGTGAACGGGAGGTTTCCGGTGGTCTGTTTGTGTTTTGCGCACGTCATCGCCAGCCTCGTTCTGGCAATCATGCCCTTTCAGGAGGTCCACATGTCCGCACACGTTCCCGAAAACGTCTACCGCGCCGAGCTGGTCACCTACCCCGGCGCATATGGCTTTGAAATCGGCAAGTCAGCCATTATTCTGGTCAGCGATAAAGAGCTGGAGATGCTCGCCGCCCCCGACAGGAAGCTCAACCTCACCCTGACCTTTGAAAAGCAGGAGATGAGCCTGCGCGAAGTGTGTGAGACCGCCAAACGGGCAGGACATCGCACGCTGATTATCGCCTTTGACCATTTCTTCAGCCAGTATCGCCCCGGGCAGGCAGGACCGCGCCGCTATACCCCCGATACCGACGAGTACATCGCTCGCATCGCGCCCATCGCGAAGTTCGCACAGGGTTACGGACTGGGGCTGGAGCTGAGCGTGCTGTCGCCGCTGGAGATTGGGCCCGGCTACCGCGCGAAGACGGGCGAAACCGGAATGTGGATGCAGTATCGCAAAGGACTGCGCGACCCGCAGACAGGCGCGTTCAGCGTGCAGATGTGGCGGCACAAACGCTGGGCGAACAACAAAGGCGTGGTGGAGCTGGAGGACGCCGGCGTGCGCGTGTTCGCCTTCCGGGAACAGCCGATAGGAGGCACGCCCTACCGCGTGGTGAACCCCGACAGCATCGTGGAGATTAGCGACGCGGCGAAGGTGGGGGTGCTTCCCGGCGTTCAGGCGAGAGCGGGCGACTTCACCGCCGAGCGTGTTCGCATCACCGGCACTGGCAGAACCGACATCGGCGACCTGAACCGCGTGCTGGTGGTGCAGATGTATCGCGCACCCGAGATGGACTACTTCAGCGACAAGGCTCTGCCCTTCCTGAAAGAGCTGATAGACAAATACGCCGATGCCGGCATCAGGCTCAACGCCCTCTACTCGGATGAGATGCACATCCAGCAGGACTGGGCATACTTCAACCACCACGAACACGGCGAGTTTGCCATGCGCTACGTCACCGACGGCCTTGCCCGCCGCTATGCCCACCTGTACGGCGACCGCTATCGCGACTTCGCGAAGTATCTGCTCTATTTCGTCTATGCCCAGGAAGATTTCGCCAGCGACCTGAGTGCCCGCCAGCCGGTAATGCATGTGTTCGGAGCGACGCCTGAAGCCATCCGCGAGACCGCTCTCTTCCGTGCGCGATACTATCGGCTCCTGCAGGACGGTGTGGTGGAGCTGTTCACCGCAGCGAAGCATTATGCCGAGGAGCGCATGGGGCATAAACTGGAGTCGCGCGCCCACGCCACCTGGGCGGAAAGCCCCACCGTGGATTACTGGGACGTGGGGCTGGACAACATGAACCGCCACAAGTACGAGTACACGCCGAACTTCGTGTGGTCGGTTACGGTACATCAGGCGGCGTCAGCGTGCTACGACTATTTCCGCTGGGGAGACTTCCTGACGGGCAACGGCAACGACCACTCCGAGGGTGGCTGGTTGGACAGGAATTACTACGGGCTGGCGCTGGGGTGCTCGACGGGCATCCTGAACGAAGTGCCCTACTCCTACGCCGCGCACTGGGGCTCGCCCCAGGAAATCACCGAGCGTCACTGGTGGCTTCAAGCCGCTTACGGCACGGCGGGAGGCTATCACGGGCGCGTGCAGGGAATGCAGCACCGGGTGGTGGAGGTGCTGATGCTCTATCCCTTAGACCTTGTGGCGGTGGAAGAGCGTTTCGGCAGCTGGATGACGCAATACGGCTACGCCAACTATATCACGCAGTGGAAACTGCTGGAACAAGGCAGGCTGGACGGGGGAGCCATCCGCATCGGCGACTATCGCTTCACCACGCTGGCGGCGCTGTTCGAACCGTTCCCCTCGCGCAGGACGCTGGAGCTGATGAAACGCATGGCGGAACAGGGAGGACGGGTAATCTGGTCGGGACCGCCGCCAGTGCTGACCGCTGAGGGCGAGCCAGCGCTGGCACTGTGGCAGGAGATTTTCGGCGTGCGCTACACCCCGCGGCAGATGGAGGGCATCGCCGCACCCGGGCGTATGGTCACCTTCAGCGGAAGCCTGAAAGAGGTTGCCCCGCAGGTTATCCTCACCGATTTTCTGGTAGACCACATCTATCCTGTCGCGCCGGAGCAAGGCGTGGAGGCGGCGGCGCAGGTGGATGCATGGACGGTGGGCACGGTGAAACGCTACCCAAATGGCGGTCTTGCCGTGTTTCTGGGTTATCGCCCGCGCGACGACCAGTCACGCAGTCTGGGGTACGACGTTCGCAACTGGTTCGGGGTGCTGGCTTCGCTGGGCGCCTATCCGCCCACCGGCAGGATTTCCGGCGTCAACGACAACACCGAGTTCCTCTCGCGAACCGGGCAATACCTTGTCACGCGCTTCCCGAAC
Source organism: uncultured bacterium (assembly GCA_964579145.1). Taxonomy (GTDB): domain Bacteria; phylum Armatimonadota; class HRBIN16; order HRBIN16; family HRBIN16; genus HRBIN16. Next base: position 1,759 of record CAZOGB010000061.1, on the reverse strand, counting down.
GGCGCGGTGTCCATTGCTCCGCATATCCGCGACATTGTGGAGAGCTGGAGCGGCGGCTTCGCCCGCAACCGTCAGGAGGACGAGCGGGTTCTGCAAGGGCTAAAATTGCCTTCCGACCGCGTGCAGGTGCAGGATTTCGCCGTCAACGGACATCGCGTAACGGTGGACGCCAGGGGCACGGTGACCTTCCGCCTGGACGAAAGGGGCGAGCTGATAGCCTTCTGTGGCAGCGACTGCGCCGAGATACAGATTGACGGCAGAACCTTCCGATTCGCCAGCCAGCCCATGCCGCTGGTGATGTGGGCGCCCGTTGCGCCCGAGCGGCGGGTGGACGGCGGGGCGGTGATGGAGATACTCGTGCACGGTACGGGCAGGCTGACCCTTCCCGAAAGGCTGTTCCCCGAATCCTTCCGTCTGTTCACGCAGGGCGCGACGCCGGGCAGTCGCGGCGAGGAAGTACCCTTCCAGCGGGAGGGGGGTCGGGTGATCATAGAAATCACCCCTGCCGTTTCCGGGAGGTGGATGTTTGTGGTACCGGTTGTTGCACCACGCCCGAATCTGTGATATAATATGTAACGGCGACGCGGGGTGGAGCAGCGGTCAGCTCGCCGGGCTCATAACCCGGAGGTCGAGGGTTCAAATCCCTCCCCCGCACCCATTTTTTTATGCCCCTTCCTGCTCAGCACTCGCAGTGGACGAAAGCCTCCACCTTCTCTTTAATCGTGTGCTCACAGCCCTCCACGCTTAGCACGTCGCACTCGCTGCCGAGGATAAAGGGATGGCCCACGGCGTGCATCCGCTCGATCAGCTCGCAGGCGAGGTGTTCCACCTGCTCGCGAGTGATGAGCTCGTCGGAGTAGAAGCGTTTGGAGGGCAGGTTGCCGTACAGCACCACGTGTTTGGGCACGAGCCGGGCGTCCTCCCACAGCACTCGGGAACTGCCCAGGCTCAGGATGACCGGCTCCAACGAGGCGTAAGCCTGCACCATCTCGTCGGTCAACTCCCCACAGCAGTGGAAGATAAGGTCTACCCCGCGCTCGTCCAGATATGTCTTGATGCGCCGCAGGTAGCGCGTTACCATCCGCTCGAAGATGTCCGACCCTGCCTCTATCTGCTTGGGCGAGATGTACACGCGGTTCGCCGCCGGCTCGGCGATGAACACCGCACGTGCGCCCGCCTTGATTTGCGCCTGCATTGAACGCAGAATCACCAGAGTGGACAGATGCAGGACGCGCTCCACCATCTTCACTTCGGGGTCCTCATCGCCGCTGATGCCCATGCCTGCCAGATAGATCGGAGAGATGGGGTCGGCAATCAGCTTGGTCATCAGCGAAAAGGGTCCAATGGTCATCCCGATGGGCAAGAGGTCGGTATGTTGAGCGATATAGGCGACCGAACCTGCCTGCGCCTGAATCCGCACGTTTAACGGCGACTCGTACAGCCTGCGCTCCACTGCTTGTACCATCTCGTCCGAGGGAGGCTCCGAGAAGTGGTAGGTGGGTATCTGAGCCGAGGGCACGTCCAGCAGTTCCAGCAGAGCGGTCTTTTCAATCATCAGGTCCATGTGGGGCACTGCCAGCGGGGTGCGGTAACGACGCGCTGCTTCCTCCACCACCTGCCCCAGGCGATAACCGTCCACCAGAATGCCCGGCACGTCATCCTTCTCATGCAGCAACAGGTCGGTTCCTATCGGCATGCGTAAACCACGCTCTGCCAGACTCAGATAGAACTCTCTGCGCATTGTTCCGCTGTTCTCCTT
>CAZOGB010000060.1:0-21627 GCA_964579145.1 uncultured bacterium | reverse complement strand
TGGTCACACGGTCGGTGCAGGCGTGGTGACCAAGATTATCGAGTAACAGCAGGAGGCAGGAAGTATGGCGCGTCGAGACTTTCAGAACAAGGTGCGAATCCGCTTGCGGGCGTATGACCACCGTGTGCTCGATCAGTCGGTGCAAAAGATAGTGGACACGGCGCGTCGCACGGGCGCCCGTATTTCGGGACCAGTGCTTCTGCCGACAGAGCGCAACCGGTTTTGCGTCATTCGCGGACCCCATATCGATAAGGAGTCGATGGAGCACTTCGAGCTGTGCACGCACAAGCGGCTCATCGACATCCTGGATGCGGGTCCGAAGACCATCGACGCGCTCATGCGGCTTGACCTTCCGAGCGGCGTGGACATCGAAATCAAGTAGGAGCAAAACCGATGGCAGTACAGGCGATTTTAGGCAGAAAGATCGGCATGACCCAGATCTTCGATGAGACTGGACAGGCCATCCCGGTCTCGGTAATAGAAGCGGGTCCCTGCGTGGTAACGCAGGTAAAGACCCCGGAGAAGGATGGGTATGTCGCCGTACAGGTGGGCTTTGGGGAGGTCTCCCCGAAGCGGGTTAACAAGCCCATGAAAGGGCATTTCAAGAAGGCGAACGTTTCGCCACTTCGCTACCTGCGTGAGGTACCGGTGGGCGACCTCAGCGGGATCGAAGTGGGGCAGGAGATTCGCGTCGCCGACGTGTTCAAAGCTGGCGACAAGGTGAAGGTAACCGGCACGTCCAAAGGGCGCGGCTTCCAGGGCGTGGTGAAGCGTCACCACTTCCATGGAGGTCCTCAGTCGCACGGTTCAATGATACACCGCAAGCCGCAGTCCAGCGGTGCTACCGATGCGGCGCGCACCTTCAAGGGCGTGAAGAAGCCGGGTCATATGGGCGCAGAGCGCGTCACGCAGAAGGGACTGACCATCGTGCGCGTGGACGCCGAGCGCAACCTGCTGCTGGTGCGGGGGGCTGTTCCCGGCGCCAACGGCGGACTGCTGTATATCGCCAGGGACGAGAGGGGATAGGGCGATGCCAAAACTGAGTGTGTACAATCAGACGGGGCAGCCCGTGCGAGAGATAGAGTTGTCGGATGAGGTTTTCGCCTCGGACGTGCGTGCTGACCTGATGCACGCGGCGGTGGTTGCCGAGCAGGCGAACGCCCGACAGGGCACAGCGGACACCAAAACGCGCGGCGAGGTGCGAGGCGGCGGACGCAAGCCCTGGCGCCAGAAGGGCACCGGACGCGCTCGTCAGGGGTCTATTCGTGCTCCGCACTGGAGGCACGGTGGTACGGTGTTCGGTCCGCATCCGCGCGACTACAGCCAGCACCTGCCGAAGAAGGTGCGTCGGGCGGCGATGCGCAGTGCGCTGACCGCCAAGATGGAAGAGAACGCCTTCGTGACGGTGGAGAGCATCCACTTTGACGAGATAAAGACGCGCCACGCGGTGCAGTTCCTGAAGGGATTGAACATTGACGACCCGCGCCGCGTGCTGGTTCTGCTGCCCGAGCATGACGAAGTGGTGTGGAAGAGCTTCCGCAACCTGCCGGGTGTGGAGGTGCGCATTTCGCCAGCGGTTTCGGTGAGGGATGTGCTGGTGGCGCGTCGGATTATCACCACCCCTGAGGCGTTGCAGAAGCTGCAGGAGGTGTGTGCCCGATGAAATCACCTTACGAAATCATCCTGCATCCGGTGATTACCGAGCGAAGCACCGATAACGCCCGCATGGGGCGCTATACCTTCGCGGTGGCGCGGGATGCAAACAAAATCGAGATCAAACAGGCGGTAGAAGCCATCTACCGGGTGAACGTGCTGAAGGTCAACGTGATGAACGTGCGCGGCAAGCGCCGCCGGGTGGGGCGAATGCCCGTGGGCGAAACCGCTGGCTGGAAGAAGGCGATTGTCACGGTACAGCCCGGTCAGCGCATCGAAGCGTTCGAGGTCACGTAGTGGCAACAGGAGGCGCAAAGGAGTAAGCCATGCCGATACGACAGTTAAAACCGACCTCCCCGGGTCGCCGCTTCATGGCAGTAGCGACCTTTGAGGAGATTACGCGCGAGGAGCCAGAGAAGTCCCTGCTGGCGCCGCTGAAGAAGAGTGGCGGGCGCAACGATCAGGGACGCATCACCGCACGCTTTCGCGGTGGCGGCAACAAGCGGCGCTACCGGATTATCGATTTCAAGCGCGATAAAATCGGTGTGCCGGGCAAGGTGGTCAGCATAGAGTACGACCCCAACCGTTCGGCACGCATCGCCCTGATACAGTATGTGGACGGTGAGAAGCGGTACATTCTCTGCCCGGATGGGTTGAAGGTGGGTGACCAGGTGCTCAGCGGCGAGAACGCCGACATCAAGCCGGGCAACGCCCTGCCTTTGCGGGCAATCCCGTTGGGCACGGTGATTCATAACATCGAACTGGTCCCCGGCAAGGGCGGACAGCTGGTGCGCAGTGCCGGTGTGGCGGCGCAGCTGGTCGCCAAGGAGGGCAAGTATGCCCAGGTGCGTCTGCCGTCCGGCGAGGTGCGCATGATCCATCTGGAGTGCAAGGCGACCATCGGTCAGGTGGGACACGCCGAACACGAGAACGAATCGCTGGGCAAGGCTGGCAAAAGCCGCTATCTGGGCAGGCGTCCGCATGTGCGCGGCTCGGCGATGACGCCGCGTGACCACCCGCACGGTGGTGGCGAGGGCAAGGCGCCCGTCGGTCGGCGCGGTGGTCCGGTAACCCCGTGGGGCAAACCCACTCTGGGCAAGAAGACCCGCCGCCGCAAGCAATCGGACAAGTTCATCGTCCGGCGGCGCAAGTAAAGGAAGGCGACTGGAGGGATCGCTGGGATGTCACGTTCTATCAAAAAGGGACCGTATATCGACCCGAAGCTGCTGAAGAAGATTCGGGCACTGAACGCCGCTGGCGAGAAGCGGATTATCAAGACCTGGTCGCGGCGGTCTACCATCCTGCCTCTGATGGTGGGGCATACGATTGCCGTGCACGACGGCAGGAAGCATGTGCCGGTGTTCATCACCGAGAACATGATTGGGCACAAGCTGGGAGAGTTTGCCCCGACCCGCACGTTCCGGGGGCATCCGGGGCATCATACCGACCGCACAACACGCAAGAAGTGAGGCAGAACCATGGCACGTGCGATAGCGAAATATGTTCGGGTGTCACCGCGTAAGGCGCGGTTGCTGATAGAGGCGATTCGTGGGCAGTATGTGCCCGAGGCGATAGCATTTCTGCGCTTCTCGCCGCAGCGCGCTGCCCGTCCCATCCTGAAAGTGGTGCAGTCGGCGGCGGCGAACGCGGTGTTTCTGGCAGAGCGCGACGGAGATACCGTAGATGAGCATAACCTGAAGGTCGTGCACGCCGTGGTAGACGAGGGTCCACGCATCAGGCGCATTCGTCCCCGGGCGATGGGGCGTGCCTACCCCATCATCCGACCCACCTGCCATATCACGGTGGAGGTGGAGGAGATAGAGCGTCCCCAGCCTGCCACACGACGAGCACGCCATGCCGGCGGTGCAGGCGCACCGCAAACACCGACAAGCGAAAGTTAGCGTGAGGGAACCGAAGGAGGTTCAGTTTGGGACAGAAGATTCATCCAATCGGTTTTCGCGTGGGCATCATCCGCGACTGGGACAGTCGCTGGTACTCGGCAAAGGACTACGCGAACTGGGTATATGAGGACTACAAGATACGGCGTTTCCTGAAGAAGGACCTGCCCAAGCGTCGTCCTGACCTTGCGGCGGCAGCCATTTCGCGTGTGGAGATCGAGCGCGCGGCGAACCGGGTGGAGGTCACCATCTTCTCTGCCCGACCGGGCATCCTGATTGGTCGTCAGGGCAGAGGGCTGGAGGAGATCCGCCAGGCTCTAGTGCATCTGCTGGACCCCACCTACCGGTGGCGTGCGGCACGCGACAAGAACGCCCGCCCGGCTCAGGAAGTGCATGTGCACGTTCAGGAAGTGAACGAGCCGGACAAGGACGCGCAGCTGGTGGCAGAGAACATCGCCCAGCAAATCTCGCGTCGCGTGTCCTACAAGCGGGCAATGCGCCAGGCGATTCTGCGCACGATGCGTGCAGGTGCACTGGGCATCAAGGTGCGTGTGGCAGGGCGACTGGCTGGAGCCGAAATGGCGCGTTCCGAAGTGGATAAGATGGGCAAAATCCCTTTGCAGACGATACGTGCGGATGTGGATTACGGCTTTGCGGAAGCACCGACGACCTACGGCAACATCGGCGTGAAGGTGTGGATTTATCGTGGCGACGTCCTGCCCGGTCAGAAGGTGGAAGAAGAGAGCCGGGAGGTGACCCCTGTGATTCCGCACGAGGGTGAGCGTCCCGCCGGGCGCCGCCGCCGAGGTCGCAGAGGAGGAAGGAGGCAACGCGGCAATGTTGATGCCGAAACGAGTTAAATATCGCCGACAGCATCGCGGACGACGCAAGGGCAAGGCATCGGGCGCCGTTAAGCTCGACTTTGGAGAGTACGGGCTTCAGGCGCTGGAGTCCTGCTGGTTGACCAGCAACCAGATTGAAGCGGCGCGTATCGCGATGACCCGTCATATCCGCCGCGGTGGAAAGATCTGGATTCGGGTCTTTCCCGACAAGCCCTATACCAAGAAGCCAGCCGAGACCCGCATGGGTAGCGGCAAGGGTGCGCCGGCTGGATGGGTAGCCGTGGTGAAACCGGGGCGCATCCTGTTCGAGATGGCTGGCGTCTCGGAAGATCTGGCGCGTGAAGCGATGCGTCTGGCGTCACACAAACTACCGATTGCTACCAAATTCGTCACACGACGGGATTTCGAGGGAGAATATGAAACCGTTGAAACCGGAGGAGCTCCGCAAACTGAGCCTGCCGGAGCTGCAGCAGAGGCTACAGCAGGAGAGGGAGAGACTGTTCCAGCTCCGACAGAATAAGGCGATGCGGAAACTGGGTGATACCGCAAGCATCCGCATCACGCGACATAACATCGCGCGCTTGCTGACCATCATCAGCGAGAAACAGCGCGCCGGGCAGAGCGTGTAACGGATGGGAGGAACGTCAATGGCAGAGAACGAGGGTGTCACGCGCGGACGCCGCAAGGTGCGAGTGGGCGTTGTAGTGAGCAACCGCATGGACAAAACGGTGGTAGTGGCGGTGGAGCGCATCATGCGCCATCCGCTGTATGGCAAAACGGTCAAGCGCACCAAAAAGTTCCATGCGCACGATGAAAACAACGAGTGCCAGGTGGGCGATGTGGTGGAAATCATGGAGACGCGCCCCCTGAGCAAGACGAAGCGCTGGCGGGTGTCGCGCGTGATCCAGAAGGTACAGTAAGGGGAGGTATCCATCATGATACAGATATACACCCGGCTGAAAGCTGCCGATAACTCGGGCGCACGCGAGCTGATGTGCATTCGCGTGCTGAAAGGCTCGAACACCCGCTACGCCCGGGTAGGAGATGTTATCGTGGCAGTGGTGAAGTCGGCGACGCCCGGAATGCCGGTCAAAAAGAGCGATATTGTAAAGGCGGTGGTCGTTCGCACCAAACAGCCGATTCGCCGTCCCGACGGGTCGACACTGCGCTTTGACGAGAACGCCGCCGTCGTGGTAACGAACAGCCTGGAGCCTCGCGGCACGCGAATCTTCGGACCGGTCGCCCGCGAACTGCGCGAGCGTAACTTCATGCGCATCATCTCGCTGGCGCCGGAAGTGCTGTAGGAGAGGAGAACCCATGAGCACGGCAACCGCTAAGAAAAATCAGAGTGGGCGCATGGTGCGCCCGTTGAAGATACGCAAAGGGGACCTGGTGGAGGTCATTGCGGGCAAGGACCGAGGCAAGCGTGGCAGGGTGATCCACACCTTCCCGCGCGAGAACCGCGTGCTGGTAGACGGCATCAATATCGTGGTGCGTCACCAGAAGCCCCGCTCCGTCAACCGGGCTACCCCTCAGACCCAGACGGGGCGCGTGGAGAAGCCAGCACCCCTGCATATCTCGAAGGTGATGCTGGTGTGTCCACGCTGTAACCAGCGTACACGCATTGCGGTCTCACTGACGCAGGGCGGCAAGCGTGTTCGCACCTGCAAGAAGTGCAAAGAGTACATCGACTCGGTGTAAATCGTCCCCGCCTTTTGGGCGGTTATGGAGTGGTGTGAAACGATGAGTGAGGCAACACAGACTCGATACGTATCAAGGCTGAAGGAGAAATATTATAAGGAAGTCGTGCCCCAGCTGATGCAGCAGTTCGGGTACAAGTCCATCATGCAGGTTCCACGCCTGGTGAAAGTGGTGATTAACATGGGCGTGGGACAGGGCGAGCAGGACCCGAAACAGCTGGACGGGGCAGTGCGCGACCTGGCGGCAATCTCCGGGCAGAAACCGGTGATTACCCGCGCACGCAAGTCTATCTCGAACTTCCGCATCCGGCAGGGACACCGCATCGGCGCGAAGGTCACCCTGCGCGGTGACCGGATGTACGACTTTCTGGACAAGCTGATGAACATCGTCCTGCCGCGCGTGCGCGACTTTCAGGGCGTTTCGCCGAACTCGTTTGACGGGCGAGGCAACTTCTCCATGGGCATGCGCGAGCAGCTGGTGTTCCCCGAGATTGTGTACGATCAGGTAGACCGTATTCGGGGAATGGACATCTGCATTGTGACGACGGCGCGTACCGACGAAGAGGCACGTGCACTGTTAGCTGCTCTGGGGATGCCGTTCCGCCAGCGCTAAGAGGCAGGTGGCATCTCAAGGGAACTACAAACAGGAGGGCGTTTCGGTGAAACAGGTTGGCATTAAGGCGATACGCAATGTGGCTTTCGTGGGACATGGAGGCTCGGGCAAAACCAGTCTGACGGAGGCTCTGCTTTTTGCCACTGGCGGCACCGACCGCATGGGCAAGGTGGAAGATGGCAACACGGTTTCGGATTTTGACGCGGACGAAATCAAGCGCAAAATCAGCATCAACGCCTCCGTCGTGCCCGTCGAGTGGAAAGAGCATAAAATTAACGTGATCGACGCCCCCGGTTACCTGGATTTTGTCGGTGATATGGTGGGTGCTCTGCATGTTGCAGATGCTGCGGTGCTGGTGACGCCTGCTCAGGGTGCGCCCGAAGTGGGCTTCGACATCGCGCTGGAATACATTGAAAAGCGCGGAATCGCCCGGGCGGTGTTCATCAGCAAGATGGACCGGGAAAACGCGGACTTCGAAGCGCGACTGAAGGAACTGCGCGACCGGTTTGGCACGCGCGTGGTGCCGGTCATCGTGCCGATTGGAGCCGAGGCGGCGTTTGAAGGGGTCATTGACCTGATTTCCATGCGCGCCGTGCGCGGGGTGGGCGCGAAAGCAACCGAGTCCGAAATCCCTGCCTCCCTGCAGGAGCAGGTCAACAAATATCACGACTGGCTGGAAGAGTCGGCAGCGGAAGGCGATGACGAACTGACCCTGAAGTACCTGGAAGGCGAGCCGTTGACCGCCGAAGAGGTGCGCCGAGGGCTGAAGGAGGGTATCACCAGCGGGAAGCTGATACCGGTGTTGTGCGGTTCGGCAAGCAATCTGAGCGGGCTGACCGCTTTTCTGGACTTTATCATCGGCGAGTTCCCCTCGCCAGCGGACATGCCGCCGGTGAAGGGCACGAACCCGCAAACGGGGCAGGAAGAGACGCGCAGACCCGACGACAACGAGCCTCTGGCGGCGTTCGTGTTCAAGACGATGGCGGACCCGTATGTGGGCAAGCTGACCTACTTCCGGGTGATGTCGGGGGTTCTGCGCTCAGACAGCCACGTGTGGAACGCCAACAAAGAGCGCGATGAGCGCGTCGGGCAGATTTTCTTCCTGCGCGGCAAACAGCAGGAGCCGACCTCTGCCGTTCATGCCGGAGACATCGGCGCCATCGCCAAACTGCAGGAGACCAGCACCGGCGATACGCTGACCGACCGGGCGAAGCCCATTATCCTGCCGGGTATCGAGTTCCCTGCGCCGGTGTACAGCGTCGCCATTCGCGCCAAAAGCAAAGCAGACGAAGACCGGCTCGGTCCTGCGCTGGCACGTCTGGCGGAAGAGGATCCGACCTTCCGGTATCATCGCGACCCTGAGACAGGGCAGACGGTCATCTCGGGGATGGGCGAGTCGCATCTGGACGTGGTCATCGAGCGGATGAAGCGCAAGTTCGGCACAGAGGTGAACATCGAAGAGCTGCGCATCCCCTACCGTGAGACCATCCGCAGTAAAGCGCAGGCGCAGGGCAAGCATAAGAAACAGACCGGTGGTCGCGGGCAGTATGGCGACTGCTGGATTGAAATAGAGCCGTACCCCGACGGAGAGTTCCTGTTCGAGGATCGCATCGTGGGCGGCGTCATTCCCAAACAGTACATTCCAGCGGTCGAGAAGGGCGTGCGCGATGCGATGCGGCGTGGCGTGCTGGCGGGTTACCCGGTGGTGAACGTGAAGTGCGCTGTGTATGACGGCTCGTACCACACGGTGGACTCGTCGGATCAGGCGTTCCAGATAGCGGGTAGCCTGGCGTTTCAGAACGCCGCGGCGAAGGCGAACATGGTGTTGCTGGAGCCCGTGCTGAAGGTGGAGATTATCGTGCCTGAGGAGTTTCTGGGCGACGTAATCAGCGACCTGAACGGCAAGCGCGGGCGCGTGATGGGCACCGAAGGCGCGGGAGCCGGCAAGCAGAAGATTACTGCGCTGGTGCCTCAGGCAGAGATGGTGCGCTATGCCATTGACCTGCGCTCCATCACACGGGGGCGTGGGCGGTTCAGCACCGAGTTCTCGCATTACGATGAGGTGCCGGCACACATCGCACAGCAGATTATCGAGCGCGCGAAGAAAGAGCGTGCTGAGGCAGAGAAGTAATCTCGCCTGAACGGTTCATCAGGAGGAAGAAGCCTGTGGCGAAAGAGTGTCTAAAAGTCAAAGCGCGACGTCCGCAGAAGTTCAAGGTGCGGGAGTATCACCGGTGCAACGTCTGCGGTCGTCCTCGCGGTTACATTCGCAAGTTCGGTCTGTGCCGGATTTGCTTCCGCGAGATGGCGCATCGCGGACTGTTGCCCGGCGTGAAAAAGGCATCGTGGTAGATGGATGGATACCTTCGCCGTGCCTGACAGGCGCGCAGCGAACCGTCCATCACATCATAAAGGAGGAGAAGAGACATGCCTGTCAACGACCCAATCGCGGATATGCTGACCCGTATCCGCAACGCAAACATGGCGCTCCACGAGACCGTGGAGATGGATGCGTCCAAACTGAAAGTGGAAATCTGTCGGATACTGAAGGAAGAGGGCTACATCAAGGACTACGAAGTCGTTGAGGCGAAGCCACAGAACCGTTTGCGCATTACCCTGAAGTACGGTGCGAAGCGTGGTATGACTCGCGAGCGGGCGATTACCAACCTGCGCCGGGTGAGCAAGCCGGGTCTGCGGGTGTACCGCAAAGCGAAGGACCTGAAGCCCGTCTATTTCGGCTTCGGTACGGCGATTGTCAGCACCTCGCGCGGCGTGATGACCGACAAGCAGGCGCGTCGGCTGGGGCTTGGCGGCGAAGTGCTGGCGGAAGTGTGGTAAAATAGAGTTCGCACCGGGAAAAGGAGTGTGGTAGCATGTCGCGTATAGGCAAAAAACCGATACCAATCCCGCAGGGCGTGGAAGTGCAGTGGGAGCCGGGGCAGATTACGGTGTCCGGTCCGCTCGGCACGCTGACCAAAAGGATACCTGCCGAGATGACCGTGCGCCGGGAGGACGGTTTCCTTGTGGTGGAGCGTCCCAGTGACGAGCGCAACCATCGCGCCCTGCATGGTCTGACTCGTACCCTGATAGCCAACATGGTGGAAGGCGTTTCGAAGGGGTATCAGCGGGTGTTGCAGGTGGTTGGCGTGGGCTATCGTGCTCAGCTGGAGGGCGGCAAGCTGTCGCTGAGCGTGGGATACGCCCAGCCGAAGGTGGTGGATCCCCTGCCCGGTATCACCTTCGAGGTGGGGCAGGATGTGAACACCCGTATGCCGCTGATCACCGTGAAAGGGATAGATAAAGAGGTAGTAGGACAGCAAGCAGCCCTGATTCGGCGGGTGCGTCCGCCCGAACCCTACAAGGGCATGGGCATCCGATATTTGGGCGAACAGATACGACGCAAAGCCGGTAAAAGCGGCAAAGCTGGCGGAAAAGGCAGAGGGAAGTAACCATGATACAGCACAAGAATGTTGCCCCCCGTCAACGGGGACGATTGTTGCGTCATGCGCGGGTGCGCAAGAAGATTCGCGGCACAGCCGAGCGTCCGCGCCTGGCGGTGTTTCGCAGTTTGAAGTATATCTACGCGCAGGTGATCGACGACGAGAAGGGGCACACCATCGCCGCCGCGTCGTCGCTGGAGCCTGCTCTGCGCAACTCGCTGGCTAAGACCGACGATATCGAGGCCGCGAAGGCGCTTGGACGATTGATAGCCGAACGCGCGATTGACGCCGGCGTGCGACACGTGGTGTTCGATCGCGGCGGTTACAAGTATCATGGACGGGTGAAGGCTCTGGCAGACGCAGCACGAGAAGGGGGTCTGGAGTTCTAAAGATGGCACGAATCGACGCAGAGACACTGAACTTACAGGAGCGCGTCATCCGTACGAACCGCGTGCAGAAGACGCACAAGGGCGGTCGAACGATGAGCTGGAACGCGCTAGTAGTCGTTGGTGACGGTCAGGGGCATGTTGGTGTCGGGTTGGGCAAGGCGCGCGCTATCCCTGACGCTATTCGCAAGGGGGTGGAGGACGCCAAAAAGCGGATGATCGAGGTGCCCATCGTCGGCACGTCCATTCCGCATCAGGTGGTTACCTCCTTTGGGGCGTCCACCGTTATTTTGAAGCCTGCGTCGCCCGGTACCGGCGTGGTAGCGGGCACATCCATGCGTGCCATCCTGGAGGCTGCCGGTGTGAAGGATGTGCTGGGCAAGTGTCTCGGCTCCAGAAACCCCATCAATGTGGCATGGGCAACCATTAAAGCGTTGCAGATGCTCAAGCGTGTGGAGCAGGTCGCGCAGATGCGCGGCAAACAGCCGGAGCAGATAGTGCCCTGGATGCGCAAGTATCTGGAAGGCAAGGAGGAGGGAACGGCAGATGGCTCTTAAGATTACCCTCGTCCGCAGTCCAATCGGCTACAGCAAGCGACAGAAGCGCACGGCGGAGGCGCTGGGTCTGCGTCGGCTCCACCAGAGCGTCATCCAGCCGGATAACCCCGCCATTCGGGGCATGGTGCGCAAGATCAGTCATCTGGTCACCGTAGAAGAGGTGGCGGATGATGCGGTCAGGAAGGAGGCAGTAGATGTTTCTGCATGAACTGAAGCCCAATCCGGGTGCCACACACCGCCGCAAGCGCGTCGGGCGAGGCATCGGCTCGGGACACGGCAAGACCGCTGGGCGCGGCACGAAAGGACAGAAGGCTCGCGACCAGGTGCCGCTGACCTTTGAAGGTGGTCAGACCCCCTTGCATCGCCGCCTGCCCCGCCTGAAGGGGTTCAAGAACCCCACACACAAGGAGTACACGATTATCAACGTGGCTCTGCTGGAGGAGCGCTTCGAGGCGGGCGAGGTGGTAACACCCGAGCTGTTGCTGGAGCGTCGAATCATCAAGAAGCTGGAAAAGGACGGCTTGAAGGTGCTCGGTGAAGGCGATTTGACGAAGCCTCTCACCGTGCGTGCACATAAGTTCAGCAAATCTGCCGAGCAGAAGATTACCGCTGCCGGAGGCAGTGTGGAGGCGATTTAACCATGCTTGAGACATTGATAGCGGCATGGAAGTTACCCGATCTGCGTCAGCGCATACTATTTGTGTTTGGCGCGTTTGCGGTGTACACGCTGGGGCTTCACATCCCCGTGCCCGGCATTAACCACGAGGCGATGGAGCGTCTGTTTGCTCAGGGCGGTGTGTTCGGGCTGGTGGATGTGTTTTCAGGTGGGGCACTGCGCAAGTTCACCATCTTCGCGATGGGTATCGTGCCCTACATTAACGCCTCCATCATCATGCAGTTGCTGGTGGCGGCTATCCCGCAGTGGAAGGAGCTGCAGAAAGAGGGCGAGACCGGGCGCAAGGAGATTGCCAAGCGCACACGCTATCTGACGGTAGTGCTGGCGTTTCTGCAGTCGCTGGGGATCAGCATCACGCTGGTGCGCTCACAGATTCTCACCGCAAACTGGTGGCAGCTGTTAGTTACCGCTACCGTGCTGACGGCTGGCACGATGTTCCTGCTGTGGCTGGGCGAGCAGATTACCGACAAGGGCGTGGGCAACGGGGTGTCGCTCATCATCTTTGCCAGCATCACCGCCAGCCTGCCCTGGCAGATATCGAAGGTGTGGGAGTCGGTCTCCCTGCTCCAGGCGTGGGTCAGTCTGGTTCTGCTGGCAGTGGTGTTTCTGGGCACCATCGTGGGTATCGTGTATGTGACCCAGGCACAGCGCAAGATACCCATCCAGCACGCAAGGCGCATTGTGGGGATGCGGCAGGTTGGCGGACACAGCTCCTTCCTGCCGTTGAAAATTGCCATGGCGGGCGTGATCCCGATTATCTTCGCCATCTCGTTGATGCTGCTGCCGATGACCATTGCTACCGCCATCCCGGGCGATACCGGGTGGGTGTTTTACATGAAGCAGGCAGCGCAGTGGCTTGCACCGGGCAATAACGCCTTCGCGCTGATAATGTACGCGATTGTGATTGTTATCTTCACCTACTTCTACACGGCGGTGCAGTTCGACGTGAACGACATCGCCGATAACCTGAAGAAGTACGGCAGTTACATTCCCGGCATTCGCCCCGGCAAGCCGACGGCGGATTACCTGGACAAGGTGGTCTCACGCATCACTTTTGCCGGTGCGCTGTTCCTGGCGGCGGTGGCGATTATCCAGTACATCGCGCCCTGGATTACAGGCATTGAGCTGGGTACTTTCTCACTGGTGGGCGGCACCTCTTTGCTGATTGTGGTAGGGGTGGCGCTGGAGACGATGCAAAGCATTGAAGCGCAGATGCTGATGCGCAACTACGAGGGCTTCCTGCGCGAGCAATAGTCTCGCGCAGAGATGGGTGTGCGAACCTGTTGACAACCGATAGGAGTGGGAAGCGGCTGATGATATGGATTTTTCTGGGCGCCCCCGGTGCCGGTAAAGGCACTCAGGCGGAACGCCTGCGAGAGGATTTCGGTTTTGTGTCCATCAGCACGGGCGAAATGCTCAGAGAAGCCATGAGGGCGGGCAGTGAACTGGGCAAGACCGTGCAGGAGTATGTGACGCGCGGCGACCTCGTGCCCGACGACCTCGTGGCAGCGGTGTTGCGGGAACGGCTGGCGCAGGGCAACACCGGCAACGGCGTGATACTGGATGGCTTCCCGCGCACGGTGCGCCAGGCGGAGATTCTGGAAGAGATGCTGACGAAGCACTGCTGGCAGCTGTGCGGGGTCTTGTATCTGGAGGCATCCGAAGAGGTCGTTCTGCAGAGGCTGGGAGGCAGGCGGAACTGTCCGCAGTGCGGCGCGAACTACCATGTGGTAACCATGCCGCCGAAGGTGGAGGGGGTCTGCGACCGCTGCGGTGCGGAACTGGTCGTCCGCCCCGACGATGCGCCCGAAGCCATTCGCAAACGGCTGGAGGTGTATCATCAGCAGACTGAACCGCTGATTGCCTTTTACAGCCAGCGTGGAATACTGGAGCGAATCGATGCCAGCGGCGAGGTGGGCGAGGTGTATCAGGCGGTGAAGGGCGTCGTCTCGCGTCGCTGGCAGAAGTGCCTGGCAGGCGGATGATTATTATCAAAAGTCCGACAGAGATCGAGAAGATACGCGCAGCCGGCAGATTGACAGCCAGAATCCTGCGCACGCTGAGCGAGTCCATCACGCCCGGTGTGACCACCACGGCAGACCTGGACGCGCTGGCGGCCATTCTGGTGAAAGAGGCTGGGGGGCGCGCGGCGTTCAAGGGCTATATGGGCTTTCCTGCCCATATCTGTACGTCGGTGAACCACCAGGTGGTACATGGGATACCTTCGAACCGGGTGCTGATGCCGGGCGACATCGTGAGCATTGACATGGGCGTGGAGCTGGACGGCTACTATGCCGACGCGGCGATTACCGTGCCGGTCGGTGAGATAAGCCCGGATGCACGACGGTTGCTGGACATCACGCGCCAGGCGCTTTACGTGGGCATAGACCAGGCGCAGATAGGCAAGCGCATTGGCGATATCGCCTCGGCGATTCAGCAGTTTGTGGAAAAGCATGGCTACTCGGTGGTGCGCGAGCTGGTAGGGCATGGCGTGGGCAGGAAGATACACGAAGACCCGCCGGTGCCCAACTACGGCAAGCCCGGTAAGGGTCCGCTGTTGCGCGAGGGAATGACGCTAGCGATAGAGCCAATGGTCAATCAGGGTAAACCGGATGTGGTTTGCCTGTCGGACAAATGGACCATAGTGACAGAGGACGGCAAGCTCTCTGCTCACTTTGAACATACCGTTGCCATCACGCGTAAGGGTCCGCTGATCCTTACGGTGGAGTGAAAGAACACCCATTGGAGTGGGTGGGAACAGGGCATATGGCAAAGAAACAGGAGCCTGTCGAGAAGGAGAAAGGGCTGCAGGTAGAGGGCACGGTAGTGGAGACCCTGCCGAACGCGATGTTTCGCGTGCAAATTCAGGGTGGACACATCGTGCTGGCGCACGTCTCGGGCAAGATGCGGATGCATTTCATCAAAATCCTGCCTGGGGACCGTGTGCTGGTAGAGCTGTCGCCCTATGACCTGACTCGCGGGCGGATTATCTACCGCTACAAGTAGCGTGTGGTCGCCCGGTTAGGAGGGAAGCACTTGCCGAAAGGGGCTAACTTTCGGTATAATAGGTGTTTGCGTGTCCTTTTGAGCGAAAAAAGGGGTTCAGGCGATGAAAGTCAGAGCATCAGTGAAGAAAATCTGTAACGACTGCAAGATTATACGGCGTCGAGGCGTGGTTCGGGTTATCTGCAAGAAGAACCCGAAGCACAAACAGCGTCAGGGGTAAGGAGGCACAACGTTGGCACGCATCGCTGGTGTAGATTTGCCACGTGATAAAAAGATTGAATACGCCCTGCCGTATATCTACGGCATTGGTTTGTCCAGCGCGCGCAAGATACTGGCGCAGTGCGGGATCGACCCATCCACGCGCGTGCGACAGCTCACGGAAGGCGAAATCAGCCGCCTGCGCGAGGTGATTGACCGTGAGTATCGCGTGGAGGGTGAGCTGCGGCGCGAGGTTCAACAGAACATCCGCCGGCTCATCGAGATTGGCTGCTATCGTGGACTGAGACACCGTCGCGGATTGCCGGTGCGAGGACAGCGCACGCGCACCAACGCACGCACCCGCAAGGGTCCGCGCCGCACCGTGGGCACGAAGCGGAAGAAGAAGTAACAGGGGAGGCATCATCGGATGGCAAGAAAGGTCGTTACCACCCGGCAAAAGGCGAAACCGAAGAAGAACATCGTTCACGGTGTTGCGCATATCCAGTCCACCTTTAACAACACGATAGTGGCAATCACCGACGTGCAGGGCAACGTGATCGCCTGGTCCAGCGCGGGGGTGGTCGGTTTCAAAGGGGCGCGAAAGGGAACCCCCTTCGCCGCGCAGATGGCAGCGGAGGATTGTGCACGCAAGGCGATGGAGCACGGTGTGCGCAAAGTGGACGTGGAGGTGAAGGGTCCCGGTCCCGGGCGTGAGACAGCAATCCGCGCCCTGCAGGCGGTTGGGCTGGATATCCTTTCAATTAAGGACGTCACCCCGGTACCTCATAACGGTTGTCGTCCGCCCAAGCGACGCCGGGTGTAAAGGAGCAGGAGGAGTTTCACTCGATGGGTATTGCATCACCGAAGTGTCGTCTGTGTCGCCGTGAGGGCGTCAAGCTGTTTCTGAAGGGCGAGCGGTGCGACACCAAAAAGTGCGCCATTGAGCGCGAGAGTCGCCGCAAGCCGCCGGGACAGCATGGCGCGATGGCGGTCAGCAAGAAGATTACCGAGTACGGCAAACAGTTGCGCGAGAAGCAGAAGCTGCGGCGCATCTATCGCATAGCAGAACGTCCGTTCCGCACGTACGTCGCCGAGGCTATCCGCCGCCCGGGCGTGGCAGGCGAGAACCTTCTGCAGTTGCTGGAGATGCGGCTGGATAACGTTGTGTACCGGCTGGGGCTGGCGGTCTCTCGCGACCAGGCGCGGCAGATGGTGTCGCACGGCTTCTTCACCGTCAACGGGCGCAAGGTCAACATCCCTTCGTATCAGCTGCGTCCGGGCGATGAAATAGCCGTCGCGGAGGGCAAGCGCGACTCCGAGCCGATTAAGAGCAATCTGGCAGGGCGAGGGGCGAATGTTCCTGAGTGGCTGACCTTCGACGCTACGACGTTGACCGGCCGGGTGGTCGCACGCCCAACCCGCGACCAGATTAACACCGACGTTGAGGAGCAGATGATTATCGAGTTCTACTCGAGATAATCTGTGAACAGGACAAAATGCCGAAGGAGGCAAAGCAGTCCGAAAAATGGCAGAACCACTTCTCGTGCCGCGCATCAGAGTGATTGAGCAAAGCGGCACCTACGGTAAGTTTGTCACGGAACCCTTAGAGCGGGGCTTTGCTACCACGCTGGGCAATGCCCTGCGGCGCGTATTGCTGTCATCTATCCCGGGGGCGGCGATAACCGCTATCAAGGTGGAGAAAGTACTTCACGAGTTCTCCACCATTCCCGGGGTGAAGGAAGACACGACCGAGCTCATCTTGAACATCAAGGAACTGGCGGTCCGCGCACCGGGCGCTGGCAAGCCGAACGAGGTCGTTACGCTGACAGTGGATGCGCGCGGTCCGGGTGTGGTGACCGGCGCGGACGTGCGCTGCCCGAACGACGTGGAGATTGCTAACCCCGAGGCATACCTGGCGACCATCAGCGAGGAAGGGGCAACCCTTCGGATGGAGCTGTATGTGCAGAGAGGTCGGGGCTATGTTGCGCCGGAAAAGGTGACCCTGCCCGATGCGCTGGCAAAGACCATCGGCGTTATCCCGATTGGGGCGATGTTCTCGCCGGTGCGGAAGGTAAACTACATCGTGGAGGCGACGCGCGTTGGCTTCAAGACCGACCTCGAGCGGCTGACGCTGGAGATATGGACAAACGGCACCATCTATCCGGTGCACGCCCTGCAGGATGCGGCGCGTATCCTGCGCGAGTTCATGGACATGTTCGTGCGGATGGATGCCAGCGCTTCCCTGCCGTTGCCGCCGGAGGCGGTGCTGTTGCCGGTTGATGTACCAGACGTGCCGGTGGAAACTCTTGATTTCTCGGTGCGCACCTATAACTGCCTGAAGCGGGCAGGTATCACGAACGTGCGCGACCTGGTGCGCCACACCGAAAGCGAGCTGATGAACATTCGGAACTTCGGCAAGAAGTCGCTGTACGAGGTGCGGGAGAAGCTGGCGCAGCTCAACCTGACCCTGCGCGGCGAGAGCCTTGACCAGGTGCGCGAATACCTGGCAACCGCTGCGCAGTCGCACCACGAGGAAGAAGAGGAAAACAAGGAGTGACCTATGCGGCATCTGGTTGGTAAGCGTAAATTGGGACTGCCCAGTGACCAGCGTCGTGCGTTACTGCACGGGCTGACACAGCAGTTGTTTATTCACGAAGCCATTCGCACCACCGACACTCGGGCGAAAGAGGTGCGCTCCATCGCCGAACAGATTATCACGCTGGCGAAGCGCAACGACCTTCACTCGCGGCGGCTGGCTCGGCGCATCCTGAAATCGGAGAGCCTGGTGAAGCGCGTCTTTGATGAGATTGTGCCGCGTTATGCCAGTCGCAACGGCGGTTACACGCGGATGGTGCGTTTGGGCAATCGTCGCGGCGATGGCGCGATGCTGGTCCTGCTGGAACTTATCCAGTGAGTGTTTTCTATGCGAACGATTGCCGTGGTCATCGAATATGATGGCACGGATTTCGCAGGCTTTCAGGTACAGCAAGGCAAACGCACGGTGCAGGCAGAACTGTGCCGGGCGGTGCAGAAGATAACAAAAGAAAAGGTGGCTGTTATCGGCGCGAGCCGAACCGACGCGGGAGCACACGCGACAGGGCAGGTGGTGCACTTCCGGACCACATGCCGTATCCCGATAGAGCGAGTGCCGGCAGCGCTGAACAGCGTGTTGCCCAGAGATATTGCGGCGCGATGGGCATGGGAGGCAGATGAGAGCTTCCACGCCCGCTATAGCGCCCTTTCGCGGGTGTATCGGTATACGGTGTGGAACCATCCGGTGCGCTCCGCGCTGATGGAGCGATATGCCTATCGCGTCAGCCAGCCTCTGGACATCGAGGCGATGCAGGAAGCGACGCGGTATCTGGTTGGCAAGCACGATTTTGCCGCCTTGGCATCGGAAGTGGGGCGCTATCGGAGTACAGTGCGCGAGGTGTACAGCGCGCACCTGCAGGCGAGGCAGCCGCTGGTGTGGTTTCGCATTGAAGCAAACGGCTTCTTGCAGGGTATGGTACGCGCCATCATGGGCACGCTGATAGAGATAGGCTTAGGCAAGCGCACGCCCGACACGATGGCGCAGTTGCTGGAAAGCGGCACCCGGCAACAGGCGGGTTTCAACGTGCCAGCGCACGGCCTGTGCCTGGTACGGGTGAACTACGACAGGAGCACTATTCTGAAAAAGGGAGTAACAGGCGGGTAAAGGGTAATGACCATGAAAACCTATTCAACCAAGCCATCGGACATAAAGCGCGAGTGGTTCGTGGTGGACGCGACGGATAAACCGCTGGGTAGGTTGGCGGCGGAGGTGGCGAAGATTCTGCGCGGCAAGCACAAGCCCATCTTTGCGCCGCACCTGGATACCGGCGATTTCGTGATTGTGGTCAACGCCAGCAAGGTGAAGCTGACGGGTCACAAAGAAGAGGAGCTCATCTACTGGCACACCATGTGGCCTGGCGGATTGCGCTCGATAGCGCGCGGCAAGCTGATTGCCGAAAAGCCGGAGCGAGCGATACGTCGCGCGGTGAAAGGGATGCTTCCGCACAACAAGCTGGGCAATGCGATGATACGCAAGCTGAAGGTGTATGCGGGACCAGAGCATCCGCACGAGGCTCAGCAACCGAAGCCGCTGGAGATTAAGGTTTAGCGAGGGAGACTATGGCAGAGGAACAGGTACGCTATTATGCAACGGGTCGTCGCAAGACGGCGGTCGCGCGGGTGTGGCTGATGCCGGGCACGGGCAATATTACCATTAACGGCAAGCCGGCGCGCGAGTACCTCGGCAGGTTCACGCTGGAAGCGATGGTGATGCAGCCCTTCGCGGTGACCAACACGGAAGGGCAGTTTGACGTGGTCGCCTACTGCAAGGGTGGCGGATTAAGCGGGCACGCAGGTGCGGTGCGCATGGGCATTGCACGTGCTCTGCTTCAAGCCAAGCCCGAACTGCGCCCAACCCTGCGTCAGCTGGGCATCGTCACACGCGACCCGCGCGTCAAGGAGCGCAAGAAGTACGGGCGCAAACGCGCACGCCGTGCGTTCCAGTACGTCAAGCGTTAATGCCGGTTGCGTTCGCACAACGCAAAAGCCCCTGCGCTGGCAGGGGCTTTGTTTTACGTGCCCTCAGGCGAGATGGGAGATTTGTGCTTGCGGGGAGGCTCTATCCTGCCATCCAAAACCTGCCAGATACCGAATTCATGTGCTTCTGCGATGGCATCCTCAGTTGTCCGTTCGCCAGCTACGACAGGAACAGTGCGCGTGCCGGTTTTTGCAAGGGTCTGTGCTCGCCGGAGTGCACGCCGGGTATCATCCAGACCGATACCCCATGAAATCTCCACTACTAGGTAGACTGGTTCGCCATCTTCCTGCCAGCGCCCACGTACTACCAGGTCAGTATCCAACAAGTCATCACGCTCTTGGTGGGTAATTTTACCCGCTTCCAGCGCAGCCTCCAGCAACTGGTCCAGCTCTTCTGCACTAAGCGCATGACTACGCCTTACCAACTTGCCAAAGAAAGCAGGCGCTCGGGAGGCATACAGATGTTCCATCGCCCACTGTTTTAGCTTGCCGATGTCGTCAGTAATCCTGTTCGCCCAGGTGACAAGCGCATCCACGCGCTGGGTCAGCTGGTCCACTCTTGCGGTCAGTTCTTCCAGCCGTATGGCGAGTTGATTGACCCTTTCGGTGAGCGTGTCTACTCGTTGTGTGAGGTGCTCCAGAAGGGAGGCAGTGCGGTCTAATCTCTTATCCGTCTGTTTTTGTGCCTCAGCAAGTTCACGTACCAGATCGGGCAGTTGCAGTAGCTCATCGCTGAGCACTACGCGACGAAGTTCAGCGCGCCATTCTGGGTGTTGTTCCAGCAAGGCAAGAAGCTGGTGGAAGTCTTCTACTGCAAAGCTCATGTGTCTCATCCCCATCCTGACATCTGTATCCTATTATAGCATACAACGTGCCTCTTGTGTACGTGTTGACTTTACGTTCCCATCGCGATACATTATGCAAGGAGAGACTATCACAGGAGGTTGTTCGGGATGAACGCTACCCTGCAGAACTGGTTGAGTGAGCAGCTGGAGGAGCTGAAGCGCCAGCACCTGTATAAGGTTCCCCCCATCCTGCAGAGTGCGCCCGGAGGACGTGTGATACTGAACGGGAAAGAGGTGGTCAACATGTCCTCCAACAACTATCTGGGCTTGTGCACGCATCCGCGCATGAAGCAGGCAGCGATAGAGGCGATTGAGAAGTGGGGTGTGGGCGCAGGGGCAGTGCGCTGGATTGGCGGTACCATGAGCCTGCACGACGAGCTGGAGCAGAAACTCGCGCAGTTCAAAAAGACGGAAGCGGTGCTGGTGTTTCAGTCGGGCTTCGCGGCGAACTCCGGCACCATTCCTGCGGTGATGCAGGAAGGAGATGTGATTATCTCCGATGAGCTGAACCATGCCAGCATCATCGATGGCGTGCGCCTGAGCGGTGCTGCCTACAAGAAGAGCGAGGGCTATGTCTATCGGCACAAGGATATGAACCACCTGGAAGACATCCTGAAACGCTGTGGACACTTCAAGAAGCGCATGATTATCACCGATGGCGTGTTCAGCATGGACGGCGATATCGCTCCCCTGCCCGACATCGTTGCCCTGGCGGAGAAATACGACGCGCTGGTAATGGTGGACGATGCCCATGCTAGCGGTGTGCTGGGCGAACACGGCTCGGGCACCACGTCGCACTTCGGCTTGTACGGGCGCGTGGATATCCAGCTGGGCACGCTGTCGAAGGCTTTCGGCGTCATCGGGGGGTATATCGCCGGGTCGCGCCTTCTGAAGGAGTGGCTGATTAACCGCGGACGTCCCTATCTGTTCAGCACGGCGCATCCGCCCGCTGTGGTGGCCGCGCTGATAGCAGCGGTGGACATCCTGATGACCGACCCCGAACCGATGAATCGCCTGTGGGAAAACACGCGCTACTGGAAGGAGAACCTGCAGAAGCTGGGCTTTGACACGATGGGCAGCGAAACGCCCATCACTCCCATCTACATCGGCGAGGAAGAGAAGGCACAGCGGATGCAGGAGCGACTGTTCGAGGAGGGCGTGTTCGCGCTGGGTATCGTGTATCCCACTGTGCCGAGGGGTAAAGCGCGTATTCGTACCATGCCGTCTGCCGTGCACACCCGCAA
>CAZOGB010000059.1:0-22568 GCA_964579145.1 uncultured bacterium | reverse complement strand
TTTGTTCCAGAGACCCGGCAAGGGCTTAAAGACAAATCTGCCTATGATGCATTTCTGAACTACATCACCGAGCTGGAGCGCGCAAATACTGATCAGGCCCGAACTCTCTTGCGCCATCTGCTCTACCGCTTCGTCGAATTGCGTGAACGAGAAGCCGCAATAAAGGTGAAGCGTTTGCCTCGCATCAGTCTAGAACAGTACCGGCTCATTACGGAACACCTGCTGAGCCAGAGAAGCGGAGGAGCTATCCCGGTACTACTAGTCAGCGCACTTCTGGAAAGCATCTCACGCATTTATGAGCTTGGCTGGAGCATAAAGTCACAGGGCCTCAACGTCGCTGATAGCGCCGCAGGGGTCAGCGGAGATATTACCGTTCTGGACAGGGACGGTCTTGTGCGCATGGTTTTGGAGGTCACAGAACGGCGAATAGATAGAGAGCGCATTGAGTCAACTTTTCACAATAAGCTGGCAGATGAGCATGATTATCTGTTCGCCTTTGCGAGAGAGGAGCCCAGTCAAGAAGCCAAACAGTTTGCCCAGTTGTTATTCGCCCAGGGGCACGAAATGGGGTTTATCCGTATCGGCGATTGGGTTTACTACAATCTCGCAACGGTGGGAAGGAAAGGCAGGGAGATTTTTCAGCAGGTGCTGATAGAGCAGCTGGAGCAGGCGTCGGCGACGGTTAAAATGATGTGGAACGACGCCATAGACAACCTGCTGAAACCCGCATAACAGGAACCTCCCCGTACCAGCGCGAACTGCTTTCCCAAAAAGCCCGGAGGTGTCCCCATGGATGATGCCCGACGGCTGCAGTTTGTGGCGCGTACGGCGTCTGAGGCTCGCCAGTGGCAGGCGCGGTCTCGTCAGAAGCTGTTCGAACTGATGATGGGAGGAGGTCAACCCCCTCGCGTGCCTTTAGAGCCGCAGGTATTGAACCGCTTTGAACAACCTGCTGGCGGATACGTGCTGCAGGAGGTCACCCTGCAAACCCTGCCCGACCGGCGCGTCCATGCGTGGCTGGCACTGCCCCTGAAACCTTCGGGCAAAGCGCCTGCGATACTCGCCCTGCACGGACACGGGGGCACGGGCGAACAGGTGGTGAAAGGGGTCGGTCTATACTGGTACGGGCGTGCGCTGGCGGAGATGGGGTATGTGGTGCTGGCGCCCGACATCGGCTCGCATGACCTGCTGCACAGCGGATGGTCGCTGATGGGCGAGCGCGTATGGGATTGCCTGCGCTGTCTGGACTACCTGTGCATCCTGCCGCAGGTGGACGCGAGGCGCATCGGCGTCGCAGGGCTATCACTCGGCGGGGAGACCACCATGTACGTCGCCGCGCTGGATGAGCGGGTCAAAATCGCCTGCAGCAGCGGCTGGCTGACCACCGTGCAGAACATGAAGAACGGGCACTGCCCCTGCTGGAACTTCGCGGGGCTGGAGGAGCATTTTGACTTTGCCGACATCTTCTCCTGTGTAGCGCCGCGTGCGCTTATCTGTGAGCTGGGCGAAGGAGAGCGTGCCCCGGGCGGGTTTCCCATAGAGATCGCCCGCCAGCCCGCCGAAGAGATTAAGCAGGCGTATCGCGTCTTCCGTGCGGAGCAGAACTTCTACCTGGACACCCACCCAGGCGGGCATGTCTTCCAGGGGAACCGATGGTGGGCAATGCTTCCGCAGGTACTGGGACAGGCGTATCCCTGGCGCCGCGAGCGTGAAACCGGTCGCGAGGCACTGCGCCGCGCCGAGATAGCCAGACGCGCCTTCTGCCGGGCGATGGGCGTGCTGGACGGATGGTGGGCAATCCGCGATAAACAGACCGACCTGCTTCCCCGACGCATCGACCAGCGCGTGTGGGCGCCCAACGACAACGCCGCCGACCTTGCGCCTTTCCTGTACCTAACAGCGTATTTCCTCGCCCCCGAACGCCAGAGCGAGATTCAACGCACCTTCACCAGCGAGCGCAGGATAACCAACCGCCTCGGCATCCTGCCCGACTGGTACGACCTGGAGAAACGCGCCTTCGTCTATCCCGAGATAGATATCCGTCGCGTGCTCTTCGGTGCGGCGGAGTACTGCAAGGACGGTCTCCTGCCAATGACGGAGGTGATGGGCAGAGGCTGGTGGACGGAGCGCATGATCGAGCTGGTGGACGCGATATTCGAACACGCTCCCATACGCACCGAGTTCGGCAACCTGCCCGCCGACGACACCGAAGTGAACGGCGAACTGCTTCAGGTGCTCAGCCGGCTGTATGCGATGACGCACGAGGAACGCTACCTGCGCTGGGCGGAGCGCATCGGGGACGCCTACTGCCTGGAGGTTATCCCGCGCAACGGCGGCTTGCCTGCGCACCGCTGGGACTTCAGCCAGCACAAACCCATCAACGACGTGCTAAGCCTGAACGACCACGGCAACGAGATTATCGGCGGACTGGCGGAGCTGTACGTGATGATGCGCGAAGCGAACCCACCCAAAGCGCGACGCTACCTGCGCCCTCTGCGCCAGATGTTCTTCCGCCTCCTGCAAAAGGCTCGCAACGCCGACGGCTTGTGGTACGGACTGCTCACCGCTTCCACCGCCGAGGTGCGAAACCCCGCCGTGCCCGACACATGGGGCTATGCGCTGAGCGGCGTCTACACCTTCGGACTGGCAACGGGCGATGAGAGGTTCACCGAAGCCGCTCGGCTCGCGTTAGAGCGCATCTACCAGCCCAAATACCTGCTGTGGGAGGGGGCAGATTCCTTCGCGGATGCCATCGAGGGGGCGTTGCTTCTGTTGAACCGCCTGCCCATTGACAGCGGTTTCCGCTGGTTAGAGGCGGAACTGCCCCTGTTTCTGGGCAAGCAGGGCGAGAACGACATCGTGGAAGGCTGGTACGGCGACGGCAACTACGCCCGCACCGCGCTGATGGCGGGGCTGTATTTCACGCAGGGCATCACCCCCCGACCGTGGCGTCCCGACCTGCTTGTGGGAGCGGTTGGCAACGGCGATAGCCTGACCATCGCCCTCTCCGCCGGCGCGGACTGGCAGGGGATACTGCTCTTTGACCACGCACGCCACTGCGAGCACCTGAACCTGCCGACCAACTATCCCCGTCTGAACGAGTTCCCCGAGTGGTTCACCGTGCAGGCGGACAGGGTTTACCGGGTGCGCGTCGGACACAGGGAACGCCTGGTAACAGGCGAGGAGTTGAGGCGCGGCTACCCGGTAACAGTTCGTCGGGGAGAAACGCAGATAGTTGTGGTACACTGAACATGTGAGCCATGCACTGGATGCGATAGATGTTGTGCGACAAATCACGCGCGGCACGAAGTGGGAGGGGAAACTCTACCTCGTCGGTGGCGTGGTGCGTGACCAGATTCTGGGACGCCCTCTTCGCCCGGAGGTAGACATCGTGACCGAGCTGGACGCGCTGGAGCTGGCACACTGGCTCCACGCGCAGGGCGTCACCGACCACCTGCCGGTCACCTATCCACGCTTCGGCACGGCGATGGTGCATATCCGCGGGGTGCAGTTCGAGCTGGTCACCGCCCGCAGGGAGAGCTATTCCGCCGACAGCCGCAAGCCGGTGCAGGTACAGCCCGCCACCCTGCGCGAGGACGCCTTCCGCCGCGACTTCACTGTGAACACACTCATGCGCAACCTGCACACCGGCGACCTGCTGGACCTGACGGGCATGGGGCTGAACGACCTGCAGGCAGGGCTATTGCGCACCCCTCTGGACCCGATGGTCACCTTTGAAGAGGACCCGCTTCGGGCGATGCGAGCGATACGATTCGCTACACAGCTGGACTTTGATATCGAACCCAACACCTTCGATGCCATTCGCAAAACCGCCCACCGCCTCGCCATCATCAGCAAGGAGCGCATCCGCGACGAGTTCACCAAACTACTGCAGGCGCCCCACGCGGTGAAGGGACTGCGCCTCCTGCTGGAAACGGGCTTGCTGGAGCAGTTCGCCCCGGAGCTGGCGCAGATGCACGGCGTCACCCAGAACGAGTATCATCTGTATGATGTGTGGGAGCATACGCTGTTGGCGCTTTCTCACCTGCGGGAGGACGCCTCGCTGACCCTTCGGCTGGCAACCCTTCTGCACGACGTGGGCAAACCGGTCACCCGCACGGTGGACGAAGGGGGCAGGGTGCACTTCTACGGTCACCAGAACGTGGGGGCGCAGATGGCGGGGGAGATTCTGCGTCGCCTGCGCTACAGCAACGAGGTGGTGGAGCAGGTGGTGACGCTGGTGCGCCTGCACATGCGCCCGGGCGAGTACGACTACTCGTGGAGCGATGCGGCGGTGCGCCGGCTCATCCGCGACGCTGACGGTCTGCTGAAGGACCTGCTCACTCTGGTGCGCGCGGATATTGCCGCCAGCAATCTTGCCTATCCGAAGGCGGATATCGACGCGCTGGAGACGCGAGTCGCCCTCCTCACATCGCGGGAAGACGTTCAGGCGCTGGATAGCCCTCTGAGCGGGCGCGAGATCATGCAAATCCTCGGCATCCCGCCGGGCAAGCAGGTCGGTGAGTGCAAAGCCTTCCTGCAAAACGAGGTGATTGAAGGCAGGCTCGCGCCCAACGACAAGGAAGGCGCTAAGCGGCTGTTGCTGGAGCGGTTCGGCTAAGCCCACATCATGCGCTGTGCCACCAGCAGGGCGCCCTCTACGGGAGAGTAAAGCGGCGGCTTCACTTCACCCTTCCAGTGGGGAAGTCGCTCGGTCAACCGCTCGCGAAACCGCTTCAGCAGTATCGTCTGCGACTTCCAGACGCCTCCCACCGTGCACACGGGGAAATCTTCGGGCAGGTGCAGGTGTCGGGCGAGGTGCACCACCAGCCCAGCCAGATGGTCGCCGGCGGCGATAAGGATGTTCTTTGCTTGAGCATCGCCCTCCTCCGCGGCTTCGCTCACCAGCGGCGCTATCTGCGCCAGCAGGGACTGCGGATTTTGCGTGCGATACAGGGCACTTAACCATTCGCCGGTGTCGCCCGTGCCAAAGGCTTCCGCCAGCACCTCGCGAAGGCGCGTGCTCTCTCCCCAGCCTTCTTCTGCGGCAAGCGCTGCGCGGATGGCTTCCCTGCCTATCCAGAAGCCGCTTCCCTCGTCGCCCAGCAGGTAGCCCCACCCGCCAGCACGCATCAACCTGCCTTCCCGGTCGCGCCCGCAGGCGATAGAACCAGTTCCCGCAATCACCAGCACACCCGGTGCGCCGCCGGTGGCGCCCTCCAGCGCAATCGCGTAGTCGGGAAGCAGGATCAGGCGAGCGCGAGGCAGAATCTGTTGCAGTAAACGCTCGAACAGCTCCCTGCGATCGGGCAGGGTGTAGCCCGCCACTCCGGCGCAGACTACGCTAACCGAATCGTGCCCCACCCCAGCGTCGCTCAGCAGACCTTCCAGCACACTCTGCCACAGGGCGGGAGGCTTGCTGGCGATGTTGATGCCCTGCCCCTCAACCCGTGCCAGCACCCGCCCGTCCGGCTGTGCCCACAGCAGGTCGGTCTTCGTTCCGCCTGCATCTATTGCCAGAAGCGTCGGAGAAATCATCGGATGTGAACCTGCCCCATGCGCTATCTAATCATAGTGCAAACAGGGAAAAAGGGCAAGAGCCTCTCACCAAACAGGACATCCTTGCCCCGTCGGCGAACCCGTTCCCATACCATTGCAGGGGGAGGTAGCGGCATGAGGTGGCTCGTGGTAGCGGTGAGCTTTGTGTTACTCACAGGAGGCTGGAGAGTAATGGCACAGACCGACGTTTATAATGTGCGTGACTTCGGCGCGAAAGGAGACGGCAAAACCGACGACACCGCCGCCTTCCAGCGGGCGCTGGACGAAGCGGGCAAAGCCGGGGGCGGAGTGGTGTACGCACCGCGTGGTCTCTATCTGTTCAAGGGACACTTGGTAGTGCCTAATGGGGTCACCCTGAAGGGAGTGTGGGAATCGGTGCCGGCGCACAACGGCATACGGGACGCAGGATTGCCCAAGCCCAGCGACGACGGCACGACCTTTCTGGTGACCGAGGGTGCAGGCAGCGAAGAGGGCGCACCCTTCATCACCCTGAACACCAACAGCACGCTGAAAGGCGTGGTAATATACTACCCCGACCAGAAGACGGACGACGTGCCCACCCCGTATCCCTGGGCAATCGCCATGCGAGGCAAAAACCCCGCCGTGCTGGACGTGGAGCTGCTGAACCCCTACAACGGCATTGACGCCACCCAGAACGAACGCCACCTGATACGAAACGTGCACGGTCAGCCCCTGCGTCGGGGAGTGCTGGTGGACCAGATATACGACATCGGCCGCATTGAGAACGTGCACTTCAATCCGTGGTTCAGCATGAAGCCCAAGCTGTTCGAGTGGCAGATGCAAAACGGCGAGGCGTTCATCTTCGGGCGCAGCGACTGGCAGTATGTGCTGAACACCTTCTGCTACGGCTACAAGATAGGCTACCGCTTCATCCAGACAAAGGCGGGCGTGTGCAACGGCAACTTCCTGGGTATCGGCGCGGACGACTGCCTGGTGGCAGTGCAGGTAGACCAGACCGCCCCGATGGGTGTCCTCATCACCAACGGCGAATTTGTCTCTTTCCGTGGAAGCGACCCCACGATGGTGCGTGTGGCTCCGAGCCATTCGGGCACGGTGCGTTTTGTGAACTGCGCCTACTGGGGTCCAAACAAGCAGATTGCGGTCATCGAAGGCACGGGAACCGTTGGCTTTTCGGACTGTACCTTCATGCAGTGGGATAAGGACCGGGAGGGGCGTTCGGCGATACAGGCGCGTGGCGGCACGGTGCTGGTGCGCGGATGCGAGTTTCGCGATAACCGCCCGCAGGTGGAGATAGGCGAAGGGGTACGTCGTGCGGTGATTACCGATAACGTGATGACCGGCGAGGTGCGTATCACCAACCGTTCCACCGGGGCGGTGCAGATCAGCGGGAACGTGGGCCTATCGCCGTAGAGGACGGTTTTGTGAAGAGGGGCAACCAGTACGGTTGCCCCTGCCCTGCTACTCCCAGCCCTGAACGGGAACCCAGTGGCGGGTGAAGTAGTCGCCCAGCGTCAGGATGAACATAATCACCAGCCAGAAGAACCCCGCCGATGCCCACAGCCACGTCAGGCGCGTGCTGTAGCGCACGTGCATGAAGTACAGCACCACGAGCACCGCCTTCACGATAGCGATGGTCAGCGCGATGATGTTGTTCAGCGTGGTATGATGACCCGGCAGGTACGCCGCGCCCACCGTCAGCACCAGCAGGACAAGCAGGGCAACGTACACCAGCAGGTATACCCGAATGGGCACGATATGCACATGCGAATGCTGTTCGTCCGACATGCTCATCACCTCGGTATCAGATACAGTAGCGGGAACAGGAAAATCCACACGATATCCACGAAGTGCCAGTACAGCCCTACCAGCTCCACAGGGATAAAGTCCTGCACGCTGGGATGTCTGATGGCAATCAGTATCGCCAGTATGCCCATCACCAGCACGCCTATCGCCACGTGCAGAGCGTGCAGTCCCGTCATGGCGAAGTACAGGCTGAAGAACAGCTGCGCCACGCGCAGATGCTCCGCCGGCTCAAAGCGGAAGTTCGGTCCCGGCACCAGCCCCTCCACGAACTTATGGTGATACTCAAACCCCTTCACCACCAGGAACGTGCTCGCCAGCGCCATGGTCACGAACAGCCACAGCAGTTGCTGTTTGCGAAGCCCACGCTGGGAGTAGTGCACCGTCAGCGCCATAGTCAGACTGCTGGTCAGCAGAACGCAGGTGTTAAAGAAGCCTAACGGGATGCTGAGATGGCGATGCGCCTCCCAGAACGCCTCCTGATTCGCCACGCGATAGACCAGATAGGTGGCGAACACCGCACCGAAAAACATGATTTCGGTGACCAGGAACGTCCACATCCCCACGATGTAGGACTCGTTCTGCTGTTGCAGGTCCTCAAACTGAATCCCGAGTTTCTGTGGTGCCTGTTCCTGTACCACTGGCGACCTCCTCATGCTGATGATGGTTGTCGTAAGCGTAAGGCTCTTCGGTCACGATAGGTGTCTCTTCGAAGTTGTGCGTGATGGGCGGCGAGTCGGTCTTCCACTCCAGCCCGGTGGCGCCCCACGGGTTGGGACCGGCTAACGCGCCGTTACGCAGAGACCAGAGCAGATAGAACATCGGCAGAATGTAGCCCAGCCCCAGCAGCGCCGCGCCTGCGGAAGACATCACGTGAAGCATCTGCCACTCTTCGGGATACCAGTGGTAGCGGCGGGGCATCCCGAGGAAGCCCAGTACAAACTGTGGCAGGAAGGTCAGGTTAAAGCCTGCGAAAATAATCAGCGCGGCGAGTTTGGCGATACCCTCTGGATACATGCGCCCGGTCATCTTGGGCCACCAGAAGTGCAGTCCCGCCAGATAGCCGAAGATGGTGCCTCCTACCATGATATAGTGGAAGTGCGCCACCACGAAGTAGGTATCCTGCAGGTGAATGTCCGTGGCGAGCGACGCCAGGAACAGCCCGGTCAGCCCGCCAATCACGAACAGCCCTAAGAAGCCCATCACATACAGCATCGGCGCACGCAGGTCAATCGTGCCCTTGTACATGGTAGCCGTCCAGTTGAACACCTTCACGGCGGAGGGAACGGCGACCAGAAAGCTGAGCAGAGAGAACGCCATGCCCGCATACACCGATTGCCCGGTGGTGAACATGTGGTGTCCCCACACGAGGAAGCCGATGACCGCGATGGCGATGCTGGAGAACGCCACGAAGTGGTATCCGAACACGCGCTTGCGCGAGAAACACGCCACCACTTCGCTGATGACGCCCATCGCAGGCAGAATCATAATGTACACCGCCGGGTGCGAGTAGAACCAGAACAGGTGCTGGAACAGGATGGGGTCGCCGCCCAGCGCGGGGTCAAAGATACCCAGTCGGAACACACGCTCCACCACCACCAGAAGCAAAGTAATGGCGACCACCGGCGTTCCCAGCACGATGATGACGCTGGTCGCGTAGTGCGCCCAGATGAACAGCGGCAGACGAAACCACGTCAAGCCGGGCGCGCGCATCTTGTGAATGGTGACGATGAAGTTGATACCGGTCGCGATGGAGGAGAAGCCGATGATAAACGCGCCGATGATGGTCAGCGTCACCTGCGAGGTGCTGTACGAGCTGCTGTACGGCGGGTAGAACGTCCAGCCGGTATCCACACCGCCCCGAACCATCGCCCACGTGGCAATCAGCCCGCCAGCCATATACAGATACCAGCTGGCAAGGTTGAGACGGGGGAAGGCAAGGTCACGAGCCCCGACCATCAACGGCACCAAGAAGTTGCCCAGCACGGCAGGGATAGCAGGGATCAGGAACAGGAAAATCATCACCACGCCGTGCATGGTAAACACGCGGTTGTAGTTCTCGGAGGTCAACAGATCGCCCTGTGGGGTAAGCAGTTCCAGACGGATCAACGCCGCCAGCAACCCGCCGACGATGAAGAAAAAGGTCACCGAGACCAGATACAGAATGGCGATACGCTTGTGGTCGGTGGTGAGTAACCACGACAGGACGGTATCGCCTGCGTTCAGGTAGTTGTGGCGCACCTCGCCGGGTCGGGCTACGGTCACGCTCATGGCTTCACCTCCGCGACCTGTTCGGGTTTCTTCAGCGATTTGATATAGGCGACCAGCTGCAGGGTGCGTTCTTCGTTAAGCAGCCCCTCGTAGCTGGGCATGATAGGCTCATAGCCGTCAACCACCTTTGCCAGCGGGCGAAGGATGGACTCGCGGATATACTGCTCGTCTGCCACCACGACGGTTCCATCGCGCAGTTTCACTTTCTTGCCGAACAGCCCGTAGTGCGTGGGACCCCGCTGTCCGTCGGCAGTGCCGTGGCAGGCGTTACAGCGCAGCTGGGTGTAGAGCTGCTTGCCCGCCTCCACCAGCGACGCCGTTGAGACTCCCGCCATCGTGCCCGCACCGCTGGCGACTGCCCCCGGACGGGATTCACCACCGCTGGCAAGCCACTTCTCGTACTCCGCAGGCTCGAGCACGTACACCCATCCAATCATGCGCGAGTGCTGCGTGCCGCAGTACTCGGCACAGAACAGGTGGTACTTGCCGGGCTTGGTGGGTGTGAACCACACTGTGTTGTACCTGCCGGGCAGGACGTCGCGCTTGATGCGAAACGCCGGCACGAAGAAGCTGTGTATCACGTCCTGGGAAATCAACGTCAGCTTCACCGGTCGCCCCGCCGGAACGTGCAGTTCGTTGTTCTCGCGAATGCCGTCGGGATGCTGGATATGCCACATCCACTGCTTGCCGATAACGAATATCTCCAGGGCGTTTTCTGGAGGACGACTGTACACGTCCGCATACATCTTTGCCGACCACACGAACACCACCAATCCCACCGTCAGCGGTATCATGGACCAGCCGATTTCCAGCCGGAGGTCGGTCTCTTTTGCGCCTGCGCGGCTGGCGCTGGAGCCACGCCGGTACTTATAGGCAAAGTACAGCACCAGCGCGAAAATGAGCATGGTGAAAAACACCGTCACCGCCGTCAGGAACCAGAACAGCAGGTCATGCTTCTGGGCGAAGGTGCTGGCGGTATCGGGCAACAGCGGCACGCCCCTCATTTTGCTGCCTCCTTCTTCTGCCTGCGCTTCTCACGATACATCTGCGTGGAGATGAAACCACCCAACACCAGCACGGTTAACACGCTGGCAAGCTGGATGATGCGAATGATGGCTAAGCTGTACTTGCCCGTGCTGGGGTCATACTGGAAGCAGAACAGGATAACCTTCTCCACGGGAGAGCCCACTTTGCCCTGCGAGGCATCCATAATTCCCATGCGCAGGTCGCGCGGCGAGTATTCGATGCCGTAGAAATAACGGGCGACCTTTCCCCCAGGCGTCAGCAGCATGATGCCCGCGGCGTGCGCGTACTGCCCCGATTTGGGGTCATACACGTAACGGAACCCAACAGCGTCTGCCAGCTGGCGAATCTGGTCCTCCTCGCCGGTGAGGAAGTGCCAGCCCTTCGCCGCGTCCAGCCTGCCGTATTCCTTCAGGAAGTTCTGCTTCTTCGCGGCGGCGAGCTGCGGCGTCTCTTTGGGATTGATGCTCACCGTCACAATCTCAAACTGGTCGCCGGGCGTGTAGTTAATCACGCGCAGGCTCTTCAACAGTCCCTGCAGAACCAGCCCACACAGCGACGGGCACTCGTAGTACACCAGCGTCAGCAGAACGGGCTTCTTGCCGAAATACTGCTTGAGCTGCACCTCCTGCCCCGTCTCGTCGCGGAAGGTCAGGTTCAGCGGAACCTGTTCGTTCAGCTTCTGCTCGATGGTAATCTCGCGCGACAGAGCAGCGCCCGACATCTTCTGGCGGTCTGGCTGCTGCCAGAACTGGGCGTTCGCTGGCAAATGCACCAGCGCGAATATCATCGTGAACCCTATCAGGGATACCCTCGTTCTCATGGTTTCTTCTCCTGTGTGGCTTTGGGCGCCTGCCATTGAGGCAACCCGCGTTCTGCCACCGTCTCCATTGCCCGCTGAACCGGCACTTTGGCGATGCCAGCGTTGCGGTCCACCCATCCGTATGAGGAGACCTTCTGCTCCTCACGCTGTCGGAACTTCGCCATGTCCACCGCCGGGTTTGCCTGCAGAACCGGCCCGGGCGGAAGCCGTCTGGTCGTGGTTGCCTGCCGTGGCGGCGCGGGCGCAACCAGGTGATAGAACCACACCAGAAAGATCAGCACGACCACCACCGCGGCAATCAATGCCGAGACGAACACCATCGCGAAGCGGAAGCCCACATCCTGCTTCTCGTAGCCGCCGCCGTGTCCATTCTTCTTAGGCAACGGATGATGCGCTGTGCTCATACAGCCAAGCCTCCTGTAAACGTGGGTCATGACGTGGCAGAAGCGGCGCCGCACAAACCTGCCGGGTAAACCACCACAGCCACAAACCGCCAATCCCCGCCAGCAGGGTGATGTCTAACCAGTGCACGCGAGGCGATTCCAATCCGAACGCCGGCTGGACAATCCAGAACAGGTCTACCACTCGCATCACCAGAATAA
Source organism: uncultured bacterium (assembly GCA_964579145.1). Taxonomy (GTDB): domain Bacteria; phylum Armatimonadota; class HRBIN16; order HRBIN16; family HRBIN16; genus HRBIN16. Next base: position 10,508 of record CAZOGB010000059.1, on the reverse strand, counting down.
ATACCATCACCTTCAGCAACAGACCGGCGTAGCGCTTGACCCGACTGGACAGCAGAAGCAGGAACGGCAGGAAAAACTGCAGCACCGTCATCGCCGCGCTGATATACTGCCAGCCCCCCTGATTGCGCTTCACGTAGTACACGATTTCCTCCGGCAGATTTGCCGACCACATAATCAGGAACTGCGAGAAAGAGGTATACGCCCAAAGGATGACGAAAGCAAAGGTCAGGTTTCCCAGGTCGCGCGTCAGCTTGGGGTTCACTACGTCCGCAAATGGCTTATGCCGCCCTGCAATCAACAGCACCGTCGTGCTGAAGGCGAACGCGCTCAGCCCCTGTCCCACGATAAACCACGCGCCGTAAATGCTGGACTGCCACAACGGCTCTAAGGACATCACCCAGTCTATCATCGCGAAGGTGACGGTCAGTACGAACAGCACCAGCCCGGGAGCGCCAATGTTCATGCGCTGTTGCAAGAGTGTGGCGTCACCCGTTTCGTCCTGCTTCAGCGATGAGCGGCGCAGAACCGTCGCCAGCACAATCCATACCGCGAAGTACACCGCACTGCGCACCACGAAGAAGGGCACGTTCAGGTAACCCGTTTTGTGCTGGAGATGCTCGTTCGCCTGCACCACTTCGGGACGCGCCCACGGATAGAGTTCAGACATTCCCGCCAGCACCGGCAGGAACAATACCAGCATCAGAGGCAGGGTCGCTGCGCCTGCTTCCAGAAAACGCAGTATCGGCAGCCCCCAGCTTCCCCGCACCGTATGATGCAGAAGCGTCAGCCCAAACGTTCCTAATGTCAGGCACATCCACACGATGTAGGCATAGTGATAGGAGCGGAAGAACTGTGTTTTGCCCGCCAGGGCGAGCCCCGCGGCGCTGACAAGCAGGGCAACGATACCCACCGCCAGCGCGGTCTGGCTCAGGCGTGCAAATCGCTGATAGGTCTCCTGTACCGGGTTCATGGCTTGCTCTCCGTGTTGGTAGTGCTCTCCTGCAGTTTACGCAGGTCTTCGGGTGTCAGCTGGCTGGTTTTAGCATACTGGCTCAGCTGCAGAACGCGCACATAGGCGGCGATCGCCCAGCGGTCTTCGGGCGGGATGCGTGAAGCGTAGCTGTACATCACCCCGAAGCCGTTGGTAATCACATCGTAGAAGTAGCCGACGGGCATCCCGCGCAGGCGGTCGGTGTGGAATGTCGCTGGCGGACGACGCAGTGCCAGCCCACGCTGAGCGATCATGCCCTGCCCATCGCCCACCTTACCGTGACAGGGCGAGCAGAAAACATTGTAACGTTCCTGTCCGCGCTGAAGCAGTTCTCTGGTCAGAGGCACAGGCAGCTGGGCGACCGGCTTATTCGCCATTTTGCCGGTGTAAAACGCTTCATTGTCGCGCAGGTAGCCAACGGGCACGGCGTTCATCACCAGTGGGCGGTCGGTCTTCCCATCCGCGAAGAAGTTGTTCGCGGACTGCGCCTTCAACTTGGGCTGATGCCACATATCGGTATGACAGCCCGCCAGCGACGTAACCAGCACCGTCGCAACGGTCAGGGCAAGTAAACGACGCCGTGAGTGCTTCATGTCTCTACTCCTCCACCTCCGAGACCAGTCTTGCCCCCAGGCTCTCCAGGAACTGACGCGTTTTCGTGCGGTCAAACAGCGGGTCTTTCGCTTCAATGCACAGGAAGAACCGGTCCTGTGATGCCCGCTCGAAGCGCGGCGCGTTGAAGACGGGATGATACGGCTGGGGAAGCCCGTTGAACGCCAGCATCCCGATAAACGCCCCGAAAGCGGCGAACAGCACAGTGGTCTCGAAGGTCACCGGGATGAAGGAGGGCCAGCTCAGGAACGGTCGCCCCCCGACGTTCAGCGGATAGTCCACCACCGAGATATAGTACTGGAGCGAGAAGCCAGCAATGGCGCCAATCACTCCCGTGATGAACACAGTCCAGGGCACTTTATGGTCCTCGAAACCGATAGCTTCAGCCAGCCCATGCACGGGGAAGGGGCTATAGGCGTCCATTTGCGTGTAGCCCGCCTCCCGGGCGCGTTTCGCGGCGTGAAGCAGCTCTTCCGCACTGCTGAACTCTGCGATGATTCCGTGCAGAGGAACGTTCATGGCGTCACCTCCGTGCTGGCGGCTGGTGTCACCGCGGCACCGGTAGCCGGTGCGCGATGGTGTCGGTCCGTTTGATGGAGCAGGTCACGCATCTCGAAGATGGAAATCATCGGCACGAAACGCACGAACAGGAACATCATGAAGGTGAAGAAGCCGATGGTTCCCAGATACAGCCCCCAGTCCCAGATGGTAGGCACGTACATGCCCCAGGAGGAGGGCAGGAAATCGCGATGCAGGCTCGTCACCACTATCACGAACCGCTCCAGCCACATGCCCACGTTCACGATAAGCGACAGGATAAACAACAGCACCACGTTCTGGCGCACCTTCGGCAACCACAGCACCTGTGGAATCAGCCCGTTACACATCAGCAGTGCCCAGAAGAAGGGCGCATACGGACCGAAGAAGCGGTTGGTAATCAGGTACTGCTCGTACTGGTTCGCGCTGTACAGGGCGGTGAAAATCTCCATGATGTAGCCGTAGAACACAATGAGCCCTGTCGCCAGCATAATCTTCGCCATCCAGTCCAGGTGCTTCATGGTCAGGAAGTCCTGCATCTTATACAGGGCGCGAATAGGAATGACCAGCGTCAGCACCATGGCGAAGCCAGAGTAGATGGCTCCCGCCACGAAGTAGGGCGGAAAGATGGTGGTGTGCCAGCCGGGGATGAGGGACACCGCGAAGTCGAGGCTTACGATACTGTGCACCGACACCACCAGCGGGGTGGACAGCCCTGCCAGAAGCAGGTACGCCGATTCGTAGCGATGCCAGTGCTTGGCGGAATTGCGCCATCCCATCGCCAGCACGCCGAAGATGACCTGCGCCAGCCTGTTCTTGGCACGGTCGCGCAGGGTCGCCAGGTCGGGAATAAGACCGGTAAACCAGAACAGCAGGGACACCGTGAAGTAGGTGGTCACCGCGAACACGTCCCAGATGAGCGGGCTTCGGAACTGGGGCCAGGCTCCGGTCCAGTTGGGGAGGGGCAGAAGCCAGTAAGCCACCCACGGACGCCCGACGTGCAGGAGCGGGAACATGCCGGCGCACATGACGGCGAAGATGGTCATCGCCTCGGCGAAGCGGTTGATGGACGTGCGCCACTGCTGGCGAAGCAGGAGCAAAATCGCCGAAATCAGCGTGCCCGCATGTCCGATACCAATCCACCACACGAAGTTGATGATGGCGAAGCCCCAGCCAACGGGCTGATTGATGCCCCAGATACCCACGCCACGCAGCAGGAGCCACGCGATGGAGGTAATCAACACAAACACGAAGAAGGCGGCGATGGCGGTCACCACATACCACGCTCTGGGATGCCGATAGCTCAGCACCACCGAGCCAATCTTGTGCGTGACCGTCTCGAAGGTGTGCTGACCTTCAATTAGCTCGCCAGCGGGTTCGGTTCTTGCGATTTGCCCTTGCATACCCTTATGCCCCTTCCAGCTCAGGATTGGGATTGCGCACTTTGGCAAGATAGGTAGTGCGCGGACGGGTGTTCAGCTCTTCCAGCAGGCTGTAGTGGTGCGGCTGCTGTTTCAGCTGAGCCACCAGACTGCCGTTATCGTTCATGTTGCCGAAGACGATGGCGTGCGTGGGGCAGGCTGCCTGACAGGCGGTCACCACCTCGCCGTCCTGCACCTCGCGACCCAGCTTCTTCGCTTCGATACGCGCAGCGTTGATGCGCTGCACACAGTAGGTGCACTTCTCCATCACACCGCGCCCCCGAACGGTCACGTCGGGGTTGTTCAGCAGTTGCAGAACAGGCTCCTTCGGGTCGTTGTACTTCAGGAAGTTGAAGCGTCGCACCTTGTAGGGGCAGTTGTTGGAGCAGTAGCGCGTGCCCACACAGCGGTTGTACACCATCTGGTTCAAGCCCTCTGCGCTGTGGTTGGTTGCCCCTACGGGACAGACCGGCTCGCACGGCGCGTTTTCGCACTGCATACAGGGCACGGGCAGTAGATGGGTGGAAGGATTGTCCAAGTTGCCCTCGTAATAGCGGTCAATACGTATCCAGTGCATTTCGCGCCCTCGCGCCACCTGCTCCTTGCCCACAATCGGGATGTTGTTCTCCGCCTGGCAGGCGGTCACGCAGGCGTTACAGCCGATGCACAGGCTGGTGTCTATCACCATCGCCCAGGCGTTGCCGTCCCATTTATATTCAGGATACAGCGAGAGGTGTTCGCCTTCGGCAGAATGCTTTTTCACCAGAGGCTCGGGGTTCTGACGAAACTCCTGCAGAGTGGCCACGTGCACCAACTCTCGCCCCTCTATGCTGTGGTGCTGTTGCGTGCTTGCCAGCGAATAGCGGTCGCCGGTTTTCGCCAGCGTCGCCCCCGAAGCCGTCCACAGTGCATCCGAGAAGCGCACCTTATAGGCGTTGTAGCCGATGCCGGTGCCCACTCTGCCCGCGCGGGTGCGCCCGTAGCCCAGCGCCAGCGTCACGCAATCATCCGGCTGACCGGGCATGATCCAGATGGGCGCCTGCAGTTTCTCCCCGCGCAGCCGCAATTCCACCACATCCACCATGTTCGCCAGCCCGCCGGTGTCCATCTGCAAGCCCAGCCTCTGAGCGGTGGCGGGACTGACGCAGATGGCGTTATCCCACGTGAGACGAGTCAACGGTTTGGGCAGCTCCTGAAGCCAGCCGTTGTTGGCGAAACGCCCATCCCATACCGTCGGGTCAGGCACGAACACGACCTCCAATCCCTCCGAGGGGGCTGGCGCCTTCTGGGCAGCAACCACTGCCTCAGTGCGAATCTTGACCGGCTTGGGCGGCAGGACAGTGCCCGGTACCACGCCATCATGCAGTATCCTGCGCCAGTTCTTCTGGAAGTTGGCGTTTCCAAGACGCTTGCTCCAGTACGCCTGCACGATATCGTAGCTGTTTCGCTGACGTCCCAGCAGGGCGTCGACCATCTCGTACACCGAGCGCGAAGGATATAGCGGCTCGATAAGCGGCTGGATGATGGAAACCGTGCCGTCGAAGGCACGTACATCGCCCCATGCCTCCAGATAGTGCGATTCGGGGATATGCCACAGGCACAGCGCGGAGGTCTCGTCCTCGTACAGGCTCAGGTGCACGGTGAAACCGTTGCGCTGAGTGAGCTCCTTCAGCAGGCGGGCAAACTCCAGGTCGGCAGGCGCGTTGTAGGCAGGGTTGCCGCCGAGAATAATCAGCACCTCCACCTTGCCCGCGGTCATGTCCTGCACCAGTTCGCGCAGGGATTGGGTATGGTTGACGGGCTGTGCCTCCACCGGCGCGGTGTAAAGCACTGTCTGTCCCACGTTGCCCAGCGCGTGGTTGATGGCGTGCACCAGCGCGTGAATCGCCGGAGGCAGAGACTCACCAGCAACCACCACACTACGCGACCGGTGCGCCTGCAGGTCACGGGCAATCGCGTCCACCCACTTCTGTTCTTCAGCGGGTAGTTGCGGGGCGGACACCGGCACACCCAGCGATCGCGCCAGCGCAAGCGCAAACGCCTGAATCTGCGAAGGGCGCAGGGGCAAGCGATGGTCTGCCGCCGAGCCGGTAACGCTTGGTGTGCTCTCCACCACGTACAGACGGTTCATCGCCGCTGTGCCTCCGCGGCCCCGGCGTCGCGAAGCATAGTCGTGGGCATAGCGCACGCTGGCCGGCGTGCCGTACAGGAAATCGGCGTCTATCGAGAGTATCACATCGGCATGGTCAAAGCGGTAGATCGTGTGCACCGGCTCACCGAAGGCAATCTTCGCCCCCTCGTAGGCGTTATCCGCATGGACAGGTTCGTACTGATGCCACTTCGCCTGCGGAAACTTCTTCAACAGCTCCTCCATCAGCGCGGCGAGGGTGGGCGAGGTTACGGTTTCAGTCAGGATGCGCAGACCTGCGCCGCGCACCGCTGCCTGCTTTGCCATCTCCGCGGTCAGCGCGGTGTTGAAGTCCGTCCATGCGCTCAGCTGCCCCTGATACATCGGACTTTGTGAGCGGTCGGGGTCATACAGGGTCAGGATAGACGCCTGCGTGAACGCATCGGTCGCGCCGAGATGTTTGGGCGTGCCGTCGGGGTTCAGCTGCGCGGGGGTCTGCGGGTTGAGCACTCCCTGTGCACTCGGGCTGGCGGGGTGCTTCGCATTGCCTTCAATTTTGGTGGGGCGACCCTCGTGACTTTCTACCAGCACGCCGCGCCCATAGCCGCCAAACGGAAAGGCGGAAGCAAAGTAGAGCGGTTTGCCCGGGATAATCTCTTCGGGCTGTTGCACCTGCGGCACTACCTTGCGCATGGGAAGCGGACGGCACGAGGTCAATCCTGCCAGCGCCAGCGACGCTCCCATCAGCTTCAAGAACTGCCGGCGATGCAGAAAGGCTCCTAGCGGCGAGGACTGGCGGGGGAACTCCTTTTCCAGTATCTGCTGGAACTCCTCGCTATCGGCAAGCTCCTCCAGACTGCGCCAGTACTGCGTACCTCTTGCCTGCGCAAGTCGTCTGCGGATCTCTTCCAGATTAAGCGGTCGGTGTTGTTTGTCTCCCATTTTCACCCTGACCCTGCACTTTAGCGATGGCATATCGAGCAGTTCGTTAACTGCCCTTTCTTGATGTGGTACTCTTGCACCAGCTTCTTGCCCAGCTCCAGCTGATTGGCGGGCGGCTGGTAGTTGTAGTTGAACACCTCTTCCTTCGGGCGGATATATTTCTCGGGCTGGCGATGGCAGTCCAGACACCAGCTCATGCTCAACGGCTGCGCTTTATACGTGATGTTCATTTCATGGATAGCACCATGACAGGTGTTACAGCCAATGCCTTTTTGAACGTGGATGCTGTGATTGAAGTAGACGAAATCGGGCAGGTCGTACACCTTGTTCCACTGGATGGGTGTGCCGTTGAGGTAGCTCTGTCGGACAGGCTCCAGCAGGGGGCTGTTCGTCCATACCTGTGAGTGGCAGCTCATGCAGGTATGTGTGGGAGGAATGCTGGCAACCGCCGAGTTCTCCACTGTGCTGTGGCAGTAGCGACAATCTATGCCCAGTTCTTTCACATGGTGTTTGTGGCTGAAGGGAACAGGCTGGTCCACCGGAGCGCCCACCTGCGTGACGTACGGCGACCTGCTGAGATTGGAGCCAATCAGCACACTGGACACCAGCAACGCCGCGCCAGTGACAATACTCAGTCGCGCCAGTGTGTTACTACTGCGATGAAAGACCTGTGGCATCGGATGCCCCCTCTCTTTTTGTGCTTTTTATCACAGCATCTTTACGGCTGAAATGACCTTTCCAGCACTGAAAAACACTAAATAACAGCGTGTAACCTGTCTACCGAGCAATTTTCGTTGCTAATTATACACGAGTCTGTTCATCCTTTTCAATAGAAAACGCCTCGAAAACACAAAAAATCGCTCTGATTTTCACAAAGAAACGCTCAACCCCTCTGCGCATACTGCGGGAACAGCACATACAGCATCAGGTAAATGACCACCCCTGTCGCCGAGACGTACATCCACAGCGGCAACGTCCAGCGTGCGATTGCCCAGTGCTGTTCGAAGCGTGCTGTGAACGCCCGCCACAATGTGACAAGCACCAACGGCACAATAAGCGCGGCCAGCACGGTATGCGTGAACAGTATCGTCAGATACACCGTTCGCAAAGCGGGAGGCGCCATGAAGCGCGTCGTGCCCGCGTAAGCGTGATATGTGAGATAACCAATCAGGAACAGAGCCGACGCCATGAGAGCCGATAGCATGCTGGCGCGGTGTTTGGCTATCATGCCCCGCCCGATGTATATCCTGCCGACCGCCAGCAGGAGAAAGCTGGTCAGGTTCATCAGCGCGTTGAAGGAGGGAAGCCATTCAATCATCGTCTCCCCTCTTCCGCCAGCAGTTGTTGGGCATCTTTGATGAGTTGCCGAACCTGTTCCACGTCCAGTCCGCTGTAATAGCCGCGAATGCGCCCTTGAGCGTCCACCAGCACGAACTTGTCGCTGTGGATAAAATCGTGAGTAGTTCCTTCTATCTGCTCGGGCACGTCTTCCGCTGCCAGTTTGAAGCCCCTGCGAGCCAGCCGGTAGATCGCTTTCTTTTCGCCGGTTACGAACAGCCATTTGCCAGGTATTGCCCCCTTCTTCCGTGCATACTCGCTTAACACCGTTACGGTGTCGTGCTGGGGGTCAACGGTGAACGAGACAATCTGCACCGCCGGGTTGCTGGCGAAGGCTTTTTGCACCTCGGTCATGTTGTCCTGCATGATGGGACAGATGCTCCGGCAGGTGGTGAAAAAGAAGTTTGCCACCCACACCTTGCCCCGAAGGTCGTTCAGCGTGATGGGTTGACCGGTATGCGCGGTGAGGGTGAAATCGGGCACTTCACCAAGTACCGGCAGGGCAGCTGGCGCAGGCGCAAACGGCTTTTCGCGCCGCGAGTGCACATAGGTCACTATCAAGAGCAATACCGCCGCCGCCAGCACTCCCCAGCTGGCGATACGGACCGTCCATCGTGCGATGTTCATCGTATCTTCCCCCCGTCCCTCAACGCACCAGTGTGAACAGGATAAACCATAGAGGCAAATAGCCCAGAGAAGCCAGCATCACGTTCGTTGCACTCTTGCCACCGGGCTGGCGTGCGAAAGCCATTGTCGTCCAGACCATCCACCACCCCAGCAGAAGCGCACCGGAGGCGTAGAACACCGAACGCCACCCGACCACCGTGGGCGCAAGGCTCCCTGCGACCAATAACACCGACATCGCGAGCATCGCCCTGCCCACCAGCACGCCGGTATGGTCGCTGAATGGCACCATTCGAAAGCCCGCCTCCCGATATTCCGCACCGTACTTCCAGGCAATCGCCCAGAAGTGCGGGAACTGCCATAGGAACTGGACAACGAACAGGAGCGCCGCTTCCCAGCTCAGGTGACCGGTGACCGCCGTCCAGCCCATGACGGGTGGTATCGCACCCGGCACTGCGCCAATGACCGTGCACCAGGAGGTAAGCCGTTTGGAGGGTGTGTAGACCAGAGCGTACGTCAGCAGGGCAAAGGCTGCGAGCAGGCTGGTCAGCGGATTGACCAGATACCACAGCACCGTCACCCCGGCGATTCCCCACAACGTGCTGACCACCGCCGCCTCCAGCACCGACAGCCTGCCGCTGGGGATGGGACGAGCAGCGGTGCGCTTCATGCGGGCGTCGTGACGCCATTCGATGGTCTCGTTCAACCCGTTCGCCGACGCAACCACCAGCCATACTCCCATCGCCAGCCATATCAGCTGAGCCGGTGAGAACGGCTTGCCGGGTAGCCACATGGCCGCCAGTGCCGACAGCCACACTAACAGGGTAACGCGCGGCTTGCTGAGCTGCCAGTATGCGCTCAGATCCAGCAGAGCGGTCTTCCCTATTGGGGTCACCATATTGCGCGGGACTGCGGTTGTGCCCTTCACGCGCCTCGCCTCGTTTCATTACGTTTAGATTGAGAAAAAATTATCAAACCTAATTATACTGGATAGAGAAAAGCGAGTCAAGATTCTGGTGAGACATTTCGCGGCTTTTCCTCCCTTTCTCTCAGTCCTTGCGACACGTGGAGGCTCTGTGATAAGTAGATCGCAACTTCCAGTTGCAGGGTTGCCCAAGCTGGATGCCTCCTCCGCAGATGTGGTATAATGGCAACAGAACCATTGAACAAAAGGCGATGGAGGTCCGCCAGCCCTTTCATCCAAGGGGCGAACCGCCAGAAGAGGCTGATGGCTCCTGTTCACGCGAACAGCGAGCCATTTTTGCGTTTATGGAGGTAATGCCAGAGATGGCATTGGAAGAGGCGTTGTCGCAAGGCGAGTGTGCGCTGTGCTGGTTAGCGCACCGAAACCTGATTCGGCGGACGGAGACACTGCTCCGTGAGCACCTTGCCGACCCCGAGTGGCGAGCCTCTCTACCCGAGGAGATGCCCGATGAACGATAGCCATCGCCGACACCTGTTCGCTCTTCTGGTGCAGATGGAGGACACGGTCAGTCGCATGACGCAGGCGGGATGGATGGGTATCTCGCCATCTGGCGGCGGACAGCGCCTTACTCCTCTTCCGCCGTCGCAGTGGAAAATGCTCCAGGAAGCGCTGGAAAGACTGGTCAACAGTTACCACCAAGTGCTCCACCGGCTGGTGCCCGAGCTGACTCACCAGCATGAGCAACCAGAACCTATCGAGACCACCTACTACTGGCTGCGCCTGCTGTTAGGTAGCCTGCGCGACTCCATCCTTTCCGAGCTGGACCCCGAAGGCTTTGAGAAGCGATACGGGGAATTGAGCGAGGAGGAGCGGGAGCTACTGCGTCGGCTACAGCACACCATCGAGCGTGAATTGAACCAGATAGAGGACATCGTGCAGATTCATTTCCTGCCGAGGCGATAAGGAGGTTTGAACGAGACAATGAACGTC
>CAZOGB010000058.1:0-23060 GCA_964579145.1 uncultured bacterium | reverse complement strand
TGCGAAGATGACCCCGTGAACGGGGTGGATCCGAGTGGGAATGTTACTGCTGCGGTGGGTGCGACCGTGTTTATACCTGGCGTAGGACAGGTTGTTGCTGTCGGTATTGCTGCTGTTGGTTTGACTGTTACCGTTGTCTACACAGCCCACGAAGTAGAAGACTGGCTGCAACGGCAACGAGAAGAACACGAGAAAGAGAAGGCTACTTGGCATTACGGCACCCAACGACCGACATGGATGCCCCCGGAAGTGCGACCACCGGGCGAGGAACCACCAAAAGAGTTCTGGCGTAAAATTGGTATGGTATCTGCACAAGCTACTTGAGCTGCTATCACAGAACATACCAGACAGGTTTTCATGGAACAGACCGAAGGATGCTATCTTCTGTGCGACACTATATAACCCGACAGCGCCTATGGGTACTGCTGCGGTGGAACGCGCTTAGCATCCGCTGGCGAGCCAATAAGCATAACGCCGATCGCCGTGTTACTGAAAATGTCCTGAGCCTGCTGCGGCAGATGCCCGCGCCTAAAGCGATCGAATGGTTAGACACGGCGATGTGCCGCACTGACGGGCGATTGGCATATGTGTTGGCGGAAGCTGCGCTGAAGCTCTTCCCTGAACAGAAACAACTGTTCCAAAGCGCATTGAAGGTGTGCAGGGACGACGAAAACCACGACCGCCGACTACTGATATTATGGCGCGCGGTGCGTTCTTTTCCTGAGGAACCCACATTCTGGCAAGCGTTGCTGGATGACACTCTGCGGTATTGCTTGTGGTGCACACCCAACGAAACATCCTGGGCTCAAGCGCAGCTACGGCGCGCCATTGCGGAGGTTCCCCCGCAGTACCAGCATCAAGAATGGATGCTGGGCTACACCCAACTGGTCTCTCTGGAGGGGAGACGCCTCATAGAGGTATGGGATTGGGTGCGTTTCCTCTGGCAACAGGGTTACGCCCAGAAAGCACGTGAAGGAGTAAGGCTGTTGTGGCGGGAGTTAACAGCTGGAGCCAGCACTCCGGAACCTCTGGTACGTGCTGTTGGCTGGAGTGTGTTGGGGCTGGGTATGTTTCGCGATCTGGCTTCGGAACGACGGCTTGGGAATCTTTTTCCCTACTGGCTACAGGTGGCGCAGTGGTTTGAAGGTGAGCCGTTGAGGCATACCTTGCAAGCCCTTCTGCAGCAGGGTGACCCTCTGATGGTATTAACACACTGGACCGAAGAATTGGTGCACCATGGACGTACGCCATGGCGTATATACCTTCGCATGAATCGCTGGTTCAAAGGGGAGCACTATCTGATCGCTAAAGCACTGTTTTCGGCTGGTCTGGGTTGGAAGACCTCTGCCCTCCGTGAGCGACTGCGCCAGTGGAGAAGCGATGTCCGGGCAGTCTTTGTACCGTATGAACATTATCTTTGTGTTGCTACCGCACGACTCGGATGGACAACGGAGGCGTTGCTCCATTGGAATCGCATTCAAGCAATGGGAGTAGATTACCCCCGCCTCCGCGATCTGCGTCACCTGATGCGGAGCCTTAATGTTCTTCCGGAAGAGTAACTAACCTGGTAGGTCGAGCCTCTCGGGGTCGGATACGATAGCGTGCACCAGCGGCTGGAAAGCCGGGGCGCCCTCGCCCGCGTGAAAACAGCCAATCAGTTCCTCGCACGCCTCCTGTGCGGTCTCTTCCGTGCGTGCATGCACCTCGGCGACAGGGGTGGAAGCGTCAACGTGGTCGCCAACATGGCGAAGGATGCGCACACCGACCGCTGGGTCTATGACTTCGTCCTTGCGAGTACGCCCGGCGCCCAGGCGCACCGCAATCAACCCCACCCGACGCGCGTCGATGGCGTGAATATAGCCCACCTCGGACAGGCAGACGGGCATCCTGACCGGAGCCTGCGGCAGTAAAGACAGGTCATCTATCACGCGCGGGTCGCCGCCTTGCGTCTCCACCATCGCGCGGAAGACCTCCAGCGGCTTACCGCTATCCAGGCATTCGCGCACGCGCCCCCGTGCCTGCATTAGGTCTGTCTCCACGCGAGTCAACAGCAGGGCGTGCGCCGCCAGTTCGACGCACAGCGTTTCGAAACGCGCCGACGACGCATCCGATTCTCGCTTCAGCACCCGAATGGCCTCTGCCACCTCCAGCGCATTGCCCACCGCTTCGCCCAGCGGCTGGCTCATATCGGTGACCAGCGCGAGCGTGCGTCGCCCTGCCATCTGCCCAATCTGCACCAGCGTCCGCGCCAGATCCAGCGCATCCGGCAGATACTGCATAAACGCGCCGGAACCCGTTTTCACATCCAGCAGGATATGCTCGGCGCCGCCCGCCAGCTTTTTGCTCATCACGCTTGCCGCAATCAACGGGATGCAATCCACCGTTGCCGTTACGTCGCGCAGGGCATACAAATACTTGTCTGCGGGAACCAGGTCAGGCGACTGACCGACCAGACACGCCCCAATCCGCTCTACCAGTCGCGCTATCTCGCTGGCGGTGAAGTCCGTGCGGAAACCGGGGATGGATTCCAGCTTGTCCACCGTGCCGCCGGTGAAGCCCAGTCCTCTACCCGACATCTTCGGCACGGCAATACCCAGCGCCGCCAGCAGAGGCACGACCACCAGGCTCGTCTTATCCCCCACGCCGCCGGTGGAGTGCTTGTCCAGCACCGGCTTGCCCAGAGGTGGTAGCTCCAGCTGATGGCCGGAGTACTGGAGAACGGAAGTCAGAGTCAACGTCTCCTGCGGCGACATACCCCGGAAGTACACCGCCATCAGCCAGGCGGCAACCTGATAGTCGGGCACTTCGCCACGCAGTCCGCCCAGCACCAGCGTCTCCAGCTCCTCCCGGCTCAGATCACCGCCGTCTCGTTTCTTCTGAATGATTTCAGGAACACGAAGCATGCCGACACCCCTCAATCTATTCCCGCTTCACACCCCTCTTCCCTGCCGAACGCCGTTAGTGGTAGAATTAAACCAGGTAAAGAAAGGGGGCATGAGCAATGTCTCCATCCACCGCAACAGCCGGCAGGCAAACGCTGGCAGACCGACTGGACAGCCTGACCCGCGAGGCAGAGGTATACCGCCCGTTGCAGGACGGCTCGGTGCAGTGCCTTGCCTGCGGTCATCGCTGTCTGGTGCGCGAGGGCAAGCGAGGCATCTGCCAGGTGCGGTTCAATCAGGGCGGGCGACTGTACGCGCCCTGGGGATATGTGTGCGGGCTGAACGTGGACCCGATTGAGAAAAAGCCCTTCTTCCACGTCCTACCCGGCACGCGCACCCTCACCTTCGGGATGCTGGGATGCGACCTGCACTGCTCCTACTGCCAGAACTGGATTACCTCGCAGGCACTGCGCGACCCAGCCGCGGGCGCACCGGTGGACCTTATCTCGCCGGAGGAGATGGTGAATATCGCGCTCCGCTACCGGTCGCCGTTCATCACCAGCTCCTACAACGAGCCGCTCATTACCGCCGAGTGGGCAGTGGCGATTTTCAGGCAGGCACAACCGCACGGCATCCGTGGGCTGTTCGTCTCCAACGGCAACCTGACGCCCGAAGTGCTGGATTACCTGCGCCCCTACTTAGCCGGATACAAGATTGACCTGAAGAGTATGAACGACCGCAGCTACCGCCAGCTGGGAACCACCCTGAACAACGTGCTGGACGGCATCCGCATGGTGCACGAGTCGGGGCTGTGGCTGGAGGTGGTGACGCTGGTCGTGCCCGGCTTCAACGACAGCGATGAGGAGCTGCGCGAGGCGGCACGCTTTCTGGTATCCCTGTCGCCAGACATCCCCTGGCATGTGACCGCTTTCCATCGCGACTATAAGATGCTTGACCATAACGACACCGACGTTCGCACCCTGCTTCGCGCCGCCGAGATTGGGCGCAATGAGGGTCTTCGCTACGTGTACGCGGGCAACCTTCCGGGCATGGTCGGCGACTGGGAGAACACCTACTGTCCCCAGTGCAACGCCCTGCTGATCAAGCGATGGGGATTCCGCGTGCTGGAGGACCACCTGAGCGGTTTGGGCAGATGCCACCGGTGTGGCACATCTATTCCCGGAGTGTGGCAGTGATAGAGGAGGAAAACACACCGCCGTGAAAGCACGTTACCCTCTGACCGTCGAAGGCGGTCGGCGCAGGATATGGTTGTGGCTGCTGATAGGCGCGCTGGTTCTTCTGCAGGTACTGGTCATCCTGGCGCGTTTCTATACCGACTGGCTCTGGTTCGCCGAGCTGGGCTATACCTCCCTGTTCGTTCGCATCTGGAGCACGCGCCTTGCCCTCTTCGGTGTGTTCAGCCTGCTGTTTTTCGCCATTCTCTACTTCAACCTTCTGCTGGCGCATCGCCTCAGCACGGGCATGGACGAAGAGTGGGAAGAACGGTTGCGCCTGCGACTGGGCATCGCCGTCCCCCGCGCCTCACGTAGCCTTATCTTCTGGCTGACCCTGCTTTTGGCTCTTCTGGTGGGAAGCCAGAGCGCGGCTCAGTGGGAGCAGTGGTTGCTGTTCCGCTACGCCCAGCCTTTCGGCACGCGCGACCCGCTGTTCGGGCACGACATCGCCTTCTACATGTTCCGTCTGCCTTTCTGGCGCTATCTGCACACGTGGTTCACCTTTTCGCTGATTGCTACTCTGGCAATTACTACCGCCTATTACTACTTCAACCGCGGCTTTGAGGTCTTCGGCACGCTGACCGCCTTCTCGCCCGGCGTCAAACCGCATCTGTTCCTGCTCGCGGCGGCGTGTATGGTGCTGTGGGGCGTGGGCTACTGGTTAGACCGTTACGATGTGCTGTTCATCCCCAACCGCATCTTCACGGGTGCAGGCTATATTGAAACCACAGTGCGCCTGCCCGGATTGCATCTGTTAATGCTGTTGAGCCTCGTCACCGCCGGCACGCTTGTCTGGAACATTCGGCGCGGGCGTGTTCTGCGCGCGCCCCTGATAGCGTTATCCACGCTGGTGGTAGCATCGGTTCTCGTACACGCGGTCGTGCCCTCTATCGTGCAAAACGCGGTGGTCAACCCGAACGAGTGGGGATTGCAAAAGCCCTATATTGAGCGTCACCTGACCGCCACCAGACAGGCGTTTGGGCTGGACAACGTGGAGGAACGCACCTTCGAAGCGAACACGAACCTGACGCCGGCAGTCCTCCAGCGCAACGCACAGACTCTCGCAAACGTTCGCATCTGGGACTATCAGCCTTTGCAGATGGTGTTCAACTCACTGCAGGCGTTCAAGCAATACTACCGGTTCAACGATGTGGATGTTGACCGCTACGCCTTCGGCAACCGCTACCAGCAGGTGATGATTGCCGCCCGCGAGCTATCGCAACCCGACCTGCCGCCCTCGTCGAAAACGTGGCAGAACCTGCGCCTGCAGTATACACATGGGTACGGCATCGTGATGACCGCGGTCAATGTTTCCACTCCGCAGGGACAGCCCGAGTACCTGGTGCGCGATATCCCCCCGCAGAGCAAGGTGCCGCTTCGGCTGGAGCGACCCGAAATCTACTACGGCGAGCTGACCGACAACCCCGTGATTGTGGACTCGAAGCTGGACGAGTTCGACTACCCCACCCTGCACAGCGGAGCGGAGGGAGAGAACCAGTACACGCGCTACCAGGGCACCGGCGGTATCCCCATCGGCAGGAACCTGCTGGCGAAGCTGGCGTACGCCTTCCGCATGGCGGACAGCTACCTTCTGCTCTCCGGCGACCTGACGCCGAACAGCCGCCTGCTGTTCCGTCGCAACATCCGCGAGCGCATGCAGGCGATTACTCCCCTCCTGATGCACGACCGCGACCCCTACATCGTGGTAGCGGACGGTAAGTTGTGGTGGATTTGCGATGCCTACACGGTTAGCGAACGATACCCCTACGCCCGAACGATGGACATCGCGCTGGACGCCTTCCGCTACTACCGCCTGAACTATATTCGCAACGCGGTGAAGGTGGTCATTGATGCGTACAACGGCACGGTGCATTACTATATCGCTGATGAGAGCGACCCGATGATTCGTACCTATCGCCGCGCCCTGCCCGGGCTGTTCAAACCGCTGTCGGAGATGCCGCAAAGTCTGCGCCAGCACCTGCGCTATCCCGAGGACCTGTTCCGCATCCAGAGCAACATCTGGGCGCTATACCATATGCGCGACCCGCGCGTCTTCTACATGCGCGAAGACCAGTGGGACATCGCCAAACAGCAGTCGCCCGAGAGCACCATTCCGGGCGGCGAGTTCCAACCGATGGAGCCGTACTACCTCATCATGCGCCTGCCCGGCGAGAAGAAGGAAGAGTTTCTCCTGCTGACCGTATACACCCCGCTCAATCAGGAGAAGATGATAGCGTGGATGTGCGCCAAATGCGACGGGGAGGACTACGGCAAGATGGTGCTGTATCGCTTCCCGAAGGAGCGCACCATCTACGGTCCCGCCCAGATGGAGCGGCTGCTGGGACAGGTGTCCGAAATCCGCACGCAGCTCCGCCTGTGGGACCAGCCCGGCTCGCAGGTGGTGTGGGGGCATCTGCTCGTCATCCCCATTGAACAATCTCTGCTCTACGTGAAGCCCGTCTACCTTCAGACGACAGGCGGTGGAGAACAGCGCATCCCTGAACTCAAAAAGGTGATAGTGGCTTATGGCGACGTGCGCGTGATGGCGGACACGCTGGAACAGGGACTGGCACGGATTTTCGGTGCAGGCGCGTCTGCTACAACTGCAACGCCATCCGTAAAACCTGCTCCTTCTGCTCCTGCAGAATCCCCTTCCGTCAGAGGGCTGATTGACCAGCTCGCGCAGGCACTTCGTGCGGCAGAGGAAGCGCAACGACAGGGCAACTGGGCGGAATACGGACGCCAACTGGAACGGGTGAAATCGTTAGTGAAAACCCTCCAGGAGCAGACGCGGTAGGTTCAGTCCTCCGCCTCCAGATCGGCACCCTGCAGGTTGCCGTCAAGCGCAATCAGCACCTGTTGTGCCTGCGCCAGCGTTCGGGCATCTGGGGTAATGCTTTGCCCTCCTACCGCAGGAATCGAGTTCAACCCCGCTTTCTGTAGTAATGAGGCGCGACGCAGGGCACGATCCACGTCGTTCGCGTCTATCACCGAAGAGACCTCGAGCGTAAGGTACACCTCCTGTTCAGGACGCTGCCGCAGGTAACCACGCAGCAACAAGTCGGCTTTGGTGAGATAACGAATCTCCTCGTCGCTCAGGTACTGGCGCAACCTGGTGTCAATACTGTTATAATCCACCGGTTGCACATTTTGCAGGAGCCATCCAAAGAAGGAGTATGCGTGCGTCCGGTAGCGTTCCTCCAGCCGCCAGCCTAAAAGGTCACTGACCAGATTCTCCAGCCTGCGGAAGCGTTTCTCATTACGCTCTTCAGTTTCGCGAGCTTCGCGGTATCGGGCTTCCGTCAATTCCACGAATTGCTGGAAACGCTCCCTCATATCGGCATAAGATTCCTCGAGCATTTTTAGCCGCTCCCCCTGCTGCGCCACCAATTCCTCCAAACGGCTCAAACGCTCCCCCTGCTGCGCCACCAACTCCTCCAAACGGCTCAAACGCTCCCCCTGCTGCGCTAACAGATCGCTCTGCTGGACTTGCAATTGCTCAATCCGCGTCAACCGCTCTTCGTGCCTGAGTACGATGGCTTCCAATTTCTCGACACGTTCGGACAATGCCTGAACCGCGCGAGTCAGTGATTCTACCGCATCTGACAAACGCATTACTGCTGCGGGTAAAGCCAGAAACTCCTGAGGCAGTAAAGCCAACAAAACACGCTGACGCAGAGCGGGGTCTTGCTGGATGTATTCAATCAGGGCATCAATATCTTGCTTCTCCAGTGCCATAGATTCCACCTCACCACACATATTTTGGCACAACCACAGCCCCGTGTCAAATCGAGGGAAGCCCCCTGTGGAAGTTATCCAACATTAGAGCCACATCATACTTTTTGGTATACTTCCAGAGGAGACAGTTCTGGGAGGAGAAGGCATGTCGCATACTCAGGGACAGGTTCGCGTGCGCTTCGCACCAAGTCCGACAGGTTCACCACATATCGGAAATATCCGCACCGCGCTGTTTACGTGGCTGTTCGCCCGACGACACGGCGGCGTTTTTATCCTGCGCATTGAGGATACCGACCGCGCCCGCTATGTGGAGGGTTCGGTGCAGGAGATTATGGACAGTCTGCGCTGGCTGGGGCTCGACTGGGATGAAGGTCCATACTTCCAGTCCGAACGGTTGCCGCTCTATCGCGAGGTGGCGGAGCGTTTGGTCGCTTCGGGGCACGCTTATCGCTGTTACTGCACGCCCGAGCGGCTGGAGGAGCTGCGCCGCCAGCAGGAAGCCGCCAAACAGCCCACCGGCTACGACCGCAAATGCCGATACCTTTCGGATGAGGAGCGCGCCCGGCTGGACGCCGAGGGCACGCCGTACGTCATCCGCTTCGCCATGCCTCTGGAGGGTACAACGGTCTTTCAGGACGCCATCCGGGGCGAACTGCGCTTCGAGAACGCCCTGCTGGATGACTTCGTGATGCTCAAATCGGATGGCTTTCCCACATACCACCTTGCCAGCGTCACCGACGACCACTACATGGGCATCACGCACGTCATTCGCGGCGAGGAGTGGATATCCAGCACCCCGCGCCATGTGCAGATGTATCAGGCATTGGGCTGGAAGATGCCGGTATTCGCCCACCTGCCGATGATCCTGGGAACCGACCGCAAGAAGCTGTCCAAACGGCACGGCTCGGTGCAGTTCGTGGAGTACATCCAGCAGGGCTACCTGCCGGAGGCGATGTTCAACTTCCTCGCCCTGCTGGGCTGGAGCGCGGATGAGGACCGCGAGCTGTACACGCGCGAGGAGCTGATCGAACGCTTTGACCTCTCGGGCGTGCTGGACCACCCCGCCATCTTTGACGGACAGAAACTGCTGTGGATGAACGGTGTGTACATCCGGCGCAAGCCCATTGAGGAGCTCACCCGATTGTGCCTGCCCTACCTGCAGGAGGCGGGGCTGTTGCCGTCCGAACCGTCCCCTGAACAAATGCAATACGCCGAGCGAGTCATTGCGCTAGAGGCAGAGCGCATGAAACTGCTCTCGGAAGTGGTTTCGCTCACCGAGTACTTCTTCCGCGAGACGCTGGAATACGAGCCGAAGGGCGTGCGCAAATGGTTCACCCAGCCGTATGTGCCGCAGATGCTGGAGATGTTGATAGCACGCTACGAAACGCTGGAGCCATTTGACCTGCAGAACATCGAAGCCACCACCCGCGCCGTCGCCGAAGAGCTGGGCGTCAGCGCCGCACAGGTGATTCACCCCACGCGCGTGGCGGTCAGCGGACGCACGGTGGGTCCGGGGCTGTTCGAGATGATAGAGGTGATGGGCAAGGAGCGTGTGCTGAAGCGGCTGCGCGCCGCCCTGGAGATGATTCGCTCCGGTCAGCTTGCTATGGCTGAAGGGTAACACAGGGGGAGGCGCGGCGTGCCGCGCCTCCCATATTGTCTCCTGCCCTACTGAGCGATTTTCTGGATTTCCTGCTCGAACAGCTTCTCGTGCTCCTTGCTGAAGCCGAGCTGTCTCAGGGTGACCTTGTGCGAACGGTCGGTGAAGATGGTGGTCGGCAGAGCGGAGACCTTGTACAGATTGGCACCCTCCAGTTTCTCGTTATCCACCGCTACAGGCAAAGTGAGGTTGTACTTCTCCACAAAAGCCTTTACCGCCTGCTTATCGGTGTCTAACGCCACCGCAACGATGATCACGCCCTTGGAGGCATACTGCTGATGAAGCTTCTCGAAGAACTGGACCGCCCGGGCCCAGAACGGGTTGCCGATATTGCCGAAAATCAGCACTACCGGCTTCCCCGGGTTCCTTCAAAGATAACACAGCGTTTCGCCGGTCACGACATTGGTCACGTTAAAAGCTGGAGCGACCGTTCCGACCGGCAGGCTGGATGCAAAAGCTGCCGGGTTGCTGGCATCTACGGCAGGGGTGGTCTGCTGTTGCGCTACTGTAGCAAACCCTGCCAGCACCAGCCCGCCTGCAACCAGCGCAAGCCACCTGGGGTGACTCATGGTTTTTCCCTCCTTCCACAGTTTGGTTAGCTGGCTATCGCTTTTATGACGGCTTCCGCCACCTTATGGTTACCAAAAGGTGGCATCAGGTAGATACCCTGCGTCACCTCGCGGGCGTGCAGGGCAAACTCACGCGCCACGTCAATGCCATATTTGCGTGCGTCGGCATCATCCAGTTCCGCCAGCCTCTTGCGGATGGCGTCGGGTATGTGCACACCGGGCACTTCATGGTGCATGAACTCGGCATGGCGTGAACTGCGCAGGGGCAACACTCCCACCAGCAACGGTAGCCCCACACGTTCCACTACCTGTACCGCCCGCTCCAGCACAGCCACATCGAAAATCGGTTGCGTGTATACCAGGTGCGCTCCCTCTGCCGCTTTGCGCTTCAGGCGTTCGTCCTCCACCTGCTGGTCATACGCGAGGGGGTTATACGCCACCGCGATGGTGAAAGCGGTGCGCAAGCCGATGCTGTTGCCAGCCAGGTCCACTCCTTCATTGAAGCGCCGCAGGATGCGCACCAGACCGATAGCATCGATATCGAAGACGGAGGTCGCGGTCGGATAATCGCCAATCAGCGCAGGGTCGCCCGTGATTGCCAGGATATTGCGGATGCCGAGGGCGTGCGCGCCCAACAGGTCCGCCTGAATCGCCAGCAGGTTGCGGTCGCGGCAGGCAAAGTGCATCATCACCTCGATACCCACCTGCTCCTGTATCAGATGGGAGATGGCGATGGGATTCATGCGCAGGCGGGCACGCGCCCCATCCGAAATGTCTATGATATCCACGCCATGCTCCTTCAGGGAGCGTGCCCCTTCCAGCACCTTCGCCACGTCCAGACCGCGCGGCAGATCCAGCTCCACCGCAATCACGTACTTCCTGCCCAGCTTGCCCGCTAGCTGAGACGGCTCCGCCTGCGGCAGCTCTTCGGGCTTGACCGCCTCGGTAATTTTCGCCGGCGCACGCCGGGCACGGGGCTTAACGCCACGAAGACGCTCCGCCACCGCCCGAATATGCGCTGGAGTGGTTCCACAGCAACCGCCAATGATGTTCACCCCAATACGGGCAAACTGTTCACCATACTGCGCGAAGTAGTCGGGCTGGGCTTCGAAAGCCACCTCGCCGCGCTGATACTGGGGCAAGCCAGGCGTGGGCATCACCGAAAGGGGCAGACCGGTCGCCGAAGCCATCGCTTGAAGGATGCCCACCATGCGCTGAGGTCCCACCACACAGTTCGCGCCGATAACGTCCACGCCCCACTCTTCCAGCGTGCGCGCCACCTGCGCCGGCAAGCCCGACGCCAGCGTTTCGCCATCCTCGATGAACGCCTTCTGCGCGATGACGGGTATCTCCCCATCCAGCGCCCGCAGCTGCTCCAGAGCGATTTTGAGCTCGTCGAGATGGGTGAAGGTTTCCAGAAGGATAACGTCTACGCCCGCCTCCAGCAGAACCGCTATCTGCTCGCGGAACGCCTCGCCAGCCTCGTGTGGGGCTATCTGCCCGATAGGCGCCAGCGGCTTGCCGACAGGTCCTACCGCCCCGGCTACAATCACCGGCAGGTCCCTCGCCGCCTCCCGCGCCAGCCTGACCGCGGACAGGTTAATCTCGCGCACCAGATGCGCCGCACCGTGCGTTGCCAGCTTCACGCGGTTCGCGCCGAAGGTGTTGGTCTCAATCAGCCTTGCTCCCGCCTCAATGTAGGAGCGATGCACCTGGCGCACCGCATCCGGCTGGACGAGGTTCTCCAGCTCGTACGGCGCCTGCACGCCGAGACGCTGTAACATGGTGCCCATTGCCCCATCGGCAACAAGCACGCCTTCTTTCAGTATCTCTAGCAAACGCTCTCGCTTCACGGTTGAACACCCTGACGCTGTATCTGCCAGAATTGTACCCTGCAGTCCGCCCCGTTGCCAACCAGCACCAGCAAGCCGCCGCGCAGACCGGGGGCAGAAACGACTTGCACTCCGCGCACCGTACCGATTATCGGCTCGCTTTGCCAGAGGTCTCGCAGGGGTGCGGACAGCGA
The DNA here is from genome assembly GCA_964579145.1 of uncultured bacterium. Classification (GTDB taxonomy): domain Bacteria; phylum Armatimonadota; class HRBIN16; order HRBIN16; family HRBIN16; genus HRBIN16. The sequence continues at coordinate 10,950 of CAZOGB010000058.1, read as the reverse complement.
CGGAGGGACAATCAGCGCCAGCGATTGCCTGCCCTCGCCCGCGCTTCGCGTGACCAGCAGAGGCTGGTCGGGGTGCTGACGCTTGCCCATCTGCGCAAAGAGGCGAACATATCCCTGCCTCGCCCACCCCTCATCGCCTATCTCGGTGAAGGACGGCGAGTTGGTCAGGACCACCCAGTCTGCATCGGCAAACTGCTGGGGCAGGGATAGCAGGTCATCCGCCTGCACCCGTTCGAACTTCAGCCAGCCGTCGCGGGAATCGGGGTTGATGACGCCCTTCCACAGCCCGCCGGGAAACGCCGCGATGGGCACATCAACCGCCTCCGGCAGGCTGGCGTAGCCGAACCAGCTGACCTCGTCTTTGCGCGTACGCTTTTCGTAGCCCTTGTTGCCCACCAGTATCAGGTTTCGTGCGGTAAGAATCTGTGCCGCCTTGCTTCCCTTCACGAACGCGCCGGCGACCATCCCGCGCAGTTCGCCTGGGTCCAGCGTGTTCTGCCACTCGACCTGCCACCCCTCCCCTGCTCGCTTCCAGATTCGCAGGTGCAGAACGTCCTCTTTTGCCCTGTCGGGATGCAGGCTCACAAGGCGAAGCCCGCTCTCTCCGCCGACATCCACCAGCAGGGCGGACACTGTATCCATTGGCATGGCGAACTCCCACATCTTCTGCCACCCGCGCACGGGGGAAGCGGACTGCTGGGCAGAAACCATCTCCGCTCCAAATAACAGGACAACGGCTATCAGCAAAGCCAAGGGTCTCATCGTTTGCGTCTCTGTCGGAAGGTTTCGGCGGCGAGGATGGCAACCGCGTGGCTCGCGGGCAGGGGCGGTGCTTCCGCAAGGGTGGGAATACGCACCGAGACATCCGCCAACCCGCGAATCGCCTGGGTTAATCCGCGCTTTTCCCCGCCGACCATCCACGCCAGTGATCCTCGCAAATCGGTCTCATATAGATCCATTGTACCCTCTTCCAGTGCGGCGAGAAGGCGCACCCCACGCTCTTTCAACCCCTGAAGCGCCCATCGCAGGCTCTCGGCAACGGTGATGGGCAGACGCTCAAAGGCCCCCGCCGAAGAGCGCAGCACCGTCGGCTCGTCCTTCAGCCACTCCTTGCGGTCGCACAGTATCCAGCCCGCGCCAAACGCCTCAGCAACGCGCAGGGCATAGCCCAGATTGTAGGCGTCCTCGAACCCTGCCAGCACAAAGAGGAGCACCGGCTCGCGCCGAGCCTCCACCCACTTCAGCATCTCCTCCACCGACTGATACTCCCGTTCCGAGCACAACGCAATCACCCCCCCATGTGCGGTGTCGCCAGCCAGCTGAGCCAGCAGTTCGGTGCGCACAATCTGCACGGTCACGTCCCGATTCAGAGCCATCTCGATCAGCCGTTCCAGCCTCTTCAGGTCAGAATGCGGGCTGAGCAGAAGGCGATATATCGTGCGCCTGCCACACGCCAGTATCGCCTCTGCAGACAGCCGTCCTTCAAACACAATCTCACTCATCGCCCCTCATGTCGCATGATATGCAGGATATTTGCCCGCCGCCCCTCAACGTCGAAGCACTCGTACTGATTCTGGCGCATCACGCGGGTGGCAGTCGCTTTCGCCTCGCGCTCGGTCAGGCTCTTCTCCTTCACCTCCGCCTGCAGTGCGCGATACAGCCCCTGCCTCGCCTGAGTTGCGTAAGCCACCGCAGACCAGGGGAGCCGCGTGTCGCCGCCGAAGACGAACAGCTTGTTTATCGGCGCCGCGTGCAGGAAGCGGCGGAAGAAGTCACCCGCGCTGTACGGGTCGATGCTCCACGCCCAGCACATGTCCACCCAGACGTTTGCATACCGCTTCGCCAGCGCAACCAGCTCATCGCTGTAAGGGTAGGCGATATGCATCAGCACAAAGCGCGTCTGCGGATAGGTTGCCAGCAGTTCCCACAGGTTGCCCGCCGGGATATAGTGTACCGGCATACGCCCCCAGCCGGCATAGTAGCCCGTATGGATCTTGAAGGGCAGATTGTACTGCGCCGCCAGATCTGCCCCACGCGCCCAGCACCAGTCGCCCAGACACAGTTTCTCCTCCGGCGTCAGAGCCTCGCCGCGCAACGCCTTCTGAAGCACCGCCTCGGCGTCCGAGTCCTCGCGAGGGATCCACTTCAGCGTACGGTTGTAGGCGTGCTGTGCCTTGACCGCAATGGCGCACCTGCCGTACTTCTCAAAGATTGCCTCCATCGCCTGACGCAGAGAACCGATGTCCTTCACCTCAACGCCTGTCTCGCGCCAGATGCTCTCTCTATCCACATCCCCCTGGCATAACCCTGCCCACGAAATGTCGTACAGGAAGAACTCGGGACCGCTGTCGTCGGGCAAGCACTGCCAGCAGAAATCGTCCACCTGCACATGGTCTATATTGCCATGCTCTCTGAGGATTCGCAGGCGTTCGCCTGCCCCACGCGGCTTGCTGTGTTCACGCTGTGCTCGCTCCAGCGCATCTGCCGTGACCTGCTCGATACCGTAAGCCAGCCTCGCTATCAGCCGCACCGCCTCACCGTATCCCGTGTACTGGCAGGCTTCCCATGCCTGCTGGACGCCCTCGAAACGGGTACGCACATCGGGGTCGGAAGCGTCTAGCAACCGCCTCACCGCGTCGGGCGATGCTCCCGCCACCACCAGGTCGGCGGTCACGTAGTTTCCAAACAGTTCCACCAGCACATCGCTCGGCGTCTGCAGGTACTCGTGCTCTTTGCCCTGATGCTCATGGGTATCGACCAGAGGCGTCCCCCAGATGTGCGCCTGCAAATCGGTCATGGAAGTACCTCCTGAAGGCTGATGCTTATAACATTCGACACCGGCAGGCGAATCTCTTGCCGATGACGAACTCTCAGGCGATGCCGTTCAAGCGGGGACACATGACCATCAGAAACACCAGCCTGCTTGTCCCGTTGTGGTTTGCCGGGGTGGCGTGTGCCATCTTCTGGCGCGTGCCGCTTCGAGGCGAGGTGCTCTACTACGGCGACCTGATGCTCTATTTCCACCCCGTGCTTGCCTTCGAGCACCGATGGCTGAGGCAGGGGGTTCTGCCTCTATGGAATCCACACACGCTGTTCGGTCAGCCCTTTGTGGGCAATCCGCAGGAGTGGTTGCTCTATCCCTCTACCCTGCTGGTCGCATGGCTCGGCGCGGAGCGGGCAATCGCCTGGGGAGCGGTGTTGCACCTCTGGCTGGCAGGTGTGGGAGTGTGGCTGTGTGCGGGGCGGCTGGGTTATTCCCCGCGAAGCGCCGTGCTGGCGGGCACGCTCTGGACTCTGTGCGGTGCGGTCGTCCTGCGCAGTCAGCATGTGGGCATCCTGCAGACCCTTGCGTGGTACGGCTGGAGCTTCTGGGCAATGGAAGGGCTGCTGCAGCGGGCGAATCCGGGCAGAGCGGTCGCGCTAACGACGGTTCTGGCGATGACATCGCTGGCGGGCAGTCCGCAGATGTGGCACATGCTCCTGCTGGTGCTTCTCGCATGGACAGTCTACCGCTGGCGTGCGCTGGGAGCAGGACTCCATGTATTGAGATGGGCGTTTATTGCCTGTGCGGTTGCCTTCCTGATTGGCGGAGCGCACTGGCTGCCGCTGATGGAGCTCCTGCGCCACACCGACCGCACGAATCTTCCCATCAAAGAGTCTGGCGGATACACGTTTCATCCCGACCACTTTCTACTCTTTGTCGCCCCCAACCTGTTCGGCTTTCCCTGGCAGGGAAACTACGCCCTGAAGGTATTTTACTGGGAGATCGCTTTCTTTGTCGGCACCGTTCCCATACTCGTCGTGTTCGCCCGGTGGCGTCGGGCGCAGGCGCAAGAACGGTTCTGGAAGTGGGCAGTGGTCATCTCCCTCTGGCTGGCGATAGGACCATATGGCGGTCTGTACTGGCTGGCATACTATCTGATACCCGGTATGCAGAGTTTTCGCACGCCCCTGCGGTGGACAGCGGTTACCGACTTTGCGCTGTGCCTGTGGGCAGCGTGGGCGATGGAACAGGCGCAGTTAGACAAACGCTGGTGGCGTCTGCCCCTAACTCTGCTGGCACTGGCGGTGCTGTGGCAGGTGTTCGGTGAGACCGTTGCCCGTGCTGTGGCAGGAGGTATGGTATCCGAGCCGGACGCCCTCCCCAAAGCCCTGCAGATGGCCGAGGGCATAGGCAGTGCGCTGTGGCGGGCAACGGTGATGTTTGCGCTATCTGTCGCGATTTTGTCCCTGCGCGACGCCCGGCGATGGTGGCTATCGGCAGGGATTACGGTCGTGGAACTGCTGTGGATAGCCATCCCCGCCAACCCCACCTGCTCGCCGGAGGTATTTCATGCGGCGCCGCAGACGGCTGTAGCCCTGCGCGAATCCGGTCAAAGGCTGTTTGTGCCCGACACGTCGCTCATCTGGCTGAAGTATGTGAACGCCCACGACTACGGCTCCAGTGATGTTAATACCTTGAAGCGGTTTCGAGAGACGCTCTGCTCCAATATCGCGTTGGCGCACGGTATCAGCGAGGCGTCGGGCTATGAGCCAGCAGCGCTGCGCACCAGCCTGCGTAAATACACGGAACTCAGCCAACGCGGTCTGAGCAACACAGAACTCCTGCGCCAGGTGGGGGTACAGGCCATTGCCAAAGGCAGCAGCGCAGAGGAGTGGAAGATAGCGGTTCTCCCCCAGCAGGGAGCACGCGCATGGATGGCAGGGACAGGCGAGCGGGTGGATCTGCAGATGCCCACTCCCCAGCAGGTGGTGCTGATACCGAGGGGCGAGGGCACTCTGGTGCTGACCGATAGCGCGTATCCGGGCTGGCAAGCCTTCGTGGACGGCACGCCTGTGTCGTGGCAGGTGTATGATGGTGCGTTCCGTGCGGTCGCCGTGCCCGCCCACGCTCGCAGGGTGGAGTGGCGTTATGCTCCCGATACCTTCCGCACCGGTCTGTTCCTCACCTGCCTGGGTGTGGCTATCCTAACGGCGATGGCAGCCCATGCACTCGCACGCCGGTCGTCAGCGGATTGAGACCTCCAGCCCTTCGCCGTCCACTATCATATTGACGCTGGCGTGGAAGTTCCGCTCATCCCGCACAAACTGCAGGTAGTGTTTCAGCATCGCCTCGCAGTTCACGCTGTTGTGTGCCAGCACGATGCTCCCGGGCTTCATTTTATCCCAGGCACGCTCCAGAATGTCCAGATAGATGCCCTTGCCGCGCCTGCCATCCCCATCAGCATCCAGATACAGCAGGTCAATCGGGTGAGGGTACTCCGCCACGAAATCCACCGCATCTGCGGCCACCACCCGTGCCACGCCCGTTGGGTCAAGGCGTCGCACGTTGCGCTCTGCGCGTTCCGCCTCTTCGGGCTTAATCTCCACGCCTACCAGGTCCCTCGCGGTGTAAACGGCTCCCGGTCCGACCGCGGCGCCGGCGTTGGAGATGAAGGTGTTGCCGCAGAAAACGCCCGCCGCAATCAGCACCTGCGGCTGAGCAATGGCATTGATGGCGTAAAGCAGTCTCTGCATCCGGGGCGTGATGGCGGTCCAGGGGATTTCAAACTGCTCGGCGACCGCCCGCCGAAAAGCCAGAAACTTCTGATGGTCATACTGCGTAGGAGGAAGCACACCTGCGCGTTTCAGCGTCTCTAATGCCTCGTCTACGACCTGCACCTCGCGCTCCAGAGGCTCCAGAGCTTCATGGGGGCGATGGTAATCCATTCGATACGACTGCCAATCCTCGGCGCGATACTCGGTGACCACAAAACACCTCCTCTGTTCTTTACTGAACCTGCTTCTTCCACTCGTTAATCTTCAACAGCGCCTCTATGGGAGAAAGGGTGGTAACGTCCAGCTTTTCGAGCTCTTCGAGCACGGGGTGTTTCTCCGCCTCGAACAGCGTCAGCTGCAGTTTCTGTCGCTTCACCTGCGAGACCGCCTCCGGCTCGGGCGCGATGGCACTGCCCACTCCCCCTCTTTGCGAGGAGAGCCTCTCCAGCTCGCGCAGTATCTCCTGGGCGCGCGCCACCACCTCGGGGGGAATGCCCGCCATCCGTGCTACCTGAATACCGTAACTGCGGTCCGTCCCGCCTGGCAGAACCTTGTGCAGCCAGATAATTTGGTCGCCCTGCTCCTTCACCGCCACGCGATAGTTGCGCACGCCCGGCATCAGGTTCGCCAGCTCGTTCAGGTAGTGGTAGTGGGTGGCGAACAGCGTCTTACAGCCAATCTGCACCAGTGCTTCCGCCACCGCCCAGGCAATCGCCAGCCCATCGTAGGTGCTCGTGCCCCGCCCAATTTCGTCCAGCACCACCAGACTGCGCTCGGTGGCATGGTTCAGGATGGTGGCGGTTTCGGTCATCTCCACCATAAAGGTGGACTGCCCTGTTGCCAGTTCGTCGTGGGCGCCCACGCGGGTGAAGATTCGGTCTATCAGGGCGATTTCGGCTTCGTCCGCGGGCACGAAACAGCCGATATGCGCCATCAGGCAAATCAAGGCAACCTGGCGCAGATAGGTGCTCTTCCCGCTCATGTTGGGACCCGTAAGCACAATCATGCGCTGTTCGTCGTCTAACAGGCAGTCGTTCGGGATAAAGGTCTGCGTGCCGAAGCGCTCCACCACCGGATGCCTGCCGTTACGGATGCGGATGTGCGTGCCCGCGTGCACGGTTGGGCGATGGTAGTCGTTACGCACCGCCACCTCCGCGAAGTTCGCCAGCACGTCCAGCTCGGCAATCGCCCGCCCAATCTGCAGGATTTCGCTCGCCTGAAGCGCCACCTCCTCGCGCACCATGCCGAACAGCTCCTGTTCCAGCATCAGCGCGCGCTCCTCCGCGCCCGTTAACTGCGCCTCCATCTCCTTCAGCTCGGGTGTGATGAAACGCTCGCCGTTCACGGTGGTCTGCTTGCGCATATAATCGGGCGGGACCTTGGACAGATGGGGCTTGGAGACTTCGATATAGTAACCGAAGACCGCGTTGTAGCCCACCTTCAGCGACGGGATGCCGGTACGCTCGCGCTCGCGCAGTTCCAGTTCGGCAATCCATTGCTTGCCCTCGCGCTGGGCACGCCGGATGGCGTCCAGTTCCGCGTGGAAGCCGTCGCGGATGACGCCGCCGTCTTTGAGCGTTGCCGGTGGGTCATCTACTATCGCCCGCGCCAGAAAGCCCGCAAGGTCAGGTAACCCGCGGATGGTCTCGCGCAGTTCCTGCAGGCGTGGCGACTGCAGGGGTTGCATCGCGCTGTGGATTTCTGGAAGCACCAGCAGCGACTGCCTCAGCGCGGCAAGGTCACGCGGCGATGCCACGCCTGTCGCCGTTCGCGAGGTGAGCCGTTCCAGGTCGCTCAGCCTGCCCAGCTGATGCCGTATCTCCTCGCGAGTCAGCGAGTCGCTCACCAGCTCCTGCACGCACTGCAGGCGGGTTTCAATGGCGTCAATCTCCTGCAGGGGTTCATCCAGCCAACGTCTCAGCAGGCGTGCACCCATCGGCGTGCGGGTAAGGTCCAGCACTTCAATCAGCGTACCTCTGCGGGAGCCGTCCACCAGCGAGCGCGTCAGCTCCAGATTCCGCCGCGCGGCGGCATCCAGATACATGAAGTTATCTACCGAATAGGTCGCTAAGGTGCGGATGTGCTGAAGCGCAGAGACCTGATTGCGCCGCAGGTAACGCAGAACCATCGCCGCCGCTTCCAGCCCGACGGTGAAATGCTCACAGCCGAAGCCGCGAAGCGATTGCGTCTGGAAGTGCTGAAGCAGGAGCTGTCGGGCGGAATGGCGGTCGGCGTACTCCTGCGGGTCATAAAGGGTTACGGTCGCGCCACATGCCTGTTCTATCGCCTCGGCGAGGTCGGTCGCGTCTTTGGGCACAAGCACTTCCGCCGGTTGCAGACGAACAATCTCCTGTACGACTCGCGCGATGCTGGCTTCGCCCTTGATTTCGCTGGTCAAAAACTCGCCGGTGGAGACATCCACCACGCCCAGTCCCGACAGCGTATCGCCTGCTACAGCCGCCACCAGATAGTTGTTGGCGCGCTCGTCCAGCATGGAGTCTTCCAGCACTGTGCCCGGAGTCAGCACGCGCGTGACCTTGCGCTTCACCAGCCCGCGGGCGAACCGGGGGTCCTCTATCTGGTCCATCAGCGCGACCTTGTAGCCCTTCTGCACCAGCCGCGCCACGTAACGCTCCACCGCGTGATAAGGCACGCCCGCCATCGGCACGCGCCCGTTCTTGCCGTCATCGCGCCCGGTGAGCACAATCTCCAGCTCGCGCGCGGCGATTTCCGCATCTTCCCCGTACAGCTCGTAGAAGTCGCCCACGCGCATCATCAGCAGTGCTTCAGGGTATTCCGCTTTTGCCCGGAAGTACTGCTGAAGCATGGGGGTTTTCGCCTGCATTGCCCGCTGTCCTGACATCCCGCAGAAGTCCTTTGCCCAGTGAACTTGCACCATTCAGTGTATCACATCCACAGGCACGCGAGCAACTTGCTGATGGAGGGCGAGGCTCCTGCCGAGCCGTTTGCGGTGTCAGCCCCCTGTCGTCCCCCCGCAAGCAGGGGGACGTCCCTCCGCCCCGCGGGAAGGCTATGTAGGGCTGTTCTGCTTCTCAGCGGGCAACCACAGAGGGTTGCCCCTACGGTTGGCTCACAAGGATGCTCGCCCTCCATCGGGCGCATCACCTCTCCCCGCGTCGGGGAGAGGTCGGGAGAGGGGTTTTCCGGCACGTGGGTACGTCACCCAGCTTCCACGTCTTCCAGAAGGCGCGGTGGTATCTCCGCAGCGTAGACCTGTGTTAACCCCGTAGCGTCTGAGTTGTAAATCACGTAACGGTTGCCCGGCGTGATGTACGGATGGGTATGGGTGTGTTGGGGGATGCCGCAGCTGGCACCTGACGAACACAGCGGGAAACAACGCCCCGTCGCCACACTACCCACATACAGCAAGCCATTGCGCACATCGTCGACCACGAAAAAGCGACCATCTGGCGAGGCAGAAAGGTGGTTAAAACCAGCCTTTCGGGTCACCAGACGCGCCTGAGAATCGCCGGGCGTGCACAGGTATACCCCGCCGTCCTCGGTGGTCAGCATCACCTGTCCTGTTGCCCCCACCCAGCACTCGTGCCCTGTCACGGGCGCAGTGAAGGGTTTGCCCACCGGCAGCTGCTGGAAGCCGTTGCCGTCGCGACCGACCACGTACAGCGTCGCCCCCTCCTCGCCCACTGAACGCACGATGTTGTCGTGCTCGTCCAGCAAGCCGCCGCGGTTCCACTGTACAAGGATGTATTCGCCCTTCGACGGCTCGAACTGCACATGCGTGTTAAAGATGTCCTCGTTCTCGTGGACAATCTCCCAAGTGCCCTGCGTGAGATCAATCCGCAGCAAGCCGTATCGTCTCTCGCCCAGGCGCAGGCAGACGACGAAATATCGTTCGTCCGGAGAGATGGCTGCCGCGGATGTCCACAGTGGGCACTCCTCGAAGACGAAAACGCTCTGGAGCTCCAGCGTTTTCAGATGCAAACGCATCAGGTTCGGCTTGCCGTCAACCTGACGGATAAAGTACAGCACATCCAGAAACGGCGTGGTGGTCATCCAGCCCTGCGCCTCGCTAATCTTCGCCTCGCGTCGCGTCCGAAGGTCATAAATCCACACCTCCAGCCGGTTCTCGCCATACGCCAGGTCGCGTACGAAGGCGATGCGCTCACCATCGGTGGAAGAGAACACCCATTCTCCATAAATGTTGTGAGTGGTCACGGACGTACTGGTCAGCTGCCAAATCTGCGCCCCCGATAGTGTGTCCGTTCCCCGATAGATGCCATCCGCCAGCCAGCGCAATTGGCTCAAGTGAAACGCCCCCTTTCACCGCTCGTATTTTTTCCGATTCGCCACCGATGCCGGTGTTGTCCTGTCCATGCATCGTCGCGCCAGCGGGTATAATACCGTTCGGTGAAACTGTGGCATGGAGGTAACGATGAGTAAGATACCCACCCGTCCCTTCGGCAAAACGGGTGTTGCAATGCCCATCTTGGCGCTGGGCGGCGCGAAAGCACTGGAACACAAGCGCAATCAGACGGAAGCCACTCGCATTATCGACGAGGCACTGCAGGCAGGCGTGCGCTATATCGACACCGCCGCCACCTACGGTGAAAGCGAAGACGTCATCGGTGAAGCCCTGCGCGGACGCCGACAGGAGGTGTTCCTGGGCACCAAAAGCGACCGCAGGGACTACGACGGCGCGTGGCGCGACCTGGAGCGAAGCCTCAAACGCCTGCATACCGACTACTTAGACCAGTGGATTGTGCACCATGTGAGCACCGCCGAGGATGTGCGTCGGCTAACCGCGCCCGACGGCGGACTCAAGGCGTTCTGGCAGGCGAAAGAGCAGGGCATCGTGAAATACGTGGGCATCTCGGGGCACCATGACCCCGCTATCCTTCAGCAGATGCTGGAGCGGTATCCGTTTGACATGGTGCTGATGCCTCTCAATCCCGCCGAGTGGCACCATCCGCGCTCGTTCAGCAAGGGGTTACTGCCCATCGCGGCACAGATGGGCATCGGTATCGCGGTGATGAAAGTGCCTGCACTAGGCAAGTTGATGCAGCCGGGCAGGTTGACCCCGGCGGAGGCGTTCCGCTACGCCCTGAGCCATCCCATACACACCGCCGTGATTGCCCCGGACAATCTGAAACAGTGGCGCGACTGGCTGAGCGCGGCACAGCAGTTTACACCACTCAGCGAGGCGGAAATCTCCGCCATGCACACCCGCGTCGCCCCCTACTGGGACGACTCCACGCGCACGTATCATTCGTGGCTGTAGAAGATATGACTCCGTCCGCATCCGGTCGTGAAGAAGCCTCTCCCCGACGCGGGGAGAGGCCGAAAGAAAGGCTTTTTGATCTGCTCATTCGACTCCACCTCGCTTCTCTGCTATAATAGCCCTGAACCACCTGCAGGCTGAGTGAAGGTATG
>CAZOGB010000057.1:0-23695 GCA_964579145.1 uncultured bacterium | reverse complement strand
CATGTGGCTTCGTGCGCTCAAATCGCTGTTTGCCCATCTCAGAATGTGACCTCCCTAAAACTCCTTGTTTGTTCCGATTACAGGTTTACCAGTTGCTTGCCCTGCGCTCGCGCAATCAGTTCCTGCGCGATGTGCGGTGGTACTTCTTCATAGTGCGACGGCTGCATGATGTATGTGGCTCGCCCCTGCGTGAGCGAACGCAACGTAGTCGCATAGCCGAACATCTCTGCCAGCGGCACATGCGCGCGGATAATCTGCGTTCCACCGGGACCCGGCTCGATGCCTTCAATGCGCCCGCGACGCGAGTTCAGGTCTCCAATCACGTCGCCGAGGAACTGCTCCGGCGTGACAATCTCCACCGCCATGATTGGCTCTTTGATGGTGGGGTTCGCCTTCTGCATCGCCGCCTTGAACGCCATGGAGCCGGCGATTTTGAACGCCATCTCCGACGAGTCCACCTCGTGGTACGAGCCATCCACCACGGCTATCCTCACGTCCACCACCGGATAGCCCGCGATGACGCCCGTATCCATCGCCTCGCGCACACCGCCCTCAATGGCGGGGATGAACTCCTTCGGGATGACGCCGCCAACAATCTTGTTCACGAACTCGAAGCCCTGTCCCGTCGCCAGAGGCTCAATCTCCAGAATACAGTGACCGTACTGCCCGCGCCCACCGGTCTGGCGCACGTAACGTCCCTCGCCACGCGCCGGCTGACGGATGGCTTCGCGGTAAGCCACCTGCGGGCGACCACAGTTCGCCTCCACCTTGAACTCGCGCATCAGACGGTCCACGATAATCTCGAGGTGCAGTTCGCCCATGCCCGAGATGATGGTCTGGCCGGTCTCCGGGTCGGTGCTGATTCGGAAGGTGGGGTCTTCCACTGCCAATCGGCTCAGGGCGATGCCCAGTTTGTCCTGGTCGGCTTTGGTCTTGGGTTCGATAGCGACCGAAATTACCGGATCGGGGAACTGCATCGCCTCCAGCACGATGGGTGCTTTCTCATCGCACAGGGTGTCGCCCGTGGTGGTTTCGTTCAAGCCGACTGCCGCGGCAATCTCTCCGGCGTACACCACCTCCACGTCCTCGCGATGGTTGGCGTGCATACGTACAATGCGCCCAATGCGCTCTTTCTTGTCCTTGGAAGCGTTGTATACGTATGAGCCTTTGCTGAGTTTGCCGGAGTAAACGCGGAAGTAGGTCAGTTTGCCCACAAAGGGGTCGGTCATAATCTTGAAAGCGAGAGCGGTAAAGGGTTCCTCATCGGAGGGATAACGGGCTTCAGGTGCACCGGTACGGGGATTTGTGCCCTTGACGGCGCCGATATCTATGGGCGAGGGCAGGAAATCCACGATGGCGTCGAGCAGAGGCTGAACGCCCTTATTCTTAAAGGAGGATCCACACGTCACGGGCACGATTTTGCTCTGCAGGGTGCCGCGACGAAGCGCTCGGATAATTTCCTCCGGCGTAATCGCCTCGCCCTCAAGGTATTTCTCCATCAGCGTGTCATCGACGTCGGCAACCGCTTCCAGCAGCGTTTCGCGCCAGTGCGACGCCATTTCATGCATCTCGACCGGAATATCTGTCTCCTCATACTCCTTGCCGAGGTCGTCTTTATAGATAATCGCCTTCATGCGCACCAGGTCGACGATGCCGCGAAAGTCGCTCTCTGCTCCAATGGGCAGCTGGATGGGCACCGCGTTGGCGCCAAGACGCTCCTTCATGCGCTGGACCACGCGATAAAAGTCTGCTCCCAAGCGGTCCATCTTGTTGACGTAGGCAATACGCGGTACGTGGTAGCGGTTCGCCTGACGCCAGACGGTTTCAGACTGGGGCTGAACCCCGCCCACCGCGCAGAAGATTGCCACCACACCGTCCAGCACGCGCAGGGACCGCTCCACCTCCACGGTGAAGTCCACGTGACCAGGGGTATCGATAATGTTAATGCGATGCCCCCTCCAGAAGCAGGTCGTTGCCGCGGATGTAATGGTGATACCCCGCTCCTGCTCCTGCTCCATCCAGTCCATGGTCGCAGCGCCATCGTCCACCTCGCCGATGCGATGGATGCGTCCTGTATAGTACAGGATGCGCTCGGTCGTGGTGGTCTTCCCCGCGTCGATGTGCGCGGCGATGCCGATATTTCGAGTTTGTTCCAGTGAGTATTCTCTTGCCATACCTGCTACTGCTTTCCTCCTAGACCTGCACCTGCAAGCCCATCATCCCCAGCAAAAATCAGCTAACTACCAGCGGTAGTGCGCAAACGCTTTGTTCGCCTCCGCCATGCGATGCGTATCCTCGCGCTTTTTCACCGCCGCTCCCTGATTGTTGGCGGCGTCCATGATTTCGGCTGCCAGTTTTTCGACCATTGTGCGCCCGCCGCGTTTGCGTGCGGAGAGCACCAGCCAGCGAATGCCCAGCGACACCCGCCGTTCGGGCCGCACTTCCATCGGCACCTGGTAGGTAGCGCCACCCACACGGCGCGGGCGCACTTCCAGCACAGGCATCACGTTCTTCAGCGCCTGATGGAATACTTCTAAGGGGTTGCGTTTGGTACGCTCACCCACCATCTCCATCGCGCGGTAGAAAATCTTCTCCGCCACGCTCTTCTTGCCGCACATCATCAGGCGGTTAATAAACCGTTGTACCAATACGTCATTATACACTGGGTCCGGCGGTATTACACGGCGCGGAGCCGGTCCTTTTCTGGGCATCTCTCTCTACCTCCAACCTACTTCGGTCGCTTCGTGCCGTATTTCGAACGGCTGCTCTTTCGGTTCTGGGTTCCTGCAGCATCCAGGGTGCCGCGTACCACGTGGTAGCGCACGCCCGGCAGGTCCTTCACACGTCCACCACGTACCAGCACCACCGAGTGTTCCTGCAGGTTGTGCCCGATACCCGGGATGTAAGCCGTAACCTCTACGCCGTTGCTCAGGCGCACACGCGCGACCTTGCGCAGTGCCGAGTTCGGCTTCTTCGGCGATACCGTACGCACCACCAGACACACCCCACGCTTCTGCGGACAGCCCTTCAGCGCAGGGCTTTTGCTCTTTTTGCGTATGGGGCGACGCCCCTTGCGCACCAGCTGGTTAAATGTCGGCATATTGTGTGTTTTCCTCCGTCACCCATCTCTGTGCGAAACACAACCCCTTCGCCACACACGAAGACGAAGGGGCTGGTCATATGCTGTCTCACTATGCAACCCCTCTCAGCAGGAGGGGAACAAAACTGAGCGTTCCCGGCGCCCTCTCGCCTCCTTTGCTCCGTGTTGGTTTATGGTTATCTTCCGCTTCTCGCGGAAGGGATCCGCACTTCGGTGGACTTACCCAACCGAAGTATTATACTGGAAAGTCTTCAGAATGTCAACCTCTTTCGCGCTCGAAACCGCCTTTTTTGCCGAATTGCTACTCCTCCCCGAACATTAGAGGATCAATGTCCTCCTCTTCACGGGTGGGAGGAACGGCAGGCACATCCGGTTCCTCGAAGATGGTCTCGTCAATCGCCTCATCCGGCGGCAACGCCTCTTCCTCGAAGAGCTCCTCCTCCGGCACGATGACCTCACCCGCCTCCACGATAGGCAACTCCTGTTCCTGCGGAGCGGGCTCCAGCTCGCGATACAGCACCGGGTCGTAAGCCTCTTCGGGGATCTCGGCGCCTTCCGCCAGCGCCTGAGGTTGCAGGTCGCGATAGGCGCCGTAGCCCGTGCCAGCGGGTATCAGACGACCGATAATCACGTTCTCCTTCAACCCCACCAGGTCGTCCTTCTTGCCGCGCACCGAGGCCTCCGTCAGCACGTGCGTGGTGCGCTCGAACGACGCCGCCGAAAGGAAGCTCTCGGTGGTCAGCGCCGCTTCGGTGATGCTCTGCAGCACCCACTCGGCGCTCGCCTCGCGCCCACCCTGCTGGCGCACCCGCTGGTTCTCCGCCTCGAAGATGAACTTGTCCACGATACTGCCGGGCAGGAAGCGGGTGTCGCCGGGGTCCACCACCCGACGCTTCTTCAGCATCTGGCGCACGATAATCTCGATGTGCTTGTCGTGGATGTCCACGCCTTGCTGTTTGTAAACCTTCTGAATCTCCTGCACCAGATATTCCTGCACCGCTCGCACGCCCTTCAGCCTCAACAGCTCGCGAGGCTGCAGCAGACCCTCGGTGAGCGCATCGCCCGGCTCCACCGTATCGCCCACCTTCACCTTCAGCTCGCCGCGCCCGGGCACAGGATACACCTTGACCACCTGTACTTCGGTGATGCCAGCCTCCAGCAGACGTTCCAGGTGGTCGGGTGTTATCTTCTCCCCCTCGCGCAGGATAACCGCATCGGGGTCACCTTCGGGCAGAGACGGGTCCAGCACGCTGGTGGCCGCTATCTCGTCCAGCAGCCCTTCGCCTGTTTGTGTTACTGCCACCGGCACATGCAGTATCACCTGGCGCATCAGCTGGCTGCTCTCAATAGCCGCCACTGTGCCGGCATACTCGGACATAATCGCGCGTCCCTTCAGCGCTTCGGTTGCCATGAAGAGGTCAATCACGCGCGGCAGGCTTCCAGTGGGTGTGATATAGGTGTCCATCAGCTCGCGGAACTGCTTCGCGCTGATGGGCATGCCTTCTTCGCTCACCTCGCCTTTTTGTTCCGCCTGTGCCTTCATCCGCTCTTCGTAGCGACCGACGTCGCGGCGAAGCTCCTCCAGCAGCTGCAGGCGCGTGTTGAACGACTGTTTGCCACCCGTGATGTAGGTTGCTGCGACGCCGCCAGTGTGGAAGGTGCGCATGGTCAGCTGCGTACCCGGCTCACCGATGGATTGCGCCGCGATGATGCCCACCGCCGTGCCAATCTCCACCAGCTTGCCGGTGGCCATATCGCGCCCGTAGCACTTGGCGCACACGCCACGACGGTGCTCGCAGGTAAGCGGGGAACGCACGAACACGCCGCGCTCGCGCATCTCGCGGAAGTGCTCCAGCGCCTGCTCGTCGGTTGCCCCTTCGGCAATGGCATCCAGGGCGCTCAGGATGGCGTCGATGCGCTGTGCGGCTTCATCCGAGATGAGATCTCCCGCCTGCGCCAGCAGTTCGCCGGTTACCGGGTCGCGGATGTCCTCCAGCGCGGTTCGGGCGCGGATGCGCTCTGCCACCGTCTCCACCAGACTGGACAGGTCCTCCACCGGCTTGATGTAAATGCCGTTGGTGGTGCCGCAGTCGTACGCACGCACAATCACGTCCTGCGCGGCGTCCACCAGGCGACGGGTCAGGTAACCCGCGTCCGCCGTACGCAGAGCGGTGTCCGACATTCCCTTGCGGGCGCCGTGCGTGGACACGAAGTACTCCAGCACCGACAAGCCCTCGTGGAAGTTGGACTTAATCGGCAACTCTTCCATCAGGTTGCCGCGCGAGTCGGCGAACAGTCCACGCATTCCCGCCAGCTGCGACAACTGCTTGGTGGAACCGCGCGCACCCGACGCCGTGATGATGTACAGCGGGTTGAAGCGGTCGATAGACTGGACAATCGCCTCACCGATGTCCTCGCTGGCTTTCTGCCAGGCCTGAATCACACGCTGTTTACGCTCGCCGAGGGTCAGCTGACCGCGCCGGTACTGCTGGTTCAACCGCTCGACGGTGCGCATGGTCTCCTGCATGATGCGCTCGCGGTCTTCAGGGCTTTCCATGTCGGTGATAGCGATGGTTGTGCCCGAAGTGGTCGCATAGCGGAAGCCCAGGTCCTTCAGGTCGTCCAGCAGTTTCACCGTGCGCTCCTGCCCGTGCATGCGGAAGCAGGTCAGGATGAGGTTCGCCAGCGCCTTCTTGTCCATCACCATGTTCAGATACTGGTCGGTGTAGGCGATGCCTTCGGGCAGAATCTCATGGAAGATAAGCCTGCCGACGGTGGTGGTAACGACCTCGCGCTTGCCGTTACGCTCCAGACGCACCAGTATCGGATCGTGCAGGCTGATCAGTTTGTGGTCCAGCGCGAGGCGTGCCTCTTCGATATCGCGGAAGGGCAGCCAGCGCGATTCACCGTTCAGTTGGATGCGCTCAATACCGCGAGGCTCCTGCTCCTTCTCGATGGTCAGGTAGTACGCGCCCAGAACGATGTCCTGCGTGGGCGCCACGATTGCCCGACCATCCGCCGGCGAGAACAGGTTCTGCGTGGACAGCATCAGGATGCGCGCCTCCGCCTGCGCCAGCGGGCTGAGCGGCACGTGCACCGCCATCTGGTCGCCGTCAAAGTCGGCGTTGTACGCCGGGCACACCAGCGGATGGATCTGTATCGCCTTGCCGTCCACCAGCACCGGCTCGAACGCCTGAATGCCCAATCGGTGCAGTGTCGGCGCACGGTTCAACAGTACGGGGTGCTCGTGGATGACGTCATCCAGCGCATCCCACACCTCGTCCCTCATGCGCTCGATCATGCGCTTGGCGGTCTTGATGTTCTGCGCGGTGCCGCTGTCCACCAGCCTCTTCATGACGAAGGGCTTAAACAGCTCCAGCGCCATCTCTTTGGGCAGTCCACACTGATGCAGTTTCAGGCTTGGGCCCACCACGATAACCGAACGTCCCGAGTAGTCCACGCGCTTGCCCAGCAGGTTCTTGCGGAACCGCCCCTCCTTGCCTTTCAGCATATCGGAGAGGGACTTCAGCGCGCGCCCGTTCGTACCCACCACGGGGCGAGCGCGCCGCCCGTTGTCAATCAGCGCGTCCACCGCCTCCTGCAGCAGTCGCTTCTCGTGGTTGACGATGCTTTCCGGCGCACGGATTTCGATAATCTTCTTCAGGCGGTTGTTGCGGTTGATGATGCGCCGATACAGGTCGTTCAGGTCGGAAGTGGCGAAGCGTCCGCCGTCCAGCTGCACCATCGGGCGCAGTTCGGGGGGCAGAACGGGGATACACTCCAGAATCATCCATTCGGGGCGGTTCTTGGAGCTAATGAACGCCTCCACGATTTCCAGGCGCTTGATGGCGCGCATCCGAGCCTGCCCCTGCGTGCTCTGGATTTCCTGGCGCAACTCGCGAGCCAGCGCCTCCAAGTCGATCTCCTTGAGCAGGTCGCGTATCGCTGCGCCGCCCATGCCCGCCTTCACCAGACCGGTGTAGTCTTTGCCGGTATGGCGCGACACCTGGTACAGCAGTCGCTCGATGGCACGCCACTCCTCATCATTAATTAACATGCGCTTCTCGATGCGCTCCAGGCACGCGTCGCTGTTGGGGCGCGAAAGCGCCTCGTTCAGCTCGGTGATACGCGCCTCCGCCTCTTCGTATTCCTGCTGGATGCGCCGCTCCAGATACTCTCGTTTCTGGGCAATCGTCTCCTCGTCCCAGGGATCCGAGCTGTTTGGTCCGTGCTCCTTGAGCTGTTTGTTGAACTCGCGGCGCAGCCGCGCTACCTCCTCTTCCGCTTCCTGTCGGATTTTCTCCGAAATCTCCACCACCGCGTCGCGGAAGGTGTCCAGCTCCTGATTGATGGTGGCGCGGTCCACGTATGTCACAATGTAGGAAGCGAAATAGATCACCTTCTCCAGCAGGCGAGCGGACATGTCCAGAATCAGCGCCAGCGGAGAGGGCATCGCCTTCAGATACCAGATGTGACACACAGGAGATGCCAGCTCAATGTGCCCCATGCGACTGCGCCGCACGCGAGCACGAGTGACCTCCACCCCACAACGGTCGCAGATAGTGCCCTTGTACTTCATCTTGCGGTAGCGACCGCAATGGCACTCCCAGTCCTTGACCGGACCGAAAATGCGCTCGCAGAACAGTCCATCCCGCTCCGGCTTGAAGGTGCGGTAGTTGATGGTCTCTGGCTTCTTCACCTCTCCATGCGACCACTGTCGGACGTCGTCGGGAGAGGCGATGCTGATGCGTATTTTCGTGAATGCGCTGGATTCCGTCATTGCGAGTTGCTACCTCCTGTGGATGCGTCAGGGTGGTACGAGCGGCGAGAACGACTGCCGTCCTCCTCGTCCTCGTCTCTTAGGGCCACTTCTTCGTTCCTGTCGTTCAATGCTGTTACCTTCAGAGCAAGACTCTGCAGTTCCTTCACCAGTATCTTGAACGACTCGGGCACGCCGGGCTCAGCCATCGGTTCCCCTTTGACGATGGCTTCATACACCTTTACGCGCCCAACCACGTCGTCCGACTTGACGGTCAGCATCTCCTGCAGAGAGTACGCCGCACCGTATGCCTCCAGTGCCCATACCTCCATCTCACCGAACCGCTGACCACCGAACTGCGCCTTGCCACCCAGCGGCTGCTGGGTCACCAGCGAGTAGGGTCCGGTGGATCGGGCGTGAATCTTGTCGTCCACCAGGTGCGCCAGCTTCATCATGTAGATGTAACCCACGGTCAGCGGGTTATCAAACGGCTCACCCGTCAAGCCGTCGCGCACCCAGCACTTGCCCGTCCGCTCGTCGATACCGCATCTCTGCCAGGTGTTCGCGCGGATACGCTCGATGATGTGTTCGATCATCTCGGGCGGAGCGGGGTTCCTCAACGGCTCGGGGACCTTCGACTCGTCCACGTTGCCGTTGCTCTCCTGTATCTCCACCACCGCCTTCTCGCTCATCAGAAGCGGCGAGATGACGGGCGGCGCGTTTACCCTAGCGGCAATCGCTTCCAGTTTGTACATGGGCATCTGGCGCAGCTTCTGCCGAATCTCTTCCAGCATCTCTTCCGCGCTTTGCTCGTCGCGGAACTGCATCCCCAGTCCCAGGTCGGAGTTGACGTAGTTCTGCAGAACTATCCGCCGCACATGCTTTGCCATGCGCTCCAGCTCCGCCAGAATGTCCTCCTCGGTGGTGCCCGAAAATGCCGGCTCCTCGTAGGCGGTGCCAAAGTAATGCCCCGCCCAGCCCAGATGCGTCTCCTTAATCTGACCGATGTTCATGCGCGAAGGCACGCCCAGCGGATTCAGCACAATGTCCACCGGAGTGCCATCGGGCAGGAAGGGCATATCCTCGTCGGGCAGTATCTTGGAGATAACGCCCTTGTTGCCGTGGCGTCCTGCCATCTTATCGCCTTCCATGACCTTGCGCTTCTGCGCCACATACACGCGCACCAGCATGTTCACGCCCGGCGGCAGGTCGTCCGCCGAGATGCGCTCCAGGTCGCCACGACAGCGCTCGCATTCGGGCTTCTCTTCGGGACGCTTGCTGAAGTAATGGATGTGTCCGCACTCTTTGCATCGGTAGCGGAAGCGCGAGAAGACCTTGACGTCGATGACCTTGCCCTTCTCGCCGTGCGGCAACCGTAGCGACACGTCGCGCGTCTCTTCCGCCTTCTTGCCGAAGATGGCGATAATCAGTCGCTCCTCTGCGCTCAGCTCGCTCTGCCCCTTGGGCTGAACCTTGCCGACGAGAATATCCTCCGGCTGGACCTGTGCCCCGATGCGGATGATTCCGTGCTCGTCCAGGTCCTTCAGGGCGTCCTCGCCCACGTTGGGAATGTCGCGAGTGATCTCCTCGGGACCCAGCTTGGTATCGCGTGCCTCTACCTCGTAGCGCTCGATGTGGATGGAGCTGTACACATCGTCGCGCACGAGACGCTGGGACACCAGAATGGCGTCCTCGTAGTTATAGCCTCCCCACGGCACGAAACACACCAGCACGTTCTTGCCCAGAGCCAGCTCCCCGTGGTCGGAACAGGGGCCATCGGCGATGACCTGTCCCGCACGCACTCGCTCGCCGCGGTTCACGATAGGCTTCTGGGTGATACAGGTGGACTGGTTGGACTGCATCGAGTTGAGCAGGGGGTAGATGTCCAGGTCGCCGTCTTCGGTGCGCACCACAATCTCCTCGGCGGTGACCTTTGTGACCGTGCCGTTGCGCCGCGCAATCACCAGTGCGCCCGAATCCATCGCCGCGCGCCGCTCCAGCCCGGTCTTGACAATGGGTGCCGACGAGCGCAACAGCGGTACCGCCTGCTTCTGCATGTTCGAACCCATCAGCGCACGCGCCGCGTCATTACTCTCCAGGAAGGGTATAAGCGCAGTGGCAACCGACACCAGCTGCATTGGGGATACGTCCATCAGGTCCACATCCTCGCGACGCACCACCGGATATCGGTTCGCCTCGTTCGCCTGATGGCGCACCTGTACAAACTCCTCGGCGATGGTGCCGTCCTCCAGCAGACGGGTGTCGCCGGGAGCAATCCGATACTGCTCCTCCTCCTCTGCCGACAGGTAAACTATCTCGTCCGTGGCTTTACCGTTTTTTACCTTGCGGTAGGGGGTTTCGATAAAGCCGAACACGTTGACGCGGGCAAACACCGCCAGCTGGCTGATCAGTCCGATGTTGGGGCCTTCGGGCGTTTCGATGGGGCAGATGCGCCCGTAATGGCTGTCGTGTACGTCACGCACTTCCAGCGTTGCCGACTGGCGGGTCAATCCACCCGGACCCAGTGCGCTCAGGCGTCGCTTGTGCGTGAGCTCGCTCAGCGGGTTGGTCTGGTCCATGAACTGCGACAGCTGGCTGGAGCCGAAGAAAGACTTAATCGCAGCGGCGACCGGTTTGATCGCCAGAATGACCTGCGGCATAATCTGGTCGGCGTCCATGCTAGTCATTCGCTCTTTGGCGACCTTCTCCATCCGCAGGAAGCCGTTGCGCAGCTGGCTCTGCAGGAGCTCACCCACCGCACGCACGCGCTTGTTCTTCAGGTGGTCGATTTCGTCCACCTCGCCCTCGCCGCGGTCCAGCTTCAGCAGGTAGTCCAGCACCGCCACGAAGTCCTCTTTGGTTACGGTGCGCACGTCCAGCGGAAGGTTAATGCCCAGCTTCTTGTTCAGCTTATACCGACCCACCTGCGCCAGGTCGTAGCGGCGATTGTCGTAGAGCTGCGATTCGATCAGGGCGCGCGCTCCCTCTTCCGTTGCCGGGTCGCCCGGGCGCATCTTGCGGTAGATGTCCATGAGCGCCTCGCGCCTGTCGTGCGTGGGGTCGTGTTCCAGCGTGGCCACAATCACGGAGGGCACTTCCAGCACCTCTATCTCGGGAAGCTTCATCCCCTCGAGGCGGCGTGCGATTTCGGCGTCAATCCGGTGAAACGCTTTGACCACCGGCTTGCGCCCGCGCACGTCCATGATGTCGGTAGTGGTCCACTTCCCCTCCAGCTGTTCGGCAGTGGGATTCTCTATGCGAACGAGCGTGCCGAACAGACGCAGGATGTCCTCGGTGGTATCGGTCGGCGAGGAGATCGCCACCTCCATCGCCAGAACGCTCTCGGGCAGGTCGGGGTTCTGCAGAAACTCTTCCGTAATGCGGTCGCCAACATTGAGCAGAACCTCGCCCGTCTCGGGGTTCACCAGTGGTTTTGGCGAAACCTTCGGCGACCTGCGATAGTAGCCCTGCACCTGCCGCAGCTGCGTCTCGGTGTTCAGCACCTCTCCTGTTTCGGCGTCCACTCCCGTCTCCACCACGCCTTCGTACCGGCGATGGAGGGCATCCTTCACCTTCATATAGCGGGGCACGCACGCCTGGGAGAAGCTCTCCAGAGCGCGCAGGAACGTGGTGATGGGCAGGGTCCGTCCCTGACCGATGCGCACCGTGATGACGTCATTCGCACCGGTGTCTATCTCAATCCACGGACCCTCGTTGGGGATAATCTTCGCCCCGAAGATGTTCTTGTTGCTCAGGTAGGTCTCTAACCACAGCCCGGTAGGCGTGCCCTTGCGGAAAATCTTGTCGAACACGTTCTCGAAGTAGACGCCCGGCGAGCGCAGAATCTGGCTGACCACCACTCGCTCACGCCCGTTAATGATAAAGGTACCCTTGTCGGTCATCAACGGCAGGTCACCCAGATATACCTCCGACTCCTGCATCTCGCTGGGCACGCCGCCCTCGATACGACCATAGCGCACGCGCACCCGGATGGGCGCCTCATAGGTCATATCGCGGTCGCGACACTCTTCCAGGCTGTACTTGGGCTCACCTAAGGTGAAGTCCAGCAGTTCAACAAACTGCTGACCGGTGAAGTCGTATATCGGCGAGAAGGTCCGAAACAGCTCCAGAAGTCCCTCTTCCAGGAACCATCTGTACGACTCCAGCTGCACCGAAACGAGGTTGGGGAGTTCTACCGGTTTACTAGAGGTATGCCGCCTTGAGTGTTGGATAGTTTTCATCAGGTGCCCCTCCTGAAATTTCACGCGAATTATTAGTATGGCACAATCGGCAAGGGTTTGTCAACCTTTTTCAGGGGTTTTGCAGAGATTTTTCGTAAATTTTATGCATTCTTTGCATCGGTCACGCCCAGAGGGGTAATTCCCCACGCCTCCAGCATGGCACAAACGCGAGAGACCGGCAATCCCATCACGTTAAAGTAGCAGCCTTCGATACGCTCGATCAATGTGGAACCGTACCCCTGCGCGCCGTACGCCCCCGCTTTGTCCATCGGCTCACCTGTAGCCACGTACCGGCGCAGATGTTCCTCACCGACCCGCCGAAACCACACGCGCGTGCATACCGCCTCGCTCTGCTCGCGAAGCACCTCTCCCTGAACGACGTCCAGCAGAACAACCGCCGTATAAACCTGATGCTCGCACCCGTTCAACCGCCGAAGCATCTGCATGGCATCATCGGCATCCATGGGCTTGCCCAGTACTTCTCCCTCATGCACCACAATGGTATCCGCGCCGAGCACGATTCCGTCCTGCTCGCGAAGCGCAACCGCCAGCGCTTTATCCCGCGCCAGACGAAGGGCAACCTGTTCGGGATTGTGTCCATCTGGGGGTGTTTCGTCGATATCGGCAGGTACGACCCGAAAAGGTATCCCCAGTAGCGCGATCAGCTCCTGCCTGCGCGGCGAGGCGGAAGCCAGAATCAGCGGACGATACGGAAACTCTGTGCGAGACATTGCCAGCTGTAACCCTGCCCCTCAACGAGCGCTTCAGCAAGGATTATACCCTGCAGGCGACAAAGGTAGGGAAGGGTTGCAGGGGCAAGATGACCTTGCCCCTGATTTGTGCAGGTTATGGGTAGACCACGCCTCCAATCTGGGGGTCCCACATGTCCACACTGCCGCCACCAGGCCCAACCTTCAGCACGTTCACCAGCACGTCCCAGTAGACGGGGTTGTACTGCTGGAGGAAAGGGTTCTGGTTGCGGTAGTCGTTGGTCCAGGTGGTCTCCGGGCGCATCCACTTCACATGCCCATCGCAGAAGATGAAGTTACTGCCGTTGCTGTGGTAGATGGTGGGGTTGTTCACCGGGATGGGTGGATGCGCACTGGTGGCGCCCAGGCTGAAGTAGATGCTTCCATTACGCGCCACAGTACCGTTGGTACGCTGAGCGCCTTCGTAGACCAGAATGGTTTGGGCAGGCTGCTGCATGGAAGCATCGGATGCACCGTCAAAGTAACCCGCGTTGGCGGTGCTGCACCCAGTGCGGGTGTACTGCTGCCCCGGATGCCCTGCGCGGACATAATCGTTCATCACGTAGTTCTGCCCGGGCGAGTAAACGTTGCCCTGTCCGGGAATGGCGTGTGGGCAGGACCACAGGTTGGACGAAGGGTTGTTCGAGCGCATCTTCACGTAGGGGAAGATACCGCCGACGTCCTGACCCAGCCCCGTACCTGCCGACTGCACCCATCCGTTGCTCGGGTACTCGCACCGCCCGGTCGCGGGGTTAATCAGCCGCTGCCCACCCGGTGTGGGAAACTTGCCGTCGTAATCGGTAGCGTACATCAGGAACGCCAGTCCAATCTGCTTCAGGTTGCTGGTACAGGTCGCCTGCCTCGCTTTGGCACGAGCCTGCGAGAAGACAGGGAACAGGATGGCCGCCAGTATCGCGATAATCGCGATAACCACCAGCAGCTCGATGAGTGTGAAGGCGTTGCGCTTCACGGATGAGATTCCTCCTTGTTGATTTAGATTTCGTATTCACAACACCACGTCGCCACGCTCTTCCGTGCGTACCCGAATCGCATCTTCTACAGGGAGGATGAAAATCTTTCCATCGCCGGGTTCGCCGGTACGCGCATACTGCAAGATGGTCTGCACGATAGGTTCCACGTCTTCATCACGAACAATCATCTCGATCTTGACCTTCGGGGGCAGATAGATGGTGTACCCGGCGCCGCGATAGTGCTCCCGGGACTCCTCGTTACTGCCGCGCCCGCGCACGTCGGTAACGGTCATCCCCACCACACCGGCTTCGCTCAGCGCCAGCTTCACTTCGTCCAGCTTGAACGGTCGGATGATACACTCGATGCGTTTCACACCACCTATATTCTACCCCCAAACCACAAACTCCTTATCTTAATACGGCTTAACAATCGCCAGAAACCCGCAAAAAAACGCGGAGGCTTTTTCGGCCTCCGCCTGGCACAGGTTCGCTATCGTCGCTCCGAAGTTAGCGGTTAGCATGTATCACCACGTTACCGCCGCTCAGGCTCCCCCAGTCTGCAAACATCAGATTGCCGAACTCATCGTACACCCACAGGGCGAAGAAATCTCCCCTGCCGGGTTCGCCGGAGTCGAGCACCATCGCGTAGAAGCGATAGCTGCCCGCGCCGTTGACCGTCGCCCAGCCGCTGAAATACCCCTCGCTGAGAGTGGGAGCGTAAACCCAGTCCGCAGCCCAGGATTTGACGTTGAATCCCAGTCCGTGCCGCTGGTACTCCAAGCTACCCTTAACCGTTCCGTTCTTCTGTACCTGCGCCACGAACCCGAAGGTGCGCCTGTAGCCGTCCATTTCCAGCCACCCGCCGCCGGTGATGAACCCACGGGCGTCGGGCTGATACACGGATACCAGCAATACCTGCTGCTCGCCTATTGGGTTTCCACCCTCGTCGTAGCCGACTGCCCACACCGAGAACGTATCCGCGAACGGTGGCGACCATACCATCGACACCGAGCCGCTGTCGTCCACGGGCAGGACATTACTGGTAAACACCACGTTGTCGTTCGAATCCTTCACGTAGAACTGGACGCTGGATGCGCCGTTCACCACCGACGCCACGACCGTCTGGTCAGAGCCAACAGGCACAGGCTCTGCAACACTGGTGTCGCCGCCGCCCACCACACCGGTCGCCACCCCGGCGGAAAAGGCGCACGGCAAGAATACCGTCGCTATCAGCAAACTCAGCACATAACGCATCGTTTTCATTGCGTCTCCACCTCCTCCATTTCCACATTGCCACAATTCGGGATAAACTCTGCTCGTCAAAAATACGGTTGGACATGCCCAGTGTCTGCTGGTCATGGCTGGAGGGCGAGGCTCCCGCCGAGCCGTCCGAGTCCCTCCCCGCCTGCGGGGAGGTTAGGAGGGGCTTTTTCGGAAGTTATCAGCCCCCCTGTAGTCCCCCCGCAAGCAGGGGGACACTCCCTTGCCGCCTGCTGGAAGTCAGAGGGCAACCACAGGGGGTTGCCCCTACAGGGGATCACCGGCAGCTTCGCCTCTCCCCGCGTCGGGGAGAGGTCGGGAGAGGGGTCGGCTCACCAGGAGGTTCGCCCTCCAAATTGAGGGGATAGGTCATGATTCGGCTCCACATTCTGGTGTTTCAGCCCAGCATCTCTCAGCACTCTGTGCAGGATACCCCCGCCTCCAGAGAGTAATCTGTAAGCGTCACTTTACAAACACGCGGTGAGGAGCAGACGATGAACGCACCGAGAGCCTTTCGTGCGCTGAGTGCCCTGCTTGCCGTTTGCGCCACGATACCATGCACCGCAGGCGACGACAGCGCACCGTTGATAGACCCCACCCGACCAGTGACCCGCATCACCCGTACCAGCTTCACCCTGCAATACTTCACCCAGCACCCCTGTGAGAGCAGGGTACAGGTTCGGGAAGGCGATATTCCCATGGTCGCCTGGCGACCGGAAGGCAAGAAAGTGGACTTCTGGGCACAGCCGGGCGTGCGAATCGTGCGCGTGCCCGGACGAAGGCAGTGGCATACCGTCACCGTTGACGGTCTCAAGCCGGGCAAACGCTACTTCTACCGCATCTACGATCCGGCAGCTGTGCCCACCCCCGAAGAGAAACGCTGGGGCGCACAACCACCCTGGCGACGGGAATATGCCGTCTCCACCCAGGCACCAAAAGGCTACAAGACCATCATTCATGTGCCGGTGAAAGTGCTCATTATGCCCAACGTCATCAACGTGGCTTCGGCACACGATTCGACAGGCGCCATCGCCCCGCGCCCGCAGAAGCTGACTGCCCAGCAGATTGAAATCCTCCGCAAGGAGTATGCTACCGCCTCGCGCTTCTTCTGGGTCAACAGCGGGATGCGCGTTTGGGTGGACTTCCAGATTTTCATTGACGACCGCTGGCAACGCTGGGGACCGGAACCCGAAAACGCCGACCCTTTCTATAAAGGATGGCCCGTCTGCCGAAGCTATCCGGGCGAGGACTTTCGCGGTCCGGGAGGCGGCGAGTTCACCATTGTGGACACCCAAAACATCCTGCGCACCAACACCCAGCCCGTGGAGGAAGAACGCCCTTATCCTGGGCAGATCGAACAGGCGTTCCCGCGCCGATGGAACCCACGCACGCAGAAGTGGGAGTTTTATGGCTCCGGCGGGGGAACCTTTGGCGTGGACGGCTTGCCCGATGGCGTACCCGCCCGTTCGCAGTTTCTTGGCGGCGGCGATACCGCGTGGCTGGTCACCCACGAGTTCCACCACCAGATGGAGTCGTTCGGCGCGTTCTCGCTGGCAAACCGCGAGGATGACCGCATTGTGTTCAACCACCCCGAACCGCGCTATCGACAGGTGCGCCCCGACGGAACGGTTGCCGAAAACACGTGGAACGGCGCAGGCAGACATGGCGAACACTGGCAGTGCATGGCATACTGGGACCGCACCCTCACCGACGCGCAGTGGCTGAGAATGTATATCGGCTATACCATCACGGTACGCGACGCCGACGAGGACGGCGTACCCGACGATGACCCACGCCTGCCCTTAGATGAAAAACGCTTTGGCAGTAACCCACGCAAACGCTCTACCGACGGCAGAATCGGCGACCTGCGCAAAGTGATGCTCAGCACGTGGGCGCCCGCACCCCTGCAGTTCAGCTTCAACAAGCCGCCAGTGCAGAGTATCAAGCCCGACCCCCTCCACCCGGACAGCGACAGGGACGGGCTGACGGACGACATAGATCCCTATCCGCTTTACCCCTGGCAGCCGTTCATCTACGCCTACCGCGCCACCGTGGACGGCAGCGATAGCGAGTGGGCAGAGGTGCCGCCTGCGGGCGAGATGCAAAAAGGCGGGATGCACTTCGTGTTCAAGCAGGCGCACGACGAAAACGCCTACTACGGACTGTTCACGGTGAAGGGCAACTGGAAGCGGATTTACGCCGTGTTTGACGGCGAGGGCAAAGGCGTCTTCTCGCGCGAGGGCATCCAGACCATAGAGGTATTGAACGGAGACACTCTAACAGTACGGTCGCCCTGGGCGCCGGCGCCGGGCTTGAAGTGGAAATGGTCGCGCAAGGCGGATGGCACGACCGTCTTCGAGTTCAGCCTGCCCAACCGCGGCGAGGGGATATGGTACTGGACGCGCGGCGGGCGCGAAGTGGGCGCATCCATTGACGTTATCGCCAGCGACGATAAGGCGTACTCTCTGTACGAACCCTATCATCTGTTCTACGCGGTGATGCTGGAACCGCAGGGACGGTTTCCCCTGCCAGCCAATGCCCCCGCCGAGCTGAGCCGCGAATCGGCAACGCGCGTGCTGATGCCCGATGACCCCTCGCTGAAGTTCACCGGCACCGGCTGGAAGCTGGAGGGAGGCGTCCTGCGCCATTCCGGACATGAGGAGTCCGTGGTGTATATTGACGGGCTGAACGCAACCGAGTTTGACCTGTGGGCGCAGATTGAGGCGAAGCAGGACGGCATCCTGGGCGCGTTTCTGCCCGGCACGCGCGAGATGAACGCCGGCGTGGACTACATCGCCTTTGTGGGCGGCTACGGCAACACCATCACCCGGTTCCGCCTGTTCGGACGCGAGGAGGGCGACGGCGAAGTGATGATGACGCCGGGCAAGCACAGCCTGCAGCTCTCGCGGCGCGGGGGCGAGGTGTGGCTGTTAGTGGACGGCAAGCCCGTGCTGTACGCCGCCGACCCCAACCCCAAACAGCCTGTGAACCGTCTGGCAGTTATCGGCGGATACGGCGGCGACCAGGTGCTGTATGAAATAAGAGTGCGAGTGCCATAGGAGCCCCCTTCACAGAAACTCCAGGGGCACTGCCAGCACCCCGGGTGCCAGCGGGAGCGATTGAGCGCCCAGATGGATCAGCCATCCTCTGTCGGCGCGGTGCGGGTAGTCGCGCAGGAAAGCCTGCAGTCCTGATGCCATCGGGGGGCGCGGCGTGGCGGTCGCCTTGACCTCCAGGGGGATGAGCCTGCCATTCTCCTCTATCAGCAGGTCAACCTCGTCGCCCCTGGCGGTACGCCAGAAGAATACGCGCGGTTCCTGTCCGCGATGCCGGTAGCGTTTCACCACCTCCGAGACCACCGCCGTCTCCACAATCGCTCCCGCCATTGGGCTGGCAGTGGCATGTTCCACCGTGCGCAGTCCCACCAGATAGCACAGCAAACCAGTATCCGCAAAGTACACCTTGGGCGTTTTCACCAGCCGTTTACCAACGTTCTCATGATATGGTTGCAGGAGGATCACCTGATGCGTGGCTTCCAGCACCGACAGCCAGGCTTTGGCGGTATTGACGGCAACGCCGAGTTCGCGTGAAATATCCGACAGATTCAGCAGCTGCCCGCTTCGCGCCGCCAGCACCCGCAAGAACGCCTGATAGGTGAGCAAATCGCCTACCTGCCGCAGAGCACGCACATCACGTTCCAGATAGGTTTGCACATAGCTGGCGTACCACAGGGCGAAATCACGTTGCTCATCCAGAGCGATTTCGGGGTAGCTCCCGCGCAGGAACCACTCCCACCACTGCGTCAGGGAAATTGCAGATGTTTCGGCAGAAGGTTCCCTTTCCCAAACCAGAGCGGCTTGCGGGTTACCACGCCTCTCGGCGAAGGAGAGGGGCATGAGCTGCAGAACGGCGCATCGCCCTGCCAGCGTCTCGGAGACGCGCTCCATCATGAGCAGATTCTGCGAGCCGCTCAGGATGTACTGTCCCTTCCGCTCGCGGTGCGTGTCGATGCTCTCTTTAATATAGGGCAGGAGTTCGGGAGCGTTCTGCACCTCGTCCAGGATTAACGGTGGGGAATACAGCTGCAGAAAACCGCGCGGGTCGGCTCGGACCGCGGATAGTATATCCGGCGTTTCCAGCGAGGCATATCTGTAGCGGTCGCCGAACAGATGCTTCAGCAGGGTCGTCTTACCAGCTTGCCGCGCCCCGGTGACGGCAACCGCCGGGAACTCGCTGGCCGCTCGCTGCAACACCGGCTCGAGACTTCTATGGATATACTCCATATGAGCTGTCCTCACAATTTTGCATCATGATTGCAAAATTGCACGGGTTTGTCAAGAGGCAGTTGAAGGTGTGGGAACTCCCAGAGACATGGAAGTCCCCGACAGACTATTGGGGACGCGCAACGACCCTACAGATACCCCCCTGCATAGCCCACGTTGAAGCGCATCTCCGTTTCCTGCGCGTCGTCCAGGCGAATGTTTGCCTCCACGTTGCGGTGCATCAGGTTTTCGGTAATGGTCGTGCGGTCGGCGTTGACCAGCTCGATACCTACGCGGTTTTCCTGAAACTCGTTCTTGCGGATGGTATGGCTGTGCGGGCGCGGGGCAGTCGGTTCACCTTCTTTGACCTCCAGGTTGCGGATGCCGTGGTCTTGATTGGCGGCGATGCGCACCCCCTTGCCGCACCGCGTGAAGACGTTCTCCTCAATCAGCCAGTCGCGGCTGGTATCGTTCTCGGGGGCGGACCGGGCGAACTCGGGCACATATTTGCTCCACAGCAAGATACCATGCCCACACGCCTGAAACGTGTTGCGCCTGACGGTGAAGCCCACGCCGTTCTCCACCGCGATGCCCGCCTGCCGGTTGTGCAACATGCGGTTGTCCTCAATCAGGAACTCGCGGGAGAAGCCCAGCCAGAAGCCGTAGTTGCAGTAGTTGGCGAAGTTGTTGCGATACACATTGCCCCGACTGAAAGTGGCTTCGAAGGCGATGTTCGGGCTGTAGGAACCATCGTTCTCCTCGAACAGGTTATCATCACAGCCCACCGGTTCCATCTGCGGCGTCATCCCCGCAAGGAAGAAGCCATCCCCGCCCAGCCGGGCGCAGTTGCGTCGGAAAACGTTCCGGCAGCTGCGGTACACAATCAGGAAACCGGTGGCGTCCGCGCCCATATGCCCATAACGCTCGCCGCGCGGCTCGTACCGACAACAGAAGTCCGCATAGTTCTCTTCGTACAGGCTGTCGCTGGTATCATGCAGATGGAAGCCGAACCCACTGCAGTAGTTCGCCACATTGCGCCGCACGGTCAGGTATCGGCAGCTGTACGCCAGCAAGCCGTTCATCTGGTGTTGAAGGTCGTTGTCCTCGATCAGGCTCTCCTGCACGCGATACAGCAGTATCGCGCCCCCATAAGCCTTTTCCGCCGGCAGCCAGATGTCTAGAAAGATGGTGTTCGGAGCCACTTCAGCGGTGGAGGTAATCTGACAACCGGTAATCGTCAGCCCTTTGCAGTCGGTGGCGTGGATGCCGTGATAGTACTCGCGCAGGCGAAGGTTCTTGATGGTCACCCCCTGCCGTCCCTCCACGCGCACGCCCGCCCCGTTGCGGTCCTTGCCTATCAACAGCGCACCGCCTCCGTCCAGCGTTATCCCGTCACCGACAATCGTTATCCCGGCGGGCAGGTAGTATACGCCCGGTTGCAGCACGGTATCTTCCGTAATCACCATCCCATCGGTTGGTACGACCATTATTCTCCTCCTATCCAAGCATCAGTTTCAGCGCAGCAATCGCCGCCAGCCCCAGCACCACTGCGTCAAACGCCTTCTGGGGGATGCGCGGCAGAAGCCACCTGCCCAGATACACCCCCGCGATAATTAGAGGCACGACCAGCGCGTTAAACAGCAGGCTCTGTGCGGTGATAATCGGTCGCGCGGGATTCATCACGCTCAACGCAAGGAATACGGGCAGTTTAGACAGGTTCACCGCAAAGTAGTACCAGGCAGAAGTGCCCATGAACTGCTCCTTTGGCAAGCCCAGGCTGGTTAGATAGATGCCCATGATGGGGCCTGCCGCGTTCGAGACGGTGGTGGCGAAGCCCGCTGCCATGCCGGTGGTGGCGATGCCAACGGGAGAATGCGGGGTCAGGCGGTCGCCCCATCGCTGGCGCAGGAGGTGAACTGCCAGCATCACCAGCACGAGCGTGCCGATAATCGGCTCCAGCAGGTCTTTGCCGCCGCCCATCTCGCCCAGCCGCCACAACAGCACCGCCCCCAGCACCATGCCCGCAAATACCCATGGGATGAGCTCTATCAGGCGGTTCCACTGCGCGTGATGGCGATACCACATCACCGCGAAGATGTCGCCCACAATCAGCATGGGAAGCATCGTGCCCACGGAGGCCCTGCCGCCAAACGCCGCCGCCAGCATGGGCACTACCAAAATACCAATGCCCGGCACACCGGTCTTCGAAACCCCTATCAGAAATCCCGCAAACGCCCCAACCAGGACCTGCCACGGCTCGTATGCCAGCGCCACTACCGTCTCTGCTCCTGTGTGCGGATTTGGGGGGATTGCCTCCGTTCCGTTTCTCCATCTTGGTGCCGTTTCCCTTCGCGAGGAACAGCCCAACCTGACCTCCCCACAGGCGGGGAGGAACGTGAATGTCCTCCTGCTTGCGGGGGAACGACAGGGGGGCTATCTCGCACGGACGTGGCTGGGGGTTAGGTTTCATCGGCTCAACAGCAGCCGCGTTGTCCACCAAAACGTTGACAGCTATAGCCCTTTCTTGCGATAATAAGATATCCCGATAGTATCGGAAGACCTGCCATGTCGCGCCGGGAGCGGATATATCGCTTCTTCCTCCACAATGGGTGCCTACCGCAGGATGCTGAAGACCTCACCCAGCACGTATGCCTGCGCCTGTGTCAGGCGGGTTCGCCCCCAGAAGACGCTCCCGATAACCACTGGAAGCATCTCTGCCGCTTGATACTTCGCGACCACCTGCGCCAGCGATACCGCGAACGCGACCTGTTTGTGCCTCTGGATACCCTGAGCGATTGCCCCGCGCCGACACAGGGGCTTTGCGAAAACGAAGGAGCGTTTCTACAGGAGTGCTTGCTGGTGCTTTCGGGCAAACAGCGTCAGGTGATCCAGATGCATTTTGAGGAGGAGATGAGCTTTGCCGAGATTGCCGAGGCGATGGGGTGTACAAGAAGTGCGGTTTGCAAGCTGTATCATCGCGCCATTGCCCGGTTAAGGAAACACTTTCATGTGCCAGACAAGCGGGGGGTACTGCAGAGTGAGCGCTCGCCGATGATTTTCCCCAAACTTCGCGAAAAAATGTCCACTTTTGCGGGGTGTGCATCGAATATATATTTGGAGCAGGTCCTAATGTCGGGAGTGGCCGTGCAAATGGCGTATGGAGCACCGGACAACATTCGGCGAACACGAAACGGCAGACTGCAAATACTGACGGCAGTATTTGCTGGGTTGTTGTGTGTGTTCATCTGGATGGTTCCCGAGAACCCTTACTGGTTAACTGGGATAAAACGGTATTTTGAAGAGAAGCGAAGGGTAAGAGCCGTCGAACAACTGATAGCGAAATTACGCAACGACCCCGTTCCTGGTATGTTAGTCCAGTTACCCTCGGGAAAAGACGTTCTCAACAGGGACCTGCCCAAAACAGCCTGCTGGGTTTTGGTGATAAGCGCAGTCAGCAGTTGCTCAATCGCTCCCCTCCGCGAATGGCAGCAGTTTGCCCAGCAAAGGGAAGAACCCTTTATCGTCATCACAACAAGCAGTATTCCAGTAGTAAGACTCTTCGCTAAAGAGCACGGTTTCAGCGATATGTATTTCATCAGCGACCCCCTAATTGCGGAGCGTGCGGGATGGAATGTGTTCATGTATCCAAGATTGTACCTCTTAGACCAGAACCGCAAGCTTCTGTGGGTATGTCAGATGCCAATGGCTCATCGCAGTGCGATACCCGATCACATCGGGGGGCAGGCCCCGTGAGAACGAGATTGGCATTCACGATAGTGGAACTACTGGTCGTCATCGGCATCCTTGTAGTTCTAGCGGGCATTATCTTAGCGGTATTGCCTGCGGCACGTCAGCGATCCTACGAAGTGCATTGTATGAGTAATCTGCACCAGCTGGGCGCGGCGTATGCCGCTTACCAGCAGGACTGGGGGGGAGTTGAGGCTGATGCCGGACGGTTCTACGAGCCCTGGCAGCTGGGTTTGCCTCCGAAAGTGATAGAATTGGACATGGAAAAAAAGGTTATCGTATATATTGGCACTTTTGAGCTGTGGCAGTGCCCCCTTGGCATCGACTCGCCATACGCGATCGATTATGGTGTGAATTATACCGCTTGCTTCGAGCCTGACCAGGACCAATGGGACCCCGATGGGGCATGTGGATTATGGAGGCACGCAGTCTACCGGCTCGGGCAGGAAGCTTTTTTAGCAGTAGACCTCAACCACTGGGACGTTTGCGCTATCAGGCGTAGCGGCACCTGCCCGGTGCTTATTCTCAACATCAACCATGAGGTGCGGCGCTTCATGGCGCGCTGGGACGCGCCGTTGAAGGAGATACTCTGGAAAAAACATTAGG
>CAZOGB010000056.1:0-24726 GCA_964579145.1 uncultured bacterium | reverse complement strand
ATCTGAAAGGAGGCGAACCGAATGGAATACGTTCATCTGGGACGCAGTGGTTTGCGCGTCAGTCGCCTCTGCCTCGGCACGATGAACTTCGGTCCTGTCACCAGCGAAGAAGAGAGCCACACCATCATGGACCGTGCCCTGGACCTGGGCATCAACTTCTTTGACACCGCCAACGTGTACGGCTGGAAGCTGGGCGAGGGTATCACCGAGCAGATTATCGGCAGATGGTTTGCCAAAGGTGGAGGCAGGCGTGAAAAGGTAGTCATCGCCACGAAGGTATACAACCCGATGGGCAACTGGCCCAACGAGTCGCGCCTGTCCATTCTGCATATCAAACGCGCCTGCGAAGACAGCCTGCGCCGCCTGCAAACCGACTACATTGACCTCTACCAGATGCACCATGTGGACCGCGAATGCCCCTGGGAAGAGGTCTGGCAGGCGATGGAGCAGCTCTATCGCGAGGGCAAAATCCTGTATGTGGGTAGCAGTAACTTCGCGGGGTGGCACATCACTCAGGCGCAGGAGATTGCCAAACAGCGCCACTTCATGGGTCTGGTATCCGAGCAGAGCCTGTACAACCTCACCGCGCGCATGATTGAGCTGGAGGTCATCCCCGCCTGCCAGGCGTATGGCATCGGCATCATCCCCTGGAGCCCGCTGGCTGGCGGACTGCTGGGCGGCGTCCTGCAGGGGGTGAAAGAGGGACGACGCGCCTCCGAAGGCATACAGAAGCGAGTGGAGCAGATGCGCGACAAACTGGAAGCGTGGGAGGGACTGTGCAGGGAGCTGGGCGAGTCGCCCGCTAACGTGGCGCTGGCGTGGCTGTTGCACCAGCCGGCGGTCACCGCGCCCATCATCGGTCCGCGCACCGTCCAGCAGCTGGATGAGACCATGCGCTGTCTGGAGATTAAGCTCAGCGAGGAGGTCTTAAAGAAGCTGGACGAACTGTTCCCCGGTCCGGGCGGGCCTGCTCCCGAAGCGTATGCGTGGTAACCACAACATCCTCCCGCAGGGGTCTCCTGCGGGAGGTTACACTTTACAGCTGGTCTTCTTCGCGAACCGGAAGAGGCGCCCGGTAGTACTCTTCGGGTTTGCTGTAGGCAGGCGAATGGTACTGTGGGATGATTTGCGCACACCCGCGCCGACACCCCTCCACACATGCTCCGCAGACAATACACTGGAAGGGCATGAAAACCAGCTCACGCTCCGCCCGGTCCACCCGAATTGCCCCTGCGGGGCAACGCAGGGCGCAGGCTCCGCAGAAGACACACCGGCTGATGTCAAAGATAACCCTGCCCCGCGCCTGCACGAAGGCTTCGCGTCGTTGATAGGGATGTGGGCGCGTCGCCGGTCTGGAGACAAGGTTATCCACCACTGTTGCCAGCATCTTCGGCATCTGTTGTCCTCCTCTAGCGCTCCGTGCAGCTGATGCACGGGTCGATGGACAGTGTAATCACCGGCACGTCGGCGAACTCCGCGCCCGGCAGCATCTCCAGCAAAGCGGGTACGTTTGCCAGCGTTGGCGTGCGCACGCGCATCCGATCGAGGTTTTTCGTACCGTTGCCCACCACAAAGTACATCAGCTCGCCGCGCGGCGCTTCCACGCGGGCAATCGCCTTGCCGTTGGGGTTTCCGCGGGGTTTGGTCTGGATGTCGCCCTCCGGCAGACGCTCCAGCGCGCGGCGAATAAGGTCAATGGTCTGGAAGCACTCTCGCGCCCGCACCACCACCCGTGCGTAGCAGTCGCCCGCCCGCTCCACTACTGGCTCAAAGCCCAGCTCACCATATGCGGCGTATCCGGTCATGCGCAGGTCCTGGGCGACTCCGCTCGCTCGCAGGGTAGGACCGACCACTCCCAGACGTAACGCTTTTTCAGTCGGCAGCACACCCTTGCCCACCGTGCGTTTTTTAACCGTGTAATCCTCCAGAATCACCGGCAGTATCGCCTTCAGTTGCCGTTCGCAATCTGCTAGAGCGTTCAGGGTCTGTTCGACCTGCTGTTCGGAGAGGTCGCGGCGCACGCCACCGATACTGCACACCGAGATAATCACCCGGTTGCCAGCCGTTTGCTCCAGCACATCCATGACCGTCTCACGGATGCGCCAGATTTGCATGAACAGGCTTTCAAACCCGAAGGCATCCGCGAGCAATCCCAGCCATAGCAGATGACTGTGCAGGCGGTGCAGTTCCGCCCACACCACGCGCAGGTAATTGGCACGCGGTGGTGGCTCAATGCCCAGCAGTTTCTCAATAGCCAGGCAGTAAGCCAGCCCATGCGTGGCGCTGCAGATGCCGCAGATGCGCTCCACCAGAAACACATTCAGCGGATAATCGTTCTGCTCGCCCGCCTTCTCAATGCCCCGATGCACGTATCCCAGCGCAGGTAGCACCTGCCCGATGCTTTCGTCCTCCAGCGTGATGCGCAGCTGAATCGGCTCCGGCAGAACCGGGTGCTGGGGACCAAAGGGGAGAACTGTTTTAACCGCCATCGCCGTTTCCCCCTTTCTCGCCCTTGCGCATCGGGGGCGCCGGTAACTCGTCGGACACCAGCATCCTGCCCTGGTAGTCCACCGTCAGCCCATCAATCCGCAACCCGAACAGGTCCTTCATTTCGTTCTCGGCAACGAAGGCGCAGAAGTAGATGGAGGTGATGCTCGGCAGGGCTTCATCTCTGTCTATGGTAACCTGCAGGTGGCTCATCTTCATCTGACGGTCAAAGTGGTAATACACCTCGAACCGCTCGCCGTTGTCAATACAGGTGGTGGTGATGAAACGGTGTCCCTGCTCTGCCAGCTGCGCTACCCGCTCAAGGAGCTGTTCTTTAGGAACTACCTGCACGTTCTCAATATCTGGCAGTTCCGCATGCATCGTGTGTGCCTCACCCATTGCCTGCCTCACTTTCCACGTTTCAGCGGCGTGTGTTCGGACATGCGCTCTACCGCCATCAACACGCCGTCGATAATGGCTTCGGGTTTGGCAGCACACCCAGGAATATAAACATCCACCGGGATGACCCTGTCTACGCCGCCCAGGCAGTTATAGCAATTTCGGAACACGCCCCCTGAACAGGCGCACGTGCCCACGGCGACAACCGCCTTTGGAGAGGGCATCTGCTCATACAGGTTGCGCAGGACTCTCGCCCCGCGGTGGGTTACAGGACCGGTAACCAGCAACACGTCCGCATGTTTGGGGTTGCCCACGTTCACGATGCCGAACCGCTCGAGGTCATACGTCGGGGTCAGGCAGGAAAGGATTTCTATATCGCACCCGTTGCAGCTGCCCGAATTATAGTGCAGCACCCACGGGGATTTCATTCTCGCTCTGTCTATCAGTTTCATGGTACTGTACCTCACTGTGTCCGCTCGCCGTTGAGCGCTTACGTGATTAAGTCACTTCATTTATCATATTTAATATACCATAGTTTTGAAAAGAAAACAATAGCCGCCACCCACGATTTTTTGTTAAGATTTTACAATCCACGTCTATCCCCAGCAGGAAAAGCCGTTCCTTTTCGTAAATAAAGTACAGTGAGTTTATCCACTCTTTACATCACGGGTTAGAGCCATGCGTATAGGGGTTGTGCATGAGACGTTTCCGGGTGAAACGCGCGTTGCGGTGGTTCCGGGCACCGTTAGCACGCTCAAAAAGGCGCAGTTAGAGGTGCTTGTCCAGTCTGGAGCGGGCAAAGCGGCCGGCTTTTCCGACCTGGAGTACACCGAGGCGGGGGCGACCGTTCTGCCGACGCGCGAGGAGGTGATTGCCAGCGCAGATGTCGTGCTTCAGGTACGCGCTCTGGGTGCCAATCCCGGAGGCTATGGGCGTGACCTGTCGCTGGCGCGGCAGGGGCAGGTATGGATAGCGATGATGGACCCGTTGTGGATGCCTGAGCCGGTTACCGAGGCGGCGCAGAAGGGCATCATCGCTTTCGCGCTGGAGCTGGTACCCCGCATCACGCGCGCGCAGCCGATGGACGTGCTGTCCTCGCAGTCCAACCTGGCGGGCTATAAGGCGGTACTTCTGGCGGCGACTTCGCTGTCTAAAATCTTTCCCATGATGATGACAGCTGCGGGCACTATCACGCCAGCCCGGGTGTTCGTGATTGGCGCGGGAGTCGCTGGTTTGCAAGCGATTGCCACAGCAAGGCGACTGGGCGCGGTGGTCAGCGCGTATGATGTTCGCCCGGCGGTGCGCGAACAGGTGGAAAGCCTGGGGGCGCGTTTCGTGGAGCTGCCACTGGAGGCCGAGGAGGCGCAGGATGCAGGGGGCTATGCGCGCGCGCTCGGCGAGGACTTCTACCGCCGGCAGGCGCAGATGATGAGCAGTGTGCTGCCCGAAAACGACGTGGTGATTACCACCGCAGCGGTGCCGGGACAGCGTGCGCCCGTACTGATTACGCGTGAAATGGTGGAGGCGATGCGACCGGGCTCGGTCATTGTGGACCTGGCGGCGGAGCGCGGCGGTAACTGCGAACTCACTCAGCCCGGGCAAACGGTGGTTCACGAAGGCGTAACTATCATGGGTCCGCTGAACCTGCCAGCCACCATGCCCTATCACGCCAGCCAGCTGTACGCCCGCAACATCGCCAGCTTCGCGGTCAACCTGCTGAAGGGTGGCGAGCTGAACCTGGACATGGAGGACCAGATCATCCGCGAGACGCTGTTAACGCGCGACGGGCAGGTTGTCCATCCGCGAGTGCGCGAGAAACTCGGCTTGCCTGTCTCATCAGAATAACATCAACGGGGGCGATCAGTTATGACACTGCAAGAAATCCTCAGTAACCTGTACGTGTTCGTGCTGGCGACGTTCCTGGGACTGGAAGTGATTCGCCGGGTGTCGCCGCTCCTGCATACGCCGCTGATGTCGCTGACCAACGCTATCTCCGCCATCAGCCTGGTGGGGTCGTTGGTCATTCTGGGCGCGCAGGAGACCACGCTCACCACGGTGCTGGGCGCCCTGGCGGTGACGGCGTCTACCATCAACGTGGTCAGCGGTTTCCTCATTACCGACCGAATGCTGAAGATGTTCAAACGGCGTGAACCATCAGAGCGAGGGAAGTCATCATGAGCGCACAGGCAATCTTCACGCAGACCAGTTACATCATTGCTGCCGCGCTGTTTATCCTGTCGCTGAAGTGGCTGAGCGCGGTGCCTACCGCGCGGCGGGGCGTCATCGCAGGCGAAGTGGGCATGGTTCTGGCTATCGCCGGCACGCTCCTGCTTCCGCAAATCGTCAGCTACAAGTGGATTGTGGTCACCCTGCTGATTGGCACAGCCATCGGCATTCCCATCGCCTACCTGATGCCCATGACGCACGTGCCACAGCGAACCGCCCTGTCGCATTCGTTCGGCGGTCTCGCGGTAGGGCTGGTCGGGACAGCCAAATACTATCTCTGGCACGAACATGAGCCGGAGCGTCTGACCACCTTCATCATGGCGGTGCTGTGCTTCGAGGTGCTATTGGGCTTTCTGACCTTCACGGGAAGCCTGATGGCGTTCGGCAAACTGCAGGAGCTGATAACCACCCGCCCCATCGTCTATCGCGGACAGAACTTCGTGAACCTTTCGCTGTTAGCCGTCGCTATCGCGATTGGGGTCTATCTGACGGTCAATCCATCGCAAATCGGGCTGTTTCCCGTCTATATCGCCCTCGCGCTGGCGTTTGGCGTGCTGTTGATTATGCCCATCGGCGGCGCGGACATGCCGACCGTCATTGCGCTGTTGAACTCCTATGCGGGCATCTCGGCATCGGCGATGGGTTTCGTCCTGCAGAACAAGCTGCTGATTATCGCCGGTGCGCTGGACGGCTCGTCGGGGTTCATCCTCTCCATCATCATGTGCAAAGCGATGAACCGCTCGTTTACCAACGTGCTGTTCGGGGCGTTCGGGCAGGTGTCGCCGCAGGCGCTGAAGGCGGAAGAGCGCACGGTACGCAGTGCCACTCCCGAAGAGGCGGCAGACATCCTGCTAGCGGCGTCGTCGGTGGTGATTATTCCGGGCTACGGTATGGCGGTGGCCCAGGCACAGCACAAAGTGCGCGAACTGTTCGACCTGCTAACGCGACGGGGCATCGACGTCAAATTCGGCATCCACCCGGTGGCGGGGCGCATGCCCGGACACATGAACGTCCTTCTGGCAGAGGCGGACATCCCCTACGACCGGCTTTACGAGATGGAAGACATCAACTCCGAACTGCCACACACCGACGTGGCGCTGGTCATCGGCGCCAACGATGTGGTTAACCCCGCCGCCAAGCACGACAAGAACAGTCCCATCTACGGAATGCCGATTATTGAGGCGGACAAGGCGCGCACGGTAATGGTTATCAAGCGCAGTATGAACCCCGGCTTCGCGGGCATAGAGAACGAACTGTACTATATGGACAAAACGCTGATGCTCTTCGGCGACGCCAAAGCCTACCTGAGCGAGCTGGTGAAGGTCATCGGACAGGAGAAGTAGTGGCAGGAACACTCGCAGACAAAGCAAACACTCTACCGAGCGAACGACAGCTCATTCGCGAAGTGCGCCGTTAACTGCACGCTGTCCGCAACGTGCGCGCGGTTTGATACTTACCTGCGAAGGAGGGATAAAGATGCGCGTTCTGGCGCTACTGCTC
Source organism: uncultured bacterium (assembly GCA_964579145.1). Taxonomy (GTDB): domain Bacteria; phylum Armatimonadota; class HRBIN16; order HRBIN16; family HRBIN16; genus HRBIN16. Next base: position 18,114 of record CAZOGB010000056.1, on the reverse strand, counting down.
GCCGTGCTGTACGGGGTGGCGAGTGCTACTCCTGCACCTGCACTGGACAAAGAGGCTCTGCGCAGGGCAGTACCGCTTCCGCAAATCCAACTCTCTGCTGAGCTTATCAGCCCCCTTTCCTTCTCGTTAAAGAACCCTACACAGGCACAACAACAGTTGTCCATCCTGCGCAAAAAGCTCAGGGGTAACTATCGCGATACGGGCGTTCTCCTGGAGATGTACGGACTGTATAATGAGCTGGACCAGGATTCCTCAGCAGAAGACCTCCTTCAGAGAGTAATCATGCTGGGCAAAGAGAGGGTGAAACGTGCTCCTCGCGATGCGGAAGGATGGCTTCATCTGGGCATGGCTTACAAGTATATGAGCAGGTATGACGAAGCCGAGAAAGCCCTCCTGCGCGCCTCGCGGTTAAGCCCCCGTAACTGGCGGGTGTGGACAGAACTCGCGTCCCTTACAATGGCAAAGGCAATAGGCCCTCTCACACAGATAAGCCAGAAGCTGAAGCAAGAAGAACCTGATTCGGAACAATCCGCTGCAGAAACAGTTGAACTGACTCGACAGGTTCAGCGGGGGATAAACCTGATACAGAAATCGGAACAATACCTGAACCGCGCGATAGCGCTGGCGCCGCGGGAGCCAAAAGTTTACAGCACCCGCCTTGTTCTAAGGATGACCAGTTCCGTGCTCATGGCAGGGGCGCTGGCTCCACCCGGTGCGCAGTTGGGCTTGCCGTTTGCTGCCGCCATTTCCAGCGCGGTGCGTGAGGACGTCATCAAACTGGAATCTCTGCTACCGGATAACCCGCGCGTGCGTGCCGGACGCGCTCTGTTTGCGCTGTTCCCGTACGTGATGGAAGCCGAACCCTGGCTGGCATCAGGTCTCTCGTTCAGCAGTTTCGCGAGCCAGCAATTAACGACCTGCGTCGGGCGATAAGCTTCCTGCCCAACGAATCGGAAAATTACGAACAGCTGGTTGCCATCCTCAGGGATATGGGCCGAACAGATGAAGCCATGACGATATGTAAACAGTGGTTGCAGGCGAAAGATAACGTCAGGGCGCGCCTGGTTCTCTCCAAATTGCTTTATGAGCGGGGCGAAACGGAGCAAGCGAAGCGGCACGTGCAGTCTGCTCTTCGACTGGAGCCGCGGCATGTGGATGCCAGCCTCCTTCTGTCGGCGTACCTGCTCAGGGAGAACGGTTCCCTCCAGCAGGTTCAGCGGTTGCTGGATAACATTGCTCCGCTGATGCGTGAGAGCACGCCGAAAGAGAAGCGGGTTCACTACCTGACGCTTCGCGGGGTGCAATTTGCCCTGCAGGATAACCTGGCATCAGCACAGTGGGCAATCGCCCGCGCCAGAGACATCGCGGGAGAAGAGACAGAGACACTGAAAACCATCAGCGAGCTTATCAAAGGGGAATAGCATAGCCCTTGACTCTCAGCCCTGTGGCACGTACCATTTAGATGGGAGGCTGAGAATGAGAGGGTTCGGACGATGTTTTAGCTCGCTGGTCTATGCGGGCGGAATGTGGTCGATTCGCTTTTTCTTGTACGCGCTTTTGCTGGCGGTATCCGCCTCGGCGCAGATGCTCAAACAACCGCACAGTGTAGCTGTTAGCGCAGATGGCACGCTCTACGTGGCAACCGTCGACGACTTCACGCTCCACGTGCTCTCTCCAGATGGCAGGCTTCTTGCCCGCTCCGCACCGCGAGGTACCGGCGACGAACAGGTGCAATTTCCCCAGCGGGTGCTTCTGGTCGGGGATGAGGTGTGGATATTGGACGCCCCTGCCCGACGGGTGCAAATCTTCGGCGCCACGCCCCCCTGCAGATACCGCCGCACACTAACACTGCCGGTGGAGCAGACGCAGGAGGTGGTTGACCTCGCTGCCGACGCCAGAGGACGGCTCTATCTGCTGACTCGTCCGGACAACCGCGTGCATGTGCTTACCGCCGACGCCACACCGATAACCGCTTTCGCCGGCACAGGACAGGAACCCGCTTTGCTGGTAAACCCGACCAGTATCACCGTTGACCGCCGGGGGCGCATACTGGTCACCGATAGCGACCGCCGCACCAACCGCCACCGCGTCAAGATTTATCGCTACTCCTTCCTGCGAGGCACTGCGGAGCTGGTTCAGGACGTGCCCGCGTGGTTAGACCCCCTGCAGGTTTGTGTCAATTCACAGGGGCATCTGGTAACGCTCGGCTCACTGGGCTACTATGAGGACGGCGGCGTTATCAGGATGATTACCGAACGGGGCGACCGCGTGGCGCATACGGGATTGTTCTCGCTGGGCGGAATGGGACGCGCAGGGGGCATCGCCCTTTTACCCGATGACCGCGTGGTGTTTGCCGACGAGGCGAACAATCGGCTGGTCATCCTGCCTGCCGACCTCAGCGAGCCCGACCCTGTGGTGAGCCTCCAGCCCGGCTACGCAACCATCCGATGGCGCACTCCTTTTCCATCCATCGAAGCCACCATCTGGTGGGGTACGAACGAAAAGGACCCCTCCACGTGGCGCAGGCAGGTGGTACTCTGGCAGGGGGCACGCCGGGAGATGCTGGTACGCCTGCACGGGATCCCTCCGTCCACCCGTATTTTCTACCGATTCTCTCCTGCCCTGCCCACGCTGGGCACAACCGAAAGCAACACCTCAAAGGTCTATTCCTTTCTCAGTGCGCCGCCCGCTGGAAGGATGCATGTGCTGACGCTGGACGTGCTGACGGTGGTATACCTGCGGGCGGATGTGGACGGAACCGTGCATACCCTGTCCCGCGACCAGCTTGGCGAAAAGCTGTACAGCGAGTTCGAAAAGTGCCGAGAGTGGTATTTTCGCAACACCCGCTTTCGCCTGCACCTGAACCTGAAAGACTTCGTGGTGCTGGAGGAGCCGACAGCCCGCGTGCGCCGAGGATGGATCGCCCCGGAGAACGTGCGCGAGCAGGTGCGTCCGATACTGGAGGCGCAGGGCAAACGGCTGGAGGATTACGACAGCATCGTCGCTGTGTGGGCAGCGTCCGGCTATGACGCCAGCAAGCCCGACCAGCTGGGCGATGTGGGAGGAGGGGGGTTAACTACCTTCGGCTATTCCACCTTTGCGCTCAGCGGCAGGCTGGCGTGGCTGTTGTGCCATGAGTACAGCCATCAGCTGGACGCTTTCTTCGAACGCAGCGGCGTGCAGAAGTTCTGGCTGAACCACCCCGACCCTACCATCCACCCTGGCAGATACGGTCAGCACTGGGACGTGAACGCCTATATCTGCCGGAAGTGGAACCCCAACGACTGGTTTCAGATGCGCTTCGGCAAGGTGTGGGAGGTAGCCGACATCAACGGCAACGGCATTCCCGACGATGACCCTCGTCTGCCCTTAGACGAAAAGCGCATGGGCAGGGTGGCTCGTGCAGGCAACGGGCGTGCCGACGACTTGAGACGGGCAATGGCAGGTATTTTCTTCGGATACCGTCTGGACACGGGCACACCGGAGGGTATCGGCTACCGCGAAGAGGGGGCAACGTGGCGTCTGCCTCGCGAGGCGATTCTGCTCGTTCCCTATGGCAACCTGCAAGGCGACCCAAACAGCTGGTTTCGCTATGCCCGTGCGCAAAACCGCTTCCTGAGCGCAGACATCTTCGCCGCCTGGAACGAACGCGACCTGCAGTTTGGCATCGCGTGCCGTGAAGGGTGCGATATCGAGATAGACATCGACGCGAGCAACGACGGCTGGTTCTCCGGCGACGATAACCTGAACGTGCGCGTGCGTGGGAGGGGGACGGTGAATGCTCAGATTACCGCCCGCATCTGGGATGGGGCGGTTGGTTCGTGGGTAGAGGCGGGTAGTCCGACGCTGGAAATCTCTACCCTTCCCGACGGGCGCACGCTCTATCGGGTGAACATCTCTCATCCCAAAGCCCGATGGAACGCGAACGCGCTGGTGGGGATACGCATTGCCTTAACAGGAGAGCGAGGCTGGTGCTCCGCGTTTGAGCCGTGGGTGCTGATGCAAACGCGACTGGTGCGCCGGGCGCCGTAGACGAAAATGGCATCGCCGATTATTCTGGAGGTTCGCAACCTGAGTGCCCCGCCTTTCGTGCGGGGAGAGGTGTCTTTTACTCTGCGCGAGGGCGAGAGGCTGGGGGTGTACGGACATAGCGGGGCCGGCAAAACCGCTCTCCTGCGTGCCCTGCTGGGGATGATGTCATGCCGGGGGGAGGTGATATGGCACGTTCCCCGCGCCCGGGTGGGATACGCCGCTCAACATGTCCGCCTGATCCCGCGCGCTACCGTCTTCCGCCAAATACTGTGGTGTGCGCAGCTGCACGGGGTTTCCCTGTCCCCACATGGCAGTCGCATCCATGAACTGCTGGAGGGGTGGAGATTGCAGGAGAAGAGGCAGGAAGCGGTGCATCGGCTATCGGCTGGCGAGCGGGCGCGGCTGGAGCTGTGCTGTGCGGTGGCAATCGCTCCACGCCTGCTGGTGGTGGACGGGCTTCTGGAATCGCTGGACGAGCCGGGGCGAGAGGCTTTCTGGGAGGAGGTGGATACCCGCTGTGCCCGGCGAGAGATGGCGCTAATCCTTGCCACGCACGCTCCCCGCGAGGCGGAGATGACCGACCGTGTGCTGTTACTGCACGAAGGGCGGGTGCTGGCGATAGATACGCCGGAACATCTGCGCAATCTGGCAACGGGTGAGCAGGTGCGGTTAAACTCGGTGCAGGCTCGCCTGAAGCGGGGTGGTGAAGAGGTACACCTTGCCCTGCAACGCCTGCCTTCGGTGGAAGACGCGCTTCGTACACTGCTTCGCCAGGAGGGGATGCTGTGAAAGCGTTTGTGCGTCTGTGGGGAATGTGTCTGTGGCTAACCGTTACCAGCCCGCTCTGCTGGTGCTTATTCGCTCTGCTTGTGGTGGCACGATGGCGGTATCCGCTGTCGCAGTGGGTTTGGTTTGCGACGATTGCGCTGGCGAGCGCGGTTGCTCTCCTGTTTGCGGTGTTCGTTGAGAAAGGTGGTGGGCTGTACGAGCGCATTCGACTCGCGGAGGCGGGGCGCATCCTGCTGATCGCAGGGTTCACCGCGATAGCGGCGATCTCTTTTGTGGTATACGCGGTCACTGAGCTTTTATTCAGGTGAACACCAGAGGGCGTTTTTCTGGAGGGCGAACATCCCCGTGAGCCGTTTGTAGGGGCACCCCCCTGTGGTTGCCCTCTGAGAAACAGGACAGCCCCACCTGACCTCCCCGCACGCGGGGAGGAACTTGCTTTCCCCCTGCTTACGGAGGCCTGTAGGGGGGCTGATGACCAATCCCCCCGCTTGCGGGGGGACTAAAGGGGGCTGACATCTCACAAACGGCTCGGCGGGAGCCTCGCCCTCCAGAGATGACGCATCCACCGATTTGGAGGGCGAACCTCCTGATGAGCCGTCTGCAGGGGCAATCCCCCGTGGTTGCCCAACACACTTACCTCCGTCTCCCAGATTACCTCTGGTTTTCTTCAACGAGAAGATGTATCATAACGGACAGAGTGAAATTGCCAGTGAGGGATGAGTGAGTGAGCGAAGAGAGGGAGAACCTGTCGTTTGAGGAGATATGTATCCACCTGGGGGAGGACCCCGAGCGCTACATGGGTTCGGTAGTGCCCCCCATTTTCCAAAACAGTCTGTTCACCGCGCCCAGCGTGGAAGCGCGTTCCCGCCGGGGCGAGCGATATATTTACACGCGCGAAGCGAACCCCACCACCGACATCCTGAACGCTAAGATTGCCGCCATGGAAGGGGGCGAAGCGGCGCGATGCTTCGCGTCGGGTATGGCGGCTATCAGTGCGGCGCTGATGTCGCAACTGCGCAGCGGTGACCATGTAGTATGTGTGAAGAACGTCTACTATCCTGCGCGTGCGCTGTTACAGGACTACCTGAGCCGTTTTGGGGTGGAGGTAACCTTTGTGCACGGGACGCAGGTGGAGCACTTCGAGCAGGCAATCCGTCCGAACACGCGGGTGTTCTATCTGGAAAGCCCGACCAGCATCAACCTGTGGCTCCAGCCGCTGGAGGAGGTTTGCGCCTTAGCCCGGGCGCATGGTATCACCACCATTATCGACAACACCTGGGCAACCCCTGTCTTCCAGCGACCGTTGCAGATGGGCGTGGATATCGTGGTGCATTCCGCGAGCAAGTATCTGGGCGGACACAGCGACGTGATTGCCGGGGTGGTGTGTACCTCGCAACAGCATATCGAAGCCATCCACCGCGAGATGACGCTCATCGGCGGGATTTTGGACCCCTTCGCCGGGTGGCTTATCCTGCGCGGGCTTCGTACCCTGCCCACCCGTCTGTACCAGCATCAGGCGAACGCCCTTCGGGTTGCCCAGTGGCTTGCTGAGCATCCCGCGGTGCACAACGTACTGTACCCGGCACTGGCCTCGCACCCCCAGTATGACCTGGCGCGCCGCCAGATGAGCGGCTTCAGCGGGCTGTTCTCGTTTACCCTGAAGCGCAATTCACGCGAGGCGGCTGTGGGGGTGGTGAACGCCCTGAGGTTATTCCATATCGGCGTGAGCTGGGGCGGCTACGAAAGCCTTGCCTTACCCATGCTAATTGAAGATTACGACGGCGAGCAGAGATGGGGGCTTCGGGTGCACATTGGGCTGGAACCGCCGGACAGCCTGATAGCCGACCTGGAAGGTGCTTTGCGTCACGCGGAAGATAAGGGGCGTTAGCCTTTCTCGCCCTTCAAACCGCTGATAAACTTCTCGAAGAAGCTCTTCTCTTCTTCGGGCACGTCGGTGAACCGCTCGCCACATGCCGCGGCGAACTGGCGAAGCAAACCGCGCTGCACCTCGTTCAGGTGGGTGGGCACATGGATGTTGATATGCACCAGCAGGTCGCCCCTGCCCTGGCGGCGGCTGGGTAGTCCCTTGCCCTCGAGGCGGATGACACTGCCCGGTTGGGTGCCCGGCGGGATGTCTATGATGATGTCCTCGTCCAGTCCGCGCACCTTGACCTGCGCGCCCAGCGCCGCCTGCGCGAACGAGATGGTTAACTTCGTATGGAGGTTTGCTCCCTCGCGCTCGAACCGCTCGTGCGGGCGCACATGGAAGACCACGTACAGGTCGCCCGGCTCGCCGCCTCGCCTGCCCGCGTCACCCTCTCCCAGAAACTGTACCGCCGTCCCGCTTTCCACGCCGAGCGGGACGCGCACGGTACGCTCCACCACATTGCGCACCCTGCCCTCGCCGCGGCACTGGGTGCACGGGCGCGAAATCACCCTGCCCTCGCCCCGACAGTTAGGACAGGTGACCACCGTGGAGATAGTACCCAGCAAGGTGTGCTGGGTATGGCGCACGCGCCCACTGCCACGGCAGGTAGAACAGGTAACCGGTGACTCGCCCGGTTCGGCGCCGCTACCCTCACAGCGCGTGCAGGTCTGGAAACGAGCATACTGGATGGTCTTGGGTGCGCCCGTTGCGATTTCCTCGAGGGTTACTTCCACGTCCACACGCAGGTCGTTTCCGCGCTGTGCCTGGGACGTTTCGGTGCGCGTGCCCCCTGTTCCGAAGAAGAGGTCAAACAGGTCGCCGATGTTGCCGAAGTCGCCGAACCCAAAATCGGGTTCGCTGGTGCCTCCGCGCACGCCCGCCCGCCCAAACAGGTCATAGGCGCGACGCTTCTCGGGGTCACTCAGCACTTCATAAGCCTCGTTGATGGCTTTGAACTTCTCTTCCGCCTGCTTATCGCCGGGGTTCACGTCGGGGTGGTACTGGCGAGCGAGGCGGCGATAGGCGCGCTTGATCTCCTCCTGGCTCGCGTCCCTGCTGACTCCCAACGTTTCGTAATAGTCCACTTCGCCCGGCATCGGAGCACCTCGTGTTTCTACTGCTCGTCACCCTCAGCAGTCTCTTCGTCGGTTTCTATGGCGGTCTCTTGCACTTCTTCCTCGTCTTCATCCAGACCCAGCACGGTGTCTACCTGCTCTGAAATCTCTATTTCGTCCTCTTCCAGCACCTCTTCGGTCTGTAGTTCCTCTTCTTGTTCATGTCCATTATCGGAAAGTCGGATGCCCGCCTCAACGGCGACCTTCGCCATCGCTTCCTCAAACTCTTCGGTCAGCGAGGTTTCGGGCAGTTCTGGCTCCATCAGCTCGGGCAGAGGTTCGGGGTTAAAGCTGGGTATCAACCGCCCGGCAGCGATTTCCTCCAGCGCGATGGTCAGCGGATTGGTCGAGGCGCTCTTCACCAGAGCGCGCCGGGCAATACCCTGCTCCTGCAGCTGCCTGGTGCGCTTGGCAGCGAGCATCACCAGCGCATACTTGTTGAACCGGTTTAATCGGTCGGGATTGGGCAGAATCATGTTTGGGCAACCTCTCGTGCGTATTCACATTCATGAATTATACCGCCTCCGGGGTCAATCGTCAACGCGCACAGGGGCAGGAGTCTGTACCCCGTGAATGAAAGATATACACGAAGGGTTCAAAACGTTCACTGAGGAGGCAGGCATATGAACGGAGTATGGTTGACGCTGATTCTGGGCGGCGCGGTGATGCTGGTCAGCGCGTCGGCGGACGCGCAGGGAAAAACCACACCTGCCCGCGCCAAGAAACGATTGCTGGTGGTGTCGCACACCGCAGGCTTCCGCCACGAAGAGGCAATCCGCAGCTTCGAGAAGGTGATCAACGAACTCGCCGAGAAGTCGGGACAGTTCACGCTGGAGTTCTGCCGCAACGCCGAGGATGTTAAAACGATGATGTCGCCCGAAGGGCTGAAAAAATACGATGGCGTCATCTTCTCCAATACCACCGGCGATATCGGCATCCCCGACCTGCAGGCGTTTCTGGACTGGGTGAAATCGGGCAAAGCGGTGATTGGCTTGCACGCCGCGGCAGATACCTACCACAACGAGCCACGCTTTGTCGAGATGATAGGGGGTGAGTTTCTCACACACGGGGCGCAGTGCGAGGTAGAGGTGAACGTGGAAGATTCCTCGCACCCTGCGATGGCACATCTCGCGCCGCGATTCAGGGTGTTCGACGAAATCTACGAGTACAAGAATATCGATCGCGCCAAACTGCATGTGCTGGGCTCTATGGACAAACACCCCAACGACGGTCATCCCCAAGCTGGTCAGCCGGGCGACTACCTGCTCATCTGGTGCAAGCCGTACGGCAAGGGGCGCGTTTTCTATACCGGTCTGGGGCATCGTGGCGATGTAATAGAAAGCGATTGGTACAAACAGCACATGCTGGGTGGCATCCGCTGGGCGCTGGGCATCATCAAAAAGCCCGAACCGCGCATCGGTCAGCCCAAAAAGTAGATGCACGAACATATTGCCCGGTTTCTGAACTACCTGCGTGTGGAAAGGAACGCCTCCGCCCACACGCAGGACGCTTATGCCCGCGACCTGCACCAGCTGGTGGAGTTTGCCCGCAGGCGTGGCTACTCGCTGGGCGATGCGCTGGGCGAAAACGGGTTACTGGCTTTTGCACAGCACCTGCGAGGGCGAGGGCTGGCCGAGACCAGCGTAGAGCGCAAGCTGTGTGCGGCGCGAGCGTTCGCACGGTTCCTGCGCCGCGAAGGAATATTACCGGAAGAGGCTACCGCCTCCGTCTCCACCTTCCATCTACCCCGCAAGCTGCCCAATGCGCTCTCGCGCGAAGAGGTCGATCGCCTGCTCGAACAGCCCGACACGGCTACTCCGCTTGGATTACGCGACCGCGCCATGCTGGAGCTGGCGTATGCGGCGGGACTGCGTGTCTCCGAGCTGGTGGGACTGCGCCTGCAGGACGTGCAGGTTGAGGAAGGGTTCGTACGGGTGTTCGGCAAACGGGCGAAGGAGCGATGGGTGCCGTTTGGGGAGAGCGCGCGCCACGCTCTACAACAGTATCTCGCAATCGCTCGCCCCAGACTTCGTGGCAAACACAGCGAGGACTACCTCTTCCTGAGCGAACGGGGCACACCGCTCTCACGCACGCAGTTCTGGTTGCGCCTGAAGCAGTACGCCCGGCGGGCAGGCATCACGCGCCCTGTCAGTCCTCACACGCTGCGCCACTCTTTCGCTGTGCACCTGCTACAGGGGGGCGCCGACCTGCGAGCGGTGCAGGAGATGCTGGGACATGCCAGCATCAATACCACACAGATATACACACGCGTGAGCATCGATCACCTGCGTGAGGTTTACCAGAAACATCACCCCCGCGCGTAGCTACAGCGGGCGTACCATGAAATCCTGTGCACTGAAGCCCATCCACCGCGAGGCAAACCATCCGAACCGCTCGGTGCGAAGGGTGCGAAATCCCATACGCAGATACAACTGTTTGGCACGGGGGTTGGTATCCACTACATGCAGAGAGATTTCGCGCTTGCCCGCAGCCCGGGATTCCTCAAAACAACGCTCCAGCAGCTGTGTGCCGATGCCCTGTCCACGAAACCGGGAGCTTACCGCCAGCGATTCCAGATAGGAACGGGCAGGGGTGCACAGGTTACTGCACATGGCGGTCATGATGAACGTGGTGGTAAGAACGCGCCATCCCTTCACGTGTCCACGCACCAGTCCCCAGACCCTGCGCCAGCTCGGACGGTGCTTATGGTCGCGCCGCAGCACCGCCATCCCCGCTACCTGCCCATCCACCTCCGCCACCAGCGTCTCGCTCAGGCGCATCTGGTCATATACCAGCAGTTCCTGCACGAGCGCGGGCATCGCGCTGGAGTATTTGCCAAACGCCCAACGCAGCTTGGAGCCGAATGCCTCCACATACAGCACCGCCAACGCAGGGGCATCCTCGGCACGTGCCTCGCGTATCGTCACCTGTGGGCAGGACATACCGTCGGTCTCCCCGAAGGAGAAATGCAATACACACATCGTGAGGACCGTTATGCGAGCCTTTGGAATGATATTACTCCTCGTACTCGCTCTCTTCCTGCCTGCATGGGCGGATGAGGATGCCTTTGACCGCGCCCTATCGCAGGTAGGGCTGAGCAAACAGACCGCCCGCTTCAACCCGCTGGACCTGCAGCTGTACGGAGGAGGTGACTACCGGTTACCCTTCTTTGACAGCCTGCACCTCGACCCGTGGCGAGTTCCCTTTGTCGCCAGCGTGGTAAGACGCGATTGCCTGCAAAACGCCGAGAACACAGCAGCACTTCTCTCTGCGGCGAGCCTGCGCCTGTCGGAGGGCACGCGCCGAACGCTGATCGCTGACCCGACCGAACCGCTGAAGCGCAAAGTGGAAGGCATGAAACAGCCCCTGCGCCAGGCAATAGGGGCAGTCTACCAGTCCGCAGGGCAGTCGCCTCCTCAACGTGCTTCGTGGGTAGCACAAATCGACACCGTGCCGGTAGCGATGCAAAAACCCGTTGCCTACCTGCTGATGGTGATGATAGAGGCACGACGCTGGCGTGACCTCGCCTTTCGAGATGCCTTTGCACATGACAGCCCCTCCTCTCTCTATGAAATGCTGTGTCAGCCTCCGTCCAGCGCGGAGGGGATGCAGGAGATATTCAACACCCCCTACTGGCGCCTGATGCGAAACACCGACCTCAAAGCGCTGTTCGCCGGCGCGCACGACCTCCTGCTGGCAGCCGAAAGCGTGGCAAAGGAACTGCAGAAGGCATCCATCCCAAACGGCTTTCGGGTGGACATTCCGACCCCATACGGCACGGTGGCTCTGCACGACGGCAGGGCAGATACCTTCACCCGACAGAAATACCTGCTGATTGTGGACACCGGCGGCGATGACACCTACCTGGGCACCGGCGGCACAACCTCCGCAGAACATCCCATCACAGTAACGATTGACCTGAAGGGCAACGACCGTTACCTGCAGGATGCGCAAATGGCATCGCGGGCAATCAAGGACGTGCCTGACCGCAAGACGCGGCGCGTCACCCCCTGTATCGGCGGGGCGGTGCTCGGGTACGCCTTTGTGCTGGACATGGATGGCAATGACCTCTATCGCTCTCTCAGCCTGTCACAGGGAGGCGCGTCTTTCGGCGTGGGTGTGCTGGTGGACGCAGGCGGCGATGACCACTACGAGTGTTACACCGCTGGGCAAGGCAGTGCCGACTGGGGCATTGGGTTGCTGGTAGACCGCGCCGGCGATGACCGATACCACGGCTTCAGCAATGTGCAGGGCTACGGCGGCACGAAAGGGTGTGGCTTACTGCTGGACGTGCAGGGCGACGATTCATACCTCGCCGACGATACGACCGTTGACTTCCCCTCGCCGCAGACGGAGGCACACAACGTCAGCATGGCGCAGGGCGCAGGCTACGGCAGGCGTGCCGATTACACCGATGGGCACTCGCTGGCAGGAGGCGTCGGCGTGCTGGTGGACGGCGCGGGCAATGACCGGTATACCTGCGGAGTGTTCGGGCAGGGTGTGGGCTACTGGTATGGTCTGGGTCTGCTGTGCGATGGCGGGGGCGATGATGTCTATCACGGCATATGGTATGTGCAGGGGGCGTCGGCGCACTTTGCGGTGGGCGTGCTGGAAGACGCTTCGGGAGACGACCAGTACGCCGCCACCATGAACATGGCGCAGGGAGCAGGGCACGACTTTTCGCTGGGATGGCTTATCGAACTGGGCGGAAACGACACCTATCGCGCCCCCAACCTCAGCCTCGGCGGCGGTAACGCTAACGGCATCGGCATCTTCTGGGATTCATCGGGGGATGACCGGTATATCGTCTCTCCTTCCATCACGCTGGGGCGAAGCAATATCGGCGCGAGGGGCAGTCTGCGCGAGCGTGCCCTCTGCCTAGGGCTGTTCTGCGACACGGGAGGCAAAGACACCTATCCCGACGGTTTCCCGTTCGCCCGCGATAACGCTATGTGGACACAGCCGGGGGTGTCTCAGCCTCCGATCCCGCGCGAATACGGCGTGGGCATTGATTGCGAAGACGCCCCGATGCCGGAAAATCTGTGAAGGCTCTACCGTCGCGTTCGCGCCGGGATAGCAAGCTGGGCATCATCTCTTCCCTGCTGACCATTGCCATCGGCAGATTCTATCCCTAGCATTTTGCGCAGGAACTGCCCCGTGTAGCTTGCCTCCACCTGCGCCACCTGCTCCGGCGGTCCCTCCGCTACCACATAGCCGCCCTCCGCGCCCCCTTCAGGACCGAGATCAATAATCCAGTCGGCGGTCTTGATAACGTCCAGATTGTGCTCGATCACAATCACCGTATTGCCGGCGTCCACCAGACGGTGCAGGACGTTCAGTAGCTTTTCAATATCGGCGAAATGCAAGCCGGTGGTGGGTTCGTCCAGAATGTACAGCGTCCTGCCGGTGGCGCGTTTGGAGAGCTCGGTTGCCAGCTTTACGCGCTGAGCCTCGCCGCCGGAGAGGGTGGTGGCGGGTTGTCCGAGTTTGATATAGTCCAGCCCCACATCGTGCAGGGTCTGCAATTTACGCGCGATGGGTGGAATGGCTTTGAAGAAATCCAGAGCCTCCTCTACCGTCATGTCCAGCACGTCGGCGATGGACTTGCCCTTGTAGCGCACCTCCAGCGTTTCGCGGTTGTAGCGCTTACCCTTGCACACCTCGCAAGGCACGTACACATCGGGTAGGAAGTGCATTTCAATTTTGATGATGCCGTCGCCCTTGCACGCCTCACAGCGCCCGCCTTTCACGTTAAAGCTGAACCGCCCGGGCTTGTATCCGCGCACCCTGGCGTCCTGCGTGCTGGCGAACAGTTCGCGAATCATGTCGAACACGCCCGTGTAGGTTGCCGGGTTGGAGCGCGGCGTGCGCCCGATGGGTGACTGGTCGATATCCACCACCTTGTCGATATGCTCAATCCCGTCCACGCCATCATGCGCTCCCCACAGCGGATGGGAACCGTAAATGTGATACATCAGACGGGGATAGAGCGTCTCCTGAATCAGCGTGGACTTGCCCGACCCCGACACGCCCGTCACGCATACGAACAAGCCGAGAGGGATGCGCACGGTGATGTTCTTCAGGTTGTGCTGGCGTGCGCCTCGGATGGTTAACCAGCGGTCGCCCGGCTGGCGGCGCACCAGAGGAACGGGAATCTGCCGTTTGCCGCTGAGATATTGCCCGGTGATGGACTGTTCGCAGGCGATGATGTCGTCCACTGTGCCCTGCGCCACCACGTAACCGCCATGTTCGCCCGCGCCCGGACCGATGTCGATGATATGGTCGGCGGTGCGGATGGTCTCCTCGTCGTGCTCTACCACGATGATGGTGTTGCCCAGGTCGCGCAGGTGCAGAAGGGTGTGGATGAGCTTCTGGTTGTCGCGCTGGTGCAAGCCGATGCTGGGCTCGTCCAGAATGTACAGCACGCCCATCAGCCCACTGCCTATCTGCGTTGCAAGCCGGATACGCTGTGCCTCGCCGCCAGCCAGCGTCGCCGCGGGGCGGTCAAGGGTCAGATAGCCCAGCCCCACATCCAGCAGAAAGCCCAGTCGCGTCTGAATCTCGCGCAGAAGCTGGTGCGCAATGTGACGATGACGCTCGGAGAGTTTAGCAGGCAGTTCGTCAAAGAACCGCTGTGCTTCCTCCACCGACAGCGCGGTCAGCTGCGCGATGTTCAGCCCGCCCACCGTCACCGCCAGACTTTCGTCCTTCAGGCGCAGTCCTTTACACTTCGGGCAGGGCTTATCGGACATGTATCGCTGGAGCCATTCGCGCACGTTCTCGGATTCCGTTTCGTTGTAGCGCCGCTGGAGCATGGTCACGATGCCCTCAAACTCGCTATCGAAGTAGCGCGTGCGTCCCCAGCGGTTGCGGAAGGTGACGGTCACATTGCCCTCCACACCGTAGAAAAGGGCGTGTCGCTGTCGTTCGTTCAGTTCGGCGATAGGGGTGTGGAGGGTGAAGCCCAGCTTCTGCGCCACGCCGCGCAATAGCCCCTCGTAATAGGGCATCAGTCCGTCTTTGCTGGCGAAAGGCTCTATGGCTCCCTCGGCGATGCTCTTGCTGGGGTCGGGCACAATCAATGCGGGGTCAAACTCGGTCTTAAAGCCCAGTCCATGACACTCGGGGCATGCCCCGTACGGGCTGTTGAACGAGAAGCTGCGCGGTTCAATCTCGGGCAGGCTGATGCCGCACACCGCGCAGGCGAAGTTCTCCGAGAAGACCATTTCCTCGCCGTCCACAATCTGGGCAATCACCACGCTCTGCCCCATGCGGATGGCGGTCTCCACCGAGTCGGCAATGCGCTTCTCGATGCCCGACCGGATGACGATGCGGTCCACCACCACCTCAATATGGTGAATCTTGTAGCGGTCCAGCGTGGGGATAGGCTGTTCGCTCAGGTCTATCAGTTCGCCGTCCACGCGCAGGCGCGTGTAGCCAGCCTTACGCGCATCCTCCATCTCTTTGCGATATTCCCCCTTGCGCCCGCGCACGATGGGTGCCCGAATCTGCAGGCGCGTGCCTTCCGGCAGTGCCAGCAGGGTGTCCACCACCTGTTCGGTGGTCTGCTGGGTGATTTCGCGCCCACACTGCGGGCAGTGCGGGATGCCTATGCGCGCGTACAGCAGGCGCAGATGGTCATAAATCTCGGTGACGGTGGCAACGGTAGAGCGCGGGTTCCTGCTGGTGGACTTCTGGTCAATGGACACCGCAGGCGATAAGCCGATAATATCGTCTACGTCGGGCTTGTCCATCTGTCCCAGGAACTGCCGGGCGTAGGCTGAGAGCGACTCCACGTAGCGCCGCTGTCCCTCCGCATAGATGGTGTCAAACGCCAGACTGGACTTGCCCGAACCCGAGATGCCGGTAATCACCACCAGCCTATCGCGCGGAATCTCAACGGTAATATTCTTCAGATTATGCTGACGCGCACCACGAACAATAATCTTGTCCTGAGGCATAGCGAACCTTCATCACCAAAGGGGAATTCACCTCAAGGATTGTAGCACATTCACGAAGGCAGAAGCAACCGCACGAAGCGGTTTTTCAGATATTCATCTTCTTGAAGATTTTCTCGGGAATCGCACGGATAATCAGCATCACCAGCCACCACACGGCGGGCACGTAGGCGACGTCCTTGCCTTTCAGGATTGCCTGCACGCTCTCGCGGGCTACTCGTTGGGGTGAAGCGAGAAAAGGTAGTTTGCCCCTGCCCCAGGTCATGCGTGTATCCACAAAGCCGGGCTTGATGGTGGTGACCTGCACCCCCTTCTTGCTCAGGCGGTTGCGCAAGCCCTGCAGGAACAACGAGAAGCCGCCTTTCGCCGAGCCGTAAGGATAGTTCTGGGCACGCCCCCTGTCGCCCGCCACCGAGCTGACGCCCGCAATGAAGCCCCTTCCCTGCTCCTCCATCACACGCGCCGCCAGCGTCAGCAAGGAAGCTGCACCCGTAAAGTTCACGTCAATGAGCCGCTTCAGCGCGTGGGGGTGGTAGAACGCCTCTTCTAACCCGTCCATCGTGCCAGCTACCCATACCACACCGTCCAGCCCTCCCATGCTCTCAACCACATCCTGCAGGAACGTCTCGTGTTCTTCAATCGCCAGGGCGTCAAAACGCCCGGTATACACCGGCGTGCCGAAACGGATGCGCACGTCGCTGGCGACACGCTCTAACTCCTCGACGTCGCGCCCCGCCAGGAACACCGTGTCTCCCTGTTGGGCGAACTCGTGCGCCATATACCGTGCCAGAGGAGAGGTCGCCCCTGCGATTAGCACGCGCCTCACTTCAGCACCTCCATCATCCGCAGGCGACGGGCAAGGTCAGACTGCAGTAGCCCCTTCGGGTCAACCTGCGCCTTGATCGCCTGCCAGCGCGGAAGTTGCGGGTAGGTCGCGTGGAAGGTCTCTGCCGACATGCGCGCATCCTTTGCCAGATACAGCCTGCCCCCTGCCTCTATCACAATCCTGTCCAGTTCGTCGAGCACCTCAAACAGCCCGTCACGCACAGGGAAGTCCAGCGCGAGGGTGTAGCCGGGCATGGGGAACGAGAGCAGTCCGCCGCTCTGCTCGCCCATCCGCTTTAGTACCGACAGGAAGGGATAGGTGCGATGTTTCTGAGCGGTCTCCAGAATACGCACGAGGTTCTGAACCCCGTTCTCGTAAGGGAGCACGCACTGCCACTGCACAAAGCCGCGTTTGCCATATGCCCGGTTCCATTGCAAGATGCTGTCCAGCGGATAGAAGTAGGTATCGTAGTCGGTCACGACGCCCTCCCGCGTGGGATGAAACCGGTAATACGCGCTGTTGAACGCCCGCAGGGAAACCGGGTTCAGCACGAAGTCCGGCAGGTCAAACGGCACGCTTTTGGCGCGTTTGGGAACCACCGCGAAGGGGTTGTGCCTGCGTTTGGCGGGCAGTTCATCTGGCGCGGCGTGCCTGCCGAACATTAGCACCCCTTTGCCGAACCCCCTGCCGCTGGCGACGCAATCCAGCCACGCCACAGAATAAGGGTAATGGGCATCCTTCTCATGGAAGGTCCGTAGGGTCTCCTCTAAGTTTCCCATGCGCACATAGTCCACCACGATATATGCCGACTCCACACAGCGCAGTTGCAGCTCCACCTCAAGGATAACCCCTGTTAGCCCCATACCGCCGACCGTTGCGAAGAACAGCTCCACGTTCTGCTCGCGCGAACAGCATACTATCTCGCCAGAGGGAAGCAGGAGGGTTATCTGGCGCACAAAGTTGCCGAATGAGCCCTCGTGGTGATGGTTTTTGCCGTGCACGTCGCACGCCACACATGCCCCTACCGTGCAGAACTTCGTGCCGGGCGTTACCGGCAGGAACCAGCCGCGAGACAAGAAGGTGCGAATGATGTCCGCCAGCGAAACGCCGCCCTCACAGCGCACCACGCCCGTTTCTGGCTCAAAAGCGAGGAACCGGTCGATGCACTCCATGAGGATAACTCCGCCCTCGCTGTTGAGCGCGGCATCACCATACGCCCTCCCCAGCCCGCGGGGGAGAAAACCCTGCGCCTCCTCAGCCCGAAGAGTTTGCGCTACCTCCCTGATCCGTTCGGGGCGATAGAGGCGGCTTCGGGCACGCGGATAGCGTCCCCAGCCAGAGATTTCCTTTTGAATCGCTGTGATACTCATCGAGGAAAGTCTCTCGTGCGCGGCACGTCGGTATCCTTTTGTATTGTGCTCACATCATCGAAGCCATGATGCCCGATAGCATCAGCGATAGCCCCAC
>CAZOGB010000055.1:0-25142 GCA_964579145.1 uncultured bacterium | reverse complement strand
TGAGTAGGAGAGTACAGCCTTGCCGCGTGCGGTGGTGACAGGAGGAGCGGGGTTTCTGGGATCGCACCTGGTAGACCGACTGCTGGCAGAAGGCTACGAGGTCGTCGCGCTGGATAACCTGATTACCGGCAGTGTGCACAATATCGCGCACCTCGCGGGTAACGAACGCTTCCGCTTCATCAAACAGGATGTAACCGAATACCTCTATATCGACGGCGCGGTGGACATCGTGTTCCATTTCGCCTCGCCAGCCAGCCCGGTGGATTTCGCCACCAAGCCCATTCAGATACTGAAGGTCAACGCGCTGGGCACGCATAAGACACTTGGGCTGGCGAAGGCGAAAGGCGCGCGTTACGTGCTTGCGTCCACCTCGGAGGTGTACGGTGACCCACTGGTACACCCCCAAACGGAAGACTACACCGGCAACGTGAACCCAGTGGGCGTGCGAGGTGCATACGATGAAGGCAAACGCTTCGCCGAGGCGATGACCATGGCATACCACCGCCATCACGGGCTGGACACGCGCATCGTACGCATCTTCAATACCTTCGGGGAACGCATGCGCCCGGATGACGGCAGGATGATACCCAACTTCATCGGGCAGGCACTGCGCGGCGAACCGATAACCGTGTACGGCGATGGACAGCAGACACGCAGCTTCTGCTACGTTTCCGACCTGATCGAGGGCATCTGGAGGCTATCGCAACTGCCCAACTATCATGAACCGGTCAACATCGGCAACCCCGACGAGCGCACGGTGCTGGAGGTCGCTACCCTGATTCGGGAGATTGCTGGCAGCAGCAGCGAGATCGTGTTTCGCCCCCTCTTCTCGCCCGATGAGCCGCGCCGGCGCAAACCGGACATCAGCCGGGCACGCCAGCTGCTGGGCTGGGAGCCGCAGGTCAGCATCGAAGAGGGGCTGAGGCGCACCATTGAATACTTTCGCCAACGAATGGCGCGCCCCTGAGCGGTCTTAACCCGCTTTCGCCTTCCAGATGGGCACGTCGCGCTTGAGCGATTCCAGCAGGAACTGGCATCCCCCGAAAGCCTCTGCCCGGTGTGGGGCGTGCACGCCGATAATCACCGCAATCTCGCCCACGCCCACTCTGCCGAGCCGGTGGCGAAAGTACACTCTGCTCAGCCCGAACTGTTCGCGTGCCTGCTGAATGTACCGCTCCAGCATCTGCTCTGCCATTGGCTCGTACGCCTCGTACTCCAGGTACTGGATGGGCACGCCGTTTTCCAGCCGACGCACCACACCCAGAAACTCCACCGATGCACCCGAATGCTCACTCATCGCCTCACGATGCCATTCCTCTGGACACAGCGGTTCACGGGTCAAATAGCGCATGGGTCAACCTCCACTCACAGGGGGTATCAGCGCAACCTCATCACCTTCGTGCAAGATGGTATCCGGTTCCACGTACTCACAGTTCACTGCCACGCGCGTGGACTTCATCCATTGCGTCAGCTCGGGGCAGGTTTCCTGCAGATGGCGAATCAGGTCGCGCACGGTGGCGCCATCGGTCAGGCTGACGGACACGGTTTCCGCGCCCAGCACCGTTTTGAGATGGGCAAACGCCAGAACCGAAACGGTCATTCGCATCCCTCCATCGGGGCGATAGGCAGTGCTTTGACAAGCGTGCCCTCGGCATAGGCGCCCTCGCCGGGCGGCAGGTAGATAAAGGCGTTCGCCTGCGCCAGGCTGCCCAGCAGAGAGGAACCCTGCGCAGGGGTCGGCGTGACGCTCAGAATGCCGTCCGGCATCGCACACAGCCGTGCGGTCTGGAACTCGGCACGCGATCCCTTCTTGTGAACAGGCGTCTTCAGGCGAGCGGTCACATAGCGCGGCAGAGGTTGCGTCTCCCCCTCCAGAGCGTTCAGATAAGGCAGGACAAACACCAGCATTCCCACCACCACCGCCAGCGGGTTGCCCGGCAAACCGAATATCGTGCGACCATAGTGCTTTGCGAACAGGATGGGCTTGCCCGGCTTCATGTTCACCCGCCAGAAGACGGTTTCCACGCCAAGCTCCTGCAGGGCGGGTTTGACCAAATCTCGCTCTCCAACCGACACACCACCCGTCAGAATGAGCACATCTGCCTCGCGCAACGCCCGCTCCAGCCATCTGGTTATCAAAGGCAGGTCATCGGGAACGGTGTCGGCAAAGATGCAGTGAACGCCTCGCGATTCGAGCCACAACCGCAGTATCAGACTGTTGGAGTCACGGATGGCATCGGGGCGAAGGGGCGCATTATAGGGAAGCAGTTCACTGCCCGTAGCCAGAAGAGCCACGCGCGGCCGCTGGTACACCTGCAGGGGAGACAACCCCAGCGCAGCGAGCAATCCGATATGCTGTAACCCCAGCCGCGTGCCTGCTTCTAACAGAGGTGTGCCCGCAGCGATATCATGCCCTTTAGGACGAACGTGCATACCGGGCTTTATCGGTGCATCAATGCGCAGGTGGTCCCCCTCGAGCTGCGCCTGCTCGACGGGCAGAACGGTGTTTGCGCCTGCGGGCATCGGTGCGCCCGTGTTGATGACCACTGCCTCCATCGGCTGAAGCCCGGTGGAATAACCCTTTCCCGCCGCCGACTCACCCACAATTCGCAGGCGTACCGGCGCGTCGGGCGTTGCGGAAGCGGTATCCTCTGCACGCAGGGCATAACCGTCCATCGCCGAGTTATCAAAAGGCGGCAGGTCATGCGGTGCCACCAGATTCTGGGCAAGTACGCGCCCCACGCACTCCGCCAGGTCTGCCGTTTCCATCCCCAGCGGAGTCACCCCTTCCAGCACCTTCGCCTGGGCTTCCTCCACGCTTATCATCTTGCCGTCATCTCCGCTTCTCCCTCAGAGTAGCATCAGCATGAGCTTACCACAGGCAATCGCCAGCACAACTGCCAGCACCCTGTTGAGCGTACGGGGTACCAGGCGTCTCGCGCCGAAGTAGGAACCGACCAGCCCACCTGCTATCGCGACCACCATCGGCAGCCAGAGCGACCCGACCACCAGTTTACCCGTGCTTGTCCGGGCCAGCAGTCCCGCCAGCGAGTTCAACAGCACAAACGAGGCTGCGACCCCGGCGGTATCGTGCGGCGTCGCCCATTTCAGCAGGATGAGCAGAGGGCTGAGAAATACCCCACCGCCGATGCCTACAATGCCCGAAATCAGGCCCACTCCTGCGCCCACGCCCAGCGCGGTCGGCAAGGCAGGCGGCTTGACAGCCTCCGCACCTCCCGAAGCGGTCCCACCCGGGAACAACAGTAGTCGCAACGCTGCCATCGCCAGCCCAGCCGTCAACAACAGATGGAACAGCCACAGCGGAACGTTCAGCAGACCGCCGATGAACGCCGCTGGAATGGAGGTGACCAGAAAGGAACCTGCCAGCCGCGCGGGAAAGTGCCCCGCCAGCGCGAATTGCACCAGCGCCAGCCCCGAAACCACGGTGTTCAGTATCAGTGCGGTTGTGGAAGCCTCCTTCGGGGGAACCGACGAAGCCATCAGCGTCAGCAATGCCAGATAGCCTGTGGCGCCGCCATGCCCCACCGAAGCGTAGAGCATCGCAATTACAAAAAAGCCTATCAGCAGGTAGTGCGCCTCATGCATCCCCACAACCCTTTGGCGAATGGTCACCACCCTGTACCATCTGAATGGCGTGGCGCAGCAGGGGGCGCAGGGCGTCGAGATGTTCCTGTACAGCGCGAGGACTGCCCGGCAGGTTAAGGATCAGAGTACGCCCGCGCACGCCTGCCGTCGCCCGTGACAGGTAGGCAAGAGGCGTATGGATCGCCGTCTGCAGGCGCAACCAGTCGGTAATGCTGGATATTTCGCGGTCGACCGCCGACCGGGTGGCTTCCGGCGTGACGTCACGCGGGGAGGGACCCGTTCCGCCCGTGGTCAGGATAAGCTCCGGCTGAAGGCTGTCGCTCAGACGGACGAGCTCGTTGCGGATTGCCTCGTGGTCGTCGGGGACGAGCGAGTAGGAGACCACTTCTGCTCCCTGCTCCTCCAGCCAGCGTTGAATCAGGGCGCCGCTCTCGTCGGCGTACACGCCCGAGCTGGCGCGGTCGCTGATGGTCAGCACGGCGGCACGAACTCCCTCCAGCAGGCGAGATTCGGAAGGCTGGGGAGGAGCCTCCCTTTCCCACACACCCGACTTGCCACCCGACTTGCGAATCAGGCGCACGGAAAACTCCATCCCCGGGTCCTGTGACTTCGCCCAGTCGTAAAGGCACAGCGCGGCGACGCTGGCAGCGGTCAGCGCCTCCATCTCCACGCCGGTGCGGTCATGGGTGCGCGCCCGGGCACGGATGACGATTTGATTTCCTTCCAGACTCATGCTCAGCTCCACGCTGTCCAGGCGAATGGGATGGCACATGGGCAGAAGTTCGGGTGTACGCTTGGCGGCAAACGTACCTGCAACCTGCGCGGCGGGTATTGCCTGTCCCTTGGGAAGTTTGCCCTCCCAGAGCGCACGCAGAACCAGCGGGTCACCGCGCAGAACAGCTTCCGCTTCCGCCTCGCGCCGCGTCTCCGCTTTCTCGCCCACGTCGACCATGCGCACCTCGCCCATCTGCTTATCCTCCTATCACTCGCATGGTTCGGAAGGCTGGATGCGGGGCGAGTGTGACAAACTGGTGACCCTCCGGCTTGCTGAGCAGAGCTTGCTCTATCCCTTTCATGATTGCCTGTTCACGCTGGTCTGGCGGCAGCTTCAGCGCAGGCTTCATGTCCACGTGCACCCCGTGCCCCAGACACGGGTAAAGCAAGCCATCGGAACTGAGGCGCATCCGGTTACAGCGATGACAGAAGTTGGCGGTACACGCGCCGATGAAGCCAAGCGTGCCCCGCGCACCGGACAGACGAAACACCTCCGCAGGACCTCCGCCAACCGCCTCGCCCTCGTTCACCGGAATGAGCTCGCCCAGCTGGGCACAGCGTGCCTTCGCCTCGCCAATGGGGAACAGATGCCCCCGCCGATAGAACCCAACGTTACCAATGGGCATCAGCTCGATGAAGCGCACATGCAGAGGATAGTCCAGCGTCAGGCGTGCGAAGTCCACGACCTCGTCGTCGTTAATGCCCTTCATCAGCACACAGTTGATTTTGACCGGCGTCAGCCCAACGGCAAGAGCCGTCTGGATACCTGCCCACACATCTTCCCATTGCCCGGCGGGGGAAACGCGGTGGAACTTCTGGGGCTGAAGGGTATCCAGAGAGATGTTCACCCGTTTCAATCCGTTGCGCTTGAGGGCATCGGCGTAACGGGGAAGCAGGATGCCGTTTGTGCTGAGGGAAATCTCGGCGATGCCCGGAATCTGCGCCAGCAGGCGCACCAGTTCGGGAACATGCGGGCGCACCAGAGGCTCGCCGCCGGTGATACGCACCCGGCGCAGTCCATGCCGTGCCAGCACTCGCACAATTTCGGCAATCTCTTCAAAGGTGAGCAGATACTCGCGCGGTTCGTAGCCACGGTTCTCAGGTGCGACGCAATACACACAGCACATGTTGCACCGTTCCGTGACCGAAATCCGCAGGTACTCAATCACCCGCCCGAACCGGTCTCGAAGGAGCATACTCACCCTCGCTTTACTTTTGCTAAATAACAGGATACCGTACCTGGCATGAAAAATCGAGAGGAAGGCAAAGCTATTCTGCACACAATTATAACTGCGCGCCCTCTGCCTCTTCTTCCTCCGCCAGCGCGTCAAGGAAGGCGTCCACGCCAGCCTGCGCCACGATACGGTCCTGCTCAATCGTGCCAGAGCTGACCCCGACCGCGCCAATCACCTGACCATTCACAATAATCGGCAAGCCGCCACCGAATATCATAAACCGCCCCTGGTTGCTCACGTGGATGCCGAAGGCTGCGCCACCCTGTGGGGACGCAATCGTGGCGTACTCGTGCGTGCCACGCCGCGTGCCGGCTGCGGTGAACGCCTTATTGATGGCGATGTCGATGCTGGTGATGCGTGCATTGTCCATCCGGCAGAAAGCAATGAGGTTCCCTCCGTCGTCCACAACGGCAATATCCATATCCTGTCCCAGTTCGCGCGACTTTGCTTCGCAGGCCTGAATAATCAGCTTTGCGCCTTCCAGTGTCAGTTTCAATCGGTTTCTCTGTACCAGTGCCATGCGCTTGCGCCTCCCTTGTGAAAGAATGCTCATGCACCACTTTGCACTCAGTATACCACTTCGCACGGGGTAACGGCAACACGCCGGGCAGGAAATGCCTCCCCCTGGGCGAAGATAAGCCCTGAGATGAATCGCTCACTGGGTGCACTGCTTTGTATCGTACTGGGTTGCGCGGCAGCATGGTGCGCAGAATGTCAGCCAGACGGCTGGCGTGCTCCCTTCGCCGTGCGCAACGCGGAACCGTTGAATGTGCTTTTCCTGCAGGCTCCTCCCGAATCGGCAACGGTTCTGCGCAGAGGTCAGAACCAAACCAGCCTTCATTTGGACGTTATCAATCACCTGCTGTTTGACAGAGAGGGAGACAACCTCTTCGAGCAGGATTTTGAAGTACAGCGGCTGACGATAGCGTACAACGCCGGTCTTGGCAATGGATGGGATGTGGCGGTCTATCTGCCGGTGCTTGTGCGGAACGGCGGCTTTCTGGACGAGCTGATCAACATATGGCATCGGTGGTTCGGCTTGAAGGGCGGCGGCAGGGCAAGCCATCGGAACTATCAGATTCATGAACGCATCACGCACAGCGGACAGGACCTTGTTTCGCTAAACGAACCAGCAGCAGGTCTGGGCGACACAACAGTGGAGATAAGACGGCTCCTGGGGCAATCCGGCAGAGGCTTTTGGTCGGTACGGGCTATGTTCAAACTGCCCACAGGCAACCCCGCCCAGCAGTTTGGAAGCGGCGCAACCGACGCCGGGCTGGGCCTGATACTCAGCTATCGGAGCAGTAGGAATCTGCTCTGGCATATGAACCTGAGCAAGGTGTGGGTGGGCAAACCAACCCATCTGGGCGCATCCGCACGCGACATGGTGCAGTGGCTGGTAGCGGTGGAGTATCAGCCCGACGCCCGCACCTCGCTGGTTCTGCAGATCGACGACAATCGCACCCCGGTCGTGGTCGGCGTGCCGTATGCGGATGGCGCCCGGCGTTCACTGACGGTGGGCATCGCGCGTCATATACGTCCCGGAATGCGTGCCGAGCTGTCTATCACTGAAAACCAGTTCGGCTGGCTGGCGCGCATTGCCCCTGATTTTCAGCTTCACTTTGGCATCATCTGGGAGCATGGAGGTTTAAAACACCCTTAACAATAGCGCGATATGATAGCAGTGAGAACGCGTAGCGAGGGAGCAAAGATGTTTCCGAAAACGACGACGCTTTGGGCTGTGACAGCGGCCAGTGTGTTGATGATTGCAGGCTGTGCACCGAAAAAGACGCCGAGTACGACAGGCACTGCAGACGCGAAGGTGCAAATCACAGGAGCCGGTTCCACCTTTGTTTACCCCATTATGTCACGCTGGTCCGCAGAGTATGAAAAGCTGACTGGCGTGCAGGTGAACTACCAGAGCATCGGAAGCGGCGGAGGAATCCAGCAGTTCAAAGAAGGCACTATTGACTTCGGCGCCACCGATGTAGCGGTTTCGGTAGAGGAAGAGAAGACCTTTACCCGTCCGTTTGTGCAGTTCCCCGTGGTGGCAGGCACCGAGGCGATTGTGTACAACCTGCCGGGCATTACCACGAATCTGAAACTCACCCCTTCCGTACTGGCAGACATCTTCCTGGGCAAGATTAAAAAGTGGAACGACGCACGCATCGCCCAGCTGAACCCCGACGTCAAGCTGCCAAACATGGACATCGTGGTGGTGCACCGTTCGGACGGCAGCGGCACCACCTACATCTTCACCGACTACCTGTCTACCGTCAGCCCCGAATGGGAACAGAAGGTAGGACGGGGCAAGTCGGTGAGCTGGCCAGTGGGCGTCGGTGGCAAGGGCAACGAAGGGGTTACCGGTCAGGTGAAGCAGTTGCCGGGCGCCATCGGCTACGTGGAACTGAGCTACGCGAGGCACAACAACCTGCCGTTCGCAGCCATCCAGAACGCAGCAGGTAATTTCGTTCTCCCTTCCGAAGAAACAGGTATGGAGGCAACTGCCACGGCAGTGGAGCGACTGAAGCAGGATATCCGAAGCAGCGCGGTCAACATGCCCGGTGAAAACAGCTACCCGATTACCGGCTTCGTGTACGTGCTGCTGGACACCCAGCCGAAGGACAAGACGAAAGCGGCGGAGATTAAAAAGTTCTTCGAGTGGGTGCTGAAGGACGGACAGAAGATGGCTTCCGAGCTGGACTACGTTCCGTTAGCCAGCGAAGTAGCGGAGATGTCGCTCCAGAAGCTTGCTGAGGTACAGTAGGCTGGATGAACGAAACGACAACAGGCGACCCGACAGCACCGAAAGTGCGCACGCATAATCGGGCGGCGACCTTCTGGTCCGACCGGCTGTTCCGGGCGGCAGCGGTGGCGTGTGCCTCGGTGGTGGTAGTGCTGGTGCTGTTCTTCGCGTACGAGCTGTGGCGTTCCTCGGAGCTGAGTATTCGCACCTTTGGATGGCGGTTCTGGGTATCGCGCGATTGGGACCCAGTGCGCGAACGTTTTGGTGCGTTACCCTTCATCTGGGGAACGCTGGTCACCTCTATCGCCGCCTTGATTATCGCTGTGCCCCTAAGCCTGGGCACGGCTATCTTCATCGCCGAAGTCGCCCCACGCTGGCTGAGGCAGCCGGTATCGTTCGTGGTGGAACTGCTGGCTGCCATTCCCTCGGTAGTGTATGGCTTGTGGGGTGTGTTCGTGATGGTGCCCTGGCTCCGCGAACACGTGCAGGTGCC
Organism: uncultured bacterium; assembly: GCA_964579145.1. GTDB lineage: Bacteria > Armatimonadota > HRBIN16 > HRBIN16 > HRBIN16 > HRBIN16. The sequence continues at coordinate 16,288 of CAZOGB010000055.1, read as the reverse complement.
GCTATCCCAGCGGTTCGGACACATTCCCCTGTTTGCCGGACCCGCGTTTGGCGTCAGCATGATGGCGGCGATCCTCATCCTGTCGGTGATGATTATCCCGTATATCACCGCCGTATCGCGTGAGGTCATCCTGGCGGTGCCCCAGGCACAGCGGGAAGCTTCTTACGGTCTGGGCGCCACCAAATGGGAAACCATCCGTCGGGTGGTGCTTCGCTATGCGCGCGTGGGCATTCTGGGCGCGATTATACTGGGCTACGGGCGCGCCGTGGGTGAGACCATGGCGGTCACGATGGTTATCGGCAACCGCCCGGAAATCACCACCTCGCTGTTACAACCGGGCTACACGCTGGCAAGCGTCATCGCCAACGAATTCACCGAGGCGACCTCGCCGCTGTATCTTTCCTCGCTGACGGAGCTGGGGCTTCTGCTGTTTATCATTACCCTGGTTATCAACGCGCTGGCTCGCCTGCTGGTGTGGCGGGTGAGCCGCGGGGAGGTTCAGCGTTGATACGCCTTTCGCGGACGCATGAATGGTGGCGTCGTGTGCTGAACGCGCTCGCTCTGGCGCTTACCGGCGTGTGCGCGCTGTTGGTGATGGCGCCGGTGTTCATCATCCTTGCCTATCTGGTGGCGAACGGCATCCGCTCGGTGAACTTAGAGTTTCTCACCAGTCTGCCCAAACCTCCGGGCGAGCCGGGTGGAGGACTGGCGAACGCCATCGTGGGCAGTTTCTACATGGTGGGGCTGGCGCTAGTGCTGTCCCTGCCGATAGGCGTGGGAGCGGGGGTATATCTGGCGGAGTTCGGGCAGAGCCGGTATGGTCATCTCATCCGATTCGTGGCGGACGTGCTGAACGGCATGCCCAGCATCGTAATAGGCGTTTCAGTTTGGGCACTGCTGGTGGTGCCCATGCGTACCTTCTCGGCGCTTGCCGGCGGCGTGGCGCTGGCGTTTATCATGATACCGATGATTACCCGCACCACCGAAGAGATGGTACGCGCCGTGCCGAACGCCCTGCGGGAAGCCTCGCTGGGTCTGGGAGCCACCTACGCCCGCACCATGTGGAGCGTTGTTCTGCCCGCGGCTCGAGGAGGCATCGTTACCGGAGTGATGCTGGCTCTGGCGCGAGTTTTCGGTGAGGCGGCACCCTTGCTGTTTACTGCACTCGGCAACCGGTTCTGGAACCTGTTTCTCGACCGCCCGATGGCGAGCCTGCCCACCCAGATTTACGAATACGCCAAGTCGCCTTACGAGGACTGGCATCGCCAGGCGTGGGCGGCAGCTCTGCTCTTGATTGTCGTGGTGCTGATACTGAACATCGTTGCGCGAGTATCTACCCGTGAACGCTTCCGGGCATTGAGGTGACGGACGTGGAAGAAGGTTTTTCTGCAGTGGTTGTCCAACCTGAAGTGTCGATGCAGGAGGATGCATCTATGGCAACCGTTATGTTCCGGCGGCAGGAGGAGGTCACTGCACCGCCTCAGCCGAAAATCAGCACGCGCAACCTGAACGTCTATTACGGCAGTTTCCATGCCATTAAGGATGTGAATCTGGACATCCTGCCCAATCATATCACCGCACTCATCGGTCCATCAGGATGCGGAAAATCCACCTTCCTGCGCTGTCTCAACCGAATGAACGACCTGATTGAGGGGGCGCGCGTGGAAGGCTCGGTCACGCTGGACGGGGAAGAGGTGAACTCTCCCCGCACAGATGTGGTGGCACTGCGGCGGCGCGTGGGAATGGTCTTCCAGCGTCCCAACCCCTTCCCCATGTCCATTTACGATAACGTGGCGTACGGTCCGCGCATCCACGGCATCCGCCGGCGCTCGGTGCTGAACGAGATTGTGGAGCGCAGCCTGCGACAGGCAGCGCTGTGGGATGAGGTGAAGGACAAGCTGAGGCAATCCGCACTGGCGCTGTCGGGCGGACAGCAACAACGTTTGTGCATCGCGCGCGTGCTGGCGGTAGAACCGGAAGTGCTGTTGATGGACGAACCTGCTTCGGCACTGGACCCAACCGCCACCTTCCGAATCGAGGAGCTGATGCAGGAGCTGAAAAGCCGCTATACCATCGTTATCGTCACGCACAACATGCAGCAGGCGGCGCGCGTCAGCCAATTCACCGGCTTCTTCTACAAAGGGGAACTGTACGAGTTTGGAGAAACCGCCAAAATATTCACCAACCCCGACCGACGCGAGACGGAAGACTATATCCGCGGACGATTCGGCTAAGCACCGTGGGAGGCACTCAGCAATGACCAAACGCACGTTCCAACTGCTCGTCCTGACATGCTGACAGTTGCCCTGCACGCCCAACAGACCGCCAATGGTCAGCCCGGGCGCTACACCGCCGGTCTGGCCACACAGCAGCTGACCTTCATCCGCAATTATCTGCGTCATGTGCCCCGGAGCAACCTGGTGGTGCTGATGATGCATATTCCTCTGTGGGAACTGCCCGATTCGGAGCGACAGCAGCTGTTTGAGGCGATCGCGCCGTTCCGCAATACTCTTTCCTTCTCGGCGCACACGCATATTCAGACCCATCGCTTCTTCACACGCGAGCAGGGCTGGAAGGGCGAACGTCCCCACCACCATGTGAACGCCGTCACCGCCTGCGGTAGCTGGTGGACCGGTGTGCCCGACCCCGTAGGCATTCCCCACACCACGATGCGCGACGGTGCACCCAACGGCTATCTGCTGGTGGAGTTCAGAGGTAATCGGTACACCATCCGCTATAAACCGGCTCGTCAGCCTGATGACTACCAGATGAACATCTACGTTCCCGACAGCGTACCTGCGGGCGAGGTGGCGAACACGCGCGTGCTGGTCAACGTCTTCTTCGGTTCCGAGAGGTCGGTTGTGGAGATGCGCATTGGTGAGCAGGGCGAATGGATACCGCTGAAGCCTGTTCAGGAACCCGACCCCGCATACGCCGAAATGGAGAAGATGGAGGAGCAGTATACCCTGCCCGGACGGCGGTTGCCCGGATTGATGAGCTCGCCGCACCTGTGGGCGGACAACCTGCCTGCGAGCCTGCCGCGCGGGACTCGTGTGCTGACTGTGCGCACGCGGGACATGTTCGGGCAGGAGTGGTATGACCGCCGCATCTTTACCGTAAAATAAGCCGAAAATCGCATTTGTTGCAACTTTGGGAACTCCTGAACCTGTATGGAATAATGTATAATGATACCAATAACGCAAACGCGAAGCAGGAAGGAGCAATCTGTCTGCAATGACCGTCGTACGCCATGCTTTTGATGAAGAGCTTCAGCTGCTTCAGGACGAACTGCTTGCGATGGGCAGTTACGTGGAGCAGATGCTGGACCATGCCGTGCAGTCACTGTGTAATCGCGATGAAGAGCTGGCTAAGGAGATAGTGCGTCGGGACGACGTGGTGGACGAAATGGACGTGAACATTGAGATGCACTGTCTGCGCCTGCTGGCTCTTCAACAACCGATGGCACGCGACCTGCGCCTCATTGGCACCGTGCTGAAAACTATCACCGACCTCGAGCGCATCGGCGACCACTCGGTGGACATCGCCAAAGCGGCCATCCAGCTCAAGGACTATCCGAACATCATCCAGCTGGTGGACGTGCCCCTGATGAAGGAGAAGGTGTGCACGATGATACGCGGGGGGCTGGACTCGTTCACCAAACACGACCTGGAGCTGGCGTACGATGTGTGCGATATGGATAACGAGGTGGACAAGCTGTATCGGCGGATGCGCCGCGCCATCATCGCCGCCATGCAGATAAACCCCACCAATCTGGAAGCCTCCACGCTGATGCTGTTGGTCATCTACTATCTGGAGCGGTGCGCCGACCACGCGGTGAACGTGGCGGAGCGGGTGGTATTCGTGGAGACCGGCGTCCTGCGCCAGCTCGCCGCCAGCCACAGCGGCACCTGGACCCCCGAAGAGAACGGGGATAATGGTCATTCTGAGCCATGAGCGTGGACATCGCGCGCAACGTCGCAGAAGTGCGTGAGCGAATCGCCCGTGCCTGTGCCCGCGCCGGGCGCAACCCCGAAGAGATTATTCTGATTGCAGTATCCAAAACGGTAGACGTCGCACGCATCCAGCAGGCTATCTTTGCAGGAATCGACCATTTTGGGGAGAATTACTATCAAGAAGCGCGCGAGAAAATCCCTGCTATCCATGCTCCGGTGCAATGGCATTTCATTGGGCATCTGCAGAAGAACAAAGCGCGAGGGGTGGTGCCGCTTTTCGAGTGGATACATACGGTGGACGACCTTGAACTGGCACAGGAGATTGACCGACGGGCGCAGGCAGTAGGCAAGCAACAGCGGGTGTTGATTGAGGTCAATATCGCCCGCGAGCCTCAGAAGTACGGGGTTGCCCCGGAAGAAGCATTATCGCTGGCGGAGCGGATAGCGCAGTTGCCGAACGTGCGATTGGAGGGCTTTATGGGCATGGCACCCATCGTGGAACGGGCGGAGCAGGCACGCCCCTATTTTGCCGAACTGCGCCGCCTGTTCGAACAGTTGCCCAAGGCCAATCGGGTGCATCTTTCTATGGGCATGACGCAGGATTTTGAGGTGGCGATTGAAGAGGGCGCCACGATGGTGCGAATCGGCACGGCGATTTTCGGTGCGCGGGTGTGAAGGAGGGTGAAACGGTGCAGCAAGCGTTTGAGGAAGAAGAAGGTCGCTCGTGGTGGTCCCGGCTACGCGAGCGGCTGTTTGGAGCAGGCGAAGACGAAGAAGAGGACGGCGGCACGGTCATCCGTCTGCATGCGCGGGCAGCACAGCATGTCAACGTCCTGTACGCGCGCACGATGGAGGATGCCAAACGCGCAGCGGACGGCTTGAAAGCGGGGCATCAGCAGGTGGTGAACTTCCAGTATGCCGAGAGCCGCGTGCGTGAGCGCATTATCGACTTCCTGATGGGCGTGGTGTATGCGCTGGAGGGCACGGTGGAGCGTGTGCATGAGCAGGTGTTCCTGTTTGCGCCCGCCAACGTACAGGTCGAGACCACCAGTATCGACGATTTTCATAACGGCTCATGGAGTGAACGCGAACGGTGAGTCTGCAGGGCAAAGTCATTGCGGTCATCGGCACGGGGGCGATGGGTTCCGCCACCTGTCGCGGGCTGTTGAAGGCGAAGGCGGTGGAGCCTGAGCAAATCATCGCCACCGACGTGCATCACGAAAAGGTGGAGGCTCTGGTCAAGGAGCTGGGCATCCGCTCGGCAGAGTCGAACGTGGAAGCGGCTCGGCAGGCGGATATCGTGATGCTGTGCGTGAAACCGTACCTGATTCACGACGTGGTGGAGGAGATTGCCCCCTCCATCACACCTGACAAGCTGATTATCTCCATCGCGGCGGGCATTCCCATCGCCCGGATTGAGGACCTGCTACCTCCCGGCACGCCGGTGATTCGCGCCATGCCGAACACCTGTGCCATCGTTGGGGCTGGTGCTGCTGCCTATTCGCGCGGGCGCTATGCCACCGAGCAACACGCCGCCGCCGCGCACGAGATTTTCACGTCCTTTGGCGAAGCAGTAGAAGTGGAAGAGCACCTGCTGAACGCCGTCACCGCCATCAGCGGCAGCGGTCCTGCCTACGCTTACCTGATGATCGAGGCGCTGTCTGACGGCGGCGTTCGTGCCGGGCTACCGCGTGACATCGCCACGTTTCTGGCGGCGCAGACCCTGCTGGGCGCGGCGAAAATGGTGCTGGAGACGGGAATGCATCCCGCTCAGCTGAAAGATATGGTCACCACTCCTGCCGGCACCACCATCGCCGCGCTGGTGGTGATGGAGCGGGCGGGGGTGCGCTCCGCGTTGATTGAAGCTGTCGCCGCAGCCATCGAACGGGCGAATGAGCTTTCGTAGGGCAGACGCAAGTGGTTAACCGTCACCTGCTCTCTGCCTGACGTCCTCCTCGCGACAGGGGCGCCAGTTTGTACAGAAGTCGGAATGAAAACTGGGCAAACAGAACTGGTTTGTGAAAAGTAACCAGAAAGCCTCCCCAAATCCGACTCGCTCGCCTTTCGAGTCGTAGCGGCAGATGGGGTAATAACTTGCCGGATGTACGGAGCCGTCCAGATGGACGCGCAAGAGGGCACGGCGTCCCCAGCAGATGATTCCCTCTGGAGAGCCACTGATATATGGATTCTTACAGTTTTCGTGCAACATACAGGCGAACAGTCCTGGGTTACTATCCACTTTGAGGACATCTTCGGCAATCGTGCGCTTAAGATAAAAATAACTGGTTGGGTATTGCATATCTTCCTGAAAGATCCCCTCTTCGGCTGGATCCAGAGGACATATCCACACAGAGCGATTTTTGACATATGAGGCAAGGTTGTCCGCTCTGGGCGCCCAGGTCGCCAGATCGCCTGACGAGCCGCTGTAATCGCCCAGGTAAAGCGACCATGCCAAGTGTAGCTGCCGCAATTGAGAGGCGCATACCGTTTTTTTCGCGGCTCGACGTGCGCTGGATACCACCGGTATCAGCAGGGCTACCAGCAAAGAAATAATCAGGATCACGATAAGTATTTCCAAAAGTGTCCAGCCACGTGCTCGTTCCCGCATTGGAATCATCTCCTTAAAGGTCTTTGATGTTGTTCAGTCCTATAGCAACAAAGTAAGTAGCCACCACATATATACCCATCCCGACCAACTGCGCCAGCATTAGAACCGAATCCATCACGAGCTTCTGCGGATGAATGAGCCTGTCGAGATTGGGAAACAGAAATGCGAACAGGAAATATATCACCAGAAACCTGGTCAATTTCTTCTGTTTCACAGTGTCTGTTGTTGTAACGAGGAGATAGACGCCTGCTGAGAGCGGTACAGCCAGTATCCATATCACCAACCACTCATACCAGTGGGCTGGTAGACGGTTATCTCCTCCGATTGGAGTACCAAGCACCAGCGAGAACAGGAGCATGGATAACGCGACACACGCCCAGAGTAGCAAGGGCGGAAGCACTGCCAGCACCGCCCAAATGGACACTTCTCGCTGTCGTTGCATGCTGTTCACCTCGTGGCGAGGAGATGCTCGTACTTTTGCACCTCCTCGCAAAATGGTCTAAGGGGCAAAAAGGCTAAATCCCACCTCTCTCGGCGCATGACTCCAGGTCCTGGCTCGAGTCATTCGGAGGATGCGCTGGGACCTCACAAGGTTGGTCCGCAGTGTTGCTCGTTGCACAGCAATCATTTGTTTGTTCCGGCCCTTTGCACTCGTAGAAATAGCCATCTGGGCAACGGTACACCTTGTACCTCCAATGAAAGGTGTATTCATTATTGAATGGCCACCATGAGCCGCTGCAATCTCTACCGTACACCTTCTTGCAGTACGAGTTCGCATCGAACGTGTCTTTGGCTGAACAGTCGAGACACTCTGAGGTAGCTATCATCGGCATGTAACTGAGTGTTGCCACGATGCTATTGGGCTGAAGGCTTCTTCTCGTTCGCGACAGGGCGGGTGAACCCAGCTTCGCTTGCAAAGTCACTAGTTGTTCGTTCCCTGCCGTCTTTTGCTTGTGCTGCTCGACATGATTAGATAACGCCTTGCTGGAACAGCCATAATTATGGCTGTTTACTACCCCCCCCACCGCAGGTTTTGCGCGACGAGATCGCCGAGAGTGTTTGGTAGCACCAAGAGATTGGCGACCAGTAATGCACTTGCTACTAGCACTGCTTTCCTCTGCCCTTTCATTACCCCCTACCTCCTTTTTTGTTTCTATGTGTGAATGCCTGCTGTTTCCATTATCAATAACACCATAAATGCTGATATCGTCACATGGGATGTTCCACACTTTACGGACCGCCTCAATTCCACGCTGAAAACGCATCTTAGCGGCGCTTTGACCGATCCCTAGCTTCTGGGCAATCTCGCGCCAGTTAAATCCTGCCTCAAGCAGCGTGTAGATTTCTCGTGCTGGCGGTGGAAGTTGCTGATACAAGAGACTCTCTTCCAAAAGGGTAAACGCTTCAGTTACGGAATCTTTCGGCTCGATATGCAACAATGCCCATTTTTCCAGCGCCTGGTGTTCCCTCTGGCGCGACCTCCAGAGGTTAAGCACGCGACAACGCAGGGCGAGACATATTAATCCCGCGGGTAATGTGTCCAAATAATTCTGTAGGTCAGCCTCAGAGGCATCTGGATGACATCGCCGATAAGCCTCAAGCAGATAAAGCACCGTATCCTGCACAATGTCTTCTGCATCGCACACACTCAGTCCGTAGCGACGTGTAACCCATCGTACCCATTGCTCCCATGTTCGCATGCCAGCACCCTCCTCGGAGAGGTTTCTTTCAGGAAACGATTTTGTTCTATTGGATGTCATTCCTGCTTAATGAGATAGATCAGAATATCTTTTGTGTGCGGGTCGGTATTGACTACAGGTAAGGTGAGAGGTCAATCCCCTTTCCTCCCTGCGACGTAGTACAGCCCCACCTGACCTCCCCGTGGGCGGAGAGGCCTCGACTTTTGAACTTTTAGCTGAACCCCATCCACCGTAGTCTCCCCTTTAAGAGCAGTTAGCATCTCAAGACTACTTTGTGCCCTTTGACCCGTGTCAATGGGCTAATGCGAGCACCCTCCGCCAGCAGGGTAATGTCTCCAGTATCTCCTCTTGAGACGTGCGTTTGCGGTAGAAGATAGTGCCTGTGGTCTGCACGAATACTTGCCACACGTCTTGCACTGATAGCGCTGAACGCCCTTGCGGGTTTTCCCTGCTCGGATGATGTTGGCAAGGTGTTCGGGTGTGTGCCTCTCTTGGTAGTGTGGGCAGTCAGCGTTGGGGCAAAAATCTCCATTTTCGCCATTTGTTTCACAGAGCGTTTCTTCGATGTCTTTTATGTGAAGTATACCCTGTTGGACTAACTGCTCTCAAGAGGGAGACTACCGCGAAGCAGTAGAAGTGGAAGAGCACCTGCTGAACGCCGTCACCGCCATCAGCGGCAGCGGTCCTGCCTACGCTTACCTGATGATCGAGGCGCTGTCTGACGGCGGCGTTCGTGCCGGGCTACCGCGTGACATCGCCACGTTTCTGGCGGCGCAGACCCTGCTGGGCGCGGCGAAAATGGTGCTGGAGACGGGAATGCATCCCGCTCAGCTGAAAGATATGGTCACCACTCCTGCCGGCACCACCATCGCCGCGCTGGTGGTGATGGAGCGGGCGGGGGTGCGCTCCGCGTTGATTGAAGCTGTCGCCGCAGCCATCGAACGGGCGAATGAGCTTTCGTAGGCGCGTATCCGCTTATCAGCCTGAAGAATAAGCCGCTGAATGCCCTCACCCTGTGTTAGGACGGCTTGGTGGGGAGCCTCGCCCTCCAGAGGTGATGCGGTGAAAGGTAATGCCCCCTTCCCTCGCAGCGCTTTTCAGGGCCAGTAGTGGTCATAGAACAGGGTATCGTAGAGTAGTTTGCCCAGTACCACCACCACACCAAACGTCACCAAAGTCTGCCGGTAGCCCAGCACGCTGGCAGGTAACATGGGCAGGGGGATATACAGCAAAATCCCCGCTATTACGAGGGTCAACATGACTCCTCGCAACAGATAACGCCAGCGCCCCCCTACACGGGTCATGCATCACCTCAGGCGCGGATGATTTCGCGCTTTACGTCTTCGTCCGCGAGGTCCACAAACTCGTCCGCCTGCCGGCGCAGTTCATCGGCAATCATCGGTGAGAGCGTGCGGATAGTGCTGACCACCACCACGCGCACTCCTTTCATCTGCACCGCTTCCACCAGTCGCCGGAAGTCGCCATCTCCGCTGAACAGCACGGCACGGTCGATATAGTCCGCCAGCAGGAGCATATCAATGGCGAGCTCGATGTCCATATTACCTTTAATCTCGTACTGCGCGGTGGCGGGATTGTAGTACCGCTTCTGCGGTTTGGTAACCACCGTGTAGCCGTTGTAATCCAGGTAGTCCAGAAAGCTCAGCATCGGGTCGAACTCGCCTTCCCGACGCGACGCATAGTAGAACGCGCGCAGTAACCTGCCGCCTCGCGAGAAGTAACGCAACAGTTTTCCGAAATCCACGTCCCAGCCCAGCTGCTGCATGGTGTAGGTCAGGTTGGGACCGTCAATGAATATCGCAATTCTCTCCACAGGGCGCACCTCCTCTCGCCCGGAAACTACTCGCTCTGCACGCCTCCAGGCGTGCACCAGTCCGCTCGTGCCCTTTTCGTGCGGACGGACAGCCCGTTTGCCTTCCAAAATGTCTTCACCGTTCACATACCATGCCCCATTATGCCGTCACCATCTCCTCCTCTTCGTCTTCGTCGCTTACAGCCGGGAGCGTCTTCAGAATCTCCTCGGCGATCAGCCGCTCGGTCACCGGCTCGTCGCCCACGATTTTGCCGTCGCGGAAGCGCACGATGCGTTTGGCATGACGGGCGATGTCCCACTCGTGGGTGACCAGCACGATAACTTTGCCCTCGTCGTTCAGCTTCTGGAAAATCGCCATAATCTCTTCGCCGCGGCGGCTGTCCAGGTTGCCCGTTGGCTCATCTGCCAGGATGACCGCCGGGTCGTTCACCAGCGCCCGGGCGATTGCCACACGCTGTTGCTCGCCACCCGACAGCTCGTTCGGGCGCGAGTTGATACGATGCCCCAGCCCAACCGCCTCCAGAGCACGTTTGGCACGCTCGTGACGGTCGCGAAACCGCCCATTATACAGCAGGGGCAGCTCCACATTGCGCAGAGCCGTGGTACGCGGCAACAGGTTGAACTGCTGGAACACGAACCCAATCTTGCGGTTGCGTATCTCCGCCAGCTGGTTGTCGTTGAGCCGGGCGACCTCAATGCCGTCCAGCCGATACGAACCGTGCGTCGGGCGGTCCAGACATCCAATGATGTTCATAAAGGTGGACTTACCCGACCCCGACGGTCCCATTATCGCCACGAACTCGCCCGGGTAGACCTTCAGGGACACCCCGCGCAGAGCGTGCACGTGGGTCTTGCCCAGAATGTACGTCTTGTGTACGTCTTGAACCTCGATGACCGGTGTCATTCGCACTCTTCCTCCAGTTGCTGCATAAGATGGCGGAGGGGCGGTATCATCTTGCGATACTCCACCAGAAACGCATCGTGCCCGTAGGCGGAATCCATTTCGAAATACTCCGAACGCTTGCCCAATCGTTTCAACATCTCATGGATTTCACGCATCACATAGGGCGGGAACAGAATATCGGAGCGTATCGAGATGAGAAGCACGCGCGCCTGAATGCGGCTCAGAGCCTCCTCCAGGTTGGCGTAGCCGCGGCTGATGTCGTGCAGGTCCATCGCCTTGGTCAGGTAGAGATAGCTGTTCGCGTCGAAGTCGCGCTTGAGCAGTTTCTCTCCTTCCTCATGCAGGTAGCGTTCCACGTCGAAGCGGGCATGTAAGTCGTGCTCCAATGCGCTCTCTTCGCTGGCAGGTTTGCGCCCGAATACCTGCTGCATAATCTCATCGGAGAGATAGGTGATGGTTCCTATCATCCGCGCGAGCGCAAGCCCCTGACGTGGCGACTGCCCATCCTCGTAGTATTCCCCCTTGCGCCAGTTGGGGTCAAGCATAATCGCTCGCCTGCCCACCTCGTTGAAGGCGATAGCCTGTGCCGACAGACGCGCACTGCAGGCGATAGGCGCCACCGCGTCCATGAAATCGGGATACATCACCGCCCACTCCAGCGCCTGCATCCCGCCCATCGAGCCGCCTGTCACCAGCTTCAGGCGTCGTACGCCCAGATGGTCGAGCAACACCTTCTGCACGCGCACCATGTCGCGGATGGTTACTATCGGAAAGCGCAGCCCGTAGGGCTTGCCCGTGCGCGGGTCGATGGACGCCGGACCGGTGCTCCCCCGACAGCTTCCCAGCACGTTCGGCGCGATGACGCAGTACTTCTCGGTGTCGAACACCTTGCCTGGACCGATCAGCCCGTCCCAGTAGCCGACCGTGCGGTTGTAGGGAGCATATTTGCCCGCTGCGTGCGAGCTGCCCGTTAGCCCGTGAAGCACCAGAATCGCGTTATCCCGCGCGGCATTCAGCTCGCCGTACACCTCGTACGCTACATCCACACGCGGCAGGGTCTGGCGGTTTTCCAGAATGAACGGCTCCTCGGGTGAGGCGAAGGTGAAGAAGTGCTTCACGATGTTTTCGCCCACCGAGGCAACCGCTTCATCCTCCTCCACGGGCAAGAGGTACGCTGCGGACTCGGTGCTCATCCTACCACCCACTCTTCGGCGCCGTTGACCCCGATAGTGCTGACCGTAATGCCCTGCTCTTTCAGGAACTCGATGGCGCGATGCAGTTGTGCTGACGAGCCGGTGAGCTCCAGAAAGACAAAGCCACCGATGTGCGGGTCGATGTTCGCCCGGCGGATGTTGGGTATCAGGTCAAAGTCCTTGACCAGCCGGTACACGATGGGTTCTTTCACCCGCTCCAGCGGAAAGTTGAGCTGGACGCGGATGGTCTCTATCGCCTCGCTTTGTTCCACAGGCATAGATGAACCGCCCTCCTTCACCATGTAAGACGCAGCAACCGTGCCTGCAGTTGCTTCCATTTGCACAAGGTCCGGTCGCCGATACCGTATTCAGTGTACCCCAATTTGCGAGTGGTTGCCATTGGTAGCCAATTTGGACGCCAGCCAACAGGGCAATGATTCAGCAGGATTTGGCACTGCACGCCCATAATTTACTTTTAGCGAGGGCAGTGGTATAATGCCGGTGTCAATCCATTAGCGAAAGGAGGAAGCTGAGATGCGAGTTCGCATGATGCTTGCCGTTTCGCTGTTGCTCGCCCTTGTTGCTGGGGCACACGCACAGTTAACGGTGAGCGCAGAGGCAGTAAACAACGCCACTGTAAGACCTGACGGACCGCGTACGGGCAGTTCAGGCAAAAACTTTTTCAACATTGAAGGTAACAACAACGGTGCGTTCGCCAGTTTCGGCGTGGCGGACTTCAGCGCCAGCAGCTTCGGTCTGACCCTGCCTGTGGCGGACATCACAGGCATCCGACTGGTACTCACCGAAGACCGTGCTTCGTTCAGCGCAGCGGGCGGTATCAACATCTGGCTGACGGAAGACACAACCACCAGCATTGACCCTGGCACTCCCCCGCCGCTGACATGGGACGCAACCGACCTGCCCAACGGACTGGGGGCGCAATTGCAACCCCGCTACTACCTGGGGTCGGGAATCTACACGCCAACAGCGGATGGAACCATCTTCGAGAACACCCTGTTGTTGACTCCAGAAGCGAAGAGCTACCTGATCAGCCAGCTGAACAGCGGTGGCACTATCCGTATAGTGGTCTCACCCGCCGATGATGCCGTGGCAGCAACCTATGCCGGCTACTCGCACAGCAGTTTGGCGGGACCGACCCTGACGCTGGATCTTGTGCCTGTGCCTGAACCCGCGTCCATAACCGCGCTGGCAATTGGGGTAGCAGGCATCCTGTGGCGACGGCGGAGAACTGCTTAGCACTGTTCAGGTCTGGGGTACGTCAGTGCCCCAGACCTCTACTCACCTTTCTGTTCCGAAGAGGAACCCGATTCGGCAGCGACCTTCTCCAGCGATTTGACAGGGGCAACGCCTAACGCGGCGAAATACATCTGCACCCCTTTATTCGCAATCAACGAGCCGGCCACTGTCATCACCACCAGCACGCCCAGCTTCTTCAGCACGTCTATCCCGATTTGCCCCAGTTTCGGTAGAGACTTCTCGGCAGAGGGAAGGGGTTCGGTAAACATCTGGTGTGCTTCACGAAAGACAATCCATAGCACACCAACGCCCAGCAGAAATACCGCGATACCCAGCAGACGACCTATCCAGTCTCCTCTTATCTTCATCCCAATCCCAGTCCATTAGTTTCAACGTGTATATGTTAGCAAAAAAACAGGCAGGTTCGCAAGGACGCCTCCCTACTCTGCCCTTGCGATTAGAAATCGCAGGCAACACAGAGCGAAACCTGCTGAAGCAGGTTATAGCCTCCGCAGGAGGCTTCGCTATGGGGGTAGCCCGCAACTTCCATCCGCAGGGTTGTCTCTACCAATTGTCTCTTCAATGGAGGATATGTTATCATACAGATAGCAGACCGTTGAAAATGGAGTTATTGAGCATGGAACCGTTGATTTATGAGATGTCCTCGCCCGGCAGGTGTGGGGCAAACCTGCCTGAGTGCGATGTCCCCGAACGCCCGATAGAAGACCTGCTGGGTGCAGAGAACCTGCGAGAGGACCTGCCCCTGCCCGAAGTGAGCGAACCAGAGGTAATGCGTCACTACGTACGCCTCTCTCAGCGCAACTACGGGATAGAAATCGGCTTTTATCCACTTGGTTCGTGCACCATGAAGTATAACCCTCGCGTCCACGAGAAAATCGCCGCGCTGCCCGGCTTTGCCCAGCTGCACCCTCTGCAACCCGAATCCACCGTGCAGGGCGCGCTGCAGCTCTTATGGGAGATCCAGCAGTATCTGGGCGAAATCGCGGGCATGGATGCGGTCACCCTGCAACCCGCAGCGGGCGCACATGGCGAAATCCTCAGCCTGATGATTTTCAAGGCATACCACGCCAGCCGCGGTGAAGCGGACCGGCGCAAAGTGGTGCTTGTGCCCGATTCGGCGCATGGAACGAACCCTGCTTCCGCCGCGTCGTGCGGGTTCACGGTACGCACCCTTCCCTCCGACGAGAGAGGCTGTATCGATCTGCGTGCACTGAAGGAAGCGGCAGGAGCTGATACCGTCGGTTTGATGTTGACCAACCCCAACACGCTGGGCTTGTTTGAGACGCACGTGCGCGAGGTGTGCGAGGTGGTGCACGCCGCCGGAGGGTTGGTGTACTGCGATGGCGCGAACATGAACGCCCTGCTGGGGATTGCCCGCCCGGGCGATATGGGCTTTGACGCGGTGCACTTCAATCTGCACAAAACCTTCTCCACCCCGCACGGAGGGGGCGGACCGGGAGCGGGCGCTATCGCCGTGAAAGCCTTTTTGGAGCCATACCTGCCCGTGCCGCTGCTCGTCCGCCGACCTGATGGCAGCTTCGCGCTGGAGACCGACCGCCCACAGAGCGTTGGGCGCATCCACTCGTTTTATGGCAACTTCCTGAACGCCGTCCGGGCGTATGCCTATATTCGCACGCTGGGGGCGGAAGGGCTTCGCGCGGTCGCCGAATACGCCGTGCTGAACGCGAACTACCTGCGCGTGAAACTGCAGGATATCTTCCCCGCCGCCTACGACCGGATGTGCATGCATGAATGCGTGTTAACGGCTCAACGCTTTAAAACCGAATACGGCGTGCGCGCCCTTGACATTGCCAAGCGACTGATTGATTACGGCTTTCATCCGCCCACCATGTACTTCCCGCTGATTGTGCCCGAAGCGCTGATGATTGAGCCGACCGAAACCGAAAGCGTGGAGACGCTGAACGCCTTCATCGACGCCCTGCATCGGATTGCCGAGGAAGCGCGTGAGCACCCGGAGTTGCTGCATGAGGCTCCGCATCATACCCCGGTGCGCCGGCTGGACGAGGCGAAAGCAGCAAAGGAGCTGTGTGTCTGCTGGAGAGGCTGACACCTGATGGCGAACCTGTGGCGGCTGGTGCGGAGCGAGGCAGGAGATGCTGGCTGGAACATGGCGGTAGACGAAGCCATCCTAGAAGCGGTGCTTGCAGGCGAACAGCCGCCCACCGTGCGGTTCTATCGCTGGCGAAGCCCGTCGGTCTCGCTTGGCAGGTTCCAGAAGGCGGAGAAGGTGTTGGATCTCGCCCTGTGCCGGGAGCGGGGTGTGCAGGTAGTGGGGCGGCTGACCGGTGGAAAGGCGGTGTTACACGGGCATGACCTGACGCTGAGCGTGGTGGCTCCCCTGCACTGTTTTCTGCCTGCCCATCAGGTGGTGGAGGTGCACCTGCGCATCGTACACGCCCTTTCAGAGGGGTTTCGCCTTTTGGGTATCGAGACGCGCCCTGTCTCTCGCACCGACCTTCGCCACCTGCGTGCCTCCTCCGCCAACTGCTTTGACCACGCCCTGCCCGGCGACCTGACCACTCCTGATGGGGTGAAGCTGGCTGGCGGCGCACAGTATCGTCGCGGAGACGTGGTGCTGGAGCAGATAAGCATCCCCTTCCAGCCGCTGCCCGACGCCCTGCGCGGTTGCCTGCAAGGTTGGAAAGAGCCTGTCCCCTCGCCGCTGATAGGCGTTGCGGAGGATGCTCTGATTCAGGCGCTTTGCACAGGAATAGCCCGACAGTTCGGCGCGGAGTGGAACCCCGCCCCCCTCAGCGCGAACGAAATCGCCCTTGCCAGTCGTTTGGTGGAGGGGTACGGG
>CAZOGB010000054.1:0-25560 GCA_964579145.1 uncultured bacterium | reverse complement strand
GCCCGAAGCGCAGACGGAACTCGTCGTAATCTACCTCTGCGCTCATCGCCGGGGGGATGCGCTCAGAAGGAACGCCCAGTTTGCGCAGGGTTTCGGTGGGTGTCTCGTCGCCGTCGAAAACCTCTACCAAGCTGCCATGTTCCCGGACCACTCTCTCGCAGGCGGCTGGTAATCCCGCAAAGTAGATGCCTCGCAGGGGGCCGCCCTGTTCCGCGAACTGGCGACGTTCCCGCAGGTGGTGAAGTAGCTTGCCGAAGCGTACTGCGCCCTCCATGGGGTCGAGCCGATAGCTGAAGCCCAATCGGGTAATCCTATGCTGACGGATCCAGTTCAACAGTATCTCTATGTTGTCCAGGTGCGATGGTTCGTTGGCGGCGTCGCACACCCGTGCATCGGCAATCACCACGGAGTAACCGCAATCTTCCAGCAACTGCCCCACCGAGCTGATGCCCAGCGTATGGGCGTCTACGGCAGGATGGATGAAGCCGAAGACCTCATCGACCTGCAGTATTCTTTGCATGGGGTTCACCTCCGTTCTGCAGGGATACCTTCTAGAATACGCAAACGAAGCTCGCGCAAGCTCAGTCCTGCCAGCCCCATGCTCTCAACAGTGCGGCCCGTGTGCCAGTAATCGCATCCGTGCATTAGGTTCGCCAGATGGATAATGGCTTTAATCGTTGGGCAGGGCACACCCAGCATATCGCCCAGCGACGCAATGGGCACCAGGCTCATCGGCACGTCCTCGGTGAGGTAACGATGGTGCACGATGGGGGGCGCCTTGATACCGTAGTAGCCCTGGTTGGCGCGGATGGCTTCAAACAGGGTCATGCCCGACGCGCCGTAGGCGATATACAGCCACTCGCGGGCGGTCATGCAGTTGAAACCCATGGCTGCCGCGACTGCCACCCGCTCCGAGTCAATCCTCTCCAGAATCTGCGCTACCGACGGGGTGATGCCGTCAATGTAGTATTCGAAATCACCGTGGGTGCTTTCAATGCGTGCTGCGTTAAGCACCGTGACCGCCGGGTGGAAGATGGCGCCGATGTTTTCCATGCTGGTCTTCATCACGTTGTCGCCCGGAACGAACTCCGTATACGCCACCGAGAGCGCCTTCACCACCTCCGGTGTGCGATACGCAGGGATGGCGGCGACGGGCACGCTGTTTTTGATGCCAAAAATCTGCACCTGTCCCGGGTTCAAGGCACGGCTGGCGTACAACAGCGTCTGCGCCTCAGCGACAATCACATCCGCCTTGACGCCCTGCTGCTGGAGAACATGCAGAACCTCCAGTGCGCCACCCGTCCGCCCGGGGTTCAGTACGATGATATGACCATCGCGCAGGTGCGGCGCCACCCGCTGGGCAACCTCGGCATGACCTGTGGCTGGAACCACAACCATCAGCACGCGCGCATCGGCAACCGCTTCGGCAATGTCCGCAGTGACTACCTCCACACGTGCCTGACCATGCGGCAGGTCATCGCGTTCTGCACTGGCGACCAGCTGAATGTAGCCAGAACGCTGAATGGGTAACAATCGTTCGGGACTGCGGTTCCAGAGGCGGACGTGGATACCTTTGAGGGTGAGATGGGCTGCCATCGCCAGCCCGCCGTTGCCAGCACCCAGCACTGCAAAACAGTCGTGTCGCAACTGCTGTGCCATCACGAGAAACCTCCTCTCTACAGTTAGAGTATACAGCATCCCAACAGGGAGGGGGAATTACATTATGGGAGCCGTCACTATAGAAGGTTCAGGAACGAGATTCTTCGCTGACGTTCAGCGGGACATACGGGGGCAGTACGCATACTGCCCCCTTCATCGTCCTGCCTAGTTCTCGCCTTGCGCTTTGGTGAAGCCGGGGTTTCCGTCGAACTCGTGCAGTTTCTCCACATGCGTCCACCGGTATCGGCTGCCGATGCGCTGAAGCAATTCGGTCGCCTGCGCTTCGCTCAGGTCGCCTGTCTCGTCACGCAGAACGAACCGACAGCTCCAGTGGTCTACCTGGTCGGTCATGAAACCGACCGCCGGGTACACCAACGTGCCGCGGCTGGCGATGGCTTTCAGCCTCAGCGCGGTCCCTTCGGCTATCTGCTCCATGCCTTTGCCCAGCGCTTCCGCATTGCCGTCGAACTCCACGAACACGTCCATCCCCACCACCCGGCGGCTCCTAGGGCGAACCAGCACCGGCTCGGCGCTGACCTGTGGCAGGCGGATGGGTTTGTATTCGCGCACGCTGACGGTGCTCGGTTTCCTGCCGAGGTTGCGGATAATCTCGTCGGTGTACTCGGTGGTGGTGTTGCATTTGTCATAGCCCACCACGTCGCCTGTGCGTACCTTGCCCTCCTCGAGGGTAACCAGCACGGCGTTCTCAATCAGCGCGGCTGCCTCGAACTCGCCCAGATAGCGAAGCATCATCACCGCCGAGAGGATAACCGCCGTGGGGTTAATCACGTTCTTGCCTGCGTACTTCGGCGCGGAGCCATGCACCGCCTCGAAAATCGCCACATCGTTGCCGATGTTTGCTGAGGGTGCAAAGCCTAATCCACCCACCAGCGCGGAGCTCAGGTCGCTGAGGATATCGCCGTTCATGTTCGTGGTGACAATAATGTCGAACTGCTCCGGTCGCTTCACCAGCTGGTGCGCACAGTTGTCCACGATGATATGGGTGGCTTCGATGTCGGGATACTCGGGCGCAATCTCTTCGAAGGTGCGCTTCAACATGCCCTCGGTGAGCTTCATGATGTTGGACTTGGTGGCACAGTGCACTTTCTTGCGTCCCTCCGCCCGCGCCAGTTCGAACGCCAGACGCACAATCTTTTCGCAACCTTTGCGCGAGATCAACTTGAGACACTGCGCCACACCGGGCGTTTGCATGTGCTCGATGCCGGCATAAAGGTCTTCCACATTCTCACGCACCACCACCAGGTCCACGCCACGCCCGCTGTACGGGGTGGGCACGTTGGGCAGCTCGCGCACCGGGCGAATGTTGCCGTAGGTTTCGAACAGTTTGCGCAGGGTCACGTTCGCGCTCTTCTCGCCGTAGCCGACGGGAGTCTCGAGGGGACCCTTCAGCACCACGCGCGTCTTGCGGATGGACTCGATGGTCTCGGTGGGCACACCCGATTCCAGTCCCTTCTTGAACACACTGGCACCCGCCTCGCGCACTTCCCACTCCAGCGGTGCACCGGTGGCTTCGATGATACGCAGAGCGGACTGGATACACTCTGGACCGATGCCGTCCCCCGGAATAACGGTGATCAGCTTTTTCCCAGACGGTGTGATATGAACGTTCATCTTGCTCCTCCATTGGCAGGAATGCAGATGTACATTTAGAGGCGGTAAAGGCGATTTCCTTGCAAACATCGGTTGATTTTGCCTGCATTGCACCCGTATAATGGAAGCGGTAAAGCGATATGGGAAACACGTTCGGACATCTTTTTCGCATCACCACCTTCGGTGAGTCGCACGGTGGAGCAGTGGGAGTTGTGATTGACGGCTGTCCGCCGCGCGTGCCCATCTCGGTGGAGGAGATACAGTTTGAACTGGACCGGCGGCGCCCTGGGCAGAGTAAGCTGGTTACCCAGCGGCGGGAAAGCGACAGGGTGCACATCCTGTCGGGCGTCTCCGAGGGGCAGACACTGGGCACGCCTATCTGCCTGCTGGTGTGGAACGAGGACGCTCGTCCCGAAGCATACGCCGATTTTAAAGACCTCTATCGCCCCTCTCACGCCGATTACACGTACGAGGCGCGCTATGGCATTCGCGACTGGCGTGGTGGGGGACGTTCCAGCGCGAGGGAAACGGTTGGGCGGGTGGCGGCAGGAGCCATCGCCAAAAAGATTCTGCGACAGCTGGGCGTGGAGATTGTAGGCTGGGTGGAGAAGATACACACCCTGCGCGCCCAGATAGACCCCCATACGGTGACGCTGGAACAGGTGGAGGCGAACTCGGTGCGCTGTCCCGACCCGCAGGTTGCTGAGGCGATGGCGCAGGCGATAGAACAGGCGCGCAAAGAGGGAGACTCGCTGGGCGGGGTTGTGGGCTGTGTGGCACGCGGAGTACCTGCCGGCTGGGGCGACCCAGTGTTCGACAAACTGGACGCCGACCTGGCGAAGGCGATGCTTTCCATCCCTGCCGCGAAGGGGTTCGAAGTGGGTTCTGGATTTGCAGGTACTGACCTTACCGGCTCACAGCACAACGACCCCTTCTACGTGGACGATGATGGCCGGGTGCGCACCCGCACCAACTACTCCGGCGGCATTCAGGGTGGCATCTCCAACGGCGAGAACATCTTTGTCCGCGTGGCGTTCAAGCCGACCGCCACCATCATGATGCCGCAGGAGACGGTAGATATTCACCACCAGCCCGCAGTGCTGAAGGCGAAGGGCAGGCATGACCCCTGTGTTCTGCCTCGCGCCGTGCCCATCGTGGAAGCGATGATGGCGCTGGTGCTGGTGGACCATTACCTGCGCACCCGTGCGCAATGTGGAGGTGAACCATGAATCGACGCCAACGTGAGGTGCTGGAGACGCTGGAACGGCTGCTACACGCCATCTACTGCCAGGATACCGATACCTATCGCGAGCTGGTGGCTGAGGATGTATCTTCGTTCGAGTCAGAGACGCCCGCTCGCCTGGATACGCTGGACTTCCACCTGCACTACATGCGTCAGCAGAAGGCGTTGCGCCCGCCCACGTCGCAGTATCGGCTGGATATTGTGAACCCGCGCGTGCAACTGTACGGGAACGTGGCTATCGCCACCTACACGCTGGTAGTCACCCGCTCGGATGAGAACGGCATCCGCTTCAATACCACGAATGAGACGCGCGTCTTCGTGCGCCAGGATGACCGCTGGCTGATGGTTCACTTCCACAAAACGCCGATAGGCAGTTTCACGGTTTAGGGGGTGAAAGATGTCCTGCCGGCAGGATGCATTCGGGTGGCATCGGGAAACAGTCCCCGAACCAGATGCTACACGCCTTGCCCGGAGCTGTACTCGCGCGTGTTCTCGAAGAGCGCCAGCTGGACAGCAGGTGGGCGGCTGACCGTTTCTGTGCTCGTTGCTGCTGCCAGCGAGTCGAACATATCCAGCGCTGTCTCAAACCACGAATAGGAAGGCTGAGCCTCCTCGCAAGCGCAACTCGCGGAACGAAGTAGCTCCCCGATAAAGTGCAAGTACACAAGGGTTCTGTTACCGTTTTCATAGAAGCCAACTACCTGCATCGCCCGTTCCAGCGCGTCAGCAGGTGAGGCAGACAGAACCTCAAAAGGCTGTTCTCGCTTCTGACACACCAGTACCAGGTCCATATCAATGGCTTGTTTATTGCGAATATGGGGATTCACCCGGTATTCGCTCTGAACAGGAAAGAAGTCCACAATGCGAAATCCCGCAGCAGAGACCGCTTCAAAGACCGTCCACCAAGCTTGCCTTTTGCTATGGTGGAACGTAAAGATGAGCCTGCCGCTATCTTTCAATACTCGGTGACATTCGCTGAAGACCTGTGTCAACAGTCGTTGATAGTCCGCATGGTGTTTTCCCATCTCCCGGTTCACAACCGCTTCACCTTCGGTCGGCACCAGTTCATGGTGAAACGCCGGCCCATCGACCAGCATGGACAGCCAGACGTAGAAGAAATTGGAAAGTTCCGAATAGTGTACGTTGTCGTAGTAAGGGGGATCGGTGATTACAAAATCAACCGAGCCATCTGGTATCTCCGGGAGGCGAGACGAGTCGCGACACAGAAGTAACGCTCCCCTGCTGGTGCGCATCAAGTCTTCGAAAGTATCCACAAATCGGGCGCGAATCTGCTCACCCTTCGCGACAACGGTAACTACCTGTCCTGAAGCATCTTTAAACTTTTCATAGGGTTGAACACAATAGGATTTGGCGTTTTCGTATCGCTTGTAGCAGTTGACAAATGTGCCCGCTCCCTCTTCGAATGCCCCCCAGACGGCGTTCTCTACCGGGGTGGTGGTCAGTGGCATCGCATGGTAGTTGAAAAGGTGGTGCAGTTTGCGATGCGGATAGTTATACGGTGTCATCATATTGTTGTATTCCAGCATGTTTGACAGGATTGTAAAGAAACAGTTCTGATACTCGCGTTCCTCAATGCCGCGGATGCCCTCGATGAGATAGTTCAGTGCGAGGATTTGACGCATATTGAAAAGTTCGCGATAGTAGCAATAACCATGCTGTATCCATCGCCGAGAGGAGGCTCCCTTTGGTATCTGCTGAGCAGGCATTACCAGCGTGTCGTACAAAGAGAGATATTCCTGCTCAATACGACCCAGCAGTTGCCTGTCGGCTTCGTCTGGAGCCTTGTAGAGGCGCTCTCTGCAGCGGGGACACCAGTACTCGATGGCTATCAGCACCTCGCGGAGCCGTGCTCCAGCCCGGATGGTTTCTAACAACGAGATGTCCTGTGCTCCACAGTGTGGGCATCGGTAGAACCCTTCATCATAATAGCCGGAGTACGGATCGAACTGCTCTCCACAGGCAGGACAGTTTGCGAACTGTCCGCCTCCCCATTCAAACAGGCTCAGGCACGAAGGGCAGAACACCGTTGCAGGGTTGCTTTCCGATAGCGGACGATTACGACTTGCCCCTTCGTTAAGCAGAGTGCGTTTGTGGAGCAATACCTCCTCACCGCAGTGCTTACACGCAATCGTGCGCACCCAAAAGGCGTACAGAGTATCGGCTTGCTGGTGGCAGTGAATGCAACGGGTGCGATATAATGCTTTGATGCGTTCACCAGCGGTTTTCTCCAGACGATGGAAGTAATCGCGCAGTTTGCATATATCTACCGGTTTGAGGCTCTCTCGCACAATCCAGTATGCCACCGGGTTAATATCGCAACCGATAACCTTCGCACCCATTCGGTTGGCTTCAACGATCGTTGTGCCCCCACCCATAAACGGGTCGAGAATGACGAACCCGTCCAGGTCCTGTTGATTGAAGTAGGGGGAGTCGGGAACGAGGTTACCATACTCATCTGTCTGCAGCAGCTCATTCCGAATCTCGGGGCGGGTAGCCAGTAATATCAGCGCCCGAAAGAGTGTGCCGGGACGCCTTGCCCACCACTTATGGATAGAGTAGACAGGGCGGTAGTACTGCCGCTTGCCTGTTTCATCCTGCGCCAGCTTGCTGATAGCCTTCTCAACAGTAAGGTTCGGCACGAAACGTCTGTTGATTTGAGTCATTCTACTGTCCATGTGTCCTCTTCCCAAAACGGGCAGTCCACCTCTGGCTGGGGTATCCTATCGTAACCACGTTCCTCATAGAAGGCTTGGAAGCTTTCACTGAAAGGAAACTCAACACTGAGCTCCGTTTTCAGATTCTCTATCAGCCTGGTACCCAGACCGTCCTGCCTCTGAGGGGACAGCGCACGTTCGTACCAGGAGATTAACTCGCTTTCGGTGATAATCCCGCGCAGTCGCTGTCCCAGCTGCCTGCAGATGCGTTCTACCATCTCGCGTTCGGCGCTCCGGCAAACGATGATGATCTCGTCTGCTCTGACCTCTTCCGCTACCTCCTCTGCGAACTCTTCAGATAGAGAAACGTGTTTTACCTGAACGGCAGGACCAAAGTTTGCCCACATATCTAAGCCTCGGTCGGCTGCGTTCGCCACCCCGGTGCGGCTTATCTGCGCCGTGACCTCGCGAGATAATATCTGGGAATCGATCCCCAGCACAAGGCGCGTGAAATCCTCAAACTCCTTCAGCACATCCATCTTCGTGGGGTCAACCGATATGGTTACCCTGGCGCCGATAGCCTGCAGCAACGACCTAAACAGAGCATACACAACAATCTCATAGGCTTTATCAATACTGCGCCTCAAGCCGTGTTCTTCGAACAGGGACAGGAAGAGTTCGCTGTCGAACTTCTGTGCACCTGCTTCGTGGACGTATTTCATGATGCGAAAGATAGCCTTTTGCCTTGGCGCGAACCTCTAGTAGATATACCTCTCAACCACTCCCTCAAAGCGGTTGTTTATCTCTGCCAGCTGCTTGAGGAACGGGGGTGGAATAGCGTTGCTCTCAAACAGGTTATCCTGAAATCGTTGGGAAGAGGTGCTAACCTGTCCGATAAGCAGGCGCGTTACTGCATCCCTCCAGCGTTTGGATGCATTGCGATAGTGTTCGGCATCATCCAGTTTATCAAGGCTCATCCCATCCTGCTGTAAACGCACACGGTGGAGAACCTCCGCGACCTGGATGGGCTTGTACATCGCGATTCGCTGTTTGTTGATGAAATTGTCCAGCCTGTCTTTTTCTGCCTGCGTCAGTCGTTCCTGTTTACGGGTGCGCCCAACCTGAGCACTATAAACATAGCACGTTATACCTGTGGGGTCAAGAGACACAGGGCGTCGTTCAAAGAGGGTATGGGGTCCCCAATATCTTGCAGGCGAGCCTCCTGTCCAAGCCGTTACAGGAATGTCGCTAACGGTAGGCGGGAGGCTCGCCGTTGTCTTGGCTATCGCACTGCCTGGGTTGCCAGCATCTGTGCCTGGCGGGCGTAATCCAGCGCCTCGTTCAGCTCCTTCATCACCTCTTCGGGGTTGTGGAAGCCCATGCTGTTCTCCGAGACCACCAGATTCTCCCAGCGCACATGCGCCTGCTGGTGCAGGCGTACCGCTTTCTGCAGTCCCTCCTCGTCCACCGTTTTGCCTTCCGCTTTCGCCTGCTTGGCGGCGGCGATGGCATCAATGCTGTCGCTCAGTGCCTGCTGGACGCGCTTCTGCACCTCGTTGACGTGACGCTGTACCCGCAGTACCTGCTCGCGCAGGGTTTGAGGAGAAACGTTATGGCACTGCGCACAGGGATATGCCCCCAGTTTCTCCCCTTTGATGTATTTGTCTATGTAGCGAAGCGGGGAGACCAGCCAGTGCGAGGTGAGCCAGCGCCCGCCGACCGCTACCTTCGGCATGTGACAGGTCACACATGAGGCCCCAGCGCGTTCGTACTTGCTCTCCCAGAACGTCTCGGTTTCAGGGTGCTGACTTTTGACCAGCGGCTCCTTGATGATATCGTGTATCCAGTCTTGCTGGTAGCCGTGTCGCTGTTTGTAGTACTCTTCCAGATCGCGCACCTTGCGCCAGCCGAACTCGAAGCGCGCTTTCTTGTCGGCGCCCGGTCCGCACACGTATTCCACGTGGCACTGCGCGCAGACCAGAATCTCCTTCTGCTGTTGGTCCGCGCTGGCGAAGCTCTTCACGTTGCGCTCTTGCCAGTAAGGGTTCACGCCATAGCGTCCGATGGCGTTCTGCAAGCCTTTGTTGATAATCTGCAGCTGCGCGGTGTGCGGGTTATGGCAGTGGGCACAGGATGCGCCGTAGTCCTGCATCTCTTTGGGGATGCGGTTGATTGCCTCCTGCCACTTCGCCACCACGTCGCCGTCGTTGGTCAGCTCCAGTCCCTTCCACTCTTTGCCCCAGTAGTAAGCGACCTGCGTGGACTTGCAGTTCAGGCAGGCGAGGTTCTTCCCGCGCTTGATGTCGATGTGGTCGCGCAGCATATAGCGGTGCGACCGCTCTTCGTTGTATTCTTTAGTGAAGCCATGCCCTGCGATGATTTTGTTATACAGGGGAAAGTCTTTGGTCTTCGGGTGCTCTTTGGGGTCTGCCGACGTGCCCCCGAACTCTCCCGCTGTGCCCGGCTCACTGGTCATGTAGGTTTCATACTGGAATTTATGGCATGAGCCGCAGGTCTCCGAGCGAAAATCCACCACAGGCAGTACCTGCGTGGGGTCCCCGGCGTTCTGGTGCGCCAGCGCGTTGGGGTGGCATTGCGAGCAGTTCAGTCCCGCGTGTGCGTTCTTCTTGAACGGCTCTGCCACCTCGGCATGACAGTCGGCGCACTGTTCCTGATCTGAGGCTTGCTGAGCCGGTTCGGGCTGAACGTTCGCCGTCACGGCCCAGGCTATCGCCATCAGCATCAGCGAGGAAAACAGCATCCATCTCCTGCTGCGCATCACAACAGCCTCCTTATGTGTTCGGATTTCACGCTTTATTCCACCGATAATATTTGGCAAATTGACCTATAACTCCTTTTTTGGAGCATGAACACAGGTCAGAGCATTACACATGCCTCCTCCTCGTACTCCGACCTTGCGACTGAAGCAGGTTATGGATTGCTGAAGCCATGCTCCAGCACAGCCCGCAACTTCAGATATGGATTGCTGAAGCCATGCTTCAGCTGATACTGCCCCTGCGACTGAAAGTCGCAGGCTACACAAGACGAAACCTGCCCGGGCAGGTTAAGAGTTGCTGAAGCAAGCTTCAGCACTCCAAAAGGGTCAGCCTCCGAAGGAGGCTTTGTTAAGAGTAGCCCGCAACTTCCAGTTGCAGGGTTGCCTTTCTCCCCTTCTATTGACTGGAAGTCGCAGGCAACGCATGGACAAAACCAGCTGACGCTGGTTATGGATTGCTGAAGCCATGCTTCAGCGATTCAAAGAGCTCAGGCGGTGGTATAATGCAAGCAGGTGACCACAGAGGAAGCGAGGCTACTGATCAGGCAGATGCATCCCATTCTTTTTCATCTGGGCACGCTCGAAGTGCGCTCATACGGCGTGATGATTGTGCTGGGCTTCGTGCTGGCGGTGTGGTGGGCGATGCGTGTGGCTCCACGCTATGGCATAGATGCCGAGCAGATTCTGGATTTTGTGCTGTTGACCGCGCTGGGCGGGATAGTGGGCGCACGATTAGTATATGTTGCGCTGGACTGGCGAGAGTTCCTCAGCCAGCCCGTGCATGTTCTGTACTTCTGGGAGGGCGGGCTATCCTTTCACGGGGCAGTAATCGGCGGCGGGCTGGCGGTGGCGTTTCTCGCGCGACGCAAGGGCATTCCGTTCCTCCATCTGGCGGACGTGCTGGCGCCCTCCGTGGCGCTGGCTTATTCAGTGGGGCGTATCGGCTGTTTTCTGGGCGGATGTTGCTACGGCGTGCCGACCGACCTGCCGTGGGCGTGTTCGTTTCAGGACCCGTTCAATCCCCACCTCCACACTCCGCCAAGTCATCCAACGCAGATCTACGCCTCGCTGTCCAATCTGCTGATATTCGCCCTGCTGACGCGGATGCAGAGACCACCACATCCCACTGGTAAAGTGTTCTGGGCGTATCTGGTGCTCTATGGCGTCTATCGCTTCGTGGTGGAGTTCTGGCGTATTGGCGCGACTTCCACCGTGCTGGCGCTGGGGCTGTCGGATGCGCAGTGGGTGAGCATCGGGATGGTGCTGGTGGGAGCGGTACAGTGGCACAGAGCGGTGCGGCTCTGGCGAGAGAGGACACCCGCTGCCTGACAGACGAGACGTGTCGTGATATAATGCAGATGAGATGGAGCAACCGGCAAGCACGCTACTGTATCATGCCACCCCTGCGGACGAGGGTGTTCGGCTAGACGTGTTTCTGGCGCAACACCTGCCCGACCTGTCGCGAGCGCAGATCCAGCGATGGATTGAAGCGGGCTATGTGGAGCTGAACGGAAAGCTGGCAAAACCCAACACGCGCCTGAAAGCAGGTGATGAAATCTACCTCGAACCGCCGCCACCGCCCCTGGTGGAGCCTCAGCCCGAACATATCCCCCTGCAGGTGTTATATGAGGACGAGCATCTGGCGGTGGTAAACAAACCGCGGGGGATGGTCACGCACCCTGCGCCCGGCGCGGAGAGCGGCACCCTGGTAAACGCGGCGCTAGCGCGATTCGGCAGGCTGTCCACCGTCGGCGCTCCAGAGCGACCGGGCATTGTACACCGTCTGGATAAAGACACCACTGGCTTGATACTCATTGCCCTTACCGACACCGCGCACCATGCGCTGGCGGAGCAAATCCAGCGAAGACTGGTGGAACGCCGCTATCTGGCGCTGGTGTGGGGAGTGCCGCGTTTTCAGCGGGCGCTAGTGGACGCGCCTATCGGGCGCAGCGAAAGCGACCGCACTCGCATGAGCGTCAAAGCCCCTCTGCACGACCCCAATGCCCGCCCCGCCGTCACCGAGTTTGAACTGCGCGAGAACCTGAAAGTGTGTTCTCTGCTGGAGGCGCGACTGCACACAGGAAGAACCCATCAGGTGCGGGTACACGCCGCCTATGCCGGACACCCCGTGGTAGGCGACCCCGTCTATGGCGCAGGACGCTCGGCGACGCAGTACGGCTGGAAAAAAACGGATGCCCGTGACCTGCAGGAGCTCATCGAGCGCATGGGCGGGCAGGCGCTACACGCCTATCGCCTATCCTTCAATCATCCGATTACTCAGCAGGAGATGGAGTTCACCTGCGAACCACCGGAAGATATGATGACCATTATCCGCTGGTTGCGAGCGAAAAAGGAGGAGAGTGGTGAGTAATCTGCAAGTGGTGAATCATCCGCTGGCGCAACATCTCTTAACGCAGTTGCGCAACAAAAACACACCGCCCGAAATCTTTCGTTCCCTGACTCGCAAGCTGACCACCATTCTGGTCATCGAAGCCACCCGCGACCTACCTGTCGAACCAGTATCTGTGGAAACGCCCTTGGAAGTAACGCAGGGAATGGTGTTAACCGCAAGGCTGGTGGTTGTGCCTATCCTGCGAGCGGGGCTGGGGATGCTGGAGGCGGTGGTGGACCTGTTCCCCGATGTATCGGTGGGTTACATTGGCATGGAACGCGACCACGCCACCGCCATCGCGAACTCGTACTATCTGAAGCTGCCGCCAGTGGAAGGACGCACGGTTTTGCTGATTGACCCCATGCTGGCGACGGGCGGCTCGGTAGACCAGGCGCTGGCAGCGATACGCAGTCGCGGCGCAGAGAAGATGATACTGGTGTGCATTGTTGCCGCGCCGGAGGGGGTGGAACGCATCCAGAAGCATCATCCCGACGTGCCCATCGTCACCGCTGCGCTGGACAGGGAGCTGAACCCGGCAAAGTACATCCTGCCCGGCATCGGCGACTTCGGGGACAGATTGTACGGTACGTAGGGGTAAAAGGACGGGGCACATTTGCTGTGCCCCGTCATCAGACAAAGTGTTATGGACAACTATTTGCGCCGACGGCGCACGCCAATCAGCCCAGCGATGCCCGCTCCAAGCGTGAGCAAGCTCGCGGGTTCCGGCACAGGCGCAACGCCAATAGTGAGCATGTACCTGCCGTCCTCGGAGTGCGTAACTCCTTCATAGTAGGTAATCTGGTCTTTGCCCGTTGCGCCGTGCCAGCCAGTGATGGCGAGGTAGTACCAGCCGGATGTGGGCGATTGCCACCGAATAGCGGAACCGTAGCCATCGCCGGCGTCATCGTTCCATACCAGCGCGGTCGGGCTCACGCCGTCAAAGAACGCCATAACCGTATCTGGAGTATATAAAGACTCCAGCGGGTAGGTGACAACGCTCACATAGTCACCGGCGTTCAGCCAGATTTTGATGAAATCCGAGTCGTTGGGCGTCAACCGCAGCACGCCAACGTCTGCCCAGGGCGTGGGGTTGTTAATGCTCGGCGCAGCGCCGGCCAGGGTGTTGTTGGATGGCTCCACGTCCGGGATGCCCGCAAACGCCTGCAGAGCCAGAGCCATAAGTACTGCAACTGCAATGAGCCGGTTCACGATTTCACCTCCTTTTCGCCAAAGATACCAGCAAGTATTTTTCTGGGTGTTTTCATCATACGCTTTTTTATCACCTAGAGTCAATAAGTGGTCTCTTTCTATCAGAAAAACTCGTAAAAGTACGGGGCAATTAGAACATCTTACCAATCTGTAACAGCCAGCGGGTTTGCTGGTCATCCTGGGTGATGCTTTTGTGCCAGCAGACGCCCGTCAGGTAGTTTTGTGAGTGCAGCCAGTACAGGTAGACTGTCCACCCCTTGCCTGTAGACACTTCGGGCGAGGCGTTTGCCATGCGTGTGTTAACGTGCTCAACCGCCAGATAGCCGTGCCTGCCCACAGGAGTATCAAAGCGCAGCCACAGCATATCCCGGTTGACGCCCACCGGATGTCCCAGCACGGCATCGCGGTAGGTCCATCGGTTTTGGGGGTTTTTGAAGTTATAGGTTCCACCGCCCGGGTCGCCATCGGTGTGAGCGACCTCCAGCGCGAACTGCCCGCCGCGGGGAAGTCGAACCTGATAGCCGAACAGTACTCCCGATTTGCGCGGAACATTGTAGCGGTACCGAGTGAGCCAGCGGGGCGCCTGCATGTCGTCCAGAAGGAGTTCTGCGTACATCCGCTGACTTCCAAAGCGGTAAGAAGCTTGCACGCTGGCGAGATAGTTGAACCATTCATCGTTGTTATCGTAACGCCACCAGGTATAGACAAGCTGGTAGAGATAGAAAGGCGCCACCGCGGCGACCAGCCCATCGGGCAGTTTGTTCGCCTTGAACGCCTCGGCAAAGGCGATTTGCCAGCGTGGGGAGAGGTCTCGATATAGTCGGCGGGCCATCAGATAGCGGCGGGAACCGTCCTCTTCGAATATCCCTGCCATCTGCTCGAAGTGCCACGTGCCCAGCCGTTTGCCCAGGTGCCAGTCCTTGCGATAATCCGCGTGCAACAGCGGCGGGGCGTTATCGGAAAGCAGCATGGCGCCCGAGTATCCGCCGCCCCAGCGGACGGGAGCCTGCCCAATGCGCCACTCGCCAAGAGAGGTATAAAAGCGCAGTTGCACCGTCTGCGCCCAGGGCATTACAGGGCGCTGCTCGTACAGGGAGCGTGTGGTATCCAGTGAAAACACGAAGTCGGTATTCTGGCTCAGAGAGATAATGCCCCCCGTGCGTCCGGCAAGGCGCAGGTTGTCTTCCGCTGTGACAAAGGCAAAGCCTGCCACCGCTTTAGCCGGGGCAACACTGCCACCCCGCGCCAGTCGGCGCAGAGCGTTTGCCTGTTCAGCGGGCAGAGCGTCGGCAAGCTGGAGCAGGTCCTGCGTGCTCCATGTTCTGGAGGTTGCTGGAGCCAGTTGCAAGCCCTCCACACGGGACACCAACAGATTCTCCGGCGCGGTGACAGGAGCGATGTCCTGTGCAAGCGCGGATGCACAGAGCAGAATCGGAACGATGGCGGATAGAGCACGCATACTCAAAACCTCTGGGCAAGTCTTTCCACGATGCGTTTGCCAATGGCGAGAGAGGCGGTTGCGGCAGGAGATGGCGCGTTCACCACGTGCACCATACGCGGGGTATCCATCCATACGAAATCATCCAGCAGACTGCCATCGGGGGCGACCGCCTGGGCGCGCACGCCCGCCGGGGCAGGTTGAAGATGCTCGGCGCGTACATCGGGAACCAGGCGTTGCAGGGCACGGGCAAAAGCTTTTTTGCTGAACGACCGCCACATCTCGCCCATACCGGTGCGCCAGTGTCTGCGCATCAGGCGTCGGAAGCCGGGATAACAGAGCGTCTCCCACAGCTCGCGCAGGTGAAAGCGTGACCACCCGTAGCCCTCGCGAGCGAAGGCAAGCACGGCATTGGGACCGCATTCCACGTCGCCGGTTACCGTGCGGGTGAAATGCACTCCCAGAAACGGAAAGCGTGGATCGGGCACGGGATAAATCAGATTGCGACAGAGATGCCTCGCTTCGGGGGAGAGCAGATAGTACTCCCCGCGGAAGGGCACGATACGGGCAGGTGGAACATGCCCGCTCAGTCGCACGATGTGGTCCGAGTAAAGCCCCGCGCAGTTCACCGCGTATCGTGCTGTGAGGTCGCCCCGGGTGGTCTGCACCACCACTTCATCGGTGTTTTCCCGTACGCCGATGACCTTCGCACCGGTGAGGATAGTGCCGTTTGCTTCGGCGATGTGGTGTGCCAGCCGTTCGCACACGCGCTCGAAGGCGACGATCCCTGTTTCAGGCACGTGGATTGCCGCGATACCGGAGGCGTGTGGTTCCAGTTCGTTCAGGCGCTTGCTGTCGATAATCTGGCATTGCACGCCGTTTGCCTGACCTCGCTCGTAGAGCATTTGCAGGGTTGGTAATTGGTGCTCATCGGTGGCAACAATCACCTTGCCGCAAATCTCAAACGGCACGCCTTCCTGTTCACAGAACGCCTGCATCAGCCCCTTTCCCTCGCGGCAGGTTTGTGCCTTCATACTGCCCGGGCGGTAGTAAATGCCCGAGTGCAGTACGCCGGAGTTCCGCCCCGATTGGTGCTGGCAGAGGTAGGCTTCCTTTTCGAGCACAATCACGCGCAGGTGCGGATACTGCTGAGTGAGCTGATAGGCAGTGGCAAGCCCAACGATTCCCGCGCCGATGACCAGCACATCACTCTGCATCGTCGTAACTCACAGAGAGGGGTTCCTTGGGCGCGTTCTCAATGAGCGCATACGCCCAGCCGTTCTCGTGCCTGATGAGATGAGGCACGCCCTCCTCACTGAGGAACTTGGCGTTGCTGTATCGGGAATCGCGATAGTCCTGGATGACGCCACTGTTCAGCGCGTCGATCACCTGCTGGATACCCTCTTCCAGGCTCCAGCGCGGCGTGAAATCCAGCACCCGGCGTATCTTACCAAAGTTCACCCGATAGTTGCGTCGGTCACCGTCGGATCCCATGATAATCAGCTCCGCAGTGGGCACCAGGCGTCGGATGGTCTCGCCAACCTGCTGGAGGGTGTAGTTCTGGTTGTCGGAACCCACGTTGAAAATCTGGTTGCGCACGAGCGGCAAAGGCGCTTCCAGCACCTTCAGCACCGCGGTTGCGGCGTCATCCACATGGATAAACGGACGCCACTGGTCACTGCCGTAGATGGTGATTTTGCCCTCCACCACCGCTTTGGCGGTCAGCAGGTTCACCACGAGATCGAAGCGGATGCGCCCGGACAGCCCGTAGATGGTGCCAAATCGCAGGATGGTGGGCGAGAAGGTAGGCGACGCCAGTCCCAGCAGCACGCGCTCAGAGGCGATCTTGCTTCGGGCGTAGAGCGAAACCGGGTTTAGCGAGGAGCGTTCGTCCAGCAGTTCATCGCTGGCGCCGTACACTGAACAGGTACTGGCGAAGATGAAGCGGCTGATGCCAAACCCTTTGGCGATCTCGGCGATGGTGCGCGTGGCAACCAGGTTTACCTCAATGGTCAAATCCTCGTCGATAGCGCAGGCTGGGTCGCCCACAATGGCGCCCAGGTGGATCACTGCATCCATCCCCTGCATACACTGCACCACTTTATCCACCTGACGGAAGTCGGCACGCACAATCTCGAGGCGGGGATGGTTCACATACGGAGCAATCGGTTCCATCCCATACAGGAACAGGTCCAGCAAACGCACGTAGTACCCGCGTTCCAGCAGCTTCGGAATGAGCGCAGAACCGATGTAACCCGCTCCGCCGATCACCAGTACATTGCGTGTTGGTCGGTCGGCAAGGGGGGCGCCCAGATAGCGGCGTTCGGCATAGGAAAAGGTCTTCCACAATCGCGGTCCGAGCCGCGCCATCAGGCAGGTCGCCAGCGTGATCGCCCAAGACAGTATCAACACCGCCCGTTGGAAGGGAAAGTACTGGGGAAACAGGTAGGCAAGGAAGCCTGCCAGCACATAAACCAGGCTAACAGCCTGCGAGATAATAATCGCCTTGTAGCGTCCGCGATACAGGCGACTGTGCGTGTAGAAACCGCTCCACGAGAACACTGCCAGCGCAACGGGAGTAAGGACAAGAGCATAGTGCACCAATCGTATCGCGTACTGTCTCAGAACGGCAGGAGCATCCTGAACGTTTCCTGTTCCCACCACCCACAAATAATGCAGTACCAGTGCCAAAGCCAGCGAAGAGTTGACAATCAGCACATCTGCAATCATGCGCAGAACTTTACCAGCTTCCAGTTTCTGGTACCAATGCATCCCTGTCAGTTCCTCCTTCTCCTTTGGTTGTTACAACCAGCAAAGGTTGCACAAAACAGGTAAAACTATCGGCGTGCTTTTTGCATCACTTTCGCAACCACCTGCACAGTGTCCTGCATATGTTCCTCATCCAGGGTTGGATGCACGAGAAACGCCAGTGATGTCTCTCCCAGCTCTTTTGCTATAGGCAGACGCTGAGGCGGTTGCAGACCCGCTTGCTCAAAGCTCTTTTCCAGATAAACCTCACTGCAACTGCCCACGGTACAGGGGATGCCTGCTTCGTTGATTTCCACCATGATGCGGTCGCGATTCCAGTCCGGTTTCAGCATCTCCGGGCGGACGTAGACGTAGAAGCGATAGTAGGCATGTCCGATATGCGCCGGCGGCACAGGGACTCGCAGTTCAGGAATCTGCTGAAAGTGTTCCATCAAAATCTCTGCGTTGCGCCTTCGCTTCTGCACCCATTGCGGAACCTTTCGCAGCACCACCCGCCCGATAGCGGATTGCATCTCCGTCATGCGCCAGTTCGTGCCGAACGATTCGTGAAGCCAGCGGTAGCCGGGCGGGTGCTGACGGTGGTAAACGGCATCGTAGCTCTTGCCGTGGTCCTTGTATGACCATGCCCGTTCCCAGATAGCAGGGTCGTTGGTGGTAATCATACCGCCTTCGCCACCGGTGGTCATAATCTTGTCCTGGCAGAACGACCATGCGGCCACGTCCCCCAAACTCCCAACGGGGCGGCCTCTGTAGGTGGCTCCATGCGCCTGCGCACAGTCCTCTACCACTTTCAGCCGATGTTCACGTGCCAGCGCAACGATTTCGTCCATCTCGCACGGCCAGCCGCCGAGATGCACAACAATAATCGCTCTGGTGCGGGGGGTCAGCACGGCTTTGATGCTCTCCGCTGTGATATTTCCGCTGTCGGGGTGCACGTCGGCGAATACCGGCTTAGCCCCACGAAGCACAACCGAGCTGGCAGAAGCCACGAAGGTACGCGGGGTAACTATCACCTCGTCGCCCGGTCCGATGTCCAGCGCGTACAGTGCCAGCTCTAACGCCACCGAACCGTTGGCAACCGCCACGGCGTACCGGCATCCTGCGAACTGGGCAAACTCCTGTTCGAACAGCCTGCCTTCCTGCCCTGTCCAGTAGTTTATCCTGCCGCTGCGAAGCACCCGGACCGCGGCTTCAATTTCGTCTTCTTCAAAATAGGGCCACGGGGCGAATCTTTTTGCGCACCTCGTGGCTGAGGATGCTGAAGTTGACAGGCTAACCATGATGCCCCTCCATTTCTCTATCGTGCCATTTGATGACCCGCGCGGGTACTC
Organism: uncultured bacterium; assembly: GCA_964579145.1. GTDB lineage: Bacteria > Armatimonadota > HRBIN16 > HRBIN16 > HRBIN16 > HRBIN16. The sequence continues at coordinate 6,457 of CAZOGB010000054.1, read as the reverse complement.
CCACAGCGGTGACATGTGCCGGAAGGTCACGCACCACCACAGCTCCTGCACCGACGACCGTCCACGCTCCGACCCTGCATCCCTGGATCACGTTGCACCCCATGCCAACAAAAGCTCCCTCTTCCACAACCACCCTGCCGGCGAGATGGGCGCCGGGCGCGATGTGCGAGAAATCGGAAACGATGCATTCGTGGTCTACGGTTGCCCCGGTATTGATAATCACGTGTTCGCCAATCTGCGCCTCGGGCTGGATGACGGCTCCGGCGAACACCACACTGCCTGCGCCTATTCGCGCGGAAGGATGAACCCACGTATGGGGATGCACCACCGTCAGCCAGCGCAGGTTGTCCATCTGCCTCGCCAGCTTCTGGCGTACAGTGTTATCCCCGATGGCGATGACTGCCTCCGTGAACCCTGCCTCAGACACCTGTTGTATCGCGCCTTTTACGGGCACGCCGAGTATCTCCTGCCCCCATTTCGCCGGGTTGTCATCAAAAACCCCTCCAACCGGATAACCTGCCGCCTGGAGGGTGCCGATGACCACTTTTGCATGTCCTCCCGCCCCGATAACAGCGACCGCGCCTTTCACGACCGAGATTTCTCCTCGTGCGATGTACCAGTAAAAAGGGGCATGGTTGCCGAACCTTCCGCGCTGATGCCTTCGCGTTTCAGCACCTTCCACATCGTCATTAGCAAAATCTTCATATCCAGCCACAGGTTCCAGTGGTCCACGTACCACACGTCCAGCCGAAACTTCTCTTCCCAGCTGAGCGCGTTTCGCCCGTTCACCTGTGCCCAGCCCGTAATCCCTGGCTTGACCTCATGGCGACGAGCCTGTTCTGCGCTGTAACGTGGGAGATACTCCAGCAGCAGAGGGCGTGGTCCCACCAGGCTCATTTCTCCTTTCAGTACATTAAACAGTTCTGGTAGTTCATCCAGACTGGTATCGCGTAACCATTTCCCGAATCTGGTTAGACGAATTTCATCGGGCAGAAGTTCGCCTTTTTCATCGCGGGCGTCGCGCATGGTGCGAAACTTGATGAGTGTGAACGGTTTGCCGTGCAAGCCGGCACGCTGTTGACGAAACAGTACAGGCGAACCCATGCGGAGGCGCACAAGCAGAGCGATAATCAACATGGGCAGCGCCAGCACCACCAGCGCAACCGATGCCAGACAGATGTCCATCAGGCGTTTGAGCAAAGGGTTACGTGCAAGCATCCGAATCTCTTGCCGCCATAACGAGCGTTTACGTTAGTATTCGCCGCGGTACCTCCGTAAACCTGCCGGGTCAGCGCAACCCGACGCTACCAGCCGGGCTCTTGCTACTCGCCGAGAATACCTTTTTCTTTCATCAGCAGATGATATTGTTCGTATAGCGCCTGCCAGATAACCTCCGGCCGAAACTCTGCCAGTACGCGCTGTCTTCCTGCTGTGCCGTGTTGTATGCGCAGGTCGGGCTGGAGGATGTACCGCTCTATTGCCTCAGTTAACGCGCGGGCATCGCGCGGGGGAACCAGCGTGCCCGTTACCCCATCCACCACAGCGTCCACACAGCCAGGTATTCGCGTGGCAACCACCGGCAGGCACATAGCAGACGCCTCCAGAGGAGTATTGGGGAAACCTTCGCGATAGGAAGGCAACACTAAGAGGTGCATGAGCGGGTAATATACCGAAGCGTCACTGACCCAGCCAGTCAGATGCACACGAGGGTCAGACTGAAACTGCTCCTTTATCTCATGGGGTACGGGGTCCTGAGGTTCGTAGTCGCCCACAAGCAGGAGATGCAGGTTGTGGTGTTTTTCTCGAAGAGCATTCCATGCCTGAGCCAGCTCGGTAATGCCTTTGTCCCGCACCAGCCTGCCCACATAACCGACGACTATGGCATCTCCCGGGATGCCCAACCGCTCTCGTAAAGCCTTTTTCTCTTCTTCTGTGAAGCGGGCGGGGTTAAAACGCCCTTCGGCATCCACACCCTGGCCGCTACCGCTCGCTGGTACTTTAATTTTGTGAGCAGGGCATATTCTCTCCTCAATGACCACCTGCCGGATAGAGTGACTGACGCACAGCACCTGATGTGCCAGCGCACATGCGACGCGTTCACTCCAGCGCAAAACTACCTGTTTGAACCCTGCGGCAGAGAGATGAGGCAGTCCCCGGACATGGTAGATGCGTACGGGCACTCGGCAGACGGTGGAGGCGATTGTACCCAGTAGCCCCCCTTTGGGAGTATGGGCATGAACGATATGCGGGCGGATTCGGCGCAGGAGCAAGCAGAGGCGTACCAGAGCCAGCAGGTCCTGCCAGGGGGTAATCCGCCGGGGCATTTGCACGCCGTATCCTGTCACCTGTTCGGTCTGTATGAATTGATGCAATAACTCTCCGGGGGAGCAGATGATGTATAAGTCAAATTCACGCTCTTTCAGGGTACGGATAAAACCGCGCAGGAACCCCAGAAACAATGGAGAGGTCGCAATAAGCACCAACCGAATCTTCATCAGCTTGCCGGGGTTGGAACAGCCCTTTTCGTTTTCAAAAGCTCCTCGTACAGACCGGTCCACCGGTTCACCACACTTTCCATACTGTAGTATTCTACAACACGGTCTCTGCCGGATTCCCCCATCCGACACAATTTCTCGTTCGGCAAACGCATCAGGTGTATCATCCTCTCCGCCAGGGCGCTGCTGTCGCCCGGAGGCACGATAAAACCCGTTTCACCTTCACAAACCACCTCGCGGTTTCCTCCCACATCTGTGACCACCGCGGGCAGTCCACTCGCCTGCGCCTCCAGCAGCACGTTAGGCAGTCCCTCTCGTGATGAAGAGAGCACGAAGGCATCTGCCATGCGCATCAACTGTGGAACGTCTCGACGCACCCCAAGGAACCTTACGTTCTCTTCCAGTTCCAGTGAGCGGGACAAGGATTCCAGCGAAGCGCGCAGCGGTCCGTCCCCTGCAATGAGCACAAGGGTATCAGGGTACGCCTGTTTCACCGCGTGCATGGCGTGAAGCATGTTCGGGTAGTCTTTGGGAGCCTCCAGCCGCCCCACAGCAAGCCAGACGAACCGTCCCTCTACCCCCCATTCTGCACGTAGGCGCGCCCGTTCGGCAGAGTCGGGATAAAACTGTTCAGTATCGACCCCGTTCGGCATTGTGCGCATCTTGTGCGCCGGCACCAGCCCCTCCTGCACGTATCGTTTTGCTCCCTCTTCGCACACATGGGTGGTGAGGTCACACAGGGGGTCCGTGAGGCGATAGAGCCGTTCACGCCACCATCCGCCCTCGCGGATGCTCCTTGCCGAACTGATAAGCACCGGCACAGGCGCAAACAGGCGTGTGATGCGGGCGAACAGGTTGGCGTGTACCATGTGGCTGTGCACAATATCGGGCTTCCACCGCCGGATAAGCCGAACCAGCTGCACCAGCGCACGGGGGTCGGGTATCTTGCGCTGAATGCCCAACGAGGTTACGGGAATGCCTGCCTGTTCCAGTTCGGGCTTGTAGGCGAGATAGGGCAGTAGCGTAACGACACGCACGGAGTACCCGCGCTGTTTCAGCCGGGTAGCCACCCGCACCAGCTGCGTCTCCGCCCCCCCGATGGCTAAGCCGGTGATGAGGTAAAGGATGCGATAAGTCAATATCATCAGCTTCCGCGCTCCATAGATACTTCGGGATCGCTATTGCGTCGCGGTGAAGGGTTTAGAAACAGTAGCAACAACAATACTCCTACTAGAAAGTGCCAGTTTCGGCGGATGATGTGCTCGGGATCAGCATAGAAGGCACTCATCGCAGCTAGAAATAAACCTGCGTATATTTGGAGAACAATACCTACCTTTTTGACAGGTATTTGCCGAAGAAAAGTTTCTAACCAGCCCAGTAAGTAGCTGAATACAAGTGGCAGTACGACAACGCCGTAGACGCCTCCTTGCAGGAATCCAAAGGTAACAGCATCTACAGGAATACCATATTCTGCTCCCTCCCCTTTGGGGGCTCCAAGAAGCCTTGCGGTGTTTACATCCGATGCGGTATCTAAACCGAGCATGCTATAGGTTATCCTTTGAGGCAAAAAGTACAGAGGGGTAGCCACGACATCTATGCCGTAACGGAGCTCGTCGCTTTCTATAGTTGTGAGAAGTGACACTGTAGGAAACGACAATTCCTTAGCAAAGAAAGCCTGTGTTGTGTTTTCAAACTTGCCCGGGTCAACAATAAGCGTTATCCAGTAAACGAGTACTAGTATTGTTGCTAAACTAACCAAAGAGATTATGGGAACCCAATCAACGTGACGAATCTTTAAGACTAGATAGACAATCACAAACATAATAATATATGTTGCAAGCAACAAACGGCCTGCTAAAACATACCAAAACAGTATGGCAAAGCAAAGTGATAAGACAAAGCCAAGTAAGGAAACATACCTTCTATGCCCAGACCAACTTTGTTCAAAGAGGAGGCTCACAAACAACAAAGATGCAAAGCAAGATAACCCGCCGACACGCAGCATAAAACTCCACGGATTTGGAATGGATATCCCCATGTAATAGAGGGTAGTGCGATATGCTAACAAGCCGGCAAAACCTCCGTATACCTGCGAATACAACCAGAGAGCAAGTACTCCTCCTAATAGTGATATCCACGCCAATGTATGTATCTTGCGCAGTTCGCCTAATGTACTTGCATGTGAGTTTTCAAATGTTCTTCTAGGCTTACCCAGTACGGCTCCATACCAGGCTCCAATCTGTGCCAGTACTATCAAACAAGGAACCATCCAGAAATGCATTTCATGGGGAAGTATCCATTTATCCCACAAGTCGTTTTCTCCGTTTTCAGTAATAAAAATTACAAACGTAAAAACTGCCGCTTGTCCAGGTCCCAAACAAATGATGAACCAACCGGGCAACGTCAAGCCGGTTTGGCTACGCATTTGCCAGGTCATGCCGATCCCTAAGAAAACAGCTATGCCAACGATAACTATCCACCACTCCATATGCCACACCGTAAAGTGCTTTGGCAACGTGTTGCGTTATTTGGAAATTTACAGCCCTATCACTCGCATATACTGCTCTAATGCATGCTCTATCGTATATAGCATCAGCTGCGGCTGTGAGGTTGGGCGAGTTTGACCGTTAAGAGCGGAGTTGATAGCATCTGCGAGCGACTCTGTATCCTCCACCTTGACTAACGTGCCTATTTGTCCCCCCTCCAGTATCTCCGCCGGTCCACTTGGGCAATCAGTGGAGACAACCGGCGTGCCCAGAGCTAACGTTTCCACCAGTACCGTCGGCAATCCTTCCCAGCGAGAGGAAAGCACAAAGACTCCTGCGCGTTTCATATACGGGTAGGGGTTTTCTACAAATCCGGGCAAAGCAACATCTTCTTCAATCCCCAGATCCCTTGTCAGGTTTTCTAACTCTGGGCGCAGTTCCCCTTCACCCAGAATCATCAGACGAGCAGGACGCTGAGCACGTACCAGCGCAAACGCGCGCAGGAGAGTACCGAAGTCTTTCGCGGGTGTAAGCCGTCCCACCCCGAGCACCACCGGCGGCTCGTTCTCTGCGAACCAGGGGTGTTCCAGAGGCTCCTCCGCTTTTTCAAAGAGTTCAGGCGTGATAATCGGGTTGTAAATTGTGTGTACTTTCTGTGCAGGAATGCCCAGCTTATGCACCAGTTCGTCCGCTACCCCCTGAGAAACAGCGACCACTGCATGTGCCCGTGGATAGAAGGGTTTGACCCACAGTGGAAGTAACCGCGCGCGCAGAGTAGAAGCATTTGCTACCACACGACTCGGCGTGCTGTGCACCGTAACGATGATTCTCGTGGGCACACGTGCAAGATGTCTGGCAAGAATTGCCGTCACATTCGCGTGGTCGAGTGCCGAAATCAACACGTCTGGGCACTCATGACGCAGGTAACGTACCAGCCTGTGCAGGCTGAACAGCACCCGACGTGCTTTGAGGTCTACCACTCTCACACCTTGCGGCACGTATGGCATGTATACACCTTCTGCCCGAGAGAGGACTATGGCGGTCTCTGCGCCATGTTGAGCAAACCCCATAGATAGGTGCAGAAAAGATTTTTCCGCACCTCCACCTCGTAACGATGGCAGGAAAAGAGCCACTTTCACAGGCGCACCCCGCTTAGGATACTCTCTGCCGACCACTCTGCCTGTATCCTCCGCCATCATAGGCATTTATCCTCTTACGGACGAAGCGACCTTACACCGTGCATAGCGCCGTCCGCAAGTGAACTGTGCGCCGAGCACCGCGCTGTAAACCAGCAAGATACCTGTACCATGCAGGACAGCGTGCCAAACACTTGATGCCCTTGGTAAAAAATACCACGCCACCAGCATGGCCGTGACCGCCAGCAGTATCGGCAAAAGCCCTTTCCAGTTTACTGGCACCGGGAATACCCTCCTGCCGAGCAGGATACTCAACAATAGCGCGACCACGTATGCCGCA
>CAZOGB010000053.1:0-26317 GCA_964579145.1 uncultured bacterium | reverse complement strand
AGGTTTTCGGAGATGATCAGCCCCGCAGGGTCATCGGCGCCGCGGTTAATGCGCATACCAGAGGACAACCGCTCAATGGAGCGCGCGAAGGCTTCGCTGGTGCTTGTCAACGCGCGCATCGCGTTCATCGCGGTGATGTTGGTGTTAATGCGAAGACTCATCTTCTGCCGTTTCCTCCTTGAGTTATCGTACTGTCGAGCCTCCTGCTCGTTCCGGCGAAACGCACCTGGGTTGGAAGACGGCGCTGGCGAAGGAAAGAGTGTTTTTCCCAGCGTGCGTTTCGGTCTGACGGTCTCCTACCCTCTTATCGGTAGTGCAACCATGAAGAATCTTCCGTATAATTACGGTTAGGTGGACAGACTGTGTGAAAAACAGGTAAAAATATGGGGAAAGTTGATAGATTACAATACTTCATCGCGCTTCTGTTGATATTGCTGGTGGGGTGTGCCTCCCAAACGGGACGGGATGCTGGGCGTTCAGCCCGACTGCAGGTCGTTGCGACGTTTTTCCCTGTGGCGGACATTGTTCGCCAGGTTGGCGGCGAACATATCACTGTGCAAACGCTCCTTCCTCCCGAAGGTGACCTGCACACCTTTTCACCAACGGCAAGGCAGATGAAGCTACTGCAGCGTGCCGATGTGGTGTTCGCGCTGGGGCTGGGAGCGGAGCCGTTTCTCGAAAAGATGTTTCGTGGGCTTGGGCAGAAACGCCCGCCTGTGATAGAATTAGGGCATGGGTGCTGGACGCTGCCGGCGAGGGAGGAACACCCCCATGAGCACAAACAGGAAGGGCATCATCACGGCGAAGCGGTGGACCCACACATGTGGCTCTCTTTAGAGAACGCGATACGCATGACGCGCAACGCGCAGAAGGCTCTGGCGGGGATTAACCCAGCACACTCTGCCGACTATCAGCGCAACGCGGATCGACTTGTCGCCGAGCTGAAGCGACTCAAGGACGACCTGAAATCACGGGCAGGGTCATGGCGAAAGCGCAAGTTCATCGCGGCGCATGGGGCATACCGCTATCTGGCAGAAGAAGCCGGGCTGGAGCAGGTTGCCGTGTTTGAGCCTCTGCCCGGCGTGGAGCCATCCGCCCGCTGGATCCGTGACCTGATTCGCACGGCGCGTCGGGAGAATGTGCGGGTGATTTTCACCGCGCCGCCGGCGTCTCCACGACTGGTGGAGGTTATTGCCACCGACCTGCAGGTGCCGGTGTTTCCGCTGGACACGCTGGAACGTCCAACGGCTGAACCGGGCGGAGACTACCAGTCGCGCATGGGGAGGAATATCCAGACACTGGATCAAGCCATGCGATAAGGCGCAGACAGAGAAGGGAACTCTGATGTTACAGGGATGGCAGATAGAGATTTTGAGGTGTCCTTTTGACCGCTCGCGTCTGTCTGCTCAAAACGGGGCGATGGAGTGTACTCAATGCGGGCGGATGTTTCCTGTGGTGGAGGGGATACCCAGCTTCGTTACGCCCGACCTTGCGACGGCGCACGCGCTGGAGGAGTGGTTGAATAAACAGTCGGAGATGCAGGCGCGCGACACGCAGGCGCGACAGTACGACCATCTGCTGGGGCTCGCGCTCATGTCGCCGGTGGAAACACGCATGACTCTGCGCGCTCTACAGGGCAGGACAAGGCGGTTCGGCGTGCTGGCGGAGATCGGTTGTGGCACCGGGCGGATGTTACAGCACTTCGCAGGTCTGGCGGACGTGGTTGTCGGGGTGGATTTCTCGTTGGAGAGCCTGAAGGTTTGTCGCTGGCGGATGGAAAGGGCGGGTAAGGGCGAGAAAACGCTCCTTCTGCACGCCGACGCCTGCTTCCTGCCTTTGCCCGACGGTGAACTGGACGCCGTAGCCAGCTGTCAGCTGGTAGAGCATCTGCCCAGTGAACGTCTGCGCCAGCAGGTGCTGACCGAAATGGCGCGAGTGTTGAAGCGTGGTGGGCGCTATGCCGTATCGGGCTACCACTGGTCGTGGCTGACGCGCTGGAGTGGCGCCAAACAAGGAATGCACAGGGGAGGCATTTACTACTACCGCTTTACCCGCAAGGAGTTCCATGCCCTGGTGAATGCTCACCTGCCCATCGAGTCCCTCAGAAGCGTTCTCGGATATGTATGGCTCGCTTCGGGAAGCAAGGAGGGATAAATGGCAGAAGTCGTTCTGGAAGTGAAGGACGTCAGCGTGGAGATTGGCGGCACGCGCCTTATTGAAAACATCACGCTTCACGTGGAGCGGGGAAGCACTGTGGCGATTATCGGTCCCAACGGCGCAGGCAAAACTACCCTCTTGCGTGCCGTGCTCGGGCTGGTGCCCATCAGTTCCGGCACGATTACCCTCTTCGGAATACCCGTTGCCCAGCTCGGCGAGGAGCGCAAACGGCTGGGATACGTTCCTCAGCGGCTGGAGTACGACCGCTATCTGCCGTTGACGGTTAAAGAGATGTTACGCGCTTATGTGACTCATGCGAGCCTGTGGCAGATAGAGGGCGCTCTGCACGAAGTGGGAATACACCGGATGCTCCACCATCCTATCGGCAAACTGTCGGGGGGACAGCTTCAGCGCGTGGTGATTGCGCTCAACCTTCTGCGTAAGCCAGAGATTCTGTTTCTGGACGAACCTGCGACCGGGGTGGACATCGAGGGTGAAAGTCGCTTCTATGACATTATCGAACGCCTGCGCGAGGAGCACCGCCTGACGGTTGTACTGGTTTCGCATGACCTGAGCGTGGTCACGCGCTACGCCTCGCAGGTCCTGTGTATCAATCGCCGACTGCTCTGCTTTGGTCCGCCTGCCGAAGCTCTGGATGCTGAGATGATTCGCCTCGTATATGGTCAGGACACCACCCTGTACACCCATCGGGAGCACCTGCCATGATAGAGATTCTGCAGTATCCCTTCTTTCAGCGAGCGCTGATTTCGGCGGTTCTGCTGGGTTTCAGCCTACCCCTTATCGGGGTGTTTGTGGTAACCCGTCGCCTGTCGTTCTTCAGCGAGGCGATAGCCCATTCAGCGTTCACCGGGCTGGCACTCTCTGCACTGCTGGTAACGCCTGTCCTGCCCACCGTTATCGTCTTTGCCGTGCTGGTCACGCTTGCCATCGTGTTCACCCTGCACCGCACGGAGATCCCCGCGGATACGGTGATCGGGGTGTATCTGGCTCTTTGCGCAGGGGCTGGTATTCTGCTGATAGGCATTCTGCAGGGCTATCAGCCCGGGCTGTTTCAGTTTCTGTTTGGCGACATCCTTGCGCTGGCGTGGGAAGACGTGTGGCTGGTGGCAATCATGTGCGCTGGGAGCACCCTGACGGTGCTCGCGATGTGGAACGCTCTCTTGCGGGTGTCGGTGCATCGCGAGATGGCGATAGCGATGGGCACGTCCGCCGTCCGGGTAGACCTGCTCTTTCTGATACTGCTGGCGGTGATGGTCACGCTGTCGCTGAAGCTGGTGGGCATTGTGCTGGTCACCGCGATGCTGTTGTTGCCCTCTGCTACCGCTCGCAACCTCACACGCAGTTTCCGCGGCATGGTCACCGCCGCCTGCATAGTTGGCGGGTTGAGCAGTATTCTGGGGCTGTATGTCTCCTACTGGTTCGGCACGGCGTCCGGCGCCGCGATTATTCTGGTAGCCGCCCTCTTTTTCATCGCGTCGGTCATTCTGCGTCGCCCGCAGTAGTCAGGGGTGTCAATACACTCTTTCTACCCTCTGGAGGGCGAGGCTCCTGCCGAGCCGTTTGCGGTGTCAGCCCTCCTGTAGTCCCTCCGCAAGCAGGGGCACAGAGGTCGGGTGGGGCGGTCCCAACCGCGTTATACCACGAGAGGTAGCCATTGTGCAGGATTCCCTCTTCCGCGCCCAGAAGTTCACAGTGAATAGTGCAAATTGCCGCAGGAAAGGGTGACCGATATGAGCACAGGTAAACGTGTAACACGAAGGCAGTTTCTTAAGGGGGCCGTGGCTGGTGCTGCTGCCGTCGCCATGCCCGCCGTTGTGCCCGCTTCCGTGTTCGGCTCCGCCCAGAGACCTGCGCCCAGTGACCGCATCACCCTCGGGTTCATCGGGCTGGGAGGCATGGGCAGTGGACATCTCAATGCCTTCCTGGGCAACGGGCAGGTGCAGGTGCTGGCGGTGTGCGACGTGTACGCGCCCCATCGCGACCGCTCCAAGAAGGCGGTGGATGACCGTTACGGCAACAAGGACTGTGCTGCCTACACCGACTTCCGTCATCTGTTAGACCGCAAAGACATCGACGCGGTAGTCATTGCCACGCCAGACCACTGGCACACGCTCATCAGCATCATGGCGTGCGAATCGGGCAAGGACGTGTACTGCGAGAAGCCGCTAACCCTGTTTGTGGACGAGGGAAAGGCGCTCGTGCGAGCCGTTCGCCGCTACAATCGCGTGTTTCAGGTCGGCAGCCAGCAACGCTCGGATTACTACTTCTGGCTCGCCTGCATGCTGGTGCGCAACGGGAAAATCGGCAAGGTACATACCGTTCGGGTGAACCTGCCGCATGGCCCCGACCTAGACCCTCAGCCCGACCTGGAACCGCCCCCTGATCTGGACTGGAACCTCTATTTGGGTCCTGCGCCCTGGGTGCCGTTTAACTACGCGCGCTTCCTGGGCAATTTCCGCTGGTTCTGGGACTACTCTGGCGGCGAGGTCACCGACTGGGGGCATCATCACTTCGACATCGCTCAGTGGGGGCTGGGCACCGACCTCAGCGGTCCCGTGAGCGTGGAGGGTAAGGGTGTGCTTCCCGTCAAAGGGCTGTGCGAAACCTACGTGGACTTCGAGATTCACTACGAGTATTCCAACGGGGTGCACATGGTATGCACCGCCCCCGAGCGAGGAGTGCGCTTTGAGGGCACCGACGGCTACGTGCACGTCTGGCGCGGCGGCATTGATACCAGCCCCAAAGAGCTCCAGCAAATCACCTGGGGTCCCAACGATGTGATGCTCACCCGCAGTCTCAGCCATCACCAGAACTGGTTGGACTGCATCCGCACGCGCAAGAAGCCCATCTGCGATGTGGAGATTGGGCACCGTTCGGTGACGGTGGCACACATCGGCAACATCGCCATGCGGCTGGGCAGGAAACTGCGCTGGGACCCGGTCAAGGAACAGTTTGTGAATGACCCCGAAGCGAATCGCTGGCTCAGTCGCCCGTATCGGGCGCCGTGGTACTTGAGGTAGGAGGTGCAGGTGACGATGAAAAAGACATTGCTGACCGTGGTGGCTCTGGCGGTGCTGGCTCTACCTAGTGCGTGCCAGAATATGGATCAAACCATCCAGAACCTGAAATCCACCGATGCAAACACCCGCCGGCAGGCGATAGACAACATGGCACAGTTTGGCGCGCCGGCGATACCTGCCCTGCTGTCCACCATAGAGAGCGCGCAGGCACAGGATGACCCGGGCACCGCTATGGCGGCACGCAACGCACTGGAGAGGGTAGTGTACCACTGCACCCGACCGGGCGCCTCGGCGGAACAGAAAGCGGCGGAGAAGGCACTGCTTGCCCGTCTGCAGAAGCCGGCGCCCGAGTCCCTTCAGCGGTTCCTGCTTCGGCTGATCACGGTGGTGGGCAGTTCGCAGTCGGTGCCAACTCTGCAGAAGCTGCTCGGCGATAAGACCCTGCGTGAACCGGCACGCATCGCGCTTCAGCAGATTCCGGGCAACGAAGCCACCATTGCGCTGGAAAAGGCTTTTGCGCAGGCGACCGAACCACAGTGGAAGAGCGCGCTGCTCATGGCAGTAGGCGCACGCAAGCAACCCCGTTCCGCCAAACTGGTGCTGAACGCGCTAAAAAGCACCCAGCCAGAGGTGCGCATGACGGCTATCACGGTAGCGGGCGATTTCCCCACGTTGGAGATTCAGAAGGCGCTTCAGCAAATCGCCCAGAAGGGCAGTGAACGAGAGAAAGAGGCGGCTCAGCACTCGCTGGCACGTATCGCGGAGCGGCTCCGCCGCTCCGCGGCGGCGGGGCAAGCCGCCGCCCTCTTTCAGTGGCTTTACACTAACGGCAGGACTCCTGCTCTGCGGAGTGCCGGACTGGTGGGGTTGGCATCAACGGGAGGTGCGAACGCCGCAAATGTCCTGCTCAGGGCGCTGGAGCATCCCAATCCCGCCATCGCCAGTACCGCCTTTTCACTTCTGCAGGAGGTCAGAGCGTCCGGCATTGCCGAATCGCTTGTGGTGCAACTGCAACGCGCCCGCGGTGAAGGGCGCCTGCGCCTGATTGACCTGCTGGGCTATCAGTCTGGCTCACCTCAGGTGGTGTTACCCTCTCTCTTCAAAGCCTTCAGTGAGGACGACCCGCAGGTGAAGGTCGCCGCGCTGAGAGCCATGGGACGACTGCGCCATCCTGAGACCGCCACCGCACTGATGTCCGCGCTGACCAATGGAGATACCGCGGTTCAGGGGGCGGCGATAGAGGTAGCACCCGAGGTGGTTCAGGCTCTGCAGAAGGCGGGAAGAACCGACCAAGCTGCCGTGCTGGCACGTACCGCGCTGGAAAAGGCACGAGACCGCGAAAATGTGCTTCGACTGGTGGGCGTCCTGCGCTCGCTGGGAATGGACATCCGCCCCAGAGACATCGCCATACAGCAGGGGCTGATTGTGAACTGGTGGGTTATCGGTCCGCTGGCGGAACGCGACGCGATGCGCGCACGCGAGCTGGTGAACCCCGAGGCTCCGATAGACCTGCAAACCAGCGTGAACGGGATAGGGTGGAAACGCATTGATCTGGACGACCCGCAGGGCGTGCTGGATTTCTGGGCGGTTGTCGGACCACGGGAGAACACAGGCGCCTACGCCCTTGCCGAAGTGTACAGCGACGCCGAGCAAACCGTCACCCTTAAAATCGGCAGCGATGACGACGTAACCTGCTGGGTCAACGGCAAGAAGGTGCACGAGTTCATCGGTGACCGTGGGCTGACGGTAGACCAGGACACGGCTACCGCCACCCTGCAACCGGGCTGGAACCGCATTCTGTGCAAGGTGCTCAACGGCTCCGACGGCTGGCAGTTGACTGTGCGGCTCACCACGCCCGACGGCAAGCCTCTGCGCCTGCAACAAAGGTAGACCCCCTGTCCCTTCCGCTCTCCTCGGCGCAAATGGGGCCGGGGAGGGGATGTAATAGTCTACGCCAGCCTGTCTGGGTTCAAGCCCTCTAACTCCGGCACCACGAACAGTCCGTCTTTGCGCACGAGACGCCCGTCAAAGTATATCTCCCCGCCGCCGTAGTCGGCACGCTGGATAAGCACCAGGTCCCAGTGTATCTGCGAGCGGTTGCCGTTATCCGCCGTGGTGTAGGCGTTGCCTGGTGTGAAGTGCAGGGAGCCAGCGATCTTTTCATCGAACAGCGTATCCTTCATGGGGTGCAGAATATGCGGGTTGAACCCCAGCGAAAACTCGCCCACATAGCGTGCGCCTTCGTCGAAATCCAGAATGTGGTTGAGTTCATCGGTCATTTTGCCTGCGGAGGCATCCACGATTTTGCCCTTCTGGAACACCAGCCGGATGTTCTCAAAGGTCTTGCCGTGGTACAGGGATGGCACGTTGAAGGTGATTTCGCCCTCGACCGAGTCACGCACGGGTGCGGTGAAGCATTCGCCGTCGGGGATGTTGCGCAGACCGTAGCAGGGCACGACGGGAATATCCTTGATGGAGAACTTCAGGTCTGTACCCGGTCCGACGATGCGCACCTCGTCCGTACGGCTCATCATGTCCACCAGTGGCTGAACCGCCTGCTCCATCCTGCCATAGTCGAGCGTACAGACGCGGAAGTAATAGTCCTCGAACGCTTCGGTGCTCATGTTCGCCTGCTGTGCCATGCTATCGTTGGGCCAGCGCAGGACCACCCAGCGCGTTTTGGGCACGCGCAGGTCGCTGTGCACCGGCTTCCACCACAACCTCTGCACCATCTCCACCTTTTCTATGGGCACATCCGACATCTGGGCACTGTTGTGCGTGCCTCTGACGCCGATATAGCATTGCACCTTTTCCATGCGATATCGCTCTACATCGGCAATCGTTTGCAGTTGTTCTTCGGTGGCGTGCAGTTGCAGGGCGCGCATGACCTTTGAGTGTTTAGTCTCCACTAAAGGGATGCCCCCTGCCTGAGTAATCTGTGCTATCAACACACAGAGGAACTCTTCGGGCACGTCGGTGGCTTCTACCAGCACCCGGTCGCCCGGCTGTACGCGCGTACTGTGATACACCAGCACTTTCGCCAGCTGCTCGAAACGAGGGTCTTTCACATGATACCTCCTGCGAGATGCGTTCCTGTGCGCGATTATATCGCAGGAACAGGCTGCCCTTCAAGCCAGTGGCGCCGCCGACAGGAAGAACCTTTCCAAACTCTTCGAGCCTTGCAGGAGTTCGGCTTGACAGGGCAAAATTTGTCTTATAGAATCACTGAAGATGCTGGAACACCAGCCGTCGCGAATCAGATACAAAAGTTGCGCCATTAACGCACACAGGAGGAACACGATGCAGGAGGAACTCAACGCTCTGGCTCAGGCGATTCTGGAAGGTAAACGCAACGACGCCGTAGAGCTCACGCAGAAGCTGGTGGATGCCGGCGTAACCCCTAAACAGATCCTGGACGAGGGGCTGATTGCCGGGATGTCCGTCGCCGGTGAAAAGTTCAAAAACGGCGAGTATTTTGTACCCGAGATTCTGGTGGCGGCGCGCGCTATGAAAGCGTCGATGGAGATCCTGCGTCCACTGCTGGTCGCTACCGACGTCCAGCCCATCGGCACAATAGTTATCGGCACGGTGCGCGGCGACCTGCACGACATCGGCAAGAACCTCGTTGCCATGATGGTGGAAGGGGCAGGCTTCCGCGTGGTGGACCTGGGTGTGGATGTGACTGCCGACCGGTTCATTGCTGCAGCCAAAGAGCACAACGCCCAGATTGTGGGCATGTCCGCTCTGCTCACCACCACCATGACCTATATCCCTGAAGTCATCAAGGCGTTCGACGCGGAAGGGCTGCGCCCGAAAGTGAAGATTATCGTGGGCGGCGCTCCCGTCACTCAGGAGTGGGCAAACCAGATTGGCGCGGATGCTTACGCCCCCGATGCAGCCACTGCCGTCGACAAGTGCAAAGATCTGCTGAACGTGGCATAGTGCTCGCCCTGCTCGCCATCTGACCCCCTCTCCCGCGCATCGTGGGAGAGGGGACCTGGCTCTCGACTGGCAGAGGGACGGATGACATCGCGGCAACGGCTACTCTGTGCCTTTCAGCGGGGTACACCTGACCGTATCCCCGTATCCCCTCAGCACTTCGGGCGCATCCCGCGTGACAGCGACCTCGCCGCCGAACTCGTGCGCGAAACGGACATCATGGTGTATGCAGGATGGGCTTGTGACTGCTTCATTGGCTCCGCCCTGCCTCGCGAAACCGAAACCGCTGGGAACATCACGCGCACCGTCTATCACACCCCTGGCGGCGAGCTGACCAGAGTCGTCACGCGCACACCGATTACCTCTGCCTGTACCGAATTTCCCTGCAAGGACGCCGACGACGTGCTGAAGCTGCTCTCCGCGCCGTACGAGCCACCGACCGAGGATGCCGTGCAGGATGCCCTGCACCATTTTTTCACCACCAGGGAATGGCTTGGCGAGGAAGGGGTGGTGCTGTTCGAACTGCCCGACGCGATTTGCTTCCCGGCGGAGTGGCTGTCTCCGCAGGATTTTTGCCTGCTGTGGGCAGATGCACCCGACCTGATGGAGCAGATGGTGCGTGTGGGCAATGAGCGGTTGCTGGCGTTTGTGGAGCGGGTTTGCCGGGCAGGGGTGGATGCGTTCCGTATCGTGGGTGGCGAATATGTGTCCACTCAGCTGGGTCCCGTTGCTTACGACAGGCTGGTGCGCCGATATGATAAGGATCTGGTCGCGCTGATGCACCACTACGGCGCGATTGCCTATTTTCACAATCATGGACCCATCATGCGCTATCTGCACGCAATTGTGGACATTGGAGTGGACGCGCTGGACCCGCTGGAGGCGCCGCCCTGGGGCGACTGTGACATGCCCAAAGCGAAGGAGATTCTGCGTGGTCAGGTGTGCATCGTGGGCAACATGGACGATATGGAGGTCATCAATCAACTCAGCACCGAGCAGATACTCGCCATTGGCAGGCGGCTTATCGAAGAGGCTGGTCCCGACGGTTTCGTGCTGAGCGGTACGGCTTCCGGTACGTACGGCGAGCACGCCGCCCGCAACTTCATCGCGCTCGCTCATTACGTTGCCTCACAGTTTTGACAGGGCGGGCGTACCCCGCCCCTCGCATCAATGCCGGCGCCGACGAAGCGCTCTCGCCGAAGCCAGTATTCCCATCGTGAACAGAACCAGCGTGGAAGGTTCAGGCACAGGGGTGCCGGAGATGGACAGGAACAGCCCTCTCTGTCCTGAACCCGGCCCGGCATAGTTCGCCAGCAGTTGCGGCGAGATATGCAGGGTCATCACATCGTTCACCATGTCCAGGCTGAAACTGCCCAGGTTGCCGAGTTCCTGCCAGCCCTGTACGGGGTCAAAGTAGAACGGGCGCAGGGTCGGCTCGATGATGGGCGTCCATTTGGGGTCGTTGATGTCTATGAGCCAGCCTTCACCCTCCAGCCCATCTTCGTAGGGGATAGTCAACTCCACGAAGACGTCGAAGAAGGAGAAACTGGGGGTTTGCTCCGTGCTGATATGCACTCCCTTGACCATGCGTTCCACCCCTGCAGGAACGTTGAGCGGCTCTGGCATGGAGTGAAACTCGGTTGCGCTGAAAACCAGCGTGTTATCCACGGCAAAAAGGTTGTTCGGGATGTCCACCGTGGCGTTCAGGGTGTGCGGCGTGAACGGTAACTCATCGGGAAACCCCAATACCTCCAGATGCGCGTCTTTGCCGGGACCGACCTGTGCGTCCACCTTGCGGATAGGCGCCGTAGAGGACTTCTTCGCCTCATTTTTGTCGTCTGCAGAGATGGTGGTGACGTCATCATCTTTCGTATCGTTACCCTGCGGGTCCTTGATTTTGCCCGTTTTACTACGCGTTCCGCCTTGGTGGGTCAGACGCAGTGTGTGGCTCAGCTCGTGCTTCATGGTGCTGACCGGGTTCTTCTTGGCATCGTCGTTGAAGCCCCACCCCTTCGCAAAGTTGGGATCAATCACCACGGTGCGCTTGGTGACCCTGCGGTCCTTGTCGATGTTGTCGAAGGTGGTGTGCGCGCCCCCATCACCCGAACCGCCCGTCTTGATTTCAATGTCATGGGAGTCTGCCGTGCCTTCCTCAAACTCCCAGCCGGTGTCGCCCTTGACGCTGTTCCAGTTGTCCATCGCCTCCTTCACGATGTCCTTGAGCTTCTTGCCACCGAACTCCTTATTGGCGTCGGCAGCGTTAACGTGCACTTTCAACTTGCGCTTGCCGTCTTTCCAGTCCCAGGTGTCATTGATTCCGGCGAACACAGGAGCCGTCGTCACCACGACAAAAAGACAGCATAGCGCCAGCACAAAACGCGAAAGACTCATCACGGGTTACCTCCTTGAGTGATAACTTGATATAGTGCACATGGCGTACCACCGGCTCCGTTTTTAAGCATACTAAGCAATTAGTTCTAAAAAAGCGTGAAATCTATCTCAAAAACAGGGTATATTTGGATTACATACCGAGACGCTGTGGGAGGTTACCCCAGATGGACATGTCCGATGAACAATGGCAGATGGTCGAAGGGTTGATACCGCGACCAGCCGGAAAGGGCAGACCCCGTCACGATGACCGACAGGTGCTCAACGGTATCCTCTGGGTGCTGCGCACTGGCGAACCCTGGAAGAATCTTCCCAGCCGATACCCGCCCTATCAGACCTGTCATCGTCGGTTTCAGGAGTGGAAGCATCAAGGAGTGCTGAATCGGATACTGGAAACGCTGGCGCGGAACCCTTAGACGCGCAGGAATCGCCTGCTGGGGCACAGAACTGCTGTTCCAGCACTCTATTCGCGAACAAGAGGAGAAACATGTCGCTGACACCGAGAGAGCGCGTTCTGCGAGCGGTGCGCCGGCAGAAGCCCGACAGGGTACCTAAAGAGATGGGCTTTACCCCCGCCGCCTACGACCGCTTTGTGAAGGAAACCGGTCATACCGACCCCGCGGAATACTTTGGGATGGAAATCCGTTATGTAGGTTTCCGCCCGCCGCGCGACCTGCCCGACTTCACTCCCTACCTGGAGAAGCTACCGCCGGGCAGTCGCATCAGCAGTGAGTACGGCACCGCGCACATTCCGGGCACGTTTTACCATTTTGCCCGCTACGTGTTCCCGCTGGAACACGCAACCACCATCCGCGAGCTGGAAGAGTACCCCTGGCCCGACTTCACCCCCTCTTACCGCCATGAACATCTGGAGGAAGAGGTGAGGCGGTGGCATGAGCGCGGCTATTTCGTGACCGGTTTCGCGGGGCATATCTTTGAAACCACCTGGCAGATTATCGGTTTCGAGCGCATCTTCCGTGATTTCATCGAGAACCCGGAGTTTGTGGAGTGGGTGCTGGAGAAGATTACGCAGGATAACTGTTTTAAGGCGCGCCGCCTCGCTGAAGCCGGTGTGGACATGGTGCAGTTCGGTGATGATGTGGGCATGCAGGACCGGCTAATGATGCGCCCCGAGATATGGCGGCGTTTCCTGAAGCCTCGCCTTGCCCGCGAGATTGCCGCCGCCCGCGCCGTACGCCCCGATATTCCCATCTGGTATCACAGCGACGGCAACATCGCCGACATCATCGGGGACCTGATTGAGGTGGGAGTGACCGTGCTGAACCCCGTCCAGCCGGAATGCCTGGACATGGATTGGGTCAAGCGCGAGTTCGGCGACCGACTTGCCTTCTGGGGAACCATCGGTACGCAGACGGTGATGCCCTTCGGCAAGCCGGAGGACGTGAAGCGTGCCGTGAAAGAGATGATCGAGCGTTTCGCGCCCGGTCTGGTGCTGGCGCCGACGCACGTCATCGAGCCCGATGTGCCCTGGGAGAACATCCTGGCTTTCTTCGAGGCGGTGGAGGAGTACGGCAGGCTGGAGTAGGGAGGCTTTGTACCGCTGAAGCTTGCTTCAGCAAGGTATGTCTGGAGAGGGTAAACTGTACCGGGAGACATCCCTGCAACTGGAAGTTGCGGGCTACTCACAGCGAAGCCTCCTGGCGGAGGCGGAAACGTGCTTCAGCAGGTTTTGTTGTGTGTTGCCTGCGACTTCCAGTCGCAAGGGCACAACTAAAGAGATTACCTATCGTACACTGAAGCATCGCTTCAGAAATCCATGTCGGCAGAGGCGATAGAGGGTATGTTGCCTGCGGGTCCAGCCTCACCGCTTGACTTACGCCCGCTCTTTGCCTATACTTAAAGGCATGAAAGCACAAACCTTCAGTGTATCCGCACCCGGACGAATCTGTCTTTTTGGGGAACATCAGGACTATCTTGGATTGCCCGTCATCGCCGCCGCTATTAACCGGCGCATTCGGGCGGAGGTCAGTCTGTGCGGGGACGGCTTGCGCTGGCAGCTGGATATGCCCGACATCGGCGAGCAGATAACTCTTGACCCATCGCAGGAGCAGGTTTACCAGCACTCGCGCGACTATCTGCGGGCGGGCGTTAATGTCTTGCGCCGGCAGGGGGCCAACTTCACCGCGGGCGCGAATATCCGCATCACCGGCAATATCCCTATGCAGGCGGGCGTTGCCAGCTCATCAGCGATGGTGATTATGTGGCTTCGCCTGCTGTGTCAGCTTGCCGAGCCGCCGCTGAATCCTGACCCTGAAACCCTGGCGCGCTGGGGACACCAGACCGAAGTGCTGGAGTTTCATGAGCCGGGCGGCATGATGGACCACTTCTGCGCCGCGCTCGGTGGAGTGCTTTTCATCGACACCCAACCGCCTTTCCACGCCGAACGGCTTCCTGTTGCGCTGACGGGGCTGGTGCTGGCGGACTCGCTTCAGCCAAAAGCCACGGTGGAGGTGCTTGCCGCCTCACGGCGCGAGGTGACGGAAGGCGTGCAGAGGCTCAAGGAGATAGTGCCCCATTTTGACCTGCATACCACGCCTTTAGAGGAAGCGGAAGAGGCTCTCAAGCGCATTCCCGAACGCAACGCCCGCCGCGTGCGTGCCAACCTGATTAACCGCGACCTGACCCGCCGCGCGTACCAGATGCTCAAAAACGACACATGCACTCCTCAGGCTCTGGGCGACCTCTTGCTGGCACACCACACCCAGCTGCGCGACGGCATCGGCGTCTCCACACCGAAGATAGAAAAGATGCTGGAAGCTGCCCTGCGGGCAGGCGCACTCGGAGGCAAGGTGAACGGCTCGGGTGGGGGAGGGTGTCTGTTTGCCTACGCGCCCGGACACGAAGAAGAGGTAGTTGAAGCCTTCAAGAGCGCGGGGGGAGAGGCGTGGCATGTACGCGTAGATACAGGGGTATCGGTGTCATGAGTGACGCCGTGCGCTGGTGCGTTCTGCTGGCGGCGGGCAGGGGAACACGATTGGCTTCGCTCACCCAGCACATGCCCAAGCCGATGGTGCCCGTCGCCGGACGTCCCCTGCTGGAGCACATCCTCCTCCGTATTCGCGATTCTTCGCCCATCCGAAACTTCGTGATGGTGGTGCGCTACCGGGCGGAGAGCATCGTCCAGCACTTCGGCGACGGCGCCGACCTGCAGGTGCATATCCACTACGCCTACCAGCCCGATGACCAGCCGGGCACCGGCGGGGCGGTGCTTGCCGGGATAAACCAGATGCCACCTGAACCCTTCCTGATGAGCTTTGGAGACATCCTGACCGACCCGGAGAACTATCGGAAACTGCTGGAAGCCTATCGCCCTGAAATCTCTGCTCTGCTCGGTGTCAACTGGCTCCCTGATGTATCGGAAGGCGGCGGCGTATGGCTGGATGGTGACCGGGTGCTCCGCCTGCAGGAGAAGCCACGCAATGCCGATACCAACTGGAACCTCGCCGGCGTCCACATCTTTTCGCCAACCATCGCCCCGGTGCTTCAGTCCCTTTCGCCCTCGCCGCGCGGGGAATACGAGCTGACCGACGCCATTCAGAAACTGCTTCAGCAGTCGCCCGACGCCGTGCGCGCAGTGCGCTTTGAAGGCTACTGGAACGATGTAGGCACGCCGGAGCGACTTCAAAACGCTGAGCGGTATCTGGCAGGAGAAAATCGCCTCCAGCACGAATCCCGGTAACAGTATCCCAACAGGAGGTGAACCATGAAGGGCAACCCGCAAATCCTCGATGTGCTGAACCAGCTTCTTGCCGATGAGCTCACCGCCATCAATCAGTACATCGTGGAAGCCGAGATGTGCGAGAACTGGGGCTACGATAAACTGCACAGGGCGTTCCATAAAATCTCCATCGACGAAATGCACCATGCGGAGTGGCTCATCCAGCGCATTCTCTTCCTGGAGGGCAAGCCGACCATCAAGCTGAACGAGCTGCTGATAGGCGCCACTGTACCAGACATGATTACGAGCGTCACCACCTCGGAGGCAGGGGCGGTAGCCGCATACAACAGGGGCATCGCGCTGGCTCAGGAGGTCAAGGATGAAGGCACGGCAGACCTGCTCAGGAAGATACTGAGCATGGAAGAGGGACATATCGACTGGGCAGAGGCACAGCTGGACCAGATTGAACACATGGGGCTTGCCAACTACCTGAGCATGCAATCGGAGGGCGCCAGCGAGTAAGTGCTTCCCCTTCCTTCCGACCATCTCATCAGCCGGGTGCGTACCCTGCACGAGCATATCCGCGCCGAGGTGCGCACCCAGCTGTTGCACTATTCAACCGAGTGGCTGGCGCAGGCGACGGAGAACGTCGATGGCGACACGCAGTTCCGCATCGACCTGCGCGTGGAAGAGCTTCTGCTCCAGTTCTGCCGGGATTGGGCGCAGGAAGTGCCTTTCGTACTGGTTGCGGAGGGTATCGCCGAGGACGGATGGCTGGCTTTGCCAGAAGGCACTAACCCCGCCGATGCGCAGTTTATCCTGGTTGCTGACCCCATCGACGGCACACGCATGATTATGTACGACAAGCGCAGCGCGTGGTGTCTGACGGGCATTGCTCCTAACCGCGGGCGACAGACCACTCTCGCTGACATCGAAATCGCGGTGCAGACCGAACTGCCCACAACCCGTCAGCATCTCGCCGATACCCTGTGGGCGGTCAGAGGGCAGGCGGCGCGTGGGGAGCGCGTGAATCTGTTGGACGGTGGTGTCACCCCATTCCGCCCCACGCCGTCCCGAAGCACCGACCTGCGCTACGGTTTCGCCTGTATCGCCAACTTCTTTCCCGATGGCAAAGGCTGGTTAGCGGGGCTGGAGGAGGAGCTGTACCGCAGGCTGGGCAGTACGGACGCGGGCGGCAACCCGCTCGTTTTCACCGACCAGTATCTGAGCACCGGCGGGCAGATATACGAGCTGACCGTTGGACATGACCGCTTTGTCGCTGACCTGCGTCCCGTTGCATTCCGGCGGCTGGGCTATCGGCAACCTCCCTTGTGCGCGCATCCCTACGACATCTGCACCGAGCTGATTGCTCGTGAGGCGGGAGCCATCATCACCGATGAGCGAGGCAACCCTCTGCCAACTCCGCTGGACATTCGTGAACCTGTCGCGTGGATAGGTTATGCCAACGCTGAACTGCGCCGGCTAATTGAGCCGGTGCTTCAACAGCTTTTACGGGAAGGTTAGGAGATGAGAACTATTCGCAAAGCCGTGATTACCGCCGCGGGAAGGGGCACACGTCAGTTTCCCGCTACGAGAACCCTGCAAAAGGAGATGCTTCCGCTGGTGGATCGCGACGGTATCACCAAGCCAGCCCTGCAACTGCTGGTGGAAGAGGCAGTACTGGCAGGCATTGAGCAGATAGGTATCGTGGTCAACCCCGAGTCGGAGGCAGGAGTTCACGCGTACTTCGGTGCGCTTACCGACGAGGAAGCCAGCTGGGAAAGCGACAAGCAGCTGCTTTACGAGCAGGCGGAACGACTGCAATCGCTGGGCGAGCGCATCGTGACCATCGTCCAGAGGCAACCGCTGGGGCTTGGGCACGCGGTGTACCTGGCGAAGGAGTTCGTGGGCGATGAACCGTTTGTGATGTATCTGGGCGACCATGTGTTGCTTTCGCATATCGAGCAGAACTGCACCCAGCAGGTGCTGGCGATATATCAGCACACGGGAGGCACGCTCTCAGCGGTGCGCCAGACGCCCGAGGAGCGTGTTTCCCTGTATGGTACACTCGCTGGAGAGCCGTTGTCCCACCTTCCGCACACGTTGCACGTACACACGATGATTGAGAAGCCGAGCGTGGAACAGGCACGCCAGCGGCTGCGCATGAAAAGCCTGCATGAAGGGACGTACTACTGCTTCTTCGGCATCAACGTGTTCACCCCGCGCATCTTCGACTGCCTGGAACGAACCATCACCGAAGGGCGCACCATGAAGGGGGAATACCAGCTCACCACCGCCCAGCAGATGCTGGTGGAAGAGGGCGAGTACTACGCCTGCGAGATCCAGGGTGAGGCGTTAGACATCGGCATCCCGCAGGGGTATCTCGAGGCGCAGATGGCTCTGGGGCTGGCAGGTCGATATGGTGAGGCGTTGAGAAGGTGGATACAGGGGCGCGGAGGCTGTGAATGAAGCCCAGGTTACTGCTTTCGTGGTCCACAGGTAAAGACAGTGCGTGGGCACTGCACGTGCTCCGGCAGGAGGGTCGCTACGAGATTGTAGGGCTGGTAAGCACGGTCAATACCGCCTTCAACCGCGTCTCTATGCACGGAGTGCGCGTCGAACTGCTGGAAGCACAGGCGAAAGCGGTCGGACTGCCCATCTGGCAAGTGCCCATTCCCTATCCCTGTCCGAACGAGGTGTATGAGTCCGCCATGCGTGATTTGATTGCTCGCGCGAAAGAGGCAGGCATCACCCATTTCGCCTTCGGCGACCTGTATCTTCAGGACGTTCGCGCCTACCGGGAGAGGCAGATGGCAGGCACAGGCATCACGCCCGTTTTCCCCCTGTGGGGTGCAGACACCTTTGCGCTCGCCAAAGAGATGATTGCGGGCGGTTTACGTGCCGTCATTACCTGCGTGGACACGCGCCAGATACCCGCATCGCTGGCAGGGCAGGAGTACGACGAACGCCTGTTGCGCCGACTGCCCACCTCTGCTGACCCCTGCGGCGAAAACGGCGAGTTCCACACCTTCTGCTACTCCGCGCCGTGCTTCTCATCGCCCATTCCCATCCAGACAGGTGAGGTGGTGCAACGGGATGGGTTTGTGTATGTGGACGTAATGCCTCTGGTGGGTTCCAGCTCCTGTTAAGAAACAGGAGAATACGTGCTACAATCAGCCGGACGGGTTATCGTGAGGGTGCTCTCAAGGTGAAGACGACAGCTATACATCCAGTTTGAGTGTAACATTCTCCGCAAAGGTATCATTCTCTATGGAGACCAACCCTACAACTAAAGTTGTGGGCTACCTATGACGGGGCCTCCTTCGGAGGCTGAAACCTGCTTCAACAGGTTTTGTTCTGTGTAGCCTGCGATTTCCAATCGCAAGGATGAGATTGAGAGAAAACACCCCCTGCAACTAAAGTTGTGGGCTACCCAGGACAAAGCCTCCTTCGGAGGCTAATCTGAATAAAGGGGAGATAATCCCCCTCCTCACATCCGCTCGGGAGCGGTCACCCCCAGCAGAGCCAGCACGTTCTTCAGCACAATTCGCGTGGCGTCTACCAGCACCAGCCTCGCCTGTGTCAGCGACCGGTCATCACTCACCACGCGACAGGTGTCATAGAACTTGTGGAAGGCGTCGGCGACCTCCATGCTGTAGCGCGTCAGGCGGTGGGGCGCCCGCTCGGTGGCCGAGGTGAGCACCTCTTCGGGGAACTCGTCCAGCTTTTTCATCAGAGCCAGCTCCTGTTCTTCCCTCAGCACGGACAGGTCGGTTTCGGCTGCTGCGGGCACTGTCCAGCCCTGTTCCCCTGCCACCCGCAGGATACTGCAGATGCGGGCGTGCGCGTACTGCACGTAGTACACCGGGTTCTCACTGCTCTCCTTCTTCGCCAGTTCCAGGTCGAAGTCCAGCGGGCTATCGTGCGAGCGCATCAGGAAGAAGAAGCGCGCAGCGTCCTTGCCCACCTCTTCCAGTACGTCGCGCAGGGTGACCACGTTACCCGCTCGCTTGGACATACGCACCAGGTCGCCGCCCTTGAACAGGCGCACAATTTGGTAGATGAGCACCTCGAAGTTTTCTACCGGATAGCCCAGCGCCGCCACCGCTGCCTTCGTTCGCGCCACGTAGCCGTGATGGTCGGGACCCCAGATGTCTATCAGGTAGTCAAACCCGCGCTCGAACTTGTTCTTGTGGTAGGCGGCATCGGCAGCGATATAGGTGGGCTGGCCGTTGTTGCGCACCAGCACACGGTCCTTGTCATCTCCGAAAGCGGTGGAGCGAAGCCACAGCGCACCATCGTGCTCGTAGGCGTAGCCTCGCGCCTTCAGCTCCTCAATCGCCTGTGCCACCTGACCGCTGGTATGCAGGCTGTTTTCGCTGAACCACACGTCGAACACGACGCCGAAGTCGGCGAGGTCCTGCTGTTGCTGGCGTTTCATGGCGTCTTCGGCATAGGCGCGGAACCGTTCAATGACTGCCTCTTCATCCCCTTCGGCGAGGTGTTCTCCTTCCTTCTCCAGCAGTTCGCGCGCGATGTCCACCAGATACTCGCCCGCGTAGCCGTCCTCCGGCAGTTCCACATCCTCGCCTAAGAGTTGCCGGTAGCGCACCACCAGGGAGCGGGCGAAATGTTGCATCTGCAGGGAGTTCGTAGCGTCGTTCACGTAGAACTCTCGCGTCACCTGATACCCAACGGCTTCCAGCAGGTTCGCCAGCACATCGCCGATGGCGCCCCCGCGCCCGTGTGCGACGGTGATGGGACCGTTTGGGTTTGCGCTGACGAACTCCACGTTCACGCGCTTGCCCTGCCCAATGTTCCATCTGCCATAGGCGTCGCCCTTCCGCTGGATGTCGCGCAGCACATCATACAGCCAGTCGGGATGCAGGGTAAAGTTGATAAAGCCGTTGCCCGCCACCTCCACCTTTGAAACCAGCGGGTCTTCGGGCAGGTGTTTGACGATGGTAGCAGCAATCTGCTGTGGTGGTTTCTTCAACTCGCGCGTAAGAAGCATCGCCACGTTGCTGGCGAAATCGCCGAACTCTTTCACGCGCGGCGGTTCCACGGTGATTTCGGGCATCTGAGTGATGGGCAGGTCGCCCGCTTCTTTTGCCCGTTGCAAGGCCTGTTCCAAAAGTGCAACCACGCGCTCCTTTGCCACGCCTCGATACCCCTTTCACCTCTTCTTGCTGGATGTTTGCATGATACCACAAACCTTTTGGGAGAGCAAAACGGGCTACGCCGGCGTCAGCTCCATGCCATAGGCGTACTCGTCCACGGTGCGCACGCTGAACTCGTCGCCCCGATGCAAAGACTCCAGTGCTTTCAGCAGAGCGCGGGCGGTATCCAGCGAGGTCAGGCAGGGGATGCCCTGTTCCACGCTGGCGCGACGGATAATCAGCCCCTCGCGCTCGATCTGGCGGTCGCGGGTAAGCGTGTTGATGAGCAGGTCCACCTTCTTACCTCGGATGAGCTCCAGCAGGTTCGGTGAGCCGCCCTCGCTGATTTTGTACACGGGCGTTGCCTCCAGACCATGCTCCTGCAGGAAGCGGGCAGTGCCGCGCGTGGCGTACACCCTGAAGCCGAGAGCGATAAACTCCTCCACGATGGGCAGCGCCTCCACCTTGTCCGGGTCGGCAATGGTCACCAGCAGATTACCTCGTGCCGGACAGTGAATGCCCGAGGCAACCATTGCCTTGTACAGAGCGCGGGAGTAGTCGGTATCCACACCCATTACCTCGCCGGTGGACTTCATCTCGGGACCGAGAGTGGGGTCTACCTGGGTCAGCTTCAGGAAGGAGAAGACCGGTGCTTTGACAGCAATCAGTGGGGTGGGTTCCGCCAGACCGGACTGGTAGCCCAGTTCGCGCAGGGTTTCGCCCATCGTCACGCGCGTTGCCAGCTGAACCATGGGGATATTGGTGATTTTGGAGAGGTAGGGCACGGTTCGGCTGGCGCGGGGGTTCGCCTCCAGCACGTACGCCGTTTCGTTCTCCACCACGAACTGGATGTTCATGATGCCGTGTACGTCCAGCGCACGCGCCAGGGCTATCGCGGTATCCACAATCTGCCGTTGCACGTGTTTGGACAGCGTTTGCGGAGGGTATACCGCCATGCTGTCGCCGGAGTGCACGCCTGCCCGCTCGATATGCTCCATGATTCCGGGCACCAGGCAGTCCACGCCGTCGGCAATGACGTCCACCTCTGCCTCTTTGCCCACGATATACTTGTCCACCAGGATGGGCGCTTTGGGCGACACGTCCACCGCGTAGTGCATATAGTCGCGCAGTTCTGCCTCGCTGTAAACTATCTCCATCGCACGCCCGCCCAGCACAAAGGAGGGACGCACCAGCACCGGGTAGCCAATCTCATCCGCCACCTGTATCGCCTGTTCTACCGATACCACGGCGCGCCCAGGTGGCTTGGGGATGCCCAGTTCACGCAGGATGCGCTCGAACTTGTCGCGGTCCTCGGCAATCTCTATGGATTCCGCCGACGTGCCGAATATCCTTACCCCCGCCCGCTGAAGCGGCAACGCCAGATTGATGGCGGTCTGACCCCCGAACTGCACGATGACCCCGTCGGCGTTTTCGCGCTCGATGACGTTGAGCACGTCTTCCAGTGTTAGCGGCTCGAAGTAAAGGCAGTCGGAAGTGTCGAAATCGGTGGACACCGTTTCGGGGTTATTATTTATAGCAACTGCACGGTAGCCTGCCTCCTGTAACGCCCAGACGCAGTGCACCGTGCAGTAGTCAAACTCGATACCCTGTCCAATCCGAATAGGGCCCGATCCGATAACCACGACCGTGCCTTTCGTTGTATGGTTCATGCCTCCCTCCTTTGCGTCGCATGTATTATACCGAAGGGAGACGGTGTTGTCAAAGCCCGGTGGTCACCCTGCCTTGACCACACGCCTCTTCGTGCCTATAATGTACCTGTCAGCATTAACAGGTAAGGAGAACAGGAGATGGCATTGTCGGTTCGGGAGATATGGGCACAGGGCGTCGACCGCATGAAGGACAAGATTGTCCTGCCCAGCATGTGGGAAGCCCTTGACCACGTGGTGCCCATCACCATAGAGAACGGCGAGTTTGTGGTGGGTTTGCCTTCCCAGCGGTTCAGCCTGTCCGGGCATCTGCGCAACCCGGGCTATCGGCGCACGATTGAGGTGATTCTTTCGGAGCTGGCGGGCGAAGAGGTGCAGTTACGCATCATTGAAGGCACAACCCTCGCCGATTGGGAGCGTACCAAACAGCGCGAGGCGCTTGCCGCAGCCAGCCGCGAGCAGGAGTACGCTCAGCGACGCAAGCAGGAGGAGATAGAGCAATCGTGGGATACCCTTTACGACCGCATCGTGCGCGCTTATTCGGAACAGCCCTATCGCCAGCTGCCGCAGGGGAAGGCAATCTACCTGCAGAAGGCTCTGCAGATGGTGCTGGAGGCGATGGACCAGCTGTACCCGAAGAACGATGAGGTGGACGACCTGACCGAGCGCAACCTCGCCCGGGTGATTGACCGCATCGCCAACAACATCGGTGCACCGCCTGCCATGGTGGCTTACGAGCTTCTCCGCCTGCGCGAGGCGAAGCGGTGACCGGTGTAGTCGCAGTGCACAGCCGCAAGGCACGTCGCCCTGCGGCTTTTTCTGTAACCTGACCATGAAGAGGAGAAGAGGGACGCCATGAGCTACGATGTGTGCGTGTACGGCACGACCTGTGTGGACCGGATTCGGAAGGTAACGCAGCTGCCCCCGCCGGGCGGTTACGTGGAGGTCCTGGAGGAGCGATGGATGCCCGGTGGCGAGGCGCTGAACACCGCCGTTGCGCTGGCGACGTGGAATGTGCAGGTTGCGCTAGTTGCGAACGCGCTGGGGGAAGACGACCTTGCCGAGCATCTTCTGCAGATGCTGAAGGGATATCCTTCGTTAGACCTGCGTTTCCTACGCAGGCGCAAGGATGTGCAGACGCCCACCTGCGACGTCTACGTCACTCCCGACGGTCACCGCACCATGTTCGGCACGGGCTTTGCGCACATGTCCAGCGATACTGTGCCCGACGAAGTGCTGAAGGAGGTAAAGGTGCTGACCGCCGACGCCAACCCCGGTGAGGCATCCGTGCGGGCGTGCGAGCAGGCGGCGAGGGCAGGCGTACCCGTGGTGGCGATGGACCTGCACGATTCGGAGCGTGCAGCGCGGGCGGCGGATATCCTGCTGACCTCCTACGAGTGGGTGGGGCGCGATGATAGCATAGATTATCTCAAGCGGGTGGCGGGGGAGTACCGCGAACGATACGGCTGTACGGTTATCCTCACAGCGGGTGCGAAAGGATGTGTGCTGGCGGAGCGCGAACGTCAACCGGTGGTGCATTTCCCGGCGTATCGCGCGCCTGCGATTGTGGATACCACCGGCTCCGGCGATGTATTTCGTGCGGGGCTGATTTATGGGCGGTATGTGCTGGGGCGCGAGCTGAACTGGGCGATACGCTTCGGCTCGGCGGCGGCTGCGCTGAACGCGGGAGCGGTGGGCGCGTGCGCCGGGATACGTCCCGTGGAAGAGATCGAGCGTTTCATGAACACACAACCGACGGTATAAAGGAGGTTACCTGATGAAGCTCTGTTTGAATCCAACCATTGGCGGATACGGAAACATCCATGAGTTTGTGGCGCGGGCGAAGCGGCACGGCTATCAGGCAGTTGAGTTCAGCGCCGGCGAGATAGCGGACGTCATTCATCGCGATGGGGTAAACCCTGCCCGGGCGATATTTGCGGAGGCGGGAATAGAGCCGGTATGCTTTGGGCTACCGGTGGAATGGCGCAAGGACCACGAGACGCTGAAGGAAGGCTTGCGGGAGCTTCCGCGCCTGGCGCGAGCGGCGCAGGCGGTGGGTTGTAAGCGTACGGCTACGTGGCTTCCGCCCAGCATCAACGAGTTCCCCGCCGCGTATTCGGTGCGCATGGCGGAGCGTTTCCGCGAAATCGCGCGTGTGCTGGCGGATTTCGATATCGCGCTGGGGCTGGAGTGGGTCGGTCCTGCCACCTCGCGCACTGGCAGATATGAGTGGATACACACCATGCACCAACTGCTGGACTTTGAGGCGGAAATAGGCGCGCCCAACCTGGGCTTGCTGGTGGACAGCTTCCACTGGTTCTGCATGGAGGGCACGGTGGACGACCTGGAGCGGTTGAGCAAGGAGCAGATTGTGCACGTGCATATCAACGACGCCCCCAACAAGCCGCCGAAGGAGCAGATCGATTCCCAGCGACTGCTTCCGGGCGACGGGATTATCGACCTGGTGGGGTTCCTGCGTGCGCTGAAGAAGGTGGGTTACGACGGCGGCATCGCGATTGAGGTATTCAACGAGGAGCTGAAGCAGATGTCGCCCGACGAGGCGGTGGCGAAGGCGAAGCAGGCATACGATGCGGTGTGGCAGAAGGCATTTGGGTAGACTGGTGGGCCCGGCAGGACTCGAACCTGCAACCAACCAGTTATGAGCCGGCCGCTCTGCCTTTGAGCTACGGGCCCCCCTTGCATGTGGCAGATATAGTTTACCAGAGTCGCAGGACACGTGCAAGGGGGGATGCGGCTCCAAAGGAGGTGACTCTATGGTGAACCTCGTACCGCCGCAATTCTTGGATAAAGTCTACCTTGGAGACGTAATGGACCTACTCAAGGCGTTGCCCGACAGGTGTGTGGACATGGTATATGGCGACCCCGACTACAATGTGGGCGTGAAGTATGGGGATAAGTCCTATACCCGTCGCTTCGAGGAGTATATCGACTGGTATATCGAGCTTGCAAGGGAATCACTGCGTGTGCTCAAAGACGATGGGAACATGTTCCTCATCAACTATCCCAAGCAAAATGCTTACTTACGGGTACGCTTTCTGGAC
The DNA here is from genome assembly GCA_964579145.1 of uncultured bacterium. GTDB lineage: Bacteria > Armatimonadota > HRBIN16 > HRBIN16 > HRBIN16 > HRBIN16. The sequence goes on along the minus strand of CAZOGB010000053.1, from coordinate 1,225 downwards.
CAGGCCTGCTATGATGTGCACGACTATGTGTGGGTTTATAACACAAACGTTGGGCACAGTCCACGACGGTTCACGACGGCACACCGGAGCATTCTGCATTGCAGGAAAACCGAACATAACCGATTCTACAAGGACCAGGTAGCACAGCCTTATCAGAATCCGACAGATAAGCGCATCAGGCAGAACCTTGCCAGCGGTTCCAAAGGCAGGATGCCATACAGCTGGTTCTACTTCGATTTGGTGAAGAACGTCAGCCGCGAGAAGACCTTTCATGCCTGCCAGATCCCTCAGAAGCTGGCGGAGATGCTGATACTCAGCTGCACCAAACCGGGCGACACGGTGTTTGTGCTGTTTGGCGGAAGCGGTTCTGAGATAGAGGTCTGTCGGAGCCTCGGCAGGCACTTCCTTTCAGCGGAGATAGACCCCAAATATCACGAGATGATTCTGCATCGGTTACAGACAGGGCGCATCGGGGAAAAGTATCGTCTCATCCTGCGTGACAGAGGCGAGGAAGAAGCGCAGCTGGCTTTGCCCGTGGGGGAAAATTAAGGCGCAGGGAAGCGCGTAGCCAGCAGTAGACAGTAAGAATGTGCCGCCTCGCGTCACTTCCCTGCGGATGCGGTCGGCTATTCAATCTTCTTCTTCGTTTTGGAGGCGAAAAACTCGTCCGTCGCTGCGCCGATCGCCTTGACGGCTGCGTTGTGCATGTGCGGCGTCTTCGGGCCGCCACTGAACAGAGTGATTCCCCACGAGACCAGCAATGCTCCAGCGGATTCGTACCACTACGGGATGAAGCAGGCTAGCAACGAGACCTCTAAGGTAGGTTCGTGAATCGCAACCGTTTGAGTTGTGCATCGTAACTGTACTTGACCAGCTTCGCATTTTGCCACGTCATGGATTGGGCAGGTCTCCTTCCAATCGTATAATTCCGCTTAGCCACCTCGTTTTTATACTGCACGAGGTTAGGCGAGAATTCATACGCCACTAAGAAAGCGTCTATCATTGCGTAGTCGCCATAGCAGTACTCATCCTTAACCCAATCCACGTATTTGAGGAGTTGGTCTACGTCCTGTGCCGCAGCGGCGTCTTTTTTGATTTCGATGACCAGGTACTTTGATTTTGTCGGCTGGAATCCGCGGATAAAGGAGTAGCCGAATATATCCATTCTATCCATGTAGTCTATGGGTTTGAATGGGGAAGCAATTACCTGATGTGATAGATAATC
>CAZOGB010000052.1:0-26512 GCA_964579145.1 uncultured bacterium | reverse complement strand
GCCTGCTTCTCAGGAAGTGAATACCGTTAGACAGCCCATTTCAGGAGAGCCGCATGTGAAAACACTTTCGCGCTCCATGCTATTTGTCGTTCTGCTGGGTCTGGTGAGCCTGTGCGCGGACATGACCTACGAAGGCGCACGCAGTATCACCGGTCCGTTCCTCGCCACGCTGGGAGCGAGTGGTGCAGTGGTGGGCTTCGTAGCAGGGCTGGGCGAGCTGGTGGGCTATGTGCTTCGTCTGGCATCAGGCTACCTCAGCGACCGCACCCGCCGCTACTGGCTCCTTACCTTCACCGGCTACACGGTCAACCTGCTGGCGGTTCCCCTGCTCGCTCTGACCGGACACTGGGTCACGGCGTCCATGCTGATTGTGATAGAGCGTCTGGGCAAAGCCATCCGCACCCCCGCCCGCGATGCGATGCTCTCACACGCCACCCGGCAGATAGGACATGGCTGGGGCTTCGGTCTGCACGAGGCGATGGACCAGATAGGCGCGGTGCTTGGTCCGCTGATTGTGTTTGCCACCCTCTCGTACCGCAACGATTACCGGATGGGGTTCGCGGTGTTGCTGGCGCCCGCCCTGCTGGCGCTGGTGACGCTGGCTGTAGCGCGGATGCAGTTCCCCCGCCCCCAGGACCTGGAAGTGAAAGTGGTGCATCTGGAGACGCGCGGGTTCTCCTCCACCTACTGGCTGTATCTGGGAGCGGTTGGGCTGGTTGCCGCTGGTTATGCCGACTTCCCCCTGATAGCCTACCACTTCGGCAAAACGGCTGTGGTCTCTTCGCAACACATCGCGCTGTTCTACGCGCTGGCAATGGGTGTGGACGCCATCGGTGCGCTGATTTTGGGCAGGCTGTTTGACCGAATCGGTTTCCACACGCTGACGCTGGCGTCGCTGATCTCCGCGGGGTTTGCCCCACTCGCGTTTCTCGGCGGATTTGGTGGTGCGGTTGCCGGAGCTGTCCTGTGGGGTATCGGCATGAGTGCACAGGAATCGGTGATGCGGGCAGCAATTGCTAAACTGGTCTCACCGGAACGACGCGGCACGGGATTCGGGGTGTTCCACACGGGATACGGCATCGCCTGGTTTGCGGGCAGTGCGCTGATGGGATGGCTTTATGACCGCTCGGTCATGGCGCTGGTCTCCTTCTCGGTGGTGGCTCAGCTTTGCGCGATGGTCGTTTTTGTCCTGCTGGCACGCGGGCACAACCAGCATCTCGCTCAGTAGCCGCTCAGTATCTGCCGGATACGCTCCACCGCTTCGGGGATTGCCTGCTCAACCTCTGGCGAGAGTTGTTCGCCATACTGGAAGCGGGTGGTTCGGACGGTTAGCAGAAAAGCGTTCTGGGGAACTCTGCCGTAAAGCTCCCGCGCAAGCACCAGCAAGCCCGCCGGTTCCAGGGAATGCGTCACCGAGACGGAGAATGGCTCAGGGCTGAGCCTCTCACACTCTATCACGCCCGCCGGCTTGCCCACTCGCACATCCACAAACACAACCGTATCCACTGCGCTGATGGGTTCGGCAAGCTCCGGCGTGAGCTGCTGGCAGACAATCACCGCAACCTTCTCCGACGCCAGCAGATGTTGAACCCGCTCCGCAACCGCCACACCAAAGCCATCATCCCCACGCAGGGGGTTGCCGTAACCGATAACCAGCGTATGCGTCCCGTGAACTCTGTGCTCTGCACTCTGCATAGATAAGACTTCCCCTTCTTTGACCTGCCAGGACCTCTCAGCGACAGAACGTGTTTATCAACAAGAACGCACCGTTTAGACGCCCACAGCAGGAGCAGAGTTATCAGTAGCAGATTTTATGGAGTGCTGAAGCTTGCTTCAGCAACCCCTAACCTGCTGGAGCAGGTTTTGCTAAGTGTAGCCTGCGATTTCCAATCGCAAGGACAGAATAAAGATGGTTGAAGGGGGCATCTGCTGAAGCATGGCTTCAGTACTCCATATTAACCGGGCTTTCGCCCTGTGTAGCCTGCGACTTCCAGTTGCAAGGGCAGACATAAGAATCGGAGGCGAACATATAATCTGCATGTTGGGGTGGCAGGAGAGGGCAGGTGTTCTGCCCTCTCCCAGATTGCTATCGCCTCACCTCGTCCAGCACTTCGCCGGTGGGCGAAAGCAGTTGTATCTGCAGGGGCATCTGCCCCACGGCGTGTGTGGAGCAGCTCAGGCAGGGGTCGAAACAGCGGATGACCGCTTCCACGCGGTTCAGCATCCCCTCCTCGATCCTATCGCCCTTCACGAAGTGCTTCGCCGCCTGCAGGATGCCCCGGTTCATCGCGAGGTTATTGTGCCCGGTCGCGATGATAAGGTTCGCCCAGGTGATAAGCCCGTCCTTATCGATGCGATAGTGGTGGATCAGCGTTCCGCGCGGCGCCTCTGCCACGCCGATTCCCTCGGTGCGGTTGGGGCCGGCGACCGCCTGAACGCGCGTATCGAGGATGTCTGGCTCGCTCAGCAGTTGCTGGATGCGCTCCAGCCCATACAGTATCTCCACCAGTCGGGCATAGTGGTAGTAGAACGAGCTGAGCACGGCGCCGCGTTCCAGAGCGCGGAACTCCGCCCATGCCTCATCGGCGCGAGGCGTGCCACAGCGGTCTATCAGGTTCAGCCGCGCCAGCGGGCCCACCCGATAGATGCCCTCCGGGTAGCCGATGGGCTTGTAGTAGGGGAACTTCAGGTAGGTCCACGGCTCCACCGCCTCGCCGATGTACTGCTCATAGTCGTTGGGGTCAATCTTATCGGCGATGACGTTGCCAGCAGAGTCTACCACGCGAAGCACTCCATCGTAATGCTCCAGCGCGCCCGTTTCGGTGACCAGCCCCAGAAACAGCGAGGGGAAGTTGGCGAAGGTCTGTATCTCCTCGCTGAACTGGCGCAGGATGCCTTTGAACCACTCCAGCGCACGCTGGGTGATGTCTGTTGCTTCGGGAATGCCTGCCAGCATCTGCTCGCGCTTCTCTGCGGTAAGCGGCTGTGCCACGCCGCCCGGCACCACCCACGAGGGATGGATGCGCTTGCCCGCCAGCCACTCGATAATCTGCTGACCGAACTGCCGCAGGCGGATGCCATCGCGCGCCAGCTGAGGGTTTGCCTGAATGACGCCTACGATGTTGCGGACAGCGGGGTCGGCGTCCATGCCCAGCAAGAAGTCGGGCGAGGAGAGGTGGAAAAAGCTCAGCGCGTGTGACTGCACCATCTGCGCCAGGTTGAAGATGCGCCGAAGCTTCTCCGCCGTCTCGGGGATGCGCACCGCCAGCAGGGCATCACACGCCTTTGCCGACGCGATGAGGTGGCTGACGGGGCAAATCCCGCAGATACGTGCGGTCAATGCCGGCATCTCGCTGAACCGCCGCCCCTCGCACAGCTTCTCAAAGCCGCGAAACTGGGTGATATGTAAACGCGCATCGCGCACGATGCCCTGCTCATCCAGATGGATGGTGATTTTGGCATGTCCCTCGATGCGCGTGATGGGGTCTATGGTAATCTGTTGTGCCATTCTGCCACCTCCTTATGCTCCGAACCGCGTCAGCTTTGCGGTGTCGGGGATTCTGCCCGCCAGCAGGTCGGTGAGTGCCAGGTAGATAGCCTCCGCTGACGGCGGACAGCCCGGAATGAACACGTCTACCTTCACCACCTCGTGCACGGGGCGTACCCGCTCGCACAGGGCGGGAATGACCTCGCGAGGAACCTGGGGGTAGAGCGTCACGTTCTCCAGATACGCCCTTTGCAGGACGGCGTTCACTCCGAACGGGTTGCGCATGGAGGGCACGTTGCCAGTCACCGCGCAGTCGCCAAAGGCGACCAGTATCTTCGTGTTCGCTCGCACCATCTGAATCTTGTGCAGGTCCTCCTCACTGCTCACCGCCCCTTCCACGAGGGTGATGTCCACATTCTCCGGGAACTCTTTGGGGTCTACCAGCGGACTGTATACTAAATCCGCCTGCTGGAACAGCTCGATCAGCCGTTCGTCCATGTCCAGAAAGGACATGTGACAGCCGGAACAGCCGTCCAGCCAGACGGTGGCTATGCGCTTCTTGTTCATCGTCGTCCCTCCCGCATCATCGCCAGATAGGACAGCGACTGCCGCCTCTTCAGGCGCTCGGTCACAGGCTTGCCCTTCTCGAACAGCGCACCGGTGGGGCAGACGCTCACGCACTTGCCGCAGCTGGTGCAGGTTTCGGACTCGCCCCAGGGCTGGTTCAGGTCGGTGATAACGCGGCTGGTGATGCCGCGACCCATGACATCCCAGGTATGCGCGCCCTCGATCTCGTCGCACACGCGCACACAACGCGTACACAGGATGCACCGGTTGTGGTCAACCACAAACCGCTCGTGGCTGGCGTCCACCGGCAGCCGGGGGAAGCGGTAAGGCACGCTCACATGCGTCATGCCCAGCGTCTGTGCCATGCTCTGCAGCTCGCAGTTGCCATTGACCACGCACACCGAGCAGATGTGGTTGCGCTCCGAGAAGAGCAGTTCCAGCACCATCCGCCGATATTTTTGCAGTCGCTCGGACTGCGTGTACACCTCCATCCCTTCCTCCACGCGCGTCACGCAGGCGGGTAGCAGGCGCGATACGCCCTTCACCTCCACCAGGCACAACCGACACGCGCCGATAGAGGTCAATCCCTCCAGATGGCACAGCGTGGGGATGAAGATGCCGTTTTGCCGGGCGACCTCCAGGATGGTTTCGTCTTCGCGACCGCTCACGTCGCGGTCATCTATCTTCAGCGTTTTGACGCGAACTGGCTGGTTCATCAGTGTCCCTCCCTGCGATGTATCTGACACACCCCTGCCGGGCACTGCTTGTCCACGATGTGGGCGATGTACTCCTCGCGGAAGTACTGCAGGGTGCTCAGCACGGGGTTCGGGGCGGTTTGCCCCAGTCCGCACAGGCTGGTGTGCTTCACCATGTCGCACAGATCCTCCAGCAGGGCAAGGTCGTCCATGCTGGCTTCACCAGCGGTGATTTTTTGCAGGATATCGTACATCTGCGCTGTGCCCACGCGACACGGCACACACTTCCCGCACGACTCGGTCATGCAGAACTCCATGAAGAACTTCGCCACGTCCACCATGCAGGAGGTCTCGTCCATCACAATCATCCCTCCTGAGCCCATGATGGAGCCGACCTTCGCCAGCGACTCGTAGTCCACCGGCATGTCCAGATACTGTTCGGGAATGCAACCGCCGGAGGGTCCGCCTGTCTGCACCGCCTTGAACCTGCGCCCCTCGGGGATTCCCCCACCGATTTCGAAGATAACCTCGCGCAGGGTGATGCCCATCGGCACTTCGATCAACCCGGTGTTCCTGACGCTTCCCGCCAGGGCGAACACCTTCGTGCCCTTGCTCTTCTCGGTGCCGATGCTGGCGAACCAGTCACCGCCATTGCGGATGATGGGGGCGACGTTGGCAAAGGTCTCCACGTTGTTAATCAGCGTGGGATAGCCCCACAAGCCGTACTCGGCAGGATAGGGTGGACGCGGACGGGGTTGACCGCGCTTGCCCTCGATGGAGGCAATCAGGGCGGTCTCCTCCCCACACACGAACGCTCCCGCTCCCAGGCGTATGTCCACATGGAAGCTGAAAGTGGTGCCGCAGATATTGTTGCCCAGCAGACCCAGGCGCTCTGCCTGTCGGATAGCCGTGCGCAGGCGTTTCACCGCCAGCGGATACTCGGCACGCACGTACAGGTAGCCCTGGCTCGCGCCTACCGCGTAAGCGGCTATCGCCATCCCTTCCAGCACGCGGTGCGGGTCGCTCTCCAGCACACTGCGGTCCATGAAGGCGCCCGGGTCGCCTTCGTCGGCGTTACAGATAACGAACTTGCGGCTGCCGCCCGCCTTGGCGACGGTGCTCCATTTCAAACCGGTGGGATAGCCTGCGCCTCCACGCCCGCGCAATCCGCTTCGGGTAACCTCGTCGATGACCTCCTGCGGAGTCATCTCTTCCAGCACCCGCGCCAGCGCGATATAGCCGTCGCGCGCGATGTAGTCCTCTATCTTCTCGGGGTCAATCAGCCCGCTGTTCTCGAGCACAATCTTGTACTGCTTTTGGAAGAAGGGCGACTCTGCGGGGCATAGCAGTCGCTCCACAGGTTTACCGCCCAGGCTGTTCAGGATGTCGCCGGCGTCTTCAGGGGTGACGCCCTCGTACATCACGCCATCAGGCTCCACCACCATCAGCGGTCCCGCCGTACACAGCCCCAGGCAGCCCACGCCCTTGACCTCATATTCGTCGGTCAACCCGCGCCGGGCGATTTCGTCCTGCAGCGCCTGAAGCACCTGGTCACTGCGTGCGGACAAACAGCCCGCCGCCACACATATCTTAATCCGGTGCTTTGGCTCGGGGCGAGCCTCCTCGTGCGACGACGCTAGCTTGCGCAGTTCTTCAGGAGTCATGGTTCATCCACCTCCCTATCCGTTCCAGAGCCTCTTCGGGCGTCACTTTGCCTGCCACCTCTCCGTCAAATACCACCGCCGGCGCCAGGCCGCACGAACCCAGGCATCGGGCGGTCATCAGGGAAAGTTTTCCATCGGCGGTGGTCTCGCCGGGCTTTACCTGATATTTCTCCGAAACCGCCGCCACGATGTTGGGCGCGCCCTTGATATAGCACGCCGTGCCCATGCATACCACGCAGGTATGCTCGCCCTGGGGTTTGAGCGTGAAGAAATGGTAGAAGGTCGCCGCGCCGTACACCTTGCTCAGGGGCACGCGCAGTGACCTCGCGACGTATCGCAACGCCTCCGTATCCAGGTAGCCGAACGTCTGCTGAACCGAGTGCAGGGTCTCTATCAGCGCGTGCGAATCGTACCCGTGCCGACGCATGGTGGCTTCAACGATGCGCCACCGCTTGTCGTCCGAAGGCGGAGATGGTTTCGTGAAATGCATGTTCCGCGCTCCCTCCATCTGTTCGTAGTGTTGGCAATTGAGGGGCAACAAGGGGGTAGTGGCAAAAAACGACCCCGCCACCGAGCAACATCTATGTCCAGCGGCATCTTCGCCGTGAGATTCTCTCCCCTGCGTAACCCCTGCTCAGCACCCCCATACGGTGCTGACTTTCAACATTTTGATATATTATATTTATCAATTCAAGTATACCACAAAGCGGCTCTATTGCGCAAGGTCAACCGCTCTATCAAAGCTCTTTTTAGCGAAGCAAAACAGGCTCTCCCCTGTCCTGCCCCTTGCTCTCAATGAGAGGTCTTCCACGGTAGGGCATCAGCGTAATGTCTCCGTCCGTTCTCCTCGTATTCTCCGACGCACGCCATCCCCCATCGTCTTTGCCGTTCGCGCCCACACTGTATAGCAGAAAACCGGCTTCGGTAGGTTTGTACACAAACTGTCCGCCGGTAAACGGGTCTTGGTTCAGGTCGGCGACACCTGCCTCCTGAAGGGTAGAGGGATAATCGCCATGTTTTAGCCGATAGGCACGCACCGCCGCCGCGCAGGCGAGCAAACGAGCACGAGCCGTGTTCAAAGCAGACGCATTCGGAATGAACTCCGCGACAGAGCCCAGCAGAGGAAAAATCCGGTGGTCAGGAGGGGGCACGGGGTTCTGCTGGACGACTGGCTTTCGCCACTCTTTTTCTAGCTGCCGGTAGTATGCGTCGCCCTCGCGTGCAGCCTGACGCAGGTTCAGCCATCGCGGGTTCCAGCGAACAGCCGGACTCCACCCCGACAGCAGGCGGCGCATGGAATACTTGCCCTCGTAAAGGTTATGCAGGTTGGTCAGATACGCGCTCCGTTCCGATTCCAGCACCTCGGTCAGCGAGACACGTCTCCTCCCCCACTCCCGAACCACTTCTACCAGCCGGTCGCACGCCCGAGCAGGCAGCAGGTGGAGGAGGCCCGCCATCTGCCTGTTTACCGCTTCCTGCATGTTCAACCCCACGAGATAGTTGATTATCAGCCCCTGTCGGCGTATCTGCTCGGAAAGCAGGAGAATCGTGCGATAGTTATCTATTGCCCGGTCGAAGTCCCCTTCCTGCGCCGCGAGGGCGATGTCCAGTGCCTCCACGTTCGCCCAGCGACGAAACTCCACAGTTTCTGGGAACTGCCAGTCCGGGCTGTACTCCACGATCACCGCGCAGGGTTTGTGCAGGTAGCGACGGTACTCCTCACGAACAGGAGCCATTTTCTGCAGTAGGTATCGGTGCAGGTCGGGCAGGTCGGTGCGCACTTCTCGGCGCGATGGGAACAAACTGCGCTCGGCAAAGGAGAGCCATGGGTCCGTGCGGAACATCTGCGCGGTGTATGCCGCCAGCGAGCGGTAGACCTCGTAGGCATTGTCGGCGGGGTCGGGCGGGCGTTGAGGACGGGGAATGTCAATGGGAGCCGTCCACCACCGCACAAAGAGCACAACGGCTAAAACCGCCGCTGCCACCGCGCTCAGACAGCCGATTTTGAGACCTCGCGGGACGTTCATGGGCGATTCACCTGTCTGTTTTTCGATCCCGGTCAGAGGGGTCTCTCGGCGACGCTCCGCTCTGCCCGGATGAACCTCTCCTGCCAGCGATGGCTTCTCGAGCGATCCGCCTTTGCCAGCCCCATCTCTATCATCTTGCGGTTGATGAACAGGCGGTTCGTCAGGTACACATACGCAGGCATCGCCCCCCGTTCTGCGCTTCACCTGCTCCGCTTGTAATGACGACTCTTTTGCCCTGCACGTAACTGCGGAGGTAGTCTATCGCTTTTTACAGGTACACACTCTTGCGAGCCAGTTTCCAGCAAATACGCGAGGCGATCCTTTGGCGTGTTTTGCGGTCGACGTCAGCGCTGATAATCACATAGAAATCCCAATCGCTATCAGCACGCGCCTCGCCGCGTGCTCGACTACTGAAGAGCAGAAGCTGACAAACCTGGTAGCCTGCTGCTTCTCCTTCATGTCTGATGATCATCCTGGCTTCAGCAAGAGCTTTGTCCATCGACTCGTCACCACGCTGGTGGGACGTGGGATTCTGAGAGACAGCATTTGCGTTTACTCCGACTTCTCGCGCTCCACCAGCTCGCCCTTTCGCCATTTCTCGAACACCTCCTGTGCCAGGTGAAGCGGTGGTCTGATTCGGCAATGACCGTCCATATTGTTCAGCTCGTTGCAGAAACCTTCATGCACGCAGTGGGGAACGAGCATCCTTCCGAAGAATGGGCTGACTGCCATTACTTCTTTTCGCACCTTCTTGAAGAGTCGGCGGATTTCCCACTGTGCTAGGGTACACAGTCTTAGCCCACAGATATGAATGAGCTCTCTCAGGTTCACGGTCATGATGAGGTTGGTTGTTACGGCTTGAGGAAACAGGAACCGCGCATCCTCGGCGGGGACGCCCAGATCTACCAGCTTCTGGTAAGCCTCCGCGCTCTTCTTTCGGATCTCTTCAAACACCGCGTGCGCTTCGGGGTTCTCCCTGACAGTATCAGGCTCGACGAAGATGTCCTCGGTGTTCTTGAACTGCACGTAACGCTGAGATTGCTGGTCAAACGCCACGCCTATCCGATGCCTGACCAGCTGATGGGTCAGCGTCCTTGACACCCCGGAGATGCTGAACGAGAAGACGATATGCTCTATAGTGGAGTGATGCCCCGATTGCACCACCTTGGTGATTAGAGACTCCATCTTCTCGTCTCTAACCTTGCCATCGCGAATGCGCTGCCAGATATCCTCCGGCTTCTGCTCGCTATAGCATGTTCGGCAGGCGAGATAGACTAGCTGGCGGTAGTACTCTTCGGCTATCTCTTTGGTGGGAAAGAGTAACTGAACGTGCATGGTTGGCTCTCTCTCTGTGATCGTTAAGGTTGATCTGTGCGTGCCAAATATGATGCTGCGTACTGCACAATCGTACTCAGCATGCCCTCGATATCTCCGAAAACCTGCTGGTTTGTGAAGCGCAGTACACTGATGCCATATTCAGCAAGCAGTCTGTCTCTGTCTGCGTCATAGGAAGGATCGTGCATCTCACCGTCTACTTCCACAGCCAGTGGTAGGGCATGGCAGCAAAAATCTACGACAAAGCCGCCAAACACTTGTTGGCGACGGAAGTGATACCCATTGAGTTTGTTCGCCCGCAGGCATTGCCAGAGCCGCCTTTCCGCAGGCGTCATGTTGTGTCGCAATTGTTGAGCAAGTTCTCTCTTTTCCTGCGAGATACGCTGTCCCATAACAATGGATTTCATTTCCGAGCGTTTCATGAATGTTTACCCCTCTCCCATTCTTCCTTCTATGTATAACCCCTCTTCCTTCCTCTCCCCGACGCGGGGAGAGGACAGGATTGGGCGAGGTTGTATTGTTAAACGCTTCTCCCTTCCTCTCCCTAACACGAGGAGAGGGAGTCCCCCTTCCCTCGCAGAGAAGGGGGCTAGGGAGTTAGGTTTCCCCCTCAGTATACCCCGCCTCACTCGCCCTGCGCCAGACGCAGGAGGATGCTGTCCTGAATGCGCCGCACCTCTGTGCTCGAGCCGTTGTAGTTGTTCATCAGGATGGCGAAAACCAGCTCCTCGCCCGCCTGTGTGGTAAGGTATCCCGACAGCGTGCTCACCCTGCCCAGACTGCCCGTTTTGGCGCGAGCTTTACCCTGCACCGGAGTGTTCACCATACGAGCGCGTAGCGTGCCATCCACCCCCGCCACGGGAAGAGAATCGATAAACACCTTTGCCTGCGGATGCGACGCCATGTAGCGCAACAGCGTGACCAGATTGCGTGCCGAAACCTGATTGCGTCGGGATAGCCCTGAGCCGTCCACAATGTTCAGCGCAGAGAGGTTCAGCCCCGCCTGCTTCAAAAAGTCCAGCATCACCCGCTCTCCCGCCTCTGCGCTTCCTTCACGGTAAACCGTTGCTCCCAGTGTGCGCATCAGGCACTCCGCAATCAGGTTATCGCTGGGCTTGTTCAGCAGGGGCAGTATCTCGCGCAGGGGAGGGGAGGTATGGGTGTGAATCAGCCGTGCGCTTTGTGGAACGCGGTCAGGCAGGGCGGTTCGGTAACTTGTGGTGATACCGCGCTTTTGCAGTGCTTCCCTCAACAGGCAAAGCGCATACTGGGGCGGCTCTTCCACAGACAGAGCCTGCCTTGCTGAGTCGACACGGGCGTCAAGAGGTATCTGCCCACGCACGATAGCGATATTCCGCGCGTGCTCCCGTGTGATGATAATGGTAGAAGGCGTGCCAGCGGGAGAGGTAACCGCCTCGTTACGCACCAGCAGATACTCGGTCGGCGGGAAGAGGCGGATGCGCGGCGGGTCGCCAACCTTCTCGCCGGGCGACACGAACACCGTCACGGCGTTGCGCTCCACGCAAATCGCGCTCAGACACGGCGAGTAGTAGTACGGCTCATCGTCCCACGCCCAGTCCCAGCCGCGGCGGATACCGTCAAAAAGGCTCTCATCGTACAGCAGGTAGCCTTCAATACGGCGGATGCCTGCTTTCTCCACCGCCTCTGCCATCGCCTCGATATCTTTAAGAAGAAGGGTCGGGTCGCCTCCACCCTGCAGGATGAGGTCGCCATGCAGAACACCCTGCGCGTCTATCTCTCCGGTCATCCACAGGCGCGTGTTGAAGCGATAGTCCGCGCCCAGCCGGTCCAGCGCAGCCGCAGAGGTCAGCAGTTTCTGGTTGGAGGCGGGGATAAGCATGACATCCGCGTTCTGCTCGTAAAGCGTCCTGCCGTCTTTCAGCGAGACCACCAGAATGCCGGTAATGCTGTGTGCAAGGGCGGGGTGTTGCAGCAGTTTATCGATATCGCCTTTCAGGTCGGCGTGAGCAATGGTGGTCAAAAAGTAAAATAGCAGAAGCAGTCCTAAATACGCTCTCCTTCGCATCCGCAAGCCTCCCTTTTGCCGTCGTCAGCGTTAGTATGCTTTGCGGTTTTGGCTATCAACTCCTGCTGAGACTAGCAGGGCACAAAAACACAATGTCGAATCATGGAACAATCCAAATAGACATCTTTGGGGTCTAATTTGGCTGCTCGAAGGAGGAGAGCACATGCATCCGACAGCCAGGTCGCTCGTTAATCTTGCGGAAGCCTACAGAGCAGAGGGTTTGTACCTTGAGGCAACGCAGGCGTACAAACGGGCGATGGACATAATCGTCCGAGAGCTGGGGAAAGACCACCCGGAAGTAGGTAAGCACCTTAGCGGTCTGGCAACGCTGTATAACTCGCAGGGCAGATACAGGGAGGCAGAAGCACTCCTGCTGGAGTCTGTGCGAATACTAGAGCAGACGGTGGGCGGCGACCATATCGATACAGCAGTCTCTTTGAATAATCTTTCCGTGTCTTATCACGGGCAGGGGAGGTATGCCGAGGCAGTATCGGTTCTCGAACGGGCGTTAGCGATCATGGAACAGGCCTTGGGGCATGAGCATACCGAGCTTGTCACCACACTGAGCAATCTGGCGGAAGGCTACAGAGCTCTGGAGCGGTATGCCGAAGCCGAGTCAATGCTTCAGCGAGCGCTGGCAATACTGGAACGGACGCCGAATACCGACCCCCGTACCGTGGCAAACTGCTTGAACAACCTTGCCGGCATATACTACAGTCAGGGCATGTACGATAAGGCGGAAGCCTGTGCTCAGAAAGCCTTATCTACCATTGAGCAGGCTCTGGGCGAAAATCACCCAGACGTAGCCATGTACATAGAAAATTTGGCAGGTATCTATGCTACACAGGGCAAAAGAGATGAGGCTGAGCCACTTCACAAGCGCGCTCTGCTCATCTTCGAGCAGGAATTCGGACCCTTCCACCCTCTACTGGCAATGTCGCTCAGTAACCTTGGGCTGTTGTACTGCGAACAGGGCAAATATGATGAAGCAGAAACGCTGTTGAACAGGGCATTACATATCATGCGTAACCTGTCGGGCGACTACGCCCCCATGCTCGCAACCGTGGTTGCTAATTTGTCTTTCTTGTATCTCCAGCGGGGCAGATACGACGAGGCAGAAACGATCCTTAAACAGGCGATATCCACCGCAGAACCAGTAATAGGAAACGAGCATCCTGACATGAAGAAACTACGAAGCTGTCTGGAACAGGTATACAACGCTAAGGGAATGACGAAGAAGCGGAAAGCACAGCGGAGACTGCGTAAGGTGCTTACGTGAGCAACGCACAACAGGAAACTTCATCTCCAGCAGAACAGGCTGACCTGACAGGATCAAACAGATCAGGCGATCATCCGCGGAAACCACGCTTCACGCAACTGCCGATAAAGCCCTAACACTGCCTCCAGTGTGCAGGAAACATCGCCGTTTTGGGTGTAATGGTGAGTAAAGCCGATAGGAGAGTGTGCCGAGACCATGCCATCCGACACCCTGACACCGAAGGAACAGGCTATCTGGGCGCTGGAACGCCGACCGCCACGCCCCAACAGCAAAGTACCCACCTTTGAGCTGGAGTTTCAGCTCACCCAAGAACTGCTTGGCAAAGAGTACCATCACGCTCATGAGTTTCAGCACGCCACACCTGCCGAGCGCGACCGTATGCTTCGCGAAAACGCCGAGCTGTATATCGAAGTCGCCGAACGGCTGGACTACAGCATCATCATGATTGTGCACGCGCCCGATGATGACGCGCTGGGGCAAACCATCCGCCACATCCGCAGCCTGGTTGGCGACAAATATCTGCTCATCGCGCACGGCGACGCCACCTTTGCCATCCCCTCGGGAAGCGACATGGAAGAGGTTGCCGCCGCCTTCTTCGAGCGACCCGACGAGATGCATGACATCGCCAGACGAAACGTTCAGTGGGCGTTGGAGCGCGGAAGGCGACTGCGCGAGGAGTACGGTATCGACGGCTTCGCGCTGTGTGCAGACTATGCTTTTAACGACGGACCTTTCCTGTCGCCCCGCATGTTCCGCCAGTTCATCACGCCCTACCTGAAGGAGCTGGTAGCAGGCTATAAGGCGATGGGGCTGTACGTCATCAAGCATACCGACGGCAACATCATGCCCGTTCTTGACCAGATTCTGGAGGCGGAACCGCACGGACTGCACTCTATTGACAGCCAGGCAAAGCAGATGGACATCGCCGTGATTAAGAAGCTCGCTGGCGACCGGCTCTGTCTGCTGGGCGGGGTACAGTGCAGTCTTCTGCAGACGGGCACGGAAGAGCAGATTATCGAAAACTGCAAGTACGTACTGCGTCATGGGATGCCGGGAGGCGGATACGTGTACTGTACCACCAACGTGGCTTTCAAAGGCTTGCCCTTAGAGCGCTATCTGCTGATCCTGGAGATGCGCGAGCGATACGGCTGGTACGACGAGAACGGAAACCCCTGTCCCGAACTGTATCAGGGGACATGACCGGAAGTTGCGGGCTGTGCTGAAGCACGGCTTTAGCAGTCCATAACCTGCGCCAGTAGGTTTCGTTCTGTGTTGTCTGCGACTTCCAGTCGCAAGGACATCCTCTCCCTTGTGATGTTTCAACTCGTGTCCTGAACTCAGCTTCAGAGGTTGACATTTTCATGTTACTCAAGTATACTTTAGTTAAGCATGTTTTGGTTAAGTACACTTTACTTAAACACACTGATAAAGCGTATGTTCAAGCCGGAACCGTTTTACAACAGAGAAGCGGAACTGCAAGCATTGGAAAGAGCATGGGCGCACCCGGCAAAAGGCGGGCAGATGGCAATGGTTTATGGACGCCGACGGCTGGGAAAGACCTACCTTCTCCAGCGATTCGTGACCGCTGGCGATGGCAAACCTGCCTGCTACTACCTTGCCGAGCAGACGAGC
Source organism: uncultured bacterium (assembly GCA_964579145.1). Classification (GTDB taxonomy): domain Bacteria; phylum Armatimonadota; class HRBIN16; order HRBIN16; family HRBIN16; genus HRBIN16. The sequence goes on along the minus strand of CAZOGB010000052.1, from coordinate 11,779 downwards.
GCCCTGAGCCAGCGGCTCATGCTGGCAGAACAACTGCTTCAGGCTATACCGAATACCGGCGCTGAACCGGCGGAGATTGCCGTATCGTGGAACGCGCTACTGCGCTTCGTCACGCTGCACTGGCAGGACCCCAGACGGTTTGTGCTCATTTTGGACGAGTTTCCCTACCTCGTGCACCAGTCGCCGGAGCTACCCTCCATCTTGCAGGCATGGTGGGACCGCGAGGGTGTTCACTCGCGGGTGATGGTCATCCTGTGCGGGTCGAGTCTGTCGGTAATGCGCGCCTTAGGGGGAGAAGGCTCCCCCCTGTTCGGCAGGTTCACCGCCGGAATCATCCAAATCCGCCCGTTTCGTTACGATGAGGTAGATCTTTTCTATGCCGGCTGTCCACACTACGGGCTGAAGGAAAAACTGACCATGTACGGCATCCTGGGAGGCACGCCGCGCTATCACGCTCTGGTGGACACCACCCTGCCGATGGACGAGGCGGTGGTTAACCTGCTGATGCGCCGCGCCAGTCCGCTGGAGCACGAGGTAAATTACCTGCTGGGAACCGAGCAAATCCGCGAACCTGCTCCCTATAATGCGGTGCTCGCTGCGGTGGCACGCGGGGACACCCAGTACAATCAGATTCAACAGCGAACGGGAACGGGAGGCTCTCTCAACCACTATCTCCAGCAGCTCAAGCAGCTGGGCTGGCTCCGCGAGGAACACCCCTTTGGCGAGCAAAGCACCCGTCGCTCCCTGTACCGCGTGGCAGACCCCTTCCTGCGCTTTTACTATCGGTTCATCCACCCCAACCGAAGTGCGCTGGAGTTCTCCGATCCTTTAGACATCTATCACCGCCGCATTCAGCCCTACCTGTCCGTGTACATGGGAGAAGTCTTTGAGGAAATCTGCCTCCAGTGGCTGCAAACTCGCGCCCGACAGGTGTTCGATGCAGAGATTTTACAGGCAGGCCGCTCCTGGAGCCGGGACGGCAGGGTGGAGATCGACATCGTAGCGGATATGTCGAACGGCTCGCGCCTGTTCGCCGAGTGCAAGTGGAGCGCAGAACGCCCCGTAAGCATGGAGGTACTCAGTGAGCTGCAGACAAAAACCCTCTTCGCCAGGCATCTGACGGAGGGCATACAGCCCGTTTACGCCATCTTCTCGGTGGGCGGGTTTACCGAATCTCTTCTTGCTCTCGCACGGGAACAACCACACAGCCTCTGGCTCATCGGTGCTGATAAACTGCTGTAGCCGACAGGAGTGTACCGCAAACACAGCGTAACCTGAAAGTGGAACAGATGAGAGGAGGGCATCAATGCACTTCCTTATCGGTTTGCTGACAGCGCTGTTACCCATCGCCATCGTCGCCTGTGCTCATGGGGCAGAGGAGATGCTCATCGCACAGTACGGCAAAACCGAAGCCCTTATCCTTGTCGCGCCCGATGCCAGCGAGATGGAGAACATCGCCGCCCGAGACCTCGCCACGTATATCTACAAGATGACGGGCGCAAAGCCAAAGGTCGTGCGCGACGAACAGGAGGTGCAAGCCAGCCTGAACCGAAAGGACATCCCGCTGTTCGTCATTGGTTCACTGGCTCTGTCCGAAAAACCCGCCCTCCGGAACGAACTGGACCGTGTGAAGAAGAAGAACCCCATCCTGCGTGCCGACGCCATTGTGCTCAGGACAGAAGGCAATCGTATCTACCTGGCTGGCAGTAACGAGGACTCGCACGCCTTTGCGGTAGCGGAGCTTCTGCGTCGGTGGGGATGCCGTTTCTATATGCCCACCGAGTTCGGCGAGTGCGTGCCCGAGTACGACCGCCTGACGCTGGGGCAGATAGATTACACCTACGGTTCCCCCTTCGAAATCAGGCACTACTGGGTGTCGTGGCTGGGCGATACCACAGGCAGAGACCAGTTCATGCGCCTGAACATGATGAATCATGAAACGGTGCCAAGTGGTCATGCGCTGGGGCAGTACACCAAAGACCTTGCGCCGGACGGAGACATCTTCAAGATTCCCGTCTCGGAGCGGCGCACCGCCGAGCACGTTGCCGCCAAAATTGAAGCCGACTACGCGGCGGGCAAACGCATTTCGCTGGGCATGGAAGACGGCATCTACACCTCCGACTCGCCCAAAGACCGTGAACTGATGTCCCTGCAGTGGGACAAGTATTTCCTGACCCCTTCCCTGACCGACGCCTTCATGGAGCTGTACAACACGGTTGCCGACATCCTGATGCAGAAGTATCCCAACAGCAACGCCAAAATCGGCTTTCTGGCATACAGCAACATGACCCTTCCGCCCGTGCGGGATATTGTGGCGAGGGAGCCTCTGGTGGCGTACCTGGCTCCGATAGACATCGACCCCATTCACGGCATGGACGACCCCGAACCGCCTCCTCGCCAGGAGTATCGCGACATCATGTACCGCTGGGCAAAGGTGATGCAGGGGCGACTGGTGATTTACGACTACGACCAGGGGATGCTGGTGTGGCGCGACATCCCCAACCCTTCCATCGCCTCCATCCGGCAGGACATCCATCACTATCGCCGCGCGGGCATTCTGGGCATCAGCACCGAAAGCCGATCCGCCTTTGCCACCATTTTCATTAACCTGTACATCCGGGCGCGGCTACTGTGGAACCCCGACGAGAATGTGGACAGGTTGCTGGAGGAGTTCTACCCTGCCTTCTACGGACCGATGGCGAAACCGATGTCGGAATACTGGGGGGCAATCTTTCGGGCATGGGAACAGAGCATCGTGACCGAACACGAGCACTTCATCGCGCCCGCCATCTATACGAAAGAGCTGATGCGCCTGCTGGGCAAAAAGCTTGCCGAAGCCGAGAGGATCGCCCAGGCTCTGGAGCGCAAACCGTCTCTGACGCGCAACGAACGCCTGTATCTGGAGCGGATGCGCTTCACGCGGTTGAGCTACGAAGTGCTGAGAAACTACATGGCGATGGTGGAAGCGGCAGCGAGCAAGGGGAACTATGCGGAAGCCGTGCGCTACGGCGAGGCGGGGCTGAACGCACGCGAGCAGCTGACCAGCATGAGCGGCATCTTCACCACCTACAAGCGGATTGGCGAGAACGGCTATGCCTGGTGGCCTGGCGAGGTTCAGCAGTATCGGGAGCTTCACGCGCTGACGGACGGCACCAAGGGCACGCTGGTCAAGAAATTGCCGCTGGAGTGGGCGTTCATGCGCGACCCGCAGAACGTGGGCGTTGAGCGCCGATACTACGATTGCCCGGTAGACCTGTCATACTGGCGACGGATGGGCAGGCAGTACGCTGTGAAGAGCCGCAAGGACTACCCGCCGGACACATGGGAAATGGTTCGCGCCGACCTCTATCTGCAGGCGCAGGGCATCCGCCATCCCGACCGCCAGAGCTACACCGGCTACGGATGGTATCGCACGGAGATTAGCCTGAGCCAGCAGGAGACGGAAGGCAAGGTCCACCTGATGTTTCCCGGGCTGTTCAACGAGTGCTGGCTGTATGTGAACGGCGAGCTGGTCGCTCATCGCTCGGATTACAAGCCCCTGTGGTGGCTCAACGATTACCGATTTCAGTGGGACGTGGACCTGACGGGCAGGCTGAAGCCGGGCAAAAACGTCATCGCCCTGCGCATCCACAATCCCCACCACTACGGTGGCATGTTCCGACGCCCGTTCTTGTATCGAGCCAACGCTTCTGACAGATAGAGGAGGAGAAGAATGCAGGAGAACGTTTCGTGGAAAAGCGCGGAGGAGCTTCCCTCCCAGCCGGATCTGCCCGACCCGTTCCTGCGCCCGGACGGAAGGCGTATCCGCGACCGGCGGGAGTGGAGCACACTTCGCAGGCACTGGCTGGCGCAGGTGCTGTACTACGAGTACGGCGAACTGCCTCCCCAGCCGCGCGGCGTGGAAGCCCAGCAGACAGAGGGAACAGAACTCAGCGACATCTCCGCCCAGCACAGCGAACTGCGTCTGCGCATCCTGACGCCCGTCCCCATTGAGATGAACCTGACCCTCTTTCGCCCGAAACGCCGCGGTAAGACGCCTGTTGTGGTGAACGGCGACCGGTGCTGGGGCGAGCTGAAACCCGAGATCGTGCAGGAGGTGGTTCGCCGGGGATACGCGCTGGCGGTGTTTGACCGCACGCAGGTCGCCCCCGACAGCGCAGAGCGCAAAGGCATCTATGAGGCGTATCCCGACTACGAGGGCGGGCGGCTCTCCGCATGGGCGTGGGCGTACCACCGGGTAGTGGACTTCCTGCAAACTCAGCCGGACATAGACGCCAAGCGAATCGCTATCACCGGGCACTCGCGTGGCGGCAAAACCGTCCTACTGGCGGGGGCGACCGACGAGCGCATCGCACTCACCGCTCCGAACAACTCGGGCTGTGGAGGCGCGGGCTGTTATCGCCACCAGGGACCCAACAGCGAGACCATCAAGAACATCCTGGACGTGTTCCCCTACTGGTTCGCGCCGCGCTTTAAACAGTTCATCGGCAGGGTAGACCGACTGCCCTTTGACCAGCATATCGTGAAGGCGCTGGTGGCTCCGCGCGCACTGCTCAGCACCGAAGCGCTGGGCGACCTGTGGGCGAACCCCGAAGGCACGCAGATGACCTACCTTGCCGCGCGAGAGGTATATCGGTTTCTGAGGGCGGAAGAGCGCATCGGCATCTGGTTTCGCGAAGGAGAACACGCCCATACCCTTGCCGACTGGCAGGCGATGCTGGACTTTGCCGACTGGCATCTACGGGGCAAACCGCCTGCCCGCGCTTTCGACCGGCTGGCGTTTCCCAATCTGAAGCCGATTTACAGCTGGCGTGCACCATAGAGGGTTTAACCTCTGCCTGCAGAAAATCTGTTTCAAGCACGGACGAAGGGAGGCGGTGGCATGGCAGGACAGGAGTGGCAAATCGTTCCGTTTGGATGGACAGTTCAGCCCGATGGCGTTATCCGGGCAGAGATGCCGCAGGGTGTGCTACTGCTGAAGGACAGCTTCTCGCAGGCGGGCGAGTTCCGGGCTACCATTGTGGTCCATCGCGCGGTGCAAAATCCCACCTTCTGGAAAACAGCAGGCATCACGCTCTGGCTGGACGACCGCAACAGCTGGCGGCTGAATCTGGTGGAAGCCCCCGATAACCTCAATCGCCAGCATACGGTGGAACTGCACGAGATGTTCAACGGCGTCTGGCTGGCAGGTCACCAGCCCGAAACGCGCCTGAGCGTGGACGAAAGCGCCAGCTTCAACCGACCGGGCTGGACGTGGCAGTTTGATACTCCCTATCGCCTGCGACTGGTGTGGAACGCACAGTCCATCCGCGGCGAGGTCTACGATGCCGAGAACAACCTCTGCTGGCGCAGCGGGTGGCTTCTGGATAACCCTAAAGCGGTGCGAACGGGCTATCTCGGTTTGACCTGCAACGCCTTCGACGCCACCTTCTCACAGGTAGAGGTGGTCTCGCGCGTGCCAGCTCAGCCTCCCGTCGTCACCGCTCCCGCGCTTCCCCGCTACACTGCTGTGCACCGCGGCAAAAAGGTGGAGCAGGGCACAGGTTTCTTCCGGGTCAATCGCGTGGACGGGGTGTGGTGGTTCATCGACCCCGAGGGACACCTCTTCTTCGCGCTTGGCACAGACCACACCAGCTACTATGTCCACTGGTGCGAGAAGCTGGGCTACGCGCCATACCATGAGAACATGAAGCGCAAACATGGTTCAGAGGAGGCGTGGGCGCGGGAGACCGCCGAGCGACTGAAGGCGTGGAACTTCAACATCCTCGCGGCAAACCACTCGGAATACCTGCGCTACAGGGGCTTGCCCTTCATCGAGAACATCCTGGGTATGGGACAGGGCTTCGCCGCCATTGATGACCTGGTGAAACAGGTGAACTGGACGGGGTTCCCCAACGTCTTCTCGCCGCGCTGGGAGCAGTGGTGCAACTGGATTGCCTACCAGCGCTGTGCCCCCCTGCGCGATAATCCATGGCTGATTGGTTACTTTCTGGACAACGAACTGGAGTGGTTCGGCAAGGAGTACAAACAGTGGGGGCTGGCGATTGAGGCGTTGAAACGCCCCTCCAACCATCCCGCGCGTGTGGCGTTGGCGGAACTGCTGAAGGAACGGTACGGCGGCGACGTCGACCGCTTCAATCGCGCGTGGAACGCCCGCATCCGCGACTTCGAACAGATTGCCACCGACAACCAGCCACCAGCCATCCAGACCGAACAGGCACAGCAGGACGGCATCGCCTTCACCCGCCTTGTCGCTGAGCGTTACTTCCGGGTCTGCGCAGAGGCCATCCGCAGGCACGACCCCAACCACCTGATACTGGGCTGTCGGTTCGCCGGAGAGGCGCCGCCCGTGCTGGACATCGCCGGCAAATACTGCGATGTCGTCACCATCAACACCTATCCGCGCATTGACCTGCGTTCCAAACGGGTGCTGGACTGGGAAGGGCGACTGCGCGAATACCACCAGCAGAGCAAGCGCCCCCTGATGATTACCGAATGGAGCTTCCCTGCGCTGGACAGCGGTCTGCCGTGCAAACACGGCGCGGGCATGAGGGTAGATACCCAGCAACAGCGTGCAGAGTGCTTCCGCATCTTTCAGTCCGCCCTGATTCGCCTGCCCTTCATGGTGGGATCCAACTTCTTCATGTGGGTGGACGAGCCTGCGCTGGGTATCAGCTCCACCTTCCCCGAAGACAGCAACTATGGGCTGGTGAACGAGCAGGGTGAGCCGTACCGCGAACTGACCCAGATGGCGACTACCCTGCAGGCGAAAGCATACGAAATGCACAGCCAGTCCGCCCAGTTCTGGACGCGCAGTCCGCAACCGCCCGAACCCAAACCGCCGGTGTTCACCCGACGTCGGTGGCGAGTACCCGCTGGGACCGCACTGGCATGGCAGGTTGACCTGCTCAATCGGGGCGATGCGCCGTTTACCGGGTGGTTTGGTGTGGACCTGCCCGAGCATCCGCTGACCCGGCGAAAGGGCAGGTGGCAGGTGATTGGGACGGACGGCAAACCGGCGCGATTCTCGGTTGAATCCGTGCATCAACAGCGTGTGTGGATATGGTTGCAGGTGCTGGCGCCGGGCAAGCGATGGAGCGCACTGGTAACCTTCGCCCCGCAGCGCACTTCACGCATTGCACAGACCGGGGCAATCCCTCCCGACTTTCGCCTGAAAGCGCATGCCTTTGACCTGCAGTTCGGCAACGAGCGTGCCCCCATCCGCACCATCTGGTGGAACCAGCAGCGCATCGGCAGCTACACGGTGCTGGTACAGCAGAGCCTGCCGCAGATGCAGTGGGTTCCGCCCAATCGGCACGAAGCGGTGCAGGTGGTGAACACGCCGTTCGGTTACTACCTGCGCGGGTGGCTGGTGCATCGGGATGGCTCGGCGATTACGGAGGTGAACCAGCAGACCGGCGTCTATGCCCCGCAGGTGGTTCGTCCCCAGAGCTATCGCGTGGAGTGGGAGATGGAGATACACGAGGGGCTGTTGCTGGCGCGACTTCGCCGGTTGCAAAATCTTGGAGCAAAGCCCCTGCGGGTGGAAGCGGTATATCACTACGCGCAGAGCCAGCTTGTCGACGACGGCAGGCAGGATGAACCCGCCGGTGTGCCTAATTACTATCTCAACGCCGGGGCGTGGAGCCATCCCCAGGTGGAGCTGTTTTACGGGGCGATGCCCCTTGACGCCGAGCAATGGCAGTGCATTTTCTGGAAAGACGAAGGCGGCGGGCAGCACCCTGACCTGTGGCACAATGTCAAAAGGGTGCTTCAACCGAACGAAACGATGACGCTGGATAGTGGTTGGGTGGCTTTGCTGATAGGTAAGGGAGGCTTTGGCAGAGGCGACTGGACGACGTTGGCCAAGCGCACCCAATCGCTTGCTAGCATCAGCGCGGGAGTGCAATGGATACGCCAAGGATAGGCATTCTGGGAGGATATGGTTACACTGGCAAGTCGCTAGTACGCCTCCTGCTGGAGCACACCGACGCCCGCCTGATTATCGCGGGGCGTAACCCACAACGTGCCAGAGCGATGGCACAGGAATGGAATCAGCAGTTCGCCGGCGGGCGCGTGTGCGGTGTGTATGCCGACGCCTCGTGCGCACATAGCCTCTGGGAAGCCTTCGAAGGAGTAGACCTGCTGGTAGTGGCAGCCCCTGTCGCGCGGCATACCGAAACCGTCGCACGCGCCGCCCTGCGCATAGACTGTGACTATCTGGACATCGTGTTCTCCGCCCGGAAACTAAGGACACTTCATGCCCTCACGGAGGACATCGTCCGAGCGGGGCGCACCTTCATTACCGATGCGGGGTATCATCCCGGTCTACCTGCCCTGTTGGTGCGCTATGCGGCAAGCCTGCTGGACAACGTAGAGGCGGCAAATGTCTTCAGCGTGATTAATCCCCAAGGCGGGTTTCCGCTGACGGGCAGCCTTCAGGAGTTCGTGCAGGAGCTGTCGCGCCTCCAGTGTGTGGCGTATCGCGATGGGCAGTGGCATCGTGCTACGGGACTGGGCTTATCGGAGATGCGGCAGGCGGACTTCGGCTTCGGGTTCGGCATGCGCTCCTGCGTGCCCATGATGCTGGAGGAGATGCGCACCCTTCCGCAGATGTTCCCCGCTCTCAGGGAAACCGCGTTTTACGTGGCGGGGTTCAACTGGTTTGTCGACTGGATAGTGATGCCGTTGCTGTTTCTCGGGGGCAGGACAGCTCCGCGCTGGACGCGCCAACCGCTGGCGTATCTGCTGCACTGGGGCACGCGCTTGTATGCCAATCCGCCATACGGTGCGGTCATCAAGATGGAGGCGTGCGGGTGGAACGGATGCGAACGGCAACGGCTTTCCGTGCAACTGTATCACCCCGACCCATACATTCTTACCGCTACCGCAGCGGGCATCCTGCAGTACTTGCGTGGACGCGCCCGAAAGCCCGGATTGTGGTTTGCCGGACACCTGTACGACCCAAACGAGGCGATTGAGGATATGCAGGCGATGGGAGTGAAATACCATCAGGAGATGAAACGCATCCAGGGCACATGCCCATTTTGCGGAGGGTAAAGAACGTTGAAGAGTTGGCTTTTCATCACAGCGATGCTTTGTTGCGCCATGGCCGCATTATCCCAGACGACACCCAATACGGAGACAACGACCATGAGAATAGTGGCAACACCCCCTGCATCCCCAGCGAATCGTTACTATGCGGGCAACCGGTCGCCGCTGTTGCCCAGTCCCTTAGTCAAACTGCCCACAGGCTCCGTGCGCCCGGAGGGGTGGCTGCGTCACCAGATGGAACTGATGGCGGATGGTTTCACCGGCCATCTGACCGAAATCAGCCCCTGGTGCCGCTTTGAAAACAGCGCGTGGGCACATCCGAAAGGCATGGGCGAAAACGGCTGGGAGGAGCTTCCCTACTGGCTCAAGGGTTTCACCTCGCTGGGGTACGTGCTTGGCGACCAACGCATCATCGCCGAGGCACAGCGATGGACCGACGCCATTCTTGCCAGCCAGCGCGAGGACGGCTACTTCGGACCCGAAAGCAACCTGCAGCAGATGGACCTCTGGCCCAACATGATAGCCCTCTATGCCCTGCGTACCCACTACGAAGCGACGGGCGACCAGCGAGTCATCCCCTTCATGCTCCGGTACTTCCGCTGGCAGATGGGTGTGCCCCTGGAGAAGTTCCTGCCGGGCAGCTGGCAGAAGATTCGCGGCGGCGATAACCTGGACATTATCCACTGGCTGTACAACCAGACGGGCGAGAAGTGGCTGCTGGATGCCGCGCGCGTCACCCACGAACGCACTGCCGACTGGGCGGGCGAAATCCCCACATGGCACGGCGTGAACATCTGCCAGGGCTTCCGCGAACCCGCGCAGTACTATCAGCAGACTCTGGACATCCGCTACCTGAAGGCGACAGAGCGCGTGTACGACACCGTGATGGGCATCTACGGGCAGGTTCCCGGAGGTATGTTCGGCGCGGACGAGAACGCCCGCCCCGGCTTCACCGGTCCGCGACAGGCGGCGGAGACCTGTTCGATGGTGGAGATGATGTACAGCCACGAGATGCTCACGCGCATCACCGGCGAGGTAAAGTGGGCAGACCGCTGTGAGGAGGTGGCGTTCAACTCCCTGCCCGCCGCGATGACTCCCGACCTGAAGGGCCTGCATTACCTCACCGCACCCAATATGGTTCAGCTGGACCGGCGAAGCAAGGCGCCACTCCTGCAAAACGGCGGCGATATGCTCTCGTACAACCCCTATGACTATCGCTGTTGCCAGCACAACGTGGCGTTTGGCTGGCCCTACTTCGCTGAGCATCTGTGGATGGCAACCGCCGGCAACGGGCTGGCGGCGGTGTTGTACGCCCCTAGCAGGGTGAAGGCGCGGGTAGGTAACGGCACAACGGTGGAAATCACCGAAGAGACCGACTATCCCTTCGGCGAGGAGGTGCTGTTGACTATCAGCACACCAAAGCCCGTGCGCTTTCCGCTGGTTTTGCGTGTGCCCGGCTGGTGCGAAAAGCCAGATATTCGAATCAACGGGCGACAGCAGGCAGTGCCCTCTCCTGCGAAAGGCTGGATCGTTCTCCATCGCGAATGGCGAAACGGTGACCGGGTGCAGCTGAGCCTGCCGGCATCCCTGCGGGTGAAGGTGTGGGAGAAGAACCGAAACACCGTGTCGGTGTATCTGGGACCGCTGGCGTTCTCTCTGCTTATCGGCGAGCGATGGGTGCGTTACGGCGGTACCGACCGCTTCCCTGCCTACGAAGTGTTCCCCACCACCCCTTGGAACTATGGGCTGATGGTGGACGTCGCGAACCCACAACAATCCTTCGAGGTGGTAAGGAAGACCGGCAAGCTGGCTCCGCAACCGTTCACCCCCGACAATGCGCCCATCCTGCTGAAGGCGAGGGGCAAGCGCATCCCGCAGTGGCAGATGGAGGCGAACGGTCTGATTGGAGAGGTGCAGGACTCGCCCGTGCGGTCCGACGAGCCGGTAGAAGAGATAACGCTTATCCCCATGGGCTGTGCCCGGTTGAGGGTGTCTGCCTTCCCGCAGATTGGCGAGGGGGCAAACGCAAAGGTCTGGAAAGAAATAAGCAGGGTCTATGCAGAGGCTTCGCACTGCTGGCATCTGGACACGGTGCTTGCGCTGAACGACGGTTTGCTGCCCTCCTCCTCTGCGGATTTGAGCATCCCGCGCTTCACCTGGTGGGACCATACCGGAAGCACCGAATGGGTGCAGTATGTCTTCAACAAGCCTCGTCGGCTGTCGCATTGTGAGGTGTACTGGTTTGACGATGAGCCGGTGGGTGGTCAGTGCCGCACCCCCGAATCGTGGCGCGTGCTGTGGTTCGACGGTCAGCAATGGCATCCCGTGCAGACCACCCAGCGCTACGAAACCCGGAAAGACACCTTCAACCGCGTGGAGTTCGTGCCCGTTGAGACAACCGCCATCCGGATAGAGGTAAAGCTCAGGGCCGGGTTCTCCGCGGGCATTTTGGAATGGCGGGTAAGCGAGTAGTTTCGGCGTAAAGGAACAAAAGAGGCACCGGGATCATCGCCCGGTGCCTTGTTTTCGGGTTCTGAGCCTATGTTACGGGGCAGACGTTGCGTATGGGACGGGGGTGTTAGAAGCCTCGCCCCCAACCACGGCCGCCGCCCCAGCCGCCGCGGTTGAAGCCTCCACCGCCCCAACCGCCGAAGCCGCCGCCCCAGCCGCCGCGGTTGAAGCCTCCACCCCAGCCGCCGAAGCCGCCGCCCCAGCCGCCGCCGAG
>CAZOGB010000051.1:0-27021 GCA_964579145.1 uncultured bacterium | reverse complement strand
CGCAGGTATTTGCCGCCCCATTTGTTTGCCACATAGCGGGCGGTTTTGATGAGGGCGCCGCGCGTTGGGGCATCTTCCCTTTCCTCCTCTTCGATAGCCATCCCCTCCTCCAGCAGCTCTTGCTGGCGGCGAGCGGTGACGCGGAAGGTATCGCTCACCAGGCGGTCAGTAACCGTCTCGATGGTTTTGAACGTTTCGGCGCTCATCACCTCTTCAAAGGGGGCTTTGAACATCACAAAGCGGGCGGTTTTTGCCAGTCCCTCTTCTCGCCCATCGTCCGGCGGCGCCAGCAGCACGATGACCGTATTCACATCCGCCTGAGCGAAGGAACGCTTCTTCTCGTTATCCAGTATCAGCTTGATATGGCTGTGGCGCAGGAGAAACTCCTGCAGGTCAGCGCCGTAGCCCACGTCCAGCCAGGAATTCGACGTGATAAAACAGAAGCTGCCCTTTGGGTTCAGCAGGGACAGGGCGTGGAAGTAGAAGTAAATGTACAGGTCGCTTTTGCCGTCGGGCTTGCGGAATCCGCCCGATTCGGGCTTGTACCGGTAAAAGCGCGGCCACGCCATGGCAACGGAACGCTGGAGCTTCTCTTTGTAAATCGCCTTTTGCTTGCGCCATTCTTCGGGCGCGTAGTCTTCTGCACGCGCATCGGGTGGGGCAATCTTTTCCTGCCGCACGTAGGGTGGATTGCCAACGATGATGTCAAAGCCTCTGGATTCTCCCTCGAAGATTTCGACGAAGGCGATGTCCCACACGAAGGGCACGTCCTGCACGGTGCGCAGGGCATTCATTGCCTGAGTGAAACGTGCCAGGTCGGCTTGTTTTACTCGGATCTTTTGCAGAGCGTCGGACTCCTGAGCGGACGCTGGAGGTTTGCCCTCCCTTTCCATGCCGGGCAAATGGCTCTGCGACTGCATCGCCTGAACCTGCTGGTTCAGCCCGGCAATTTCGTTTTCGAGCGCGTGCACCTTGTGCTGGAGGATGTTGCGGAACAGGTTCAGCTCGTCCTGCTTCAGCGCCTCTTCGCTCAGTTCGGCGTCGCCCTGATAGAAGCGCAGTTTTTTGCGCTTGAGCTGGGTGAGTCCGTCCTTAAGCTCGGGCGGAATATCCAGATGCTGACGATGCAGGCTGAAGTTGATGCCGCCGATTTCCTGCATCAGGCTATCGCCGCGGCGCACCTTGAACGAGAGATTGGGCAACAAGGGATGGAACTTGAGTTCGACGGGTGCGATCTCGGTTTCCACCACCAGCTGCAGCCACAGACGCAGCTCGGCAACGTGCACCGCCCACTCCATCACGTCCACGCCGTACAGCTGCTCGCCGATGATGCGGCGTCGGCGTTCATAGGGCGTCTCTTCGATACCGAGCTGCAGGTTGGCACGCGCTTGCAGGTCATCCAGCACCAGAAGCATTCCCACCAGGAACGAACCGGAACCGCAAGCCGGGTCGCAAACGGTGGTCGCGCGCAGAGCATGGTTCAGCTGCTGCCAGAGATTGCGCTCAGCAATTGCCATGTCAGCCCGCTCTTTCTCGGCAGGGTCAACGGCGAAAACGGCATCGTACAGCACCGATTTGTGCTCTTCTCCCAGACGGTTGGTGAGCGCATCCACCAGTGCGAGGCGGCACATCAGGTCGATTTCCACGCGCGGGGTGTAGAAGATGCCCGCTTCGCCGCGCAGGTCCTTTTCGGTAAGCCCTTCGGCGGTCATGTTCACCAGGCTCTCATACACCTTTCCAATCATTTCGGGGTCCACCGCCACCTCCACATCCAGCGGCGTGGATTCGGCGATGGTGAAGTTATAGCGTTCCAAAAAGCCCGGAGTGCTGCCTTCGAACGTGTCGAAGAGCGTGGCGAAGAAGTCATCGGGCAGGTTCACCGGGTAAGCGACGTCCAGGCGGTTTTTGCGGAACAGTCCGCCGTTGAGGTAGGGCGCTAACTGCAGTGCCGTGCGAATATCTTCGGGAAACTGGCGGTGCCCGCCGTGGAAGGTGTTGTTGAAGGCTTCGAAAAAGAGCACCTCCAGCCACTGCGCGAAGAACGAGTCTGTGGGCTGGCCCGAACTCCTGTAGCTCTGCCAGAAGTGATACAGGAAGCGAGGATTGCTGCCCAGCCAGCCTTTTCGCTGGATGAAGTAGAGGAACATCAGACGGTTCAGCAGCTGCAGAGCATAGTCGTGCGCCCAGGTCTGGTCCCCAGATTGCTTATAAAGCCTCTGTTGAAGGTCGGCAAAGACGCGCCGGTAATCGTCAAAGAATCGCTCGGTGACCGCCTCGACGCTAAACGCAGAGTTGAGCCTGTCCGTAACGGTCGTAATCTCTATTTTACCTTCGCTCAGTTCGTCCAGGCTGAACGCCAGTTCGGCCAGTCGTTCGATGGTGGTGCGTGCGGGCGAGCCGACCTCGTAGGGCAGGGTGCGCAGTTCAATCTTGTTATCGGTGCGTCGGCGTGCCCAGGTGAAAGCCAGCTGGCGGCGGTCTTCTGTGACGTAACAGACCACGTGCTCGGTGCTGAGCGGGGCAAGCGCCCGTTGCACGACGCGGCGGGCGGTAACGCCGGGCAGCTTCGGGTCGTACCATTCTATCAGGTAGACGGGCAAACCGCTCATCTGCGCCACCGGGATGGCGGTTACCTGCCGGGAGACGGGGGCTGGCAGTAGAAGCGTGCGTGGATTTCCCTGCGGGCGCCCCCACAGCAGCACCTCGCAGAAGAGCGACTTTACCGCGTTTGCGACATCTGGTGCTTTCTCAATAGCCTCCAGCCCTTCGCGAAGGGTATACAGGTCCATAGCCATTCCTCCAGCATCCTATTGGCGTGCCATGTGCATTTCAAGAAACTTCCGGAGAGCCACGGCGTTGTTATAGTTTACTTCCCGAGCGCTGAAAAGGAGCGTTATATTTCCAAGCCTGGCGGCTTCCAGCAGAGGTTGCCAGGCGGCAGGATGCGCCTCCAGCTCCGCGAAATATCGCCTGCGAAACTCCTCCCACTTCTCCTCATCATGGTTAAACCACTTTCGGAGCGGGGTGCTGGGAGCCACCTCTGGCAGCCAACCTTCTAATTGCAAGGCTTCCTTGCGGATACCGCGCGGCCACAGCCGTTCGACCAAGAATCGCCTGCCATCATCAGGTTCAATCGGTTCGTACACGCGCTTGACTTTGATCATCACTCTGCCCCCTTTTCTGTTGCGACTCGAACCAGTCCCAGCGAGCAAATGATTTGCGGTTCTTCCGGTTCGCCGGTCTCCTGCTCAGTGATTTCGCACAGGCTCCCATCTTCCGCGCGGCGAGTCACAAGTTCCAGCAGATCCTGGTCCGAGATGCCCAGACGCATCTGGCGGCTGATGGCGTCCTCCGCCGACGCTTTGAGCGGATAACGCCATATCTGGTCGAGCACGCTGTTCAACGCCTGCATCTTGGAAGTGACAAAAAGGTCTTGCTGGTTTTTTAACGATTCGCGGTATCTTTGCAGTCTTTCCCAGAGCTTGCGCCGCACACTTCGCAGACTGCCGAGCTGACCGCCTGGCGCTGTCTGCTCCTCGGTGGCAATCTGCACACAGCGGGCTACCAGCTGATGATGGTTCGGTGCACGTTCCATCGCCGGCGTGTCCGGCGGACATGCGGCTGCGCGGAAGACGGCGGAAAGCGATTGCGAGACGAGATTGCCCTGCTCGTCCACGCGCACCAGGGCGTCCGCGCCATCGGGATAGCGTAGATAGGCGATAACACCCGGTGAATGCCCTTCCTCCTGCTCCATCTCGCCCAGCGTGCGGGTGGCGGAAATAACCGGCGGGAGGGCAAGCGCCTCTTTCTGGTCGTCTGCCGAAGCGCTGTTCCACACCTGCAGAGCGAGGCTTGCGAGGTCAATATCTTCATCGGCGCCTTCGTCGTCCAGCGTGCCAGCCTTTTCGGTATACAGTTCATGCAGTCGCCTGGCGGATTCTTCCCCGAAGAAGGTTTCGTCGGTGCCGATGACCTCCTGATTTTGCTGGAGCCGTTGCACCAGCCGTCGACGCAGTTTGATGATGCGCTCCACCCCTTCAGCAGGCAGAAACGAATAGACCAGGATGGTATCGTGCTTTTGACCGATACGGTCCACACGCCCTGCACGCTGGATCAGTCGCACGATCGCCCACGGCAGGTCGTAATTGACCACGATGTGGGCATCCTGCAGGTTCTGCCCCTCGGCAAGCACATCGGTGGCGATGAGCACGCGCAGTTCGTCCTCTCCCTTTCGCAAGCCGCCGTTGGTGGATGGGCTGAAGCGTCGGGCAATTGACACCGGGTCGCCCACCTGATTGGTCAGCACGTCTATCTCCTCAACGCCTCTCTGGCGAATCTGCTCGTAGAGATACATGGCGGTATCGGCAAACTGCGTGAAAACCAGTACCTTATCGGTGGGGTGACGCCGGGTCACCAGCTCGTACAGAGCCTGCAGCTTTGCATCCTTCGTCGGTTCCCACGCGCCGGCCTCCTGGAGGATGCGATACAGTTCCTCCGCGTCGGAGCGCAGCGCCTCTTTGAGGGATGGCTGGAAAAATCTGGCGTCGAGCCAGGCAAACTTGTTGTGGTATTTGGTACGGTACACGTTGTAGATTTGAGCCGCGCGCCTGCGGATGTCCTGCAAGGTCGTTCCGGTTTCCGGTATCTCAGCGGTGCCCAGCGTCTCGCCCGCCTCATCGGTACCATCTGCATCCAGCGTGTCGGCAAACTCCTCGTCGGCATCGCTGACCGCTGTATCGAGCATCGCGGCGTCCTGTGTGCCAATCGGCACGGGCAGGTCGTTTTCAAGGGCGTGCAAGGCGATGAGGTTACGCATGATGTGGCGCTGCACGGACAGCAAAAAGCTGTATCCGCTCGACTCGAGGCGCTTGAAGAGGTTTGTGCGACAAAAACCGATGAGCCTTTTGCCTGCACGGTTGAGGTTTTGTAGGATGCGCTTCTCGGCATCGGTAGCACCGCGTTCGGCATCGGCTTTCAGATAGTTTGCCAGCCCGTAGCGTGGCAACTGCAGTTCCTCGATAACCGTCACAACCTCGTCCCGGAAAAGTCGGGCGTACTGGTCTTGCGGGTTTTGCTCGTCAATCGTGAAGCCCACCCGTTTGGGCTGGCGCAGGGGGAAGTATTTCCGCTCGCCGTTGAGCGTCACGTAATATCGCTGTTTGTCCTCGTCGAATTTGGCGTAATGTTTGATAATGAACTGGCGTGTGCGCCTCACCAGAAACAGTCGCATCAGGTCCTGCCAGTCTTCGGAGAAAAGGCTCTGCTCAAAGGCACGCAGGCTGTGCGGCGAAGTCTGGAAACGCGCCACGAAGTCGGCTTCCGTCTCGCCCTTCTCATGCGCCAGCCACTGGAAGTAGCGCTCCGGGCGCACGTGCAGGTCCTGGTCCTCGTCCAGAAACAGCCGGATTTGATTGCTGATGTCGGTGTACTGTTTGTTGTAAGGGGTGGCTGTCAGCAACAGCACGCGCGATTCGTTGTGTTCGATATATTCCCGGATGGCGCGATAGCGCTTGCCGTCCCGATTGCGCAGGTTATGGCTTTCGTCAATGATGACCAGTCGGTAGCGTGGCAGGGTGCGCAGCTCGTCGGTAACCCGTCCCAGCGAAATCACCCGTCCGATAATCTGGTACTCCTGCAGGTAACGCTCCCACATCGGCTGGAGTTTCGGCGGACAGATCACGAGGGTGTTATCGCCGTTGTCTTCCTGCATCAGCCTGGCAACTGCGGTCGCCATCAGCGTTTTGCCCAGCCCCACCACATCACCAAGCAGAACCCCTCCGTGCCGGTGCAGTTTGTGTGCTGTCAGGGACACTGCCGCCTTTTGAAAGTCCAGCAAAACGTTGCGGAACATCGCGGGCATCTTAAACTCGCGCTCGCCCTGACGGGCGTCCTCGGAGAGATGATAGGCAATCTTGAGGTAAACCAGGTAGGGGCGAACGAGCTGCTCGCGCGCCCAGCTGGTTTCAATCAGCTCCGCCAGGGTGTCGGTCATGTCGATAGCGAAGCTGTCTTTCCAGCGTTCATCGAACCATTGCTGGAGCTTTTGGGCAGCATCCTGTTCGACAACATCCACATTGAGCTCGCCTTGTTGAGACAGCCCGGCCAGCGTGAGATTACTGCTTCCCACGAAGCCGATGAGAGGTGTAACGGGGTCTGTGCGACGGACAAGATAGAGCTTGGCATGGAGAGGATAGCGCATAAATGCCTTCACCAGTACCTTGCGCTGGCGCAATTGCTTCGCCAGCTGGCGCAGGGCTCGTTCGGCTTCACTGGTGGGCACACCGAACTCGATCTGCTCCTTGAAGCTTTCGGTCATCCGCCGTTTGAACTGCGCTAGTGCAGGACCGTCCAGGCTGGCGTGCTCCCGACGGATACTTTGCAGGTGTTTCATCTCCTCTTCCGGAGGGCGATGCATGCCCACCAGTACCCGACAGGCGCGGCTTTCCTCCCCACCTTCTAACCGCTCCACCCGATCGGCAATCTGTCCCCAGCCGCGCAGGTTCAGGTATCCCACGCAGAAAGAGGCAGAAACCGCATCCTCCAGTACCTGCCTCAACCCATCGGTCAGAGCAGCGTGAATGTTGTCGAATATTTGGGGCATTGCTTACACCATCCCCAGACGCTTCTTGCACTCCTCCAGGATCTCTACCGTGCGCGTGGCGCCCACGCGGGTCACCCCAATGGCGCGAACCTCTAACAGCGCGTCCAGCGTGCGAATGCCCCCCGCTGCCTTTACCTGCACCTGCGGCGGCGAGTGCTTGCGCATCAGCTTGAGGTCATCCATCGTCGCGCCGCCGGAGCCGAAGCCGGTGGAGGTCTTCACAAAGTCCGCACCCACCTCGGCGCAGATTTCGCAAAGGCGAATCTTGTGCGAGTCCTGCAGATAGCAGTTCTCGAAGATGACCTTTACGATGCCGCCTCGCTCGTGCGTGACCTCTACTACCGCCCGGATGTCGTCGCGCACATAGTCCCAGTCCTCACTGAGCACCTTGCCGATGTTCACCACCATGTCCAGCTCCACGCCGCCATCGTCCAGCGCCTGCTTCGCCTCTGCGACCTTGATGGCGGTGGTGTGCCCTCCGTGCGGGAAGCCGATGGTGGTGCTGGGCAGGACGTCGCTTCCCTGCAGTATCTCGGCGCACCGCTTCAGGTAATGCGGCTTGATGCACACGCTGGCAACGTCGTACTCCCGCGCGATGCGGCAGCCCCGCTCCAGCTCCTCATCGGTCAAAACGGGGTTCAGCAGGGAATGGTCTATCATCTTGGCGATGTCGCGATAGGTGTACTCCATGTCTACCGTCCTCCTGGCATAAACTGTCTCAGATATCGTGCCGACTGACGCAGTGCCTGCTTGCGGCTTTCCAGCGTCTTCTCGTAGGCGCGGTCTTCCACTTCGATGCATACGGGTCCATCGTAACCCACATCGCTGAGCACCGAGAAGAACCTGCCCCAGTCCACATCGCCCAGTCCGGGCAGTTTGGGCACATGGTACTCCAGCGGGGTGGCAAGGATGCCCACCTCGTCCAGCCGATGCCGGTCTACCCGCGCGTCTTTGGCGTGGATGTGGAACAGCTTGTGGCTGAACTCGCGCAGGGGCTTCAGATAGTCCATCTGCTGCCAGATGAAGTGCGAGGGGTCGAAGTTCAGCCCGAAGTGGTCGCTGGGGATGTCGGCGAACATCCTGCGCCAGATGACGGGCGAGGTCGCCAGGTTCTTGCCGCCGGGCCACTCGTCGCGGGTGAAGAGCATGGGGCAGTTCTCAATGCCGATGCGCACGCCCAGCCCCTCGGCGTAGGCAATCAGCGGCTTCCAGACATCCAGAAACCTCTGCCAGTTGTCCTCCACCGAGCGCGTCCAGTCGCGTCCGATAAAGGTGTTCACCAGCCCGATGCCCAGCTGCGCCGAGGCGGAGATGACCTTCTTCAGGTGTTCCAGACAGGCGTTTGCCTCCTCAGCGTTGGGCGAGAGCACGTTTGGATAATAACCCAGCCCGCTGATAGAGACGCCGGAGCGATCGCACAGCTCCTTAATCTCCTCAACTTTCGCGTCGTTCAGCGTGGCGACGTCGATATGCGTGACGCCGGCGTAGCGGCGCTCGGCTTTACCGACGGGCCAGCACATCAGCTCCACACAGTCGAAACCCTCATCGGCAGCAAACTGCATAACCTCCTGCAGAGACAGGTCGGGAAGTATCGCGCTGACAAAGCCCAGTTTCATGGTTCATGCCTCCTGCACACGGTTTTTGTACTCTGTTCGCTCCGCTGAGTGTGATGACCTGCAGGGGGCAATCGCTACGCCCGGTCGCCGTAGCCGTCAGGATGCGTGCTGTGCCAGCGCCATGCCGTTTCGATAATGGTGCGCAGGTCGGCATAGCGGGGAGTCCAGCCCAGCTCGCGCTGAGCACGTTCTGCACTGGCAACCAGACGCGCCGGGTCGCCCGGTCGGCGAGGAGCCTCCTCCTGCGGGATGGGGAGGCCGACCACCTGCTCGGCGGTGCGGATGACCTCGCGCACCGAATAGCCCAGCCCATTGCCCAGGTTATAAGCGGTGGTTGGGGCGCCGCGCTTCAGCGCGTCGTATGCCAGAATGTGCGCGTCGGCAAGGTCGGTCACGTGGATGTAGTCGCGGATGCAAGTTCCATCGGGCGTGTCGTAGTCGGTGCCGAATATCTTGATGACAGGACGCTTGCCCAGCGCAGTCAGCAATACCAGCGGGATGAGATGGGTTTCGGGGTGATGGTCCTCACCAAGCTGACCGTCGGGGTCTGCGCCCGCGGCGTTGAAGTAGCGCAGGCTGATGGAGCGCAAGCCGAACGCCACATCGTACCAGCGAAGCATCTGCTCGAAAGCGCGTTTGGTCTCACCGTAGGCATTGGTGGGAACCTGCGGGTGCTCTTCGGGGATGGGTATCTGCTGGGGTTCACCGTAGGTCGCCGCGCTGGACGAAAAGATAAGATACGGAACACCATGGGCGCGCATTGCTTCCAGCAGGGTGTAACCGCCCACCACGTTCAGCCGATAGAACTTTGCCGGGTCGGTCATGCTTTCGCCAACAGAGGCATAAGCGGCGAAGTGCATCACACACTCAATCGGATAGGTGCGGAACAGGTCGTCCAGTGTTTGCCGGTCGGTGTAGTCGCCCTGAATAAACTCGCCGCCCAGCACCGCCTGGCGATGTCCCGCCTCTAAGTTGTCTAAAGTGACGACCTCGTAGCCTTTTTCCAGAAGCCTTTTGACACAGTGCGAGCCAATATATCCTGCGCCCCCGATGACGCAAATCATCTGCTTCCTCCTGTCTGGTGCATTGTCGGGGTTACTATACGCCTCTGACTGTGCGAAATCATGCTGGCAGGGTGGATGGGACTGAAGCTTGCGTCAGCAACCCTCTAGCATGCTTCAGCAGGTTTTGCTCTGTGTTGCCTGCGATTTCCAATCGCAAGGTCAGAAGAGGTGCAGGCTGAAGCACGGCTTCAGCAATCCATCAGGGGGAAGCATGCCCTTTCGACGGACTCGCCCTTGATTTTTTCTTCCAAAACAAGTACTATTAGCAATGGCAGATTTATTTTATCGTAGTACTGCAACGGGGCAGTGAGGTGGTAGGGTGAATACGCTGATTGTGATAGGAGTTTTCACGTTCGTTGCCATCCTGATCGTGGGTGTCACGCTGGCACTCTCTCATGCCATTGCTCCCCGAATGCCCACGCCGGTGAAAGGCGAAACCTACGAATGCGGCGCCGAGACTTTCTCGGATGCGTGGCGACAGATGAACCTGCACATCTACATCTACGCTCTGCTGTTTGTGGTGTTTGACGTGGAGCTGGCACTGCTGGCACCGGTAGCGCTGGTAGCCAAGAGCCTGAACGCGCCGTGGCTGGTGTTTGTGGAGGTGGCGATGTTCATCCTCATTCTGGGCGCGGGGCTGGTTTACGCCTGGCGAAGGGGGGCACTGACATGGGAGTAAAAGAACGGCTGGAGAAGGGACTGATTAAGGTTCCGGGCGGCACCATCCTGATTGCCAAAATGGCGGACATCATGGCGTGGGCGCGAAAGTCCTCCATGTGGTCGTTAACCTTCGGGCTGTCGTGCTGTGCCATTGAGATGATGGCGACCGCCGCGTCACGCTATGACCTTGACCGCTTCGGCATGTTTTTCCGCGCCACGCCGCGCCAGGCAGATGTGATGATTGTGGCGGGCTGGGTGTCGGTGAAGATGGCACCCTTTATCAAGCGACTTTACGAGCAGATGCCCGAACCCAAATACGTGATTGCCATGGGCGGATGCGCCAGCGCGGGTGGACCCTATCGCGACTCCATCACCATCGTGAAGGGCGTCGACCAGTTCGTGCCGGTGGATGTGTACGTATACGGCTGTCCGCCTCGACCAGAGAATCTGATACTGGGCATCCTGAAACTGCAGGAGCGTATTCGCCGCGAACACCTCGCCGAGAAAAACGGCTTGCCCAAACCTGTGCGTGAACCCATCATCATCCCCGAAACGGGAGCGACCGGATGAACGAAGCGATAGAGCATCTCCTTCAGCGATTTGGTGAGGCGGTCACCGAGTGGACGCAGGTTCGCGCCAACGAGGTCCGCCTGACGGTGACGCCCTCTCACTGGCGAGAGATTGCCCAGTATCTGCACGACGACCCTCTGTGGCAGATGGATTACCCTGCCGACCTGACCGTGTGGGATACCGGCACGGAGTTCGGCGTGTACCTGCGCCTGTGGTCGTCGGTGCACAATTACAATGTGGTAGTGCTGACCTCCATCCCGCGCGAGGGGCCGCGAATCGCCTCGCTGGCAACCCTCTATCCGGGCGTCGACTGGCACGAGCGCGAGATGTACGATATGTACGGCGTTATCTTTGAGGGACATCCGAACCTCAAGCGCATTCTTCTGCCCGACGACTGGGCGGGCTTCCCCTTCCGCAAAGACTATGTGGCAGAACCGAGTGGAGACCCATTGCACGGACCGCAACCGGTGAACTGAGATGAGTATGCCTGTATCGCCAGAAAAACAGTCCACACTCAGCACGGTGGAAATACTGTCGCAGGGGATGGTTATTAACGTGGGCCCCCAGCATCCTTCCACGCATGGGGTGCTGAGGCTTATCTTGACGCTGGACGGCGAGCAGATTTTGCAGTGTGAACCGGTCATCGGTTACCTGCACCGCGGGCTGGAAAAGATGATGGAACGCCGTCCCTATCGTCACAGCATCCCCTTCACCGACCGGCTGGACTACCTCGCCGCGCTGTCCAATAACCTGGGCATCTGCCAGTGCATCGAGCGACTGGGCGGGGTGGAGGTTCCCGAACGCGCCAAATACATCCGCGTCCTGCTGATGGAACTGCAACGTATCGCCAGCCATCTGGTGTTTCTGGGAACCTTCGGCACAGACTTAGGCGCCACCACCATGTTCCTGTATGCCTTCCGCGAGCGCGAGCTGGTGCTGGACCTGCTGGAGGAGTGCACGGGCGCACGCCTGACCTATAACTGGCTTCGCGTGGGGGGCGTGCCCGACGACCTGCCCGAAGGCTTCGGCGAGAAGGTTCTGGCGTTCGTGAAGGTGTTCCGTCAGCGCATTGAGGAGTATGACCAGCTGCTGACGCGCAACCGCATCTTCCGCTCGCGCACGCAGGACATCGGAGTGCTTCCCAGAGAGATGGCGCTGGCATACGGCACAAGCGGTCCGGTGCTTCGTGCCTCCGGCGTGGCATACGACATCCGCAAGGTAGACCCCTACGAGGTATACGACCGTGTGGAGTTCGACGTGCCGGTGTTTGACAGAGGCGATGTGTGGGCACGCTACCTGGTGCGGATGGAAGAGATGCGTCAGAGCCTGCGCATCATCGAGCAGGTGCTTCGCGATATGCCCGACGGTCCGGTGCAGACCAAGCTTCCCAAGATATTCAAGCCGCCGGCGGGCATCGCCTATTCGCGAGTGGAAAGCCCGCGCGGGGAACTGAGCTTTATGATGGTCAGCGACGGCAGTCCCAACCCGGTGCGCGTGCATATCCGGGCGCCCTCTTTTGTGAATCTGAGTGTGCTGCCGCGCCTGCTGGAAGGGGCGAAGGTCGCCGACCTTGTTGCCATTCTGGGCAGTATTGACGTGGTACTGGGGGAGATAGACCGGTGATAACTGCGGTGATACAGTTCTTCCAACAGCACCCACTGCTGTGGGCGTTTGTGAAGGCGGTGGTGCTGGCGAGCTTTACGCTGATGATTCCGCTGGCGGTGATATGGATAGAGCGGAAGGTGGCCGGCTTTATCCAGAGCCGCCTGGGACCTCTGCATGTGGGTCCGCAGGGCACTTTGCAAACGGTGGCAGACGCCCTGAAACTGCTGTTGAAAGAGGATATCGTTCCTGCGGGGGCGGATAAGCGGTTTTTCTACATCGCGCCCTACATTGCGTTCATCTCCACGGTGCTGTCGTTCATGGTGTTGCCGTTTGCGCCCGGCTGGGTGGCGCTGGAGATGAACGTGGCGGTGCTGTTTGTGATTGGGGTCTCGCTGTTCAACGTGGTCAGCATCCTGATGGCTGGCTGGTCGTCGAACAACAAGTACTCTCTGCTGGGCGGTTTGCGTGCGGTAGCGCAACTGCTCTCCTACGAAATCCCGATGGTGCTCTCCGTGCTGGCGGTTGTGTTCTACACCGGCTCGCTCAGCCTCACCGAGATTGTGCAATATCAGGTAAAGCACGGCTGGAATATCTGGCATCCACCCATCATGATTGCGGCGCTGATTTACTTTATCTGTGCGCTGGCGGAAATTAACCGAACGCCCTTTGACCTGCCCGAGGCGGAGTCGGAACTGGTCAGCGGTTTCAATACCGAGTACTCCGGGATGCGCTTCGCCTTCTTCTTCGCTTCAGAATTCGCCAACAACTTCTTTATCACCGCGTTCGCCGCGGCGCTGTTCTTCGGTGGGTGGGATGGGCCCGTTCTGCCACCAATTGTCTGGACGTTTCTGAAGGTGTTCGTGATGATTTTCGTTTTCATGTGGGTGCGGTGGACGCCGCCGCGCCTGCGCATTGACCAGATATTGCGTTTCGCATGGCAGCTGCTGGTGCCGGTCAGTCTGGTGAACCTGCTGTTTGCCATCGCACTGGGGGTGAAGTAACCGATGAAAAACACATCCGCGGACCGTGAATATAACCCGCTTACCTACTTTATCGACGGGCTAGTCACGCTGTTTTTCGGAATGCTGGTGACATGGCGCAACCTGTGGCGCCCGAAGATCACCGTGCGCTATCCGTACCAGAAGCGTCCCGTTCCCCCGCGCTATCGTGGGCTTTTCTACCTGAAGTGGAACGAGGAGAAACAGCGGCTGAACTGCGTGGGCTGTACGCTGTGTGCGCAGGCTTGCCCAACCGACGTGATTTCGATGGTGAAACTGGGCAAGGGCACCAATGCAGGGGTCAGCGAATTTACCATGGACCTGGGGCGGTGCATGTTCTGCAACCTGTGCGTGGAAGCCTGCCCGTTTGACGCCATCTATATGGGACCCGTGTATGAACTTGCCAGCGAGCGACGGGATGCCTCTCTGTTCCGCATTGTTGACCTTGCACAGGGCGGCAAAGAGGCGGTGCGGAAGAACATCGAAACGATACAGCGGCTGATGGCTGAGGAGGAGAAAGCCAAACCCGCTGCGGCGCATTCTGCAGGAGGACATGCCGAATGAGCGTTCTGGAACTGGTCATGCTGATAGCGTTGACCGTGATGACGATCGTCTCCGCGCTGATGGTGGTGGCGGTGCGCAATCTGATTCATGCGGGCTTCTGGCTGCTGCCGTTCTTTCTGGGGATTGGCGGCTTTTACTTGATACTCTCCCTGGAGTTTCTGTTCGCCCTGCAGTTACTGCTGTATGCCGGTGCGGTGATGGTGGTGGTGCTGTTCGCGCTGATGCTCACGCGCGACGTCATGAACCCCAGCGTTCGGCAGACAAACCGCCT
Source organism: uncultured bacterium (assembly GCA_964579145.1). Classification (GTDB taxonomy): domain Bacteria; phylum Armatimonadota; class HRBIN16; order HRBIN16; family HRBIN16; genus HRBIN16. The sequence goes on along the minus strand of CAZOGB010000051.1, from coordinate 13,072 downwards.
AGCAATCGCCGCCAGCGCCGTCAGCGCAGGCATAATGGTGTACCTGGTGAGCGCAATCTACCGAAGCCTCCATGCACTTGCCCTCTCGCCCGGCGCGGTGAACGCCGAAGCCATCACCCGCGAGCTGGGCAAGATGCTCCTGAATGAGTATGTGTTGCCCTTTGAGTTGACCTCGGTGCTCCTGCTCAGTGCGATGCTGGGGGCTATCTTCCTCGCGCGAAGCCCCAAAGTGGAACTGGAGGAGGAAGTGGGATGAATATCGCCAGCGTGCCTCTTCATTTCTTTGTCCTGCTCAGCGCGGTGCTGTTTGCCATCGGCTTGTACGGGCTGATTTCCCGCCGCAACGCCATTGCGGTGCTGATGTCTATTGAAATCGTGATGAACGCGGCGAACCTGAACTTTGTTGCCTTCTGGCGTTACCTGCACCCGGAATCGCTGGAGGGCGTGGTGTTCGTGCTGGTGACCATCACCGTTGCGGCGGCAGAGGTGGCGGTGGGAATGGCGGTGGTGCTATCCATCTACCGGATGCTTCACACCGTCAACGTGGACGAAGTGGCACAGATGCGAGGTTAGTCTGCAGGCATGTTGTCGCCCCCTGAACTGGCGCGAGAGGTTGTTCGAAGACTGGATGCGTTGCATGGTCGCCCGGTGTGGAGCCAGCGCATGCCCCCTCTGGAAGAACTGATTGCCTGCATCCTTTCACAGCATACCTCGGATACAAACTCGCACCGGGCATATCTGCAGCTGCGTGAGCGGTTCCCGTCGTGGCAGGCAGTGATGGAGGCTCCTGTGGGCGATATAGAGGAAGCCATCCGCCCGGGCGGGCTTGCCAGCAGTAAAGCGCCGCGCATTCAGGCAGTACTGCGCGCCATCGCCGAACACAATGGAGGCAGAATCGACCTGGACTTTCTGAACGAGATGGACACCGAATCCGCCCGCCGTTATCTGCTGAGCCTGCCCGGCGTCGGTCCCAAAACGGCTGCGATTGTGCTCTGTTTCTCGCTGGGCAGACCGGTCATCCCGGTGGACACCCATGTGTTCCGCGTCTCATGGCGTCTGGGCTTTTTTGACCGCAAGGTGGGCGAGGCGAAGGCGCATGAGCTTCTGCAGGACATCGTGCCAGAGGAGGACATCTACGCTTTTCACGTGCACCTGATTCGGCACGGCAGGACGGTCTGCAAGGCACAGCGCCCCCGCTGTGACGGGTGTCCCCTGGCAGACCTCTGCGCGTACCGTCGGGCGATGCTGTCCGCGCCTCAACCGGTGAACGTCTCGACCTCTGCGCGGTAGGGCAGGGAGGGCTGTGCCCCCAGGCGAGTGACGGACAGCCCTGCCACGCGCTGAGCGAACTGAACCGCCTGGTCTACTCCTTTTCCTTCGGCGAGGGCAACCGCCAGCGCCCCAGCAAACGCATCGCCTGCAGCGGTGGTGTCTATCGCCTGCACCGGGTAGGCAGGCATCCGCCGCATTCCCGTTTCGTCCTGCACCAGAACTCCTTCCGCACCCAGCGTGATGATGACCACCGGCACGCCCAGCGCACGCAGAGCCTGCCCCATCGCCTCCGGCGAGGAGTAGTCAGGGGCTTTACACAGAATCTGCGCCTCCGATTCGTTAGGGGTCAGAATGTCCACATAACGCAGGAGCTCTGCTGGCAGGGGCTGAGCAGGCGCAGGGGCAGGGTTAAGTATCATGCGCCGGGCGTGCTTGTGCGCCAGCTCGGCAGTGCGGATAACGGTCGGTATGGGAACCTCCAGCTGTGCCAGTACCACATCTGCCTTCGCGATGGCTTCCTCGGCCCGTTCCACGTCTTCGGGTGTCAGACGCATATTCGCGCCCGGAGCCACCACGATGGCGTTCTGACCCTGCGCATCCACAGCGATTAATGCTACCCCGGAAGGAGACTCCTCGTCGCGCACGATGAACCGACAGTCAATCCCCTCCTGCTGATAGCCCTCCAGATTGTGGCTGCCAAACAGGTCATTTCCCACTCGCGCCACGAAGGTAACGTGCGCGCCCAATCGCGCCGCCGCCACCGCCTGATTCGCGCCCTTCCCGCCCGGCACCATCACGAACTGCGAACCCACAACCGTCTCGCCCGGACGCGGGATACGCGGAGCGCGTACTACCATGTCCATATTCGCACTACCGACCACCACCACTCGTGCCATGTAGATTCCCTCCCCGAAAGGCTCCTCCTCTTTACGGCTTCATCAAATTGTTCAATCTCTTCAGGCGTCATCTCGTTCAACATGCCGAACGCCGCCTCCCAGAGGACCACCGCGCGTAACCTTCTCAGCAGCTCCTCCTCCGGGATATTCCGCGACTCAGGCGGGGTAAGCCTCATTATCGTATCCAACAGGTTCGTTTTATCCACTCTTTCTGAGAGCCCTCCCTGACGAATGACGTCGTCCAGTTGCCGGGAGATTATTGAAGAAAGGATGGCGACCAGCCCTCATCAGGGCTAATCACCGCATTGTTTTTCAGAGTTTTACCTTTCATTCTGATCACGTCCAGGTGGTTAACACCTGAATTATACCTCCCAGCCTGATTTGGGCTTGCGGCGCACTCCGCCCCGTCTGGATACCTGATAAGCATCAATCAGGGCGACAATATATACTGACGCCATCACCGCGGCAAGGGACAGGAAAGCCCACCCTCCGCGTTCGATGTTCTGCACGCCCCACGGGGAGAACGCCATCAGCAACAGCAGAATCAGCCAGATAGCCATCAGCACGCCGCCTTTGGTGCGGTCGTCCATCAGCCACTGCGCCAGACCGGGGAAAACCAGCGATGCGGCGATTGCCATCAGGGGGCTGGCAGGCTCTGGGGGCAGGTCGGAGGCGGAGATGCCCTGCTGTTTGAGCACGGCGGCCGCATATTTCCGCTCGGCGGAGGCATAGCGCGGGGAATCTACTGGAGAGAGGTCACGCGCCTGGCGAAACGATTGTATCGCCTCCTCCAGTCGCCCGGTGCGTTCCTGAATGTCGCCCAGCAGCTCCAGCGCTTCCGCGTTGTGAGCATCCAGCTCCAGCACCTGCCGACAGCGCTGCTCGGCTTGCAGGAGCTCATTGCGCATCTGGTAGATATACGCCTCGCGCAGCAGTTTCTCTATCTGCTCGCGACGAAGCTCATCGTCCTCGCCGACCGGCATCCTCGCTCACCCCTGTTTGTCCAGCAGTGGGGCGTTGCGCCAGAACTGCTCCAGCCCGTAGAAATCGCGCACCTCGGGCTGCATCACGTGCACCACCACGTCCCCATAGTCCAGCAACACCCATTCTCCCCGTACATACCCTTCCAACCGAACCTCGTACTGTCCTGCCTGTTCCATGAACTCGATAATCTTGTCCACAATCGCGCGCACCTGAATGCTGGAGCGACCGTTCATCAGCAGGAAGTAGTCTGCCAGAATAGTCTTGCCGCGCAGGTCAATCTGGGTGATGTCTTCTGCTTTCACCTCGTCGGCGGCGCGCAGGATGATATCCATCTTCTCTTCTGCTGTCAAGGCGTCTCTGTCCCCCCTTCTGGAGTGGTTTGAGTGAGGGCGTTCTGTTCCAGCTCGTCCAGTGCGTGAGTCGCACGCATCTCATCGGGTATGTAGTAGCTGATACCGTCAATATTTTGAGGTGCGCCCGGAAGCACGCCGCTGAAGATGCGTTCCGGCGGCAGGTCCTTGCCGAACCGTGCCAGGTGCAGAACTTCACGGGTGGTCATATCGGTCTCTATTTGCTCCATAATCTGTCGCGTCAGCTCGGGCAGCCTGTCTATCTCCTGCCACTGGAACATTTTTCTCGCAAGCGCCTTCAGGAACTTCTGCTGTCGCTGGATGCGTCCCAGGTCGCCCAGTGGGTCGTGCCGGAAGCGCACATACTGCATCGCTTTTTCGCCATCCAGCAGGCGATAGCCTTTTTGCAGATGGATGTACAGCCTCTGTTTGCGGTCGACGTAATGCATGTCTTTTTCCACGTCCACCTCTACTCCGCCCAGCAGGTCCACAATGCGCTTGAACCCCTCCAGACGCACCAGCACCACACGGTCAATCGTTGTCCCCAGCAGGTTTTCCGTCACCTGTTTGGCGGTATTCAGCCCGCCCCAGGCGTAGGCGGCGTTGATTTTAAAAGTGCCGTGCCCCGGTATATCTACCCGTGTATCGCGCGGAATGGACAGCGCGTACACCGCCCTGTTCTTGAAATCCACCGTTGCCACGATGATGGTGTCGGTGTTGCCGGATGCCTGGTCCACGCCGAGCGCAAGGATTCGCAAACGGTCCATCCCTTCAAACGCCGGCGAAACCAGCTCCTGCACGGTAATAGGTTTGACTGCCTTCTGGTTGTAGCCCAGCAGAGCTCCCGCAATGCCTGCTCCTGCAATCACTCCAAGCGACAGCAACGCCCACAGCACCCGGCTCAGCCACAAGCGCGTGCCTGACGGTTCAGAACTCATTGGGTTCCTCCAGCGGTTCGTTACGATAGAGCTGGTGTTTCAGGATGTACTGCACCACCTCATCCGGGGTGAGGTATCGGATGGACATTCCGCGGCGCACCCGGTTGCGGATGTCGGTCGCCGAGATGTCCAGCATGGGCATCTCCATGACGTACACCCGACGACACATCGCTTCGGGGAGATGCAGGCTGGCGAGGTCGAATCCCGGGCGCGACGCCGCGATGATGTGCGCCAGCTGGCAGATTCGTTCAGGTTGTTTCCATGAGGTCATGTACGCCAGCGAATCCGCGCCCATAATCAGGAATAGCTCGTGGTGGGGATTCATCTGGCGCCATTGCTCCAGCGTGTCCACCGTGTACGATACCCCACCGCGTTCGATCTCGATGCGGGAGACGCGAAAGGAGGGGTTGCTTGCCGTCGCCAGCAGGGTCATGGCAAAGCGATGTTCCGCCGAGGATACAGCGTAGCTCTTTTTATGAGGCGGTATCCCGCAGGGGATGAAGACCACTTGTTCCAGTTCAAACCGCTGGCGTGCCTCCTCCGCGACGAACAGGTGAGCGTAGTGAATGGGGTCGAACGTGCCCCCCATAATCCCCGTGCGCATAGTTACGTTCGCACCTGCCCGTCGCCGTACACCACGTATTTGGTGGTGGTGAGTTCGCGCAAGCCCATCGGACCGCGTGCGTGCAGTTTCTGCGTGCTGATGCCGATTTCTGCCCCAAATCCGAACTCAAAGCCATCGGTGAAGCGGGTGGAGGCGTTGACATACACGCAGGCGGCGTCCACCTCGCGAGTGAACCGTCGCGCTGCTTCCAGACTGCGCGTGATGATGGCTTCCGAGTGGCGACTGCCGTAGTGATTGATGTGGGCTATCGCCTCGTCCAGACTGTCCACCACCTTCACCGCCAGTATCAGCGCAAGGTATTCGGTGTACCAGTCATCCTCGGTAGCGGGAACCGCCCAGGGCACCAGCTGGCGCGTGCGCTCACAGCCGCGTATCTCTACCCCCGCTTCCTTCAGTCGCTGGGCGAACGCCGGCAGGAACGCTTCGGCAACAGCGGAATGCACCAGCAGGGTCTCCATCGCATTGCAGACCGAGCACCGCTGAACCTTCGCGTTGAACGCCACCTCCGACGCCATCTGCAGGTCGGCATCTTCATGCACGTAGGTGTGGCAGTTGCCCACGCCCGTTTCGATGACGGGCACGGTCGCGGTCTGCATGACCGTCTGAATCAAGCCTGCGCCGCCTCGCGGGATAATACAGTCTATCAGTCCGTTCAGGCGCATCAGATGGGTCGCTGCCTCGCGGTCGGTGGTCTGCACCATCTGCACGCATTCCGCGGGAAGCCCTGCGCTTTCAATTGCCCGTACCAGGCTGGCGGTAATTGCCCCGTTAGAGCCGAACGCCTCGGAGCCTCCTCGCAGGATGACGGCATTGCCGGACTTGATGCACAGCGCAGCGGCGTCCGCGGTGACGTTCGGACGTGATTCATAAATGATAGCAATGACTCCCAGCGGCACGCGCACCTTCTGGATTTCCAGTCCGTTGGGGCGTTTCCAGCCCTCCACAATCTCGCCAACCGGGTCGGGAAGAGCAGTCACCTGCCGGATACCTTCCGCCATCGCAGCGATGCGCTTTTCGTTCAGCATCAGCCGCTCCACCATCGCCTCGGAAAGCCCTCTTTCGCGAGCGCGGCGGATGTCTTCGGCATTGGCTTCCAGGATTTGCTTCCGGTCGGCGACCAGCGCATCCGCCATCGCGCTCAGCGCCTGATTTTTGACGGCGGTGCTCGCCTGAGCCAGCACCATCGCCGCCCGACGCGCCGCTTGAGCCTGTTCGGTTATCTGTTGCAGAAGGTCACTCATGTTTGCCGTTCACCACCCGTAAAACCTTTTCAGATTGATTATAGATTACCACAAAAAACGCTGCTATGTGGATAGGAGAGGCGCGAACACAGTCCTCACCCGCGGCACAGGCGTGCAACCCCAAGGCGGAAAACGGATGGTCTGGCTAACTCTGGGGCACTGCCAGCATGAGATACTCTTCCAGCCTGGCGACAGCCTCGCGAACCAATTCAGGTTGAATCTCTGAAGCCACTTCCGGGTAGCCTGCCTGGGTTAGCATCTCGGGCAGATGGTGGCTCAACTGCTTCAGCGTCCACAGAATCGCGTCCGACATCCCGTAGCCCGCCAGTTCGATACGTTCGTCCCGCCCAAGCGGGTCGTAGTGGTAGTGCGGCTGGTATTTGAAACAGTCAAAACGCAGAACCTGCCGCGCACTGCCGTTCACGCGGGTGTACACGCGGATGTCGTAGCCCTCGTCGCCGCCAAAGTGCCGATACTCCACCGTCAACCATACGTTGCCAGCCTCAAAAGTGCGCTCGGAAAACATCCTCCTACCCCGCTCCTTCACAGTTCCTTTGATACGCAGTTTATCATCAAACGGTTTAGCAACGCAATACTGTGTGCAGGAAATCAGCGGACAGTTGAACCCCCTTCTGGCTACAACGTCTGAAAGAGTAGATGGATACTGTTTGGGGAGGTTTGCCAAAATGGGTCGAAGGATTGTCTGGATAGTGGGCGCATCGTTGCTGCTGGCTGTGCTGGCGTTCGCCGCCGGGCAGAGCCGGCAAACCGCGTCGCCGAAGGGTGTGCAAAATATCATCTTGATTGGCTGGGATGGGGCACAGCGCGAGCACGTGCGCGAGTGCCTGAAGCGGGGAGAGCTGCCCAATCTAGCGAAGCTGGCTGGCGAGGGCAGGCTGGTGGCGATTGACATCCTGCGCACCACCGACACCAAAGCGGGCTGGACGCAAATCCTGACGGGCTACGAACCCGAGAAGACGGGTGTTTTCAGCAACGGGCGATACCAGCCGATTCCCAAAGGCTATACCATCTTTGAAAGGCTGGAACACCATTTCGGTGCGGATAACATCGCCACCGTAGCCGTTATCGGCAAGAAGGGCAACGTGGACGCCGACCCACCGAGCAAAGTGCTCGCCGCGCCCATCGAACAGAGAGCGCGGGCAGGACGTGCGCAGGCGCAACAGCGTTTGCGTCAGGGGCGCATCGTGGTGGAGAACGGCGTGCGTTACCTGGTGGAGCCGGGCAAACCCTACTACAATGCCAAACAGAGCATGGACGTGTTCATCAACGGGCTGATGCGCGACGACGCCGTGGGAGCGAAGACGCTGGAGATGCTGGAGCGTTACAAGGATAAACGGTTCTTCTTCTTTGTGCACTTCGCAGAGGTAGACCACCAGGGACACCAGTACGGCGAGAACTCCAAGGAGTACAACGATGCCCTCATCTCGGGCGACCGGTGGCTGGGGCGAATTGTGCAGAAACTGAAAGAGCTAGGGCTGTACGATAAGACCCTGATATACGTTACCGCGGACCATGGCTTTGATGAGGGGATGAAAACTCACAGCGACGCTCCCTATGTGTTCCTCGCCACTAACGATAAGGGCATCGTTCGCCGAGGCACTCGCGCCGACATCGCGCCGACCATCCTAGAGCGGCTTGGGATAGACCTGAAACGCATCAACCCACCGCTGGACGGTCACCCGCTAACAAAGCCCTATAACCCGCCTATCTGGTAGCTTCTGGTAAGGGGCACACCCGCCGGTGTGCCCCTCGCTTCCCGAAGGTTAGTGGGTTGACGCCGGCAACAGCCCGTGCCTGTGCAGTGCCAGGTGCGCCAGCATATAGGACAGGATCGATTCCGCTCCGCCGTTCAGGTTCAACCCGTGCGGTGTCAGGGCGTCATGGCAGAAGCCGGTCTCTGGCTCGTATACCCGCAGGGCGTGGTCGTTCCTGCCCAGATACCACTCGTAGGCAAGCAGAGCCATTCGGCGATAGAGCGGCTCGCGCGAAAGCAAATAGGCGGTCACACAGGCTTCCACCATCGCACCGGCATCCACGGGCTGCTGGTCCCACTGGGCGGGTGTACCTCCCTGCACGAACCAGCCGTGGTTGCCTATGGGGCGGAAGTGCCCATCTGCAGTGGTGTGCTCAATCAGCCAGCGCAGGGTGTTGTGTGCGACCTCCATGCCCCGCGCATGGTTCAGCCGGTGCGCACAGACGAACAACGCCTGCGGAAGGCGCGCGTTTTCATAGGTCACTATCGGCTCGAACCACTGCCAATCTTTTTGGCTGTATCGCTCGTAACCGGTGAGCAATGCATCCAGCACATGGCGCAGCAGGTTGATGTTATCGCTCTCCAGCGCAGCGAACGCGAGCGCACGCGGCGACCTGGCGCTCATGGCGGCGTTCTCCATGCGCCGTACCATATTGCGAACGGCACGGTCAGACGGATGGTGTTTGAGCCAAACATTCAGCGCCCACAGCGTGCGCCCCAGCGCATCGTCACTACCATCCTGTTCGAGCCATCTGCCCGATGCCGAGCGGAAGTTACGCACGCGACCGTTCGGCAAGAGCGCACTGCGAATATAGCGCATACAGCGGTCGCACAGCGTACTGTGCAGAGCGGGAGGCATCTGCTCTTTCGCCAGTGTGGCAACAATCAGGGCGCGCGCCTGGTCATCTATGGAGTAGCCATGCTCGGGTGCGGGAGTACGCAGGCTCGCGTGCTGCCATACTCCCAGCGCACCGAGCATCTTCTGCAGATACTCAAACCGCATCGGGCGACCGTTCCACCAGCACCGCGGATTTGGCGCTACCAGCACCAGGCGCGAACACTGGCGAAAGCACATGTCGGCTGTACTGCGCAGCGGCTGTATGGTAGTTAAGCGTTTCCCGGCTGAGCCACAGGCAGAACTGCGCCCCCACGGAGTTCCACGTCATGTGCCGGGTGTACTGATATGCCTTGCGGCGCAGTTGCTGGCGGTAGTTCTCATCGCCGAGCAAGCGGTTCAACGCCTCCGCGATAGCCTGCGGGTTGCGGAACGGTACCAGCACGCCCCTGCCATCCGCCAGCATCTCCTGCGCGTACAGATAGGGCGTGGATACCACCGCGCATCCCGACGCCATCGCGTAGGTCAGCGTGCCGCTGGAAATCTGTCCCGGATTGGGATAGGGCGTGATGTAGATATCGGTCGCACTCAGATAGCGCAGAAGCATGTCCTGGCTCAGGTAGCTGTTCACAAAGCGCACATTATCCTGCAGCCCCATCTGCTCGACAAGCGCCATCAGCGACTGACGATAGCTTTCGCCCTCATAGGCACGGACGTTGGGATGGGTCTGCCCCAGCACCAGGTACAGCGCGTCGGGATGATCCTTCACCACGTCCCGCATGGCGGTAATCACGTCCTCGATGCCTTTGCCCCTGCTGATGAGTCCGAAGGTGGAAATGACTTTCCACCCCTGCAAGCCCAGCCTGCTCTTGGCAACCTCCGTGTTGGGGAAAGGCACCTCCGGTGCGCCATGTGGGATCATGCGCACGTGGTGCGTGGGGACGTGATACACCTGCTTCAGCAATCGGGTGGCGGTATGCGACATCACCATAACCCCCTGCGCAAGGGGCAACATTTCCTTCAGAATGCGCTTCATCACATCACGCGGCTCGGGGTCCACCGTATGCAGGGTAACAAACAAGGGTACTCTGAGCGCACGCACAAAGCGCAGGATGTAATCGCCCATCTCGCCACCGAACAAGCCGTACTCATGCTGAAGGCTGACGGCGGTCGGCTGTAACGAGTTCAGGAACTGCGCCGCCTGCAGGTAGTCCTGCTCACGGTCCTTGCGGATTCGCCAGACCACCCGCTGGTCGGCATAGTCCACGTCGCCTTTGTCGATGGCAACCACCAGCGGCGTCCAGCCGTACAGCTCCACCACATTAGCCAGGTCGCGGGTAAAGGTTGCGATGCCGCACTGCGTTGGTGGATAGGTACTGACGAACACGATGCTACGTCCTGTTGCCAAACGGCTCATTACCCCACCTCCTTTCTCTGTAATGAGTCGTTTGCGCTGTGACGCAGGGTCAATAGTAGAGCTACGGGTCAAGCGGCAAAAGTCGACTGTTGCTGGCACGTATATTATACCAGTCTTTTGCTGGTTTTGCAAGATTTTGACAATGCGGGCTGAGCGATAGGAAACTCCCCTTTATTCCTGCCGTTGCAAGCGAAAGAGGCGAGCGACGCCGGGGGAAACCTGCTGAAGAAGATACTGCCCTTGCGATTGGAAACCGCAGGTTACAGCCTCCGCAAGGAGGCTTTGCCATGAGTAGCCCGCAACTTCCAGTTGCAGGGTTGTTTCCCCCTTATCACTTCCATTCACCGAGATGTCGTCTCCGCTTCCCCCCTTATTCTCACAAAAAAGCCCCTCCCCCAGCAGGCGAGAGAGGGGCAAGCGCTAATCGCCTTTTAGCGTCCTTGAGAGGGCGTTGTACCGAGTGGGGCAGAGAGTGTACCGCCCGGCATTGGACGACCTCGTTGACTGGGGGGTAGTTCAATCGGACCGGAAGGTGGGGCAGGGGGGAGCTTCGGCTCGTTGCGCGTGCCCCACCAGTAGACCAGTGCCACCACCGCCACAATCGCAACGATGATGACAACTGCCACTGCCGGCGAAACCTCTTTTTTCATGTGCGGTGGTCTCCTTTGTCGTTACGGCTCTGTGGGATGGATGCGCACCCTGTAATAGCCCCAGAACACCGGGCTTTCGCGGGTTAGCGTCACACGTACCCATTTGGCGTGTCCGTCCGCAAACATGAAGTTTGCTCCGCTGTTGTGGCGCGGCGGACCGTAGAACCAGGTCTGCTGGTCACTGCTGAGCCAGTAGGTACGCTGAATGCCGTCGCCTGCATCCAGATAGTAGCCGATGTAGGTATTCCACGGCATGTAGCCATCCGCAAGCACGCCGATCTCTGCCGGCTCGTTAATCGCCGCCAGCGGCCAGCCGCCGAATCGCAGGCTTCCGCCCATCATCAGCTCGTTGTAGCCGTAGCCCAGGTGGTAGTCTTCCAGGCTGGGCACGTTGGGCGAGGGGGCGAAACAGCAGTAAGCCAGCCAGGGATAGCCGCTGAAATCCGGCTCTTTGAAGATGCCTGCGCTCTTCACGTAGGGATAGAGCTGGTCAGGGAAGTACAGTTGATTGACCGTCTGCCCGGTGTTGGGGTCGGTGTAACAGCCGGGGAACGCCTGCCACCACAGTGTCTCATCGTAATCCTGGGCGTACATCATGGTGGCGGTTCCCAGCTGCTTGAGGTTGGACAGGCAGACCGTCTGGCGCGCTTTGGCACGTGCCTGCGCGAACACCGGGAACAGGATGGCTGCCAGTATCGCGATAATCGCGATAACCACCAGCAGCTCAATCAGGGTAAATGCAAGACCTCGGTTGTTACTGCGCATGGGTAGAACCTCCTTCGGGTTGGGTTGTCTCTATCACACCGCCGGAGGAGCAGTAGAACCACGCACCTTTATCTGCGTCGGCAATACCACACTCTGGCGGGGTGGTTCCGTATTCCTGAGCCACTGCAAAAGCATCTGCGTCGCCAGCTGTCCCATCTCGTCAAGAGGCTGACGCACGGTGGTCAGCGGCGGTGTGAGCAGTGATGCCGAAACGGGGTCATCAAAGCCCACAACGGACAGGTCAGTGGGCACCTGCAGTCCTTCTTCTGAAGCGATGCGCATCACGTCCAGCGCCAGGTAGTAACCTCCACAGAAGAAGGCAGTCGGACGGGCGGGAGAACGCAGGATCTGCCGAACTCTTTCACGCCCCGCTTCGGACAGCGCCATGCTCTCTTCCATCAGGATTGGAGTATCCGTCTCACCAATGCCGTATTCGTTCAGCATCTGTCGGAAGGTGCGCAGGCGGTCCTGGGTGTTGCAGGTATTCGGCAGGGCGAACACGCCGCCGATACGCCGATGCCCTAGGCTGAACAGGTGTTCCATCGCCGCGCGCGTGCCACCCACGTTATCGCTGTCCACATAGGGCATTTCCAGCCCGCTCCATGAGGCTCCGAGCACCACCATTTTGATGCCCGACCGAAAGAGGCGGTTCGCCTTCTCAATGTTGCCTGCCAGCACGTCCAGCATCAACAAGCCGTCCAGCAGGGAGTCAGATAGTTTCTGTTCAATGGCATCAGCGGGAACCTCAATGATGGACAGGCTGACGGGGACATTGGCGATGGCGCGCTGCATCCCGCGGAAAAGCGAACCGAGATAGAAATCCTCCAGGGCACGGTCAGCGGGGATATGCACCACCACGCCTATCTGCAGTATTTCAGGCGGTGGGGGGCAGAAGCCTTCGGGTACGAACGTGCCTTTACCATGTTCGCGGTACAGCCAGCCCTCGCGGACAAGGCTCATGATGGCTTTGTTCATGGTCATCTGGCTGACGCGCAGCTCCTCTGCCAGCTCGCGCTCGCCGGGGATACGCTCACCGGGGCGGTATTTGCCCGCACGGATGCGCTGCTGAATGATCAGCTTCGCCTGCACATAACGCGGCAGGGGGTTGTTCCTGTCGACCGTTTGAATGCTCATGGTACTCATCGCTCATGTTATAGTCTCATATAACACTATTATTCTATACCATCGTGCCAGGGATGTCAAGAGGGGGAACCTTGAAGTTAAAACACGAGACTGTCCTTGCGATTGGAAATCGCAGGCTGCACAGAACGAAACCTGCTCAAGCAGGTTAAGGGTCTGCTGAAGCAAGCTTCAGCACTCCAAAG
>CAZOGB010000050.1:0-27837 GCA_964579145.1 uncultured bacterium | reverse complement strand
CCTCCTTTGCCCCCCGTTCTCGCCGCCATTATATCGCCCGCTGCCAAAAATGTCTACTGCTGGTATGATGCAGCTACTCGATGTGCAGAGTATACAGGAAGAACTGCTCACCACGGGATGGCACACGCTTCACCCACTCGCCTTCCGGCGACACCACCCCCGATGGTGAAGAACAGCGCACATGCATCGGATAACCGTTATCTACGGTAACAACCCACACTCTTCCTGCCAGTGCACGCAGGCGCAGGTTCGACTCGTGGTAACGCCACGCCACCCGTGACCATTCCGAGCCATCCCGCCCGCCGTTTACCGCATGAAAGATGACCTTCGCCCCCATCCCAGCGAGCTGCTGAGTTAAATGAACGTCGGGCAGAGGCGTACAGGTAGGATTCGCCCACAGGTCATTGCAGATAAGACCGCCAACGCAAACGCCTTTCAGCGTGAACGTGCGCAGAGGCGCCACCGCATAGTGCGCGATTTCTCCTGACGGCATGCGGTCCACACTGCCACAGCGCAATATCTTCGCATGGAATCCCAGAAACTCGCCATATTCGTTATAAAAGCGTATCTGGTTGTAACACAGCCCGTCGTCTTCTATGTAACACGTGCCCAGTGCCAGCGCCAGCCGCACCGACGATGCCTCTGCGACAACCTGCCGTAAAGCATCTTCAACCTCTTGAGGGTTGAAATGAGGTGTGTAGCCGCTCAGCGAACCTTCGGGAGTTAACAGTACATCCGCTCCTCTCCTCGCCGCGTAAGCGATAGCGCGGTGGATGACCGCAAGGTTGCTTCTCACATCGCCCGTCACCGGTATCTGTGCCCCTGCTACGCGAAGTTCCATGCTCCTCCCCCAACGCAGTATGCATCAAAGGCGATTTCGCCCCGCAGAGCAACACTCCTGCCGTTCCCCAACATGCCAGCCTTCAGGTATAATACCAGAGGGATTCTCAAGGAGCCGGTGGCATGAATCTTTTCGACATCCAGGAGCCAGCCATCTCCGCCGACCAGATACTGTTCGGCTGGAAGGACACTCCGCGCCTGGTGGCAGTGGAGATGACCGACACCGAAGCCATCCTCCACCAGCGCATCCCCGAAGGCAAGCGTACCAGCTGGCGCGAACCCTTTACCCCCTGGCTCTTGACCACCCAGCCGTACCCCGACATAGACGCCCAGTGGCAACGACTGGACGGTGAGGGCTACTGCTGGATGGCGAAGTTCGGCTCGTGGACGGAGTACCAGACCGCTCGGATGCGCCTGCGCGATATGCACGTAGAGGTATTCGCGTTCGCCAGCCCCGAACGGCAGTTCCTGACCCTGTCGGGCTACACGCTGTTCAAAGAGATGAGTTTCGACGACGTGCACCGAATGCAGGTGGACATCGAAACCGCCGGGCTGAGTCCACAGGACCCCGCCAACCGCATCCTACTGATTGTCCTGCACGACAACCGCGGCTGGAGCGAGGTGATTGACGATGCCGACGAGGCGCGGATGCTCCAGCGATTTGTGCAGCTGCTGCGTGAGCGCGACCCCGACGTGATAGAGGGGCACAATCTCTATGGCTTCGACCTGCCCTACCTGATAGAACGCGCCCGAAGACATAACCTGTCGCTGGCGGTGGGGCGCAGCGGGCAACCGATGACCATTGGCGGTGAGCGCAACCTGCCCATCGGTGCGATTAACCGACCCTATCGCCCGGTGTACATCCCAGGGCGGCACGTGGTAGACACCTACTTCGCCGTGCAACGCTATGACTGGGCAAAGGGCGACCTGCAGAGCTATGGTTTAAAGGAGGTTGCTCGCGCCTATGGCATCGCGGACGAAGAGCGCGTGCTGATAGACCGAGCCGCCCTCAACGAGCAGTGGTACGCCGACCCCGAAAAGGTGCGCCAGTACGCCCTGCAGGACGCCCAGGAGACCGCAAAGCTGGCAGAGATTGTCCTGCCCACCGAGTTCTACCAGACGCAGATGGTACCCGACACCTACCAGCACGTTGCCACCGCAGGCAGCGGCGAGAAGATTAACGCCATCTTTGTGCGCGCGTACCTGCACGCCGGCTATGCCATTCCCCGTCCCCAGCCCGCTCGCGACTACCCCGGCGGCTACACGGAGGTGCGACGCACCGGCGTCATCCCACGCGTGGTGAAGGCGGACGTGGAAAGCCTCTATCCCAGCATCATGCTGGTACACCGCATCGCGCCCGCCTCCGACAGGCTGGGGGTGTTCCTGCCCGCGCTGGAGGAGCTGACCCGTCGGCGTCTGGAGGCAAAGGCGCAACTGCGTCGCGCCACCGACCCGCGTGCTCGCGCCTACTGGGACGGCATTCAGGGCTCCTTCAAGGTGCTCATTAACTCCTTTTACGGCTACCTGGGGGCGAATTTCCCCTTCAACGACTTCGACGCCGCCCAGCGCGTGACCGAAGAGGGGCGCAAAATCGCCATGCAGTTGGTCGAGGAGCTGGAGCGAACGGGCAGTAAGGTCATCGAGGTGGACACCGATGGCGTCTATTTCCAGCCCCCGGAAGACGTGCAGGGACAGGAGGCAGAAGAGGCTTATGTCCAGCGCATCGCGGGAACCCTGCCGCCCGGCATCCGCCTCAGCTTTGACGGGCGCTATCGCGCGATGATTTCGGTGAAGACCAAGAACTACGCCCTGCTGGACTACGAGGGCAACTGGACGTACAAGGGTGCATCTCTGCGCTCTCGTGCGGACGAACCCTATGGGCGCCAGTTCCTCGCCGAGGTTCTGCAGAAACTGGTGGATGGCGACCGCGAGGGCATTGCCAGCCTGTACCGCACAACCATCCTGCGTATTCTGAACGGGGAGGTGCCCATTCAGGAGCTGGCACGGCGCGAGCGTGTCACCGAGAAGACCTTCACCAGCGAGAACAAGCGCAAAGCTGCGGAGGCAGTTCGCGGGGTTAGCGTCGGCGACTATGTGAACCTATACCAGCGCAGGGACGGCTCATTGGGCATGATTGAGGATTATGCCCGGGACGAAGACCGCGAGCACTATGCCAACAAGCTATACCGCTTCGCTCTGCGCCTGCGCGAAGCCATCGGCGAGGATTTTGACCTCCTCTTCCCCCGCCCCGAGGTGATTGTGCGCGAACAGCAACAGCCCAGCCTATTCTAGACAGGTTCTCAATTTTTTAGTTTTTTTTCTTACAAATATTGTTTTACCCCGTTTTTGGTACGATTCTTGCCCTATAGTTAGCTTGGAAAAGAGATTACGAGACAACTTTTTCTTACCGTCTGGACGACAGCGCACTCTGCCCTCCTCTAAAGCTCTGTCCCCTGACGAAGGAAAAGGGGTTCCTGATCTTTTTTCTTCCAGCCAATACACCTGAAAAGGAGGCATTACCCATGTTTTACCGCAAGCTGATGTTCGTCGTCGTGGTACTGTGTTTCACAGCAAGTGCGTTCGGTCAGCTGTTCAACGGCAAACTGCTTCCGGGGCAAAATGACGGGTCAGGCGGCGCAAACGTTCTGCCCAAAACCATGAATCAGATTCAGAACACTGCGGTAAGCAATGACGTCGTCCGCAAGTACGTCGGTAACGCCGGTGCCAACGGAGGGCCGTTGAGCGCGAACGCTGTATTGAACTGTCCCCCTATCGGCAAGATAGGCGACCTCGTGTTCCAGTACGGTGCCTACACCGGTGAGTTCCCAAACAGGCCCCAGAACTCGGCAGGCGGAATGCTCATTCGCGGCGGGTTGAAACTGGCGCCAAACATTAAGGTGAAGCCGAACCACACTCTGCGCTACGTGCAGGTGTACCGTGAAACAGGTGGTCAGGGGCGAACCACTATTGACAGCAGCGGAAACTCGCCGTTTTACCCGAACCACACACTTAACGGGTTCACTCCGTTGTTCGTTGACGCACCTGCCGACGATTTTGACAACGCACAGGTGCCAACCGCCATCGACTTCGAAACCGCGCTTGTGTGCTTCGACAACAACAAGCCCAAGGACCTGTTCGCACTGGGAGTCTTCCAGTGGGGCTACCAGATTGACAAAGCCAACAAAACCATCCTGAACGAATACCTGTTGCTACCCAACTTTCCCACGCAGCTGACGGCATTGCTCAGTAACACATTCAACGCAGAGTTCGGTGCAAATGGAACGCGAGACACAGGATGGACACTGACCGCCGGCGGATGCCCTGACTGCTTCCAGGTCGTCCCCGAGCCCACCACGCTGTTGCTGTTTGCGCTTGGTGCGGCGCCCGCTTTGCGCATTGCCCTGCGCCCTCAGAAGAGAAAGGCTTCTGAGGTATCATAATCATGGAGGCGCTATAAAGGAGGCAGACAACCATGCTGGTGCTCCTGCTGATGTTCACACACATACTGGCGGCGCCTCAGGGCGTAACGCCACCAGAGGTGAAGATAGAGGTGCGCGAAGGAGGCGGACGTCAGGCTCCTCCGCATCCCGTCATTATCAGCATCCGCTCTGACGGACTGGTAAAGACCACTCGCGGGGAGTTTCACGTGCCCGCTCAGCAGGTGCACCAGCTGGTTACCCATCTGGAGCGGTTGGGAGCGTTCAATCTGCCTTCTGGTGACCTGCAGGAAGAGGTTATCAAAGCGGGCGAAGCCCCAGCCGGAGTGCGCGGTGGCAGTGGAGTGTACACGCTGTGCCTCACCCGCGGAGATAAGAGCATCAACGTGCGCCTGAACCAGCCCGATTCCTATTCGGAGAGCAGGGTAAAAGCGGTGCGCATCTTCCAGAAGACACTCCACGCCATCCGCAAATTCGCGAAGGAGGTTGAGCAACAACACGCCAATCAACCGTGCCAGTAGAGCCTCTGAACGGAGGGGCGTAGCAGATAGCGTACTCCCTATGGATACCACTCCTCAAACTCGTCGCGGGAGTAGTGTACGCGATACACCCCCTCCCTCAGAGCGTCCTCATAATCGTTGTGCGCCCAGAACACTTCGCACACGCGCACGTTGCCGCGCTCGTCAAGATAGTACAGGATTCGTTCCGCCACGTGCCCTGATGGATAGATGAGGCAATCGCTGTTGTGTGCGCTGTGTGAGTTCTGACGGCGCAGTTCGGGGTGGCGCAGGCGTTTCAATCGCTCATGCAGAACCTGGCGCACGGACGGCTCCGCCGAATCGAGGGCACGCCTGGCTCGCAGATGCAGGAACAGAGGCGTTGGGCGCTCTGCTTCGATGCGCGAACGATATGCCTCGTAGAGCGCCTCGCCCGTCGGCGACAGGTAGGTATAGCCCTCCTCTTCTACCAGCAGGAGGCGTATCTCGTCGGGCAGAGGGCGCAGGCGACGGTCTACCTCCTCGGTGCGACGCAGGTCGGCGTTAATCCACTCGAAAAAGTCGGAATAGGTGTCTATCAGGCTATAGTCCCACCCGACGGGCGTGGCGGGCAGTTCGATAATCTCCCGGAACGCCTCATGGATGTAGTAGACGGGCACGTCAAAGAGCAGTCCCACCAGCGTGGCGTAAGCGATTTCCGCCTTGAAGCCCCCCGTGGCGTTGATGAGCACCTCGCGCCCGGCGGAACGTTCCTCGCGGATCAGCGCAACCAGCGAGGCAACCAGCGACCGCAGTCCGCGCATCTTGAAGCGGCTCTCGCTGTACTGCAGATCGGCGATTTCGCGCAGACTGGCGGGATAGCCATTGTTGCTGTAGAAGGTCGCCAGCGCCTGGGCGGCACGCTTTCCCTCCTCGGTCTGCGAGTGCACGAACACGATGCGGTCGCCCTCCCGTAGGAGCCTGCTTAATGAGTTGGTCTCCGCGCTGGCTTTCTCCGGTTCGGTGAAACGCAGGTAGGTCTGCAGGTCGTCTCCCTTGCCAGCCCGCTGGGCGTTGGTTAACAACGAGGTTCCGACAGTAGCGATAATGGTACGCATGAAAAAAGCCTCCCCAGCAACGATTTTGCCTACATTTATATCTCCTCTGCCTCTTATCCTCTCTGAAAAATCATCCCCTCTGGCAGGGAGGGGATGAAGCCGTCCACTCGTGCTGGAGGACGTTACTGGTGCTTGCGCACACGCCGAAGAGCGAAGATAGCCGGCGCCAGCACTCCTATTCCGAACAACACCATCGTGCCCGGCTCGGGAATGACTGACTGCGATACGGCGAAGCTGATGTAGGCACGTGCACCGTACTTGTAGTTTTTGATTTGGGTGCCGTCCAGTTCGTACTCGTCGATGGTATCACCTCCGGTGAGCGGGTCCTTGCAGAACAGCTTCTTTTTCGTGCCATCGTCGAACCAGCCAACCGCTGTTACCCAGTGCCCGCCATCGTTGCTACCATCCGCTTTCTTGTACTGGATGCGCAGTTCCACATCCTCGCCCGCTTCGATCTCATTCTTCACGAAATCGAAGGTGTTGATCCCGTCGAACTGTCCCCCGGTCTTGGTGACAATGAGACCATCCAGCTTCAGGTCCTTGATGACCTTCTCCTTGCCGGGTTTGAAGTCGCCCGGGTCAATGCCGTCGTTCCACTGCATCGCCGTCTTGAGCTGTTCGGTCAGGTCATTCTGCCCGGGCAACTTTCCACCCAGCGCACCCGGATGCCGTTTCTGTAGCCAGTATAGGCTCTGTGCGGCGGAAGTAGGCGCACACTCATTCTTCTTCTGCTTAATACCGGGCGTGTCGTGACGTACTCTTCCGACAATTTGAGCCAGCGGGGACAGCGAACCATCACCCGGGTTCAGCGAAAAGCCGCTTCCTGCACCATTACCTCCTGCACCAGCATCCTTACCTGCATTGATACCATCCCGCAGGTCTCCAATGTCGTAAAGGGAGAAGGACACCCCCAGATTCGTCTGAAGACCGGTGAAGTCCGATAGGGAGCGTGCGATCGGGTCAAAGGAGGCGTAAACCGTGTAGGAGTGGTTATACGACAGGCTGATACTGCCGAGGTCAAAGGTGGAGGAGAACGTTGCCGAATTGCCCCCAAATTCGGTGGGTTGTAACGGTATCTCAGAATTGAACACCAGCCAGTCATCGCTATCCAGCCCGTTGTTGTTCCAGTCCACCGCGACGTTCAGATAGCCAACCCCCGACGAGGTGGGAGGTGTAATCTGTACGTCCACAAACCCGATACCGGTGGGATTACCATTGATGGCGGTCTCACCGAAACCGACCACCGGGTCACCGCGTGTGCCCGCTGCGAGCAACAGCACGATTGCCATCAACACGCCAAAGGAACCGAAAGCCTTACGTGCCATCGGGGACACCTCCTTCCATTTATTCAGTACTACCTTAGTGCAAGATTCGTACCCCAAATACGGTTTTTGCAAGATTCGTTAGAAAATTGATGCTATTTTCATGTCTCCAGGGATAGCCGCATGAGCGTTCCTCCTCCCTCTCCCGTTGACACCGCAACGCCCCTCATGCTACACTACCCCCGGCATACCATGACTGAAAGGAGAACCGCGATGCGTCGGGCGTTCATCCTGCTGGCGGCATTGGCTCTGTCTACCGCCGCGGTGGCATCCGAAGACTACCCGCCTGCCCGCTGGGTTCCCGCCTACTCGGGCAACTATACGACGTCCAACCGACCCAGCACTTATCCCATCTGGTACGTGGTTGTGCACGTGGTGCAGGGGTCGTATAACGGGTGCATCTCCTGGTTCCAGAACCCCAGCTCGCGCGTCAGCGCACACTATGTCATTCGCTCCTCCGACGGCGAAGTGACGCAGATGGTGCGCCACAAGGACATCGCCTGGCACGCCGGCAACTGGTGGTATAACTGCCGCTCCATCGGCATCGAGCACGAAGGCTGGGTAGACGACCCGAGATGGTTTACGGACGCCATGTACTTCTCCTCCGCCGCGCTGGTGCGACACCTCTGCCGAACCTACGGCATCCCGCGCACCCGCAGCTATATCCTCGGACATGTGGAAGTGCCTGGCGCCACCCATACCGACCCCGGTCCCAACTGGAACTGGGACCTCTATATGCAGATGGTTCAGTCCTCTGCCCTGGTGGAAGAGGTGTCGGTACCACTCACCCTGCGACCGGGCGAAAGCGCGTCCGCATTGCTCCGCTTCCGCAACACCGGCGACATCACCTGGCAACCCACCGGCGCGAACCCCGTCCGACTGGGCACGCAAAACCCGCGCGACCGCGCCAGCCCCTTCTTCACCCCGGGCAGCTGGATTTCGCCCAACCGACCTGCGCAGGTATCCGCCTCCACCCCGCCGGAGCAAATCGGGGACTTCGCCTTCACCCTCACCGCACCACGTCGCTACGGCATCTACAGCGAAAGCTACCAGCTGGTGCGCGAGGGTGTGACCTGGTTCGGACCCGTGCTCACCTTTCAGATTAGCGTCGTGCCCTGGGACATCGCCTATGACAACACCAGCGCAAACTTTAGCGTTTGGGGAACGTGGTACACCGGCACCATGGCGCCCGGCAAATATGGCGCAGACTACCGCTGGACCAGCACCAGCCCCAGCAGCTCCGCCTACGCCCGATGGTATCTGGATGCACCCCTCACCGGCTACTACGACGTATACGCCTGGTGGAGCCAGGGCACCAACCGCAGCACCGCCGCGCGATACGAAATCGCGCACGCGGACGGAACAAGCGTGAAGGTAGTCAACCAACAGGTCAACGGCGGCAGGTGGAACTGGTTAGGACGTTATCGCTTCCTGCGCGGAACGGGCTTCGTGACCCTGCGCCCCAACGCCCCATCGGGCTACGTGGTCATTGCCGATGCTGTGCGAATCGTTGGACCGCTGAACCCCATGGGACGGTGAGCGATGAAAGCCATCCTTCACGGCATCGTGTTCGCGCTTATCGTGCTGGGCGCCCACGTCCTCGCCGACAACCTCTCTGCCGACGCGCGCCTGCACAAAACCATCAGCCTGCAACTGCACACCGCCCTGCTGGAAGAGGCCATGCAGGAAGTGGGTAATCAGACGGGCGTCGCCTTCCACATCCACGACAGCCTGAAAGGGGAGAAAGCCACCCTTTTCGTTTCCAACCGACCCGCGTGGCAGGTGCTGGACAAACTGGGCGAGGTGCTGGGCATTCGCTACGAAAAGGAGGACGACGCCTATCGCCTGGTGCCCGACCCCGAGCTGCGACAGAGCGAAGAGAGCCTGCGGAAGGCGGAACAGAATGCCCTGCGCCGCAGTGCCGAACAGATGCTGAAACGCTGGGCGCAGCTGGCAAGGGAGGATTTCAGGCTCATCACTCGCCGCGTGCGCTACCTGCAGGAGCAGATGGAGAAACTGCAGAGGGAGAAGCCGCCGGGCTGGGGGGAACGCCGCGCCGCGCTGGCGGTGCAGGTGGATTCCCTGCAACTGATTGCCCAGCTGCACACCTATCTGGCAGGGCGCGCCTACCGACAAACGCCGTCGAGCGCGTGGACGCGGCTGTGGCGCGGCGAAACGCTGTACTTCGCGTATCCCCAGCAGCCCGGAACCCTGCCTCTGCCTGCAGACTGCCTGCGCTGGGCGGCGGCGAACGCAGACGCACCGCCTGCATTCCTCACTCTGGCAATACGCCTGGACCTCCAGAAGGCGCAGATGGTCTTCACGATGCTCGCTCTGCAGGAAGACGCATCGCCCGCGATAGAGAACGTACAGCAGTTCACCGAGGAAATCCCCGCAGCCGCCGACGCCTCCCATCCCCTGCTCGCGCGATGGCAACGTTGGCGCACCCCGCCCGACGCCTTTGAGGGGAACACCAGCCTGCGCCGGGGCAAAGCGCCCGATGGACAACCCTCCTCTGCCCGATTCGGCGTGCCAACCGTCGCCGACTGGATGCAATGGGTTGCCAGACAGGCTGGGTTCCAGGTCGTGGCAGACGCCTTTCGCCTGCCTGCCCCCCTGCGCATCACGAACAGCCCCGCCGACACCCTTGCCGACTGGTTCAGGGAGTTTGCGCTCAGCGGGCTGGGCTACCTGCGCGTGGAAGGAGAGTGGCTGCTGTTCCGCCATGAGCGATACTGGTGGCTGCGCCAGAGTGAGCCTGATGAACGGCTGGCAAGGCAGATGGAGCGCAAAGCCTCCGAGCAGGGCATCTCGCTGGACGATTACGCCTCGTTCGCGAACGCCCTGCCTCCCGAAGCACAAACACGCCTTGAGCGCGGCGAATACATCGCCCGATTCGACCTCACCCCCCTGCAGACTGCCATACCCGCTCTCCGATTCTGGGCAAGCCTCAACGAAGCCCAAAAGGAGGTTGCTCTCCAGCGGCAGCCCATCCCATACACCCAGCTTACTCCCGCCCAGCAGAGGTTGTTCCGCGAGGCGATAGAGGCAAAACTGCCAGCAGAGCTGTTCTTCTCCATGCTACCTCCAGGCGAGATGGCTTTCCTGCTGGAGGGATGGAAGCTTCCCGCGTACACCTCCGCCACCCCGAACCTGTCCATTACCGCCGAAAGCCCCGAAGAGCTGGAACAGCAGCGCCATCTCCTGCCGCCGACCGCTGCCAGCGAGCGGGCGATATCCGGACAGTTTACCCTCTACTTCGGTGTGGACGCCCAGCGTGTGGTGCCGTATCCCCTATCCATCACCGGAAAAATCTCTCCAAACTCCCCTTGAAGAAGGAGGAACAGGGGCTGACCACGGATTTTTTTCAAGAAAGATATATCTCCCTATTGACAATTTCACTCTTATCCTATATATTTAGAGTAGTGAACCAGAGAGCTATAATAGGTTGACTGTAATTACATAGGCTAAATGCTCCGCACGGTCGCGGTACGACAAAACTTGTGCCAATGGGAGGAGCTCCGTGAACGCGCAAAAACGTTGGCTCTATCTGAGCGCAGT
Organism: uncultured bacterium; assembly: GCA_964579145.1. Classification (GTDB taxonomy): domain Bacteria; phylum Armatimonadota; class HRBIN16; order HRBIN16; family HRBIN16; genus HRBIN16. Next base: position 17,083 of record CAZOGB010000050.1, on the reverse strand, counting down.
GGCCCTGGCGTTGCTGATGGCGGTAACCGTTGTGGCAGAGAAGGAGCAGCAGAAGGCAGTGCCTTACCCGTTGAGCCTCTTTGCCCAGGCAACGCCCGACGACTACATGGGTGAAAAAGACTGCGCCGAATCGGGATGCCATTACCCCCATGCCGATAACTTCAACCGCTCACCGCACGCGCCCTTTGTGCGCAATCCCAAAATGCCCATCGACAAACAGGGCTGTGAAGCGTGCCATGGTCCGGCAAATCCCCACCTGGAAGACCCCAGCAAAATCTTCAGCTACAGCCGGTCCAAACCTGCGGATATCGCCGCCATGTGTCTGCGCTGTCATGCCGACACCATGCGCCTGTCGCAGTGGCACCGTACCCAGCATGGCAAGGCGGACGTCGCCTGCACCGCGTGCCACCAGATTCACTGGGAACCGCATAAAGAACCTCCAGCACGCGGATTGATTAACTTCGGCAGCCTGCGGTCACCACAGACGGAGAAGGAACCGCAACCCCGCCGCCTGCTGAAGTTCGACGACCCCATCCTGTGCAGTCAGTGCCATCAGCGCCAGGCGAACGAGTTCCGGCTCAACTTCCACCACCCCGTGCCGGAGCGCAGGCTGGAGTGCAGTGAATGTCACGAAGCGCACCCCAGCAAGGCGGCGCAGAAACGGTTCCGCCCCATCAAGGAGATGTGCGTCAGCTGCCATCCCGACAAAGCGGGACCTTTCACCTACGAGCACGACCCTGTGGCTGGCTGGAGCGGCGAAGGATGCACCGAGTGCCACCGGGCCCATGGCTCGCCCAATCCCAAACTGCTCAACGCCTCATCCAGGGGATTGTGCACTCAGTGCCACACCGACAAGTCCGCCACACACTATCCGGGACGCACCTGCTGGATGGCGGGCTGTCATGGTGCGGTGCATGGCTCCAATTCCGACGCATTCCTGCGTCGTCCATAAGACAGGGGGAGGTAAGACGCAATGGACGACCGTTACAGTGCTGGATTAGCCGATAGGTTCGCCCGACTACTGATTGTGGGAGCGCTGGCGTGTGCCTGCCTGGGGTTCACCGCGCAGATTGAGGCGCAGGTCACCCCGCCCTCCGAGCAGGAAACGCAGGCGCCTCCCGAATCCCCGGAAGCACCACTGCCACCCCCGCCCAAACCGGTATCCATCGACCTGGGCTGGTCTTGGTGGAATGTGGATGGCAACCTTGCCAAGTTCCGACAATACGCCACCCCGCCAAACAGTCGGTTCCTGCGCGAACTGCGCTATATCTCGCCCTTCTGGCGCACCGGCGACAACCTGCGCCTGCAGCTGTGGAGCCCCACCGAAGACGACTACAGACTGGAAAGCAACCTCTCCTTCGCCTTCGGTGCGACCCGCATCGAGGCATGGACCACCCGCAACCGGTTCATCACGCCGGTGCCGGAAGTTTTGCCCATCAGCGAGCGCAGTGTCACCGAGTCCTTCTTCAAACAGTCGCTGACCCCCGACTTCGCGGTGTTCGTGCGCTACCGCCAGGATGGGCAAAACCACTATCTGGAGACGCCACGTACGCCCCTCTTGCAGAACACCCGCTACTGGGACGCGGTAGCGGAAGGTAGGTTCGGCAACGGGCAGCTCAGCATCGGCTACACCGACTGGCGATACTTTGACCGCACCAACACCTTCCCCGATGCCGGCATGGAACGCTGGCACGCACGCTATCTGTGGGAGGTGAACCCATCGTTGGCAGTGGAGGGCAGTTTCGCACGCATGCAGTTGCGCCAGCAGAACCGCCCCAGCAGTCAGATGGAAACGCTGAACCTCGCCAGCGACATCGCGCTGAGCAGTGCCACCGAACTGGCGCTGTCGTTCCGACAGGATAAAATCAGCCTGCCGGTGGTGCAAAACGCCTACCTGCGCGAACGCCGAAGCACCAGCGCCCTGCTCATCCACCGCTGGAACCGCTGGAGCCTGCAGATGGGCGTACGGGAACGTGAGGCAGAGCGTGTGCGTGCCGACCACTCCTTTGTGGACGCGCCACGCTGGTGGACGGTGGAAGGCAGATTGTGGGGCAGGCTGAACCGCCAACTGCGCCTGACGGTGCGCGGCTGGGACGAACGCCTGAACGACCCGCCCACCATGCTCACCGCCGACGCACGTTCGCTCTACTGGGATAACCGACGGTTTGCGCAGGTGAAGGTAGATGGCGGCACCGAGCTGTTCAACGGTTACCTTGCCTACACCTACCGACGGTGGGCGAACGGCGCACGCGCCGTCGCGCTCAACATGAACGGCTTCACCCTGGGCGGTACGTGGACGCCGAACGACAAGCTCAGCCTCTTCGCCGAGTACTCCACTGAGGCATGGACGGCACGCAGTGAGGTCAACCAGCCTCCAACGCTGGGCAACTTCGTGCCGAACAGCCGGGTCGGCACCGTGGGGCTGAACTGGAGCATCAACAGCAAGGCGACCCTCAGCCTCAGCTACACCAACTTCGTGACCGATAACGACAACCCCCTCCTGCTGAGGGACGCCAACACCGAAGGGCGGTTCTTTACTGCCAACCTGAACTACCAGCTGCCATCAGGCTATGAACTCACACTGACCATTGCTCCATGGACCTACCGCGACGAGGTGGACAGCCTGATGGACTACGATACACACCTGGTACTTCTATCGCTAAGCGGACGATTCTAAAAGGAGGGCAGGACAATGAAAGCCATGAGAAGTTGGGTGATGGTGAGCGGAACGCTCGCCGCTGCTGCCGCCATATTCCTGCTGTACGGATGCGGTAGCTCTGAGACCAAAGTGACCACCCCATCCATTAACGAGGCGTTCCGCACCAGCCTGCACGCCACGAGGCTGGGCAAAGCCACATGGTACAGCAGGGCAAACGGTGGCTTTGAAAGCCTGACCAACGTCGCCATCACCGACATGACCTGCATGAAGTGTCACCCGGGCACCAAAGCGGACGGGACGCCCATTGACCCGGCGACCTACCAGCCCGGCTGCGACGACTGCCACACCAGCCCGGGCTCGCCCGTCAGTGACCAGATATGCCTGAAGTGCCACAGCAGGCAGGCGCGGGAGATGGCGTTCTACACCGACGTGCACCGTCAGAAGGGGTTTCGCTGCATGAGCTGCCACACCCTCGAGGACGTGCACGGCGACGGGAAGCAGTACGCCTCCTGGCTGGATGAGGGAGCCGTGAAGGTCAAATGCGAACACTGCCACCGCTCACTCGCAGATAACACAGCGCATAACATCCACATGAACGACGTGGACTGCCTGGCTTGCCACACCCAGTCCATCGTCTCGTGCTACAACTGCCATTTGCAGAGCGAGATCCAGGGCGATGTAAAACGACCGCATACGGTGCTGAAAGATTACATGTTACTGCTTCGTCGCAAGGGAAGCGGCAAGGTGTACTCCGGCACCATCATGACCCTGAACTACAACGACAAGACCTTCCTCGCGGTGGCACCGTATCGCGCCCACACCATCGCGAAGAACGCGCGCAAGTGCGAAGACTGCCACGACAACGCAGTGATTCGCGAGTACAACCAGACGGGCAAAATCACCCTCACCCGCTGGGATGGCTCCAAAATCGTGAACACGAAGGGAGTCATCCCGGTACCGCCAGACTGGCAGACAGCGTTCCAGCTGGACTTTGTGGACTACACGGGCGATCCCACATCGCCCACAACCGACCCCACCAAGTGGGTGTTCCTGAAATCGGGAGCAGACGGCAAGCAGATGCTCTATGCCGAACCTTTGACCGCCGAGCAGATGCAGAAGCTCTCTCAGGCGGTTACTTCACCCTGACGCAGTACCGTGCATGTCAAAGGAGGTCAAGCATATGCACAAAAAACGCACTCTTTGGCTGGCAGGGCTTTCCCTGGCGCTGACCGTGGCGGTGATTGCGCTGGAAGGGTGCGGGGGAGGTGGCGGACCGTTGACTCCGCCTCCTGGCGGCACGCCTTCGCCCTCTTCGCGCTTCACCGAGCTCTTGCCAGCCGCGCAGAAAGACGCCACCTACGTGGGTTCCGAGCAGTGCGCCACCTGTCATGGCGCAGGCAGCCGCCAGACGGGCGCGGAGCCGGTGGCGGTCGCCTGGGCGAAAACCAAGCATGCCTCGGTAAACGTAGGCTGTGAACAGTGCCACGGTCCCGGGAGCAAACACGTGCAGTCGCCATCCAAAGAGAACATCCTGACCTTCCCGAACGTCGCCAGCTCGGTGGTGTGTGCCCAGTGCCATGGCACCATCGGAGCCGACTACGAGCAGTCGGGCCACGCCGGAGCGGTGGAAACGGTGATCGAGGAAGCAGAAACCAACCCCAACGTCTACGGCAAGACCTGCTTCCGCTGTCACAGCGCGCCCTTCCGCGCCCAGATGGTGGATAACAAACTGGCATATGGGCAGTCGCGCGATGAAGTAGACGCAGGCATTCAGGCGATGAGCGCGGATGCGATTGTGGAAATCGCCCACGCCACCCACGAAAGCGCGTCCTGCGTCTCGTGTCACGACCCACACCGCCAGACGGGCAACCTAACCTGGGAGGGCAAGGAGGTACAGCTCCGGCGTGCCGTGCTGAACACAGATACCACCGACATCGCACCTGGCACCCCAGCGAAACAGCACACTACCGCTAACCAAATCTGCGGCTCCTGCCATAACGGACGCGGTGGAAACCCGTCGGACTCTGCTCTCAATAGCGGCACCGTCCGGGTAAACTTCCACTACAGCAACCAGTACAACATGCTGCTGGGCATCACCGGTGTGGAGGGTCCGTCGGGACCTGTGGTGCGCAACACCGCTCACGCCACTGCTCCGGGACAGTGCAGTCACTGCCACGTGGCGAACGCGCGGCATACCTTCACCGTAAGCTACGACACCGGTTGTACGCCGTGCCACACCGCAGCGGACGCGGCGGCGCGTGCTCAGGCGACCAAGAGCCAGACCGAGCAGGCTCTGCTGGCGCTGCGCTCGCGATTGCAGGCATGGGCACAACAGACATTCGGTGACCCCGACCTGTGGGACTACACCAGCTACATCGCCGCGCTGGGCAAAACCGCTCCGCCCCAGTCCCAGGTGCCCATCGAGGTCAAGCGAGCACGCCACAACTATCGCTTCGTGCTGAACGACAAGAGCATGGGCATACACAACGCAGCGTACGCTCGCTATCTGATCGAGGTGGCGAACCAGAACCTGGACAACCTGGGGGTTGGCGCCAATTCCCGCGCGGCTGACCTCTCACCGGCACAGCGGCGTGCCATTCTGGAGTCAGACCTGCAGAGGCAGAGGAAGGCTCTGCTGAAGGGGCTGGAAGAATAGCGAGGTCAACCGTTTGGGGCGACCCCAACGGGTCGCCCCTTATTTTTTACCGGAACAGCCGTTCGATCAACCGCCAGCCTTCATCCACGCGGAACTTGGTCTCCTCTACCGCGCTTTCGTCAAAGGTCAGCGAGGCGCCGCGCGACAGGTCCTCGCGCGAGTCGTACAGCATGAACGGCACAGCCCCACTGCGGTGCGTTCGGATGGCGACGGGCGTGGCGTGGTCGGGCAGGACGAGAAGCCGATAATCGTGTTCGCGCAAGCCGTCCACCACCTGCGCCACGATATGCTCGTCGATCTGCTCCAGCGCCCACGCCTTCGCTTCGGGGTCGCCCTGATGCCCCGCCTCATCGGGAGCCTCCACATGGATAAACACAAAATCGTGCTTCTCTAGCATCCGCAGGGCATACGCACCGATGGCGCGATAGTCGGTGTGCAGGTAGCCCGTTGCTCCCGGCACGTCCGGCACCTCCAGCCCTGCCGCCCGTCCGATGCCCTTCACCAGGTCCACCTCTGCCACCACCGCGCCTGTCACGCCAAAGCGCAGGGCAAACAACGGCAATCGTGGCGCACGCCCCTGTCCCCAGGGCCATATCATGTTGGCAGGCGGTTTGCCCTCGTCGCGCCGGCGGCGGTTGATAGGGTGCGCGTCCAGCAGGTTCAGCGAATCCTCAATCAGGCGGCGCAGTTTCTCTTCCCCCTCGCCTTCCGGCAGGTGCTCTTCCCATCTCTCGCCCACCACGTCGTGCGGCGGGGTGCACCGTATGTCCACCGGTCCCTCGTGCCAGACCATCACGTGCCGGTATCCGACGCCCGGAAAGAATCGCCAGTAGCGCGTGCCCAGCTTCTCGTCCACCAGCCGGATGAGCGGATGGGATTCCTCGTTGCTGATGTTGCCCGCGCTGTGGTCAAGGATACGTTCTCCATCCGTGCTGATGAGCGAGCATCGGAACGCCACGTCCTCCTCGTCCAGCGAGACGCCCATTGCCAGTGCCTCTAAGGGACCCCTGCCGGTGTAGTAGCGACGCGGGTCATAGCCCAGAATCGCCATGTTCGCCACGTCACTGCCCGGATACATATTGGGCGGGACCGTCCACACTGCGCCAATCAACGACCGCTTCGCCAGCGCATCCAGATGGGGAGTATTGGCGCGCATCTTGGGCGTCCTGCCGTTCCACTCCGGCAGGGGGTCATCGGCAAAGCCATCAGGCACCAGCAGAACATACTTCATCGTTCACTCTTCCCTCCTCACAAGCCGTGATCGCCCGGATGTCCGTGCGCTTTGAGCCACTCCAGCATCTGGCGGATACTGCCCGTTGCCAGCGCGATGCAGGTATCCGCCCCGCCGTAGTACAGATAGATGGTGTCGCCATCGTCCGCAATGGTATATCCGCACGGGAACACCACGTTTGCCACGTCGCCTTCTCGCTCGTAGAGCTCCTCGGGACCGAACATCCACTCATCACTGCGCAGGATGCAGTTTTCGGGTGTGTGAAGGTCAAACAGCGCAAGCCCCAGGCGGTACAGGCTTCCGCTGGCGGTCTGCCGAACGCCGTGGTACAGGATAAGCCATCCCTCCGGCGTCTCGATAGCGGGAGGCGACAGCCCGATTTTGTTGGCGTCCCACCAGGGTCCGCGCCGCGCCCGCAGAATCAGTTTGTGACTGCCCCAGTGGCGCAGGTCGGGCGAGTAGGATATCCAGATATGCGCCCCCTGCGGGGTAATCGGGCGGTGAATCAATGCCCAGTAATCGCCAATGCGTCTGGGCAGTAGGGCGGCGTCCTTGTCTTCGGGCGGCATCACCACTCCAATCCGCTCGAAGTGCCGAAAGTCCTCTGTCAGTGCGAGTGATACCCCGGGTCCACCGTAAGAGTACGAGGTATAGGTCACCGCGTACTTGCCCAGCTCAGGCACATACACAATGCGCGGGTCCTCAATGCCCCATACCTCCTCGGGGTAGTTCACCGGGTCTGGCAGAAGCGTCGGCTCGGGGTCAATCTGCCAGCCGTCCACTCCGTTTCGGGAACGCGCCGCGCAGAAATGGGATATTCCGCGCCGGTCCTCTACCCGGCACAGCAGGAGGGTAGTGCCATCCGGCAGGCGGGTCGCTCCCGCGTTGAAGACAGTGTTAATCGCGTAGGGCCAGTCCGCCGCCGTCAGGATAGGGTTGCCCGGATACCGGTGCAGTAACTCCTGGTAATAGCCGTTCATCCGCTTTGCTTCTCCCATTGCCACAACCCACGCTCATCTCAAAGAGTTTTTTCCTGAACATTATACTATCGGCAAAAGACAAGCCGTTAGCAAGTTCTGGTAAAAGCACACATATCATACCCTATTCCTGAGCCATGTTGCACAGCCACTCCAGCAATCGCACCGCCCACAGTTTATCCAGCCCATCGTTACGCACAGGGCATTGTGGCGAGTGCAGGCAGCTGGGGCATCCGTCCGCGCAGGCACATTCGCTGACCAGCGCGTGCGCCATCTGAAGCAGTCGCTCCATCTCCTCATAAGCCCCCTTGCAGATTCCCGTGCCACCGGGGGCGGTATCATACAGGAATATGGCACTGCGCCCGAAGGCTGGATACAGCCAGGTGAAGGTGCTTCCCACGTCCATTCGCTCACAGCCACAGGTTAAGGGCACGACCGACTGTAAGGCGTGCTCTGCGCCGTGCAACGCCAGCATCCAGTCGGAGACGGAGAGGAGAATCCCCCTGTCTTCACTGCCCATAAACTGTAACAACGCATCCAATCGTTCCACCCTGTAGTGGGTTATTAAATCACGTTGAAGCCCCGCAAACTTCAGAATGTCAAAGGTCAGCCATACGCCCTCTGTATCATACGATTGAGGAGGAAGTGCCAGATCCTCAGTGTCTATGATCTCGCCGGACTGCAGATGCTTGCGCCGGAAACCGACGACCTGCTCGGTGACCCGCACCTCACCAAAGCCCGCTTCTACCACACCGAACCGGCGCGAAAGACGGCTATTCAGCACCTGCACGACTACCCGCAACATCGGCTCGGTATAGTAATCGGCATCCACCAGCCTCACAGATGCCACCCGCTGAACGTCATCCAGCCACTCCACAAAATAGCTCTCGCCCTGATGCAGGTAGATCGCGCCCGGGTGCACCGTGCGATAAGCCCGCTCCATCTCCACCCTGCCCAGTTCCATGCCCCTGTCGCTGTCCCAGATAACCACAGCCTCTCCCGATGCGTTGCGGATGGAGACCTCCGCTGCTGGGTAGCCGCCCCCGAAGTAGTACCATCGCCCCTCGCGTGCGCCCAGTTTGCCCTCCTGCATCAGGCTGGCAATGGCGTTCATACATGATTCCGCGTCGGCAAACAGCGTGTAGTCCTGCGGCTCCAGCGGCTTCTCATGCGCGGCACAGCACAGGTGCGCTTTGAGGATGGGCAGATTCTGCGGGTTCAGGCGCACCTTCTCCACCGGCTGACCGAACAGATACTCGGGATGACGCATGAGATACTGGTCCAGCGGGTCGTCCTGCGCCACCAGGATAACCAGCGCCTCTCTGTCGCGTCGCCCAGCTCTGCCCGCCTGCTGCCACGTGCTGGTGATACTGCCCGGATAGCCCGCCATCACCACCACATCCAGCCCGCCAACGTCCACGCCCAGCTCCAGCGCGTTCGTGCTGACCACGCCCAGCAGGTCGCCACTGAAAAGCCTGTGCTCGATCTCGCGCCGCTGTTCCGGGGTATAGCCCGCCCGGTAGGACATCAGCCGCCGTTTCAGGTCGGGATTGCGTCGTTCAGCCAGTTCGCAGGCATAGTGCAGAATTAGCTCGGTGGTCACCCGTGCCCTGGCGAACACCAGCGTGCTCCAGCCCTCCTCTGCCAGCGCCGCCATCAGCGCGGCGGATTCTACATTGGTGCTCAACCGTTCAAAAGTCTTCCTGCTCAGAAGCGGCGGGTTCCACAGCACGAAGTAGCGTTGCGGACGCGGCGCGCCGTCTTCCTGTATCAGGGTACACGGAAGCCCGGTGAGCGTCTGAGCCGTTTCCCGGGCGTTACCCACGGTGGCGGAGGTAAGGATGAACTGGGGGCGTGCTCCATAGAACTCCGCGATGCGACGCAGGCGCCGCAGTATCAGCGCCATATGCGAGCCGAACACCCCCCGATAGGCGTGCATCTCGTCCACCACCACATAGCGCAGTTTGCGCAAAAAGCTCGCCCACGAAGAGTGATTCGGCAGGATGCCCACGTGAAGCATATCGGGATTGGTCAGCACAATATGCGCTCCGCGCCGGATGGAGGCGCGTTCCTGCTGGGGCGTATCGCCATCGTAAACCCCAAAACGCACCTGCGGAAACAGCCCCAGGTGGTTCAGCTTTTCCTGCTGGTCGCGCGCCAGCGCCTTGGTGGGGAAGAGATAGAAAGCGGTGGTGTAGGGGTTGGTCAGGATGCTCTCCAGCACAGGCAGGTTATAGCACAGCGTCTTGCCCGAAGCGGTGCCGCTGACCACCACCACGTTCTCGCCGCGACGCGCCGCCTCCAGCGCAAGCGCCTGGTGGCTGTAAAGCACGCCCACTCCCTGCCCGCGCAGAGCCTGCTCCAGCGGGGCTGGCAGGGGACGGCTGATTGCACCTGTGCGCCCGGCGGTTGCCTCCAGCAGGTGCACATGCACCACCCGCTTGCGCACCTCTTCGTTCTGCAGGAACATCTGCAGGTATTCGGCGAGACGCATTCCTCTCCTGTTCTCCACGAAGCGTATACCTGAATCATACTGCGAGCAGGGGAACGAAGACAAGGGCACGTGTTCAGCAACATAGGGTAAATGCGCGGTTTGGTGACGGGGCTGGCAACTTCGTAACCCTTCTCTCGTCAATCGGTGATGGTACGTTTGATTTTGTGGTCTAACTCAATCGTTTCCACTATCCAACTCTCGCAAGGAATCTAACAAGCGTCTTGCTCTGGCAACGGCGCCTTCTACTTCTGCGTGGATATTGGGAAGTTCGTCGTCATAATCTGCCTTGTTCCTGACCCGTCGCAATCGGTCCCCATTTATACCCACATCTCTTCGCTGCTTCTGAGCACTCTCGCGATACTTTGTCCAAACTACAGTGTGAGCCTCGCCTGTCTTGGGGACCTCTTCCCCCTCCTGAAGCAGGCGATTGCGCGCGGTGCAAAACGCTGCATAATAAGCCCGGCTCACAGCCGAGCGGAGAGATGCCTCATCGTCGCTGCGCTTACCGAGTTCCTCAGCCAAAACAAGGTAGTCCGCCCAATCAAAGCCCATCACACATACTCCACGTCCACGTTGAGCATACACTGCGCTCTTTCCGATGCATCCAGCCACCATTCCTGGTCGAAACGCTCCAGGCAGGCTAAAGCCTCACTGGGAGAAAGGTTTGTCCTGATCAAGGCAAAAAGTTCGCTTTGACCTTCTGCCTCCGGCTCGGTGACGACCTCAAGAACAACCTCAGGCCATAAACCAAAATACTCGGCAATCTTGCCATAAAGTTCCAGAAGTAAAGCGATAAGAAATGAGAATCTTTGCAGAAACGCAATCACCTCGGCTTCGCTCCTGAAGGTGTACAGCTGCTTGACCTGCGAAAGCTGAAGTTCAAGAGTCTGAACGATAGAGGGACCAGCTTCTTCCCATACCCCTGCAATCCCGCGAAACACGGGGGTCGTTACGGTAGACCGCAACACCGGAAAGTGCGGCTCCGATGCCCCCGTCCTGACACGGATGGAAGCACCTTTTCCTTCCATAGCCCAATCTGTTTTGGGAGGTAGTGGGAACGAGAGCGCATTTTGCCCTTTTTGTTGTGGCGCGCTCTCCAAAGTAACCCCGTAAGTCATCGCTCCGTTACCTCCTCGAACATCTGCCTCAGCCGGTCGGTAACACATGCCTCAAAGACCCTTTCAACATGGCAGTGGGCAATCTCTATCCATTCAAACACTTGCTCTATCGGCACTCCGCCCGGTTGAGCCAGGAAGTAGTCGAGGTCGAGTATTACGGCGACAGTGCTCGGTATCTCCACCGCGGCGCTAGCCAGCTGCAGCCTGAGAGCATCGCGAGAGTCCTCGAAAGGAATCTGGATGCCCACAATAAACGCTCCGTAATCCTGAGGAAGCCCCGCCCCAACGAATGGGCGGAACTCAAAGTAATCTTCCAACTCAACACGGGCGACGGGAATCTCGATGCGGTTGATATACCGCAAACCGACGCGGTGGATCCCTTTCGGAGAGGCTGCACCCACATAAGCGTCAACGCCCTGACGAATCAAGGGCAGGAACTTCTGCCATGTAGGATACGGCTTCAGGTGATTGACAGCAAGCAGATTCGGTCCAACTTGAATGAGAGCTTTTTCATCTTCTCGCAGGAACTGCATACGATCGATGGGCGTCACCTTATGCTCCACACCTTCGGGCCCGACTACAATGCTGGTTTCAACCTCTTGCACTTGGCGCCTCTTTGGAAAACTATCCTTGATCTTCTCGTAGATTAAGCCGGGAATAGCCATATCCCAGGGGGTGCCCGGTTCAAAGCGGAACTCGCAGATCGCTTCGACAATCGGTGGGTTGCGATACTTCCTGCCCATAGGTTACACCTCTCTTTCAGGGATTCCGGTCTCCACCATCTTCGCCGTGCCGTTACCGAAAATTGTCCACTTATCAATAACACGACGGATGCCCACCGCGGCGTAAACACGCGGAAAGGCGTTCTGGCGTGTGGGATTGTCCGCTTCTGATGGTCGTGTAAGAAGCCGCGGCATGGGTCGCCTCCCCTGTGATTCGGGGGATATATTCGTGCTGGGGCGCCTTCCCTCCTTCAAAGCCACTGTACCTTAGTATCTACGCAGAACAATTTGCCAGAGCATTTCTGAATGATGTATAATTGTTCGCAGCCCCACCCAAATACGAGGTGTCTTCTTAATGGCTCGTCAGGTGATTAGCGAAAAAGAGGTGAGGGGTCTAACCGACCCCAGCAGTTTCGAGCGGGGCAGGGAACTATTCCGCTCCGACACCATTATGGACGCTGTGCAGGAAGGCAACGAACTGTTCGCGCAGTGTGCCGGCTCTGGGGGAAACATTTATCAACTGCACATCACTCTCCGCGAGAACGGCATCGCCGATTACGAGTGTACCTGCCCACGTGGAGACTTCTGCAAGCACCTGGTCGCGCTGGCGCTGACCTACATCCACCAGCCTGACCGTTTCGTGCAGCTCCCGCCCCTGAACGAACAACCGCCCAGATGGAAAAAAGAGATCTGATTAGCCTGATGCAGGCGGTGATTTCGCAGTTTCCCTCCCTGCGGGCGATGGTTGGCGTCCTGACGGACACCGCTTCCCCCGACTCGTTAAAAACCGACGCAATCCAGGGGCAGATACACAACGCCCTGCGCCGAAGCACACAATGGCAGGAGGATGAACTCTCCAGTATCTACCTGTCCATCACCCATCGCGCGAAGCAGTATTCCACTCAGGGCAAGTGGTTACGGTCGCTACGCGCATTTCAGGACGAGCTGAACAAGGCAAAGCTGTAGGGAGAAAGCCCCTCTCCCGCAACAGGCAGGAGAGGAGCACAGACTACCATCGCTTTAAGCCGGGATAGGGCGCACGCAGGGTGTAAACGGCGTTGGTCTCCGTTTCGGTAATGAACAGCGTGCGGTTGTCCCTGCCGCCAAACTCCACGTTGGTCGGGTTCTTGCCTCCCGCGGGATAACTGCGCCACAGCCTGCCGTCGGGACTGACTACCAGCACCTTCCCCGCTCCAAACTGGGCAATCCACAGGTTTCCGCGCGAATCGAAGCGCATCCCGTCCGGTCCGCCAGGCGGTGGTAGCTGGATGAACACTTCCATCTCGCCCAGCGTGCCATCAGGGCGTATCTGCCAGCGCAGGATGCGGTTGCGCGGCGACTCCGCCACATACAGCCACTTCTCATCGCGGCTCAGCGCAATGCCGTTGGGGAACTGCAGTCCCTCCGCCAGCTTCTGAACCCTGCCGTCCGCATTGCGTCGATACACGCATCCTATCGGTCTGTCCCACGACCCCACAGGGTCGGTGAAATACAGGTTGCCTTTCGTGTCGAAGCAGAGGTCGTTGGGACCCATAAAGGGTTTGCCGTCGCACTCCTCCGCCATAATCTCCGCCCTGCCGCTGCGGTCAAAGCGCACAATCGCCTTCCGCTTGTGGTCGCATACCCACAGCGTGCCATCCTTCGCAAAGGTCGAGCCGTTGCCGCTGCCGGGCGCCTTGGCGAAAACTTCCACCTTGCCATCTGGATAGACCCGGTGGATGTTATCGCTCTGACAGTTCACCACGTACAGGTAGCCCGTACTGCGCTCATAGGCAGGTCCCTCGCAGAACTGAAAGCCTTCAGCCAGCTTGGTCGGCTCGGGTGTGTTCTGTGCCATAGCCAGTCCTCCTGTCAGCAAAATGGTAAGCAGGCATGTGCCTCGTATCATCTGCTATCACCTCACGCAAAGATATTCGGCGTAGCCGCCACGCCTGCCTGCGTGAGCGTGCCTCCATGCGATATAATGGAACTGGTGTTCGACACCAGCACAGAGGAGGGATTCGGATGTTACCGCCTTTTAAGAACGAGCCTGTGGTGAACTTCAACGAAGAGGTTCATCGCCAACGGATGCAGGAAGCCCTGCGCAAAGTGGAAAGCGAACTCGGCAGAGAATATCCGTTGATTATCGGCTGTGACAGAATCAATACCCCCGAAACGTTTACCTCCATTAACCCCGCACGCCCCTCGCAGGTGGTCGGGCGATTCGCCAAAGCGACCCCAGAGCTGGCAGATAGGGCGGTTCGGGTGGCAACCGATACCTTCCGCACATGGAGCCGCGTGCCCTACGATGAACGCGCCCGTTACCTGTTGAAAGCGGCTGCCATCATGCGCCGGCGTATCTACGAGCTGTCCGCATGGATGGTGTACGAGGTCAGCAAGTCGTGGGTAGAGGCATACGCGGACGTTGCGGAAGCGATAGACTTCATGGAGTTCTACGCTCGCGAGATGATGCGCCTGGGACCACCCCAGCCAGTGGTGGACTATCCGGGCGAGGAAAACGAACTGCGCTACATCCCGCTCGGCGTCGGCGCGGTGATACCGCCGTGGAACTTCCCGCTGGCTATCTTGACAGGCATGACCACCGCTGCGGTAGTGACAGGGAATACGATGGTGCTGAAACCCGCTTCCGCCGCCCCCACCATCGCCGCCAAGTTCATGGAGATTATGCAAGAAGCCAGCCTGCCCGCAGGCGTGATTAACTTCCTTCCCGGACCCGGAAGTAGTGTGGGCGACGTGCTGGTTACCCATCCGCTTACCCGCTTCATCGCCTTCACCGGCTCCAAAGAGGTGGGCTTGCGTATCCATGAGCTGTCCGCAAAACCACAGCCCGGGCAAATCTGGCTCAAGCGTACCATTCTGGAGATGGGCGGCAAGGACTGCATCATTATCGACGAGGATGCCGACCTGGAATCCGCGGTGGAGGGCGTTAACTGGTCTGCTTTTGGCTTTCAGGGGCAGAAATGCTCCGCCTGCTCGAGGCTGGTCATCCACGAGGCTGTATACGACCGCTTCCTGGAGATGGTGGTGGAGCGTGCGAAGCGAAACACCGTTGGCGACCCCGTGGACGGAAACAACTTCATGGGCGCGGTGATCGACGAATCCGCCCTGCGCAAAATCACCGGATACATCGAGATTGGAAAGACGGAGGGCAGGCTGGTGCTTGGGGGCGAACGCCTGCCGGGAGACGGCTACTTCCTGCCTCCAACCATCTTCGCAGACGTGGAGCCCAATGCCCAAAGCGCGCAGGAAGAGATTTTCGGACCGGTACTGGCGGTCATCCGGGCACGCGACTTTGACCACGCGCTGGAGATTGCCAACAGCACCGAGTACGGCTTGACCGGCGGCGTGTATTCCAACAATCGCCGGCATCTGGAACGCGCCCGACACGAGTTCCACGTGGGCAACCTCTACTTTAACCGCAAGATTACCGGTGCGCTGGTGGGCGTGCAACCTTTCGGCGGCTTCAACATGTCGGGAACCGACTCGAAGGCAGGGGGCAGTGACTACCTCTTGCTGTTCATGCAGGCGAAGTCCATCAGCGAGCGATGGTAGGCATATCCCGCCCTCTCGCCGCGAGGGGGCGGGCAGGAAAAACCCTTGCCCACGCTAAAACCTTTAAGTAAAAAGGGATGGAGGGCAGGATGCAGTATCGTCGTTTCGGCAGGACGAATCTCAAAATCTCAGTATTGACCTTTGGCGCGATGCGCATTCCCTTCGGCGACCTGTCGCCGGAAGAGCGCAAACGGGCAGAGGAAAACGCCTTTCTTACCATGAAACGCGCCATGGAGGTGGGAGTGAATCACTTTGAAACCGCACGGGGCTACGGCAACAGCGAGCACCTTATCGGGATGTGGCTACCCCATCTGCCCGTCCGGCGCGAAGAGCTCATCATCACCACCAAAATCCCGCCCACGCAGTCCGCCGACGAGATGCGCCGATACATCGACGAATCCTGCCAGCGCATGGGAATCAGCTACATTGACAATCTGGACATACACGGCATCAATACCTATGAACTGCTGGAGCTGTCGGTGCGCAAAGGCGGTTGTCTGGAAGGTATCCGGCAGGCGATGAAGGAAGGCATTGTGCATCACCTCGGCTTTTCCACCCATGCCCCGCTGGAAGTGATACTGGATACCATGCGCACCGGCGAGTTCGAGTCGGTGAACCTGCACTATTACTACTTCAATCAGCGCAATTACCCCGCCATCCGATTGGCGGAAGAGCTGGACATGGGCGTGCTGATTATCTCACCGACCGATAAGGGCGGGCAGCTGCACATCGCTCCCGAAAAACTGCGCCAGGTGACCGCTCCCTACACGCCAATAGAGATCAACCAGCGGTTCCTGCTGAGCGACCCGGCGGTCACCACCCTGACCGTGGGCGCAGGTAAGCCGGAGGAGTGGGCTTTGCACCTGCGTATGGCTGACCACGTGGAGCCGTTGACCCCAGAAGAGCAAGCCATCCTGCAGAGAATGGACATGACGATGAAGCAGGCACTTGGTGATACCTACTGCTCGTACTGCTTCGAGTGCCTGCCCTGCCCGGAGGATATTCACATTCCCGAGGTTCTGCGCCTGCGCAACATGGCGAAGGCGTTCGATATGGTGGAGTTCGGCAAGTTCCGATACAACCTGTTTGGCAACGGCGGACACTGGTTCCCGGGCGTTCAGGCAGACGCCTGCACCGACTGCGGAGACTGTCTGCCGCGCTGTCCGCTGAAGCTGAACATCCCCGCGCTCCTGCGCGAAACACACGAGATGCTGACCGGCGAGCCGGTCAAGCGGCTGTGGCGGTAGCCTTGTAGCGCCAGTCTATGTCGCCGCCACAGCGGTCTAGATTCCGCACTTTGGATTGCTGAAGCCATGCTTCAGCGGTCCAAAGATTACAGCCTTGCGATTGGAAATCGCAGGCTACACAGAACAAGACCTGCTGAAGCAGGTTTCCAGCCTCCGCAAGGAGGCTTTGTCCTGAGTAGCCCGCAACTTCTAGTTGCAGGGTTGCCCTCCAAACCTGAAAAGTTCACCATCCGCAGGTTAGTGGTTGCGGAAGCAAGCTTCAGCACTCAAAATAGCCCGCAACCTCCAGTTTCCGCAGGGCGTGCGCCGATTTAAATCAACCCCATCTCCCTGCCGACTTTTGCAAAGGCTTCCAGAGCATCGTCCAGGTCTTTGCGGGTGTGCACGGCAGACGGCATGGTACGAATACGCGCTTTACCCCTCGGCA
>CAZOGB010000049.1:25189-28399 GCA_964579145.1 uncultured bacterium | reverse complement strand
TACCTGACGGGGAGCCAGTGGCGTTGTCGCAGATTATACCGTCTCATAAGAACGCCCTGCGCTACAAAACTCCTGGCTTCTGCTGGGATCTGAAATTCTCCTCGCTCGGAAATCGGTTCCTCTTTTTGGCAGACGAGCATGGCGAATCACAGTTGGAGGCATTAAAGCAAGCCTATTTGACAACAGAGGTAATGCGCCTTTTCGCTGCAGACCTGTGGGTAAAATGGATATGGGAACTGCAGGTGGCAGGAGAAAGATGGGCATGGACGCCCTACTGTTATGTAAGGTGATTGGAGATGCAGGTGATGGCTTATGCTTCAAGGACAAAGCGAGACATATCCACCAATCCGCCTCTGGTCAGCAGGGAAACAGGGCTTGATGTGGCACTATATCCGTGATGGCAAAGTGTATCGCAGCGAGCTGGTGTGTCGGTTGGAATGGTACTCGCTGGTCCGTAATCACAGCGTTTCTCCGAACAGACGTTATCTGGTGCTCTCTCTGCATGCCGAACCTCTCATCGTGGACGTGGTAGCAAGGCGATGGATGAACCTGACCAAAGGTCGAAAGTTCGCCGATGGAACCTACACCATCGATGTGATAGCCCCCATCAGGTGGTCGCCCAACAGCCGTTACCTGCTGGCAAGATCCAGCCATGCATCATCAGACCTGCTGCTTTGCTCGGTAGACCCGCCCCGCAGGCGCGTTGTTCGGAAAACAGGGGTGTTGACGACGGGCTGGTATCCCGACAGCCGATGGTTTTACTACAATTTGGAGCCAAAAGGGCGCGAGTGGCAACAACCAGATTACTATACTCCGCCTTTTTATCGAGTATCCGTGTCTGGAGGACAGCCAGTTCGCCTCACCCCCTCCGAAGTGCAGCGCGTGCTGACCGATTGGGATTTTCTGGCTTTTGGTCTGCGCGCACCAGCAAACAGCGGCGAGATAATCGGCTATTCCTACACACCTGACCGCCGGATGCGCCTCGGCTGGATCCCGCAAAATTGTGTTCTGGTGGAGCACCGTGGAGGTAAAACTATAAAGCTGCCGTATCCGCCTACTTCAGGTAGCACTCTATGGATTTTAGACATTAGCCGAGACAAGCGGTTCCTGCTGGTGCAAGGGCACAAATGGGATTACTACCTGATGGATATCTCTCGTGGTGAGTGGAAGCCCGCTGGAAATCTTTCCCTGTGGAAATCACAAATGACTTCGAACATATTCTTCGCTGAGTTTGTAGACAGTGGATATCTGATATAGGTTCAGCACAATGAGCATCCCTACTATTCAGTTAATCGGCGACTATAAGCACACGGTTACCCGCGCACGATACACTGCAGGTGCGTGGGAGTATGAGCCTCTTTTCAACGTACGCTCCGGCTACTTTGATGGGGGTTATTATCGCATAGCGGCGCTATCTCCCAACCACCAATGGATGTGCATCACCGCCGAAGCAACCCTTTTTGCCGAACTCCGACAGGGAGCAAAGTTCCAGCTGCTGCACCGCGAGCTCTTCGATTGCACATTCTCTCCCGATAGCTGATATAGTCTGGCGGAGAAGCGCGCGGTGTTGGACCACAATATCATAATTTGACCCTCTTTGAACTGCCGTCTGGTCAGGCATGCAAACTCAGTTCGGGAGAGGCAACCCTCAAGGGAGTGGGCTGGTATCCAGACAGTCGTCACGTGCGGTATGATAGGTTATGTATCCGTTGAAAACGGCCAGCGTGAGCGGTTGGCACCGGTGGATGTTGCTCAGTGGATGTTGCCCACATGAATGTCGGCGTATCCCAGAGAGCCTGCATCGCCAATTCTGCACAAATTACCGTGCAACCTGCCGCGAAACCCGCCGATAATGGAAACGTAAACAACCTTTGTGCGAGGGGTTTCCATGAGCAGTCACGAAACACTGACCGAGTTGGTGGAGGTTTTGATTGACAAAACCCGCGACAAACGGCTGATGTGGGAGCCTGTGGGCGAGGGGGATACCTATGCGGCGGTCATCGATGGCTCCTACACTCTGCGAGTCTACCGCGATGACGATGAGGTGTGCCTTGTCCTGCGTGAGATGCACTCCCCCGAGGCGATTACGCTGTTCGCGCACAACCAGATTGACCACGAGCGTCTGGAACTCCTGCATCGTGTGGTGCGTGAGAACGCCCTGCGCTACGATGAGAAGATTGCGCAGGTGGTGGAGATATTGAAGTCGTTGTAGCCTCAGCGCAGGACGTGGCGCAGAAAGAACAGCAGGTTCGCGGGTCGCTCCGCCAGGCGACGGGTGAAGTAGGGATACCATGCCTCCCCGTACGGCACGTACACACGCATCTGGTAGCCCTGCCCCACCAGTTTCTCCTGCAGGTCGCGACGGATACCGTACAGCATCTCGAACTCAAAACGCTGAGCCGGGATGCCCTGCTTCTGCACAAAGGCAATCGCATCGCGGATGATGCTTTCGTCGTGCGTGGCGAGGGCGGGACTGTGCCCGTTTAAGAGCAGCTTGCGCATCAGGCGGCGGTAGGCAGCGTTCACCTGCGCACGCCGGGGATAGGCAACGGTTGCCGGTTCGGCATACGCCCCCTTGCACAGCCGCACCGACGCCTTACAGCCAATCAGCCTCTCGATGTCCTCCTCGCTGCGGTAGAGGTACGCCTGAATCACCACGCCCAGATTGGGATAGCGTTCGTGCAGGGCGTAAAAGATGTCTAAGGTGCGCTGGGTGTATTCACTGCTCTCCATATCAATGCGCACGAAACCTCCAACCTCCTGCGCACACTGCACGATGCGTTCCAGGTTGTGCACGCAAAAGTCGTTCTCAATGTCCAGCCCCAGCTGGGTGAGCTTCACCGAAACCTGGGTATCCAGTCCCGCCTCTGCCAGCGCGGGCAGGGCGCGCAGATACTCTTCCACCACCGACTCTGCCATCTGCCGGTCGTGCACGCTTTCGCCCAGATAGTCAATGGACACCTTTAAGCCTTTGGATTGCAGATGGGTGGCAACGCGGAGGGCATCCTGCAGGCTTTCGCCGGCGACGAAGCGGTCAACCAGTTTGCGGAACGGTCGCCCCCGGGTAATCAGGTGGCGTACCGGAGGAAGCGAAGCGATTTTCAGCACAACAGCCCGGCTCAGCATCTTTTTCCTCAATCAACGATGGTTTTTCAAGCCCCTCCTAACCTCCCCGCAGGCGGTGAAGAGTGTCCCCCTGCTTGCGGGGGG
>CAZOGB010000049.1:18177-25089 GCA_964579145.1 uncultured bacterium | reverse complement strand
CTCCCCTTCCCTCGCAGGGAAGGGGCAGGGGGTTAGGTCAAGCAACCCGCGTCCACCTACAGTATACAACCGCCGGGTGGGCAAAAACAACACAGCCCCCGGACGGGGGCTGTGTTGGAAGTGGAAAAGCGATGAATGGACTATGCGCGTCGGCGACGCAGTGCCATACCGGCCAAACCAACCACACCTGTTGTCAGTGCCAGCAGGCTGCCCGGTTCGGGAACGGGGACCAGGTTCAAGGTGTAGCTGCCACCCGGTCGGATCGTTTGCCCCGTCTCCAAAGTTGCAAGGGTAGTGCGTGATGGCCCACTGCCGTTATCCCAAATGTACAGCGTGTAAGGTGCGTCACCTGGCATCAAACCCTGGTTCTTGAGCTTGATGTCGAAGACCCTTGCACCCGCAGAAACATCTGCCTTTGCAGTAGCGCTAAGCACAACGTACCTCAGACCGTACGGTCTCGTATCGGTGCCTCGCGCTCCCTCCAGGGTCTTTATTGGTGGACCAAGTTCAGAAAGTCCCTGAATAACCGCGGTGTCCAGAGTGCCATCCAGCACTATCTTGTGGTCCAGAGGAGTTGCGCTGGTGCCCATCCCGGTCGCCCGGTCATACCCGAACATCACCTCTATGCCCTGCACTTTTTCCGGGCTGTGTTGGATCCACACGGAAAGCGTGAAAGACTCACCTGGCGCGACCATCATTTCGGTGATGGGCGTTGTTTCACCCGCCTTGGTAATCCAGAACTGCAGAGCACTGGCGGGACTGAGGCTGAACAGCATCAGCGTTGCCGACGCGATGCCTAAAACAAGCCACGAACGTAAAACTTTCATACTCGCCTCCCATCTCCTTTCTTAGAGTGGTACTGTGACGGATGACCTGAGCCTATTGTAGCGCATGGGTACAGGTTTGTCAACAGGGTTTTTGCCCCATCCCTGCGAAATTTTCCTAGCACAATCGCCACCGCAGTTTCTACAAGTGCTGTACAGGGCATGCTCTCCTCTCTCGCAAACAAAACAGAATCTCTGACGAACAGCATGCCTTCCCTCCTCGGGGTAGCAAGCGCCCCAGATCAGGTCTCCACCCTGTATATATAGCAAGATTCGTACCAAAAACGGGGTTTTGGGGCATTTTCGGGGAAAATTTTCGAAAAATTGTGTGCTTAAAATCTAACTCAGGAGTTCACGGGGAGGCATTGGTAGAAGCCATGCAATAAAAAACGATAAAGGACAATTTCCTTTCACCCTGTCCAGTCTAAAATCCCGCCCCGCGCACGCCTATCAACGACTCCAGCAACACAATCGTGCAGTACACCACCACATCGCCCAGAATCAGCCCCAGGAAAAACGGGCGAAGCTTTCGGTACAGGGGCATACCCCCGTACCGCTTCACGAGCGAGGACACGAGCCACCCAATGAACGCGCCGCCCCAAATCTGCCCGCTCACGTTTTCACTGCTGGCAATCACAAAACCGATGGGCGACAGCCTCCACCAGGTGAACCGCCGATTCATGTTTAGCAGAAACAGACCGATGCCCGCGCCTACGAGAGTAGCCCTCCACACCTCTGCGGATGGCGGTTGTCGCGACGCCATGCCAGCCATCAACCGCTGAAGGTGCTGGGGCACGTTCCACGAGAGGGGCCACGCGGCGAAGTTGACCGCGCCGTACTGATACGACCACCACAGGATGAAGAAATACGCCCCTAGCAATGCTGCCAGCACTGAAACCGCCACGCCTACCAGATGCACACGCTGAGGTAGTCTCGCCTCGTAACGAAACTTCTCGTCGTTCAGGGCGAAGTACAGGAAGCTCATGTCCGCCCGCCCCACGAGCGCATTGTGTGCGTTGAGCATCCACAAACTACCGTTGCTGGGCCACAGGCTCCCCGACAGCCCCTGTATCAGCCGTTCGGGCACGTAGCCGTTGTCCACCAGATAGACCCCGCCCGAAGCCACCATCCTGCCCAGCGCCAGCACAATCGCATACAGCACCGCAAGGAACAAAAGCATCATCACCACATGCCCGCCGGCAAACATCGCCCAGAGCAACATCGCGCCGTTCGCCGCGAGGAAGCCCAGCACTGCCCCACGAGACACCCTCGCATCTGGTTCCCGCCGCCATGCCTTCACCACATCCTTCCATACCGGCACCAGCATACTCACCGAAAGCACCACGCACGCCCCAAACTCGGTGTGGTGGATCCAGTCCATCGGATTGAAGGTCACCGTGCCCGATGGGGCGGCGGCGTTGTAGCCCATCAGTGCGAATATCAGCAACTGCGCCCGATACAGCAGATGAAACACCCAGATGGAAGCCGAAACCTCGCCGTTAATCAGGTACGAAACGCCAATCACCAGCATCCACACCGGAAACACGAAATCGCGCAGGGCATTGAGCGGAGCGGTCTGCCAGCCCTCGCCGATTCGCCACGTGAGTATCTGCCCGATTTCGGGAACGGTGGGGAAATAGGCGTGCATCTGACCGATGCCAATCATGGTGCCGGGTATCGTAAAGCCCAGCCACAGCAGCGGATTGCTCCAGAAACGGCCGCCTTCGCTCCCCGCACCCATCATCTCTAAGGGCAGCTCCATCAGCGGGAAGGTCACCCGCTCCTCCTCAATCCATCGGTGCGACAGGATGCGCGCCAGACAACCGAGTGCGGCAATCAGGGCGAGCGCAAACAGCGTCCACCCCAACATCGGCAGCACCCACGCCCCCCACGGGATGGAGTGTCCGGGCGGCAGACCCTCATAGAACGTGCGCACCGCCTCTCTGTCCTGCACTAACAGCCACGGGGGGATCGCATCCGCCAGCTGCTCGGCATAGGGAACCCCAGCCCGTCGCGGATAGTACTGGGGCGCGACCGCCAGCGTTACCAGCGTCTCACCCAGCGAAGCCTGCGGTAACGCAGCGGAGATAAACAGCATGGAGAACACAATGCCCAGCTCCCACCCCTGCATCGCCCACCGCGCGTTGATCCGCCGCACTATCCCGTTCAGCACCACCGTCAGGAAAAAGAAGAACACCGCGCCGCTCGGCAAAGAGGATGCCGTGATGTAGCGTCGGTATATCAGGTTTGAGTGTATCGTCAGCGCACACAGCGCCAGCACCAGCATCAATCCCCAGAGAATCGCCCGTACCGCCCTCCAGCTGACTGCCGCCACCGCCTGACGCCTGTCCTCGCGCTGCTTCACCTCATCTACAGTTACCGAACGATACAACACCGCTCTGCCTCCTGTATACTTTAAGTATACGGTACGATGAGCGAACACGGGCGACAGAGGCTGCAAAAGATTCTGGCGCAGGCAGGATACGGCTCACGCCGGGCGTGCGAGGAGCTGATTCGGCAGGGGCGCGTGCGCGTGAACGGACAGGTAGTTACCCAGCTGGGCACGCAGGCAGACCCCCAGCAGGACGTCATCGAGGTGGACGGCCGGCGCGTGCGCCTGCCCGACACGCACACCTATATCCTCCTGCACAAGCCGGCAGGCGTGGTTACCACCCGTCACGACCCGCACGCGAAGCGCACGGTGATGCACCTGCTACAGGGCGTTACCGCGCCAGTATTCCCTGTTGGACGGCTGGACGCCGATACCACCGGTGCGCTCCTGTTGACGGATGACGGCGAGCTCGCCTATCGGCTGACCCACCCGCGTTACGGCGTGCCCAAGACCTATCTGGCGGAGGTGCGCGGCGAGGTGAGGGAGCAAGCACTGCGTGCACTCAGCGAGGGGATCATGCTGGAGGACGGACCGACCGCCCCTGCACAGGTAGAAGTGGTGCGGTATCAACCCGAACGACAGACCACCCTCCTGCGCATCACGATTCACGAGGGACGCAAGCGACAGGTCAAGCGGATGTGCCAGACGGCAGGATATCCGGTCGTGCGCCTGCACCGGGAGCGGTTCGGACCGCTGAACCTGCGCGACCTGCCGCCGGGCGCATGGAGACACCTGACCGCCGACGAGGTCGCCGCGCTGAAGTGTGCCGTTGGTCTATCGCCTTAAGCCTGCGGCTGTTGCGGCTGGTCCCACGGCGACTTTCGGTAGCTCTCGCGGTGGAGCTGGCGCAACCGCATCAGCCCTTTCTTCGCGCTCTCGTATTCTGGGTTCAGGCGCAGAGCGGTTTCGTATTCCATTTCCGCTTCCATGTATGAGCCAAGTGCCTCATACGCTGCCCCCAGGTTGTAGTGCGCTTTGAAGGAATCGGGCTGTATCTCCGCCGCCTTAAAGAAGGCATGTGCCGCTTTCTCATAATCCTGCATCTGCGCAAACGCCGCGCCGGCGTAAAACCACGCGGTATACTGGTCACCCTCCTTCTGAAGCACCCAATACATGCGCTCGATGCACTCCTCGTAACGCCCCTGCCTGAAGAGCTCTATACCCTCGTCCAGCCACTGCTGTGCATCCGCCATTTCGTCACCCCCTACACGGCAAATCCACCCTTATTGACATTCACCGCAAAACGAAGGTTACGATAACCATCCCTCTGGAGGGCGGCGCCCCCGATGAGCTAACCCCTCTCCCAACCTCTCCCCGACGCGGGGAGAGGTGATGCGCCCCTTCCCTCGCAGGGAAGGGGCTGGGGGTTAGGTAGTCTCAGACAAACCCCTCCTAACCTCCCCGCAAAAGCCCTCACCCTGACCCTCTCCCACAAGGAGAGGGAATGTCCCCCTGCTTGCGGGGGGACCACAGGGGGGCTGGCAACTCCGAACTCAGCCCCACCTAACCTCCCCGCAGGCGGGGAGGGACTCGGACGGCTCGGCAGGAGCTTCGCTCTACTCCTCCCCAATCTCGCCGAAGTGGCGCACCAGCACGCCGAAATCGAACAGCGTCACCTCCTGGTCGCCGTCCAGGTCGGCATCGGGGTTCCAGTTGCTATCCTCCGGCATACTGCCAAAGGCGGCGACCAGCTGCCCAAAGTCGAACAGCGTGACCTCGTTATCGCCGTCGATGTCGCCGTTGGTTAGCGACACGTTCACCCCGCTGACGTCAGCACCGTTCACCTGCACGTTGCGAACCACCCGGCGCAGCCAGTGACTGCCCTTGAACCCCAGGTCGTAGTTTCCATTGGGAACATCTGGCAATGTGTAGCCCCCCGTGCTGTCCAGGTTCAGCGTCACCGTGCGGATGGGGTCGGTACTACCTGCGTTGCGCAGCTGGATGACGATGGGCACGGTGGTCACGTCGCCACTATAGTCGCCCAGATCCACGCGCCCGCTGATGGAATAGGTGCGGATAATCCGCCGCGCCGGTCCGCCGGAGGTCGTCCACCAGCTGAACCATACCCACTCTTCCCATATCCAGTCCCAGTAGGCGAACATCCCCTCCAGGCGCGCGCCGTTCTGCACAATCGTGCCCTGCCACCGGACCTCGGTGTTGCCGACGCCGGGGATGTTGGCGATGCCAGAGAAGGTGATGGTATCGCCATCCACTCTGCCTGAGATGCTGTACTGTCCTAACGGATTGTTGTTGGGCGGCAGATACTGCACCCGTCCTGTGAACTCGCCCGTGGTGGTGTTCATGCTGTAAAACAGGATGTTGCCATCAAACACGAAACCGTAGTAGATGTCCCGTGCCTGTGCCGTCCAGTAGGTGTTGGAGATGTCCCAATCGGGCGGTGCTGAAAAAGCAGGGATTGCCAGCGTGATGGCAAGCAGTAAAAACCAGCGTTTCATCACCGAGACCCTCCCTTCCCCATAGTAACAGCAATAACATCGTATCTCAGCGAACCTGTGCGTGTCAAGCAGGGACGATTGCCGATGGATTTTTGCCCGCTTTCGGGATATAATCTCTGTCGGAAGGAGGACGGCACGACCGGTGTTATCACGTCTGCAAGAGGTTGAAAAGCGTTTTGAACAGATAGAGCAGGCTCTCGCCGACCCGCAGGTGGCTTCCGACCCGAAGGAACTGCAGAGGCTGGGCAAGGCGCACGCGGAGCTGGAACCTATCGTCCAGGCCTTTCGGGAGTACAGGACGACCCTTAAACGGATTGAGGAGGCGGAGTCCCTGCTGGATGACCCCGAAATGCACGACCTGGCACAGGAGGAGCTGGACGCCCTGAAGGAGCTGCGCGAACAGCAGGAACACCAGCTGAAGCTGATGCTTCTGCCCAAAGACCCCAACGACGAGCGCAACGTTCTGCTGGAGATTCGCGCGGGAACAGGCGGCGAGGAGGCGGCACTGTTCGCGGCGGAGCTCGCACGCATGTACATGCGCTACGCGGAACGGCGCGGCTGGAAATACGAGATTCTGGACATGCAGGAAACAGGCATCGGCGGCTACAAGGAGATTATTCTGCTCATTGAGGGCAAAGGAGCATACAGCGCACTCAAATACGAGAGCGGCGTGCACCGGGTACAGCGCGTGCCTGTCACCGAAAGCAGTGGACGGATTCACACCTCCGCCGCCACAGTCGCCGTCCTGCCCGAAGCGGAAGAGGTGGAGGTGGAGATTAACCCCGAGGACCTGGAGATAGACACCTTCCGCGCCGGCAGTGCAGGCGGTCAGCACATGCAGAAAAACGAGACCGCGGTGCGCATCCTGCACAAGCCGACCGGCATCGTGGTCACCTGCCAGGATGAACGCTCGCAACTGCAGAACCGCGAGAAGGCGATGCGAATGCTCCGCACGCGCCTGTATGACCTCCAGCAACAGCAACTGCAGGCGGAACGCACCGCCACCCGCAAATCACAGGTGGGAACCGGCGACCGCAGCGAGAAAATCCGCACCTATAACTTCCCACAGGGGCGCGTCACCGACCACCGCATCGGTCTGACCATCTATAACCTGCAGGAAATCTTAGACGGCGACATCCAGCCCTTTGTGGACGCCCTCATCGCCGAGGACCAGGCACGCCGCCTGCAAGAGGCAACCGAACAGGAGGCGCTGGTATCGGCTAACCAGGAGGCGTAAAGA
>CAZOGB010000049.1:0-18077 GCA_964579145.1 uncultured bacterium | reverse complement strand
GAACGAATCGTCGAGTTCTGTAAAGGTCTTCTCGCCTAAATACACGCGCGAGCAGGTTATCGACATCCTGCGCAACGCGATACCCCAGATTGCCGCGCACCTGCCGGTGCAGTGGGCGGTGCTGTTCGGCTCCTACGCGAAAGGCAACTACACCGCCTTCAGCGATATCGACCTGCTGGTGGTATACTCCGGCGAGGTGCGTGAGGATGCCTTTGCGGTAGTCAAGAAAGGTGTGCCGCTGCGCGGACTGGAACCTCATGTGCTCAGCGAAGAGGAGTTTCGCGCGGTGCTCCCCGTGTGGAAGCAGATGCTCCGGCACAGCGTCACCGTGTGGGGAACCTGCCCGATAGAGGACTGGGAGACCACTTAGCCGCTAACCCGGAGTGAGCGCAGCTTGTTCACCGCCCTGACCACCTGCTCGATGGTGTACTCTATCTGCTCCGGCGTGTTGTCCTTGCCCAGCGTGAAGCGCACCGAGCCTTCGATAAGGTGAGGGTCTATTCCCATCGCCACCAGCACGTGTGAGGGTTCGGTATCGCCCGAAGAGCACGCTGCCCCCGCCGAACAGTAGATGCCCACCGCGTCCAGCGATAGCACCAGCGATTCGCCCTCCACGCCTGCGAAAGCGAGGTGCGCGTTATTGGGCAAACGGTTCACCGGGTGACCGGTCAGCACAGCGTCGGGCACTGCTTGCAGGATGCCCTCGATCAACCGGTCGCGCAGGGCACGTACCCGCTCCATCTCCTCCGCTCGACAGCGCATGGCCCGTTCCGCCGCCGCCCCAAGCCCAACGATTCCGGGCACGTTATAGGTTCCGCCGCGTCGCCCGCGCTCCTGTCCGCCGCCGTCCAGCAGGGGGCGCAGCGGAGTGCCCCGTCGCACCACCAGTGCGCCCACTCCCTTTGGACCGTATAGCTTGTGCGCGGATATCGAGAGCATATCCACGCCAAGCGCCTGCATATCCACCGGAATCTTGCCCACCGTCTGCACGGCGTCCGTGTGGAAGGGAACACCGTATTCGCGGGCGATGGCTGCAATCTCCACGATGGGTTCTATCGTGCCCACCTCGTTGTTGGCGTGCATAATGGTAATCAGCCCGGTGCGGGGAGTAATCGCCCGGCGCACCTCATCGGGGTCAACCGTGCCGGTACTGTCCACGGGCACGAAGGTAATTTCCCAGCCCTGCTCGCGCAGGGCTGAGCACGCCTCCAGAACGGCATGATGCTCGATGGGGGTGGTAATCAGATGGTTTTTGCGGTCGCGCCACGCCCGCGCCACTCCCTTAATCGCCCAGTTATCGCTTTCGGTGCCGCCGCTGGTGAAATAGACATCATCCGCATCGGCGTTCACCAGCCGGGCGACCTGTTCGCGGGCGCGTTCTACCGCCTCCCGCGCCTCCTGCCCGATGGTGTAGATGGCAGAGGGGTTGCCGAAGGCGCGGTTGAAAAAAGGCAACATCGCCTCCAGCACCTCTGGCGCCACAGGCGTCGTTGCAGAGTGGTCCAGATAGACCGGTAACATCGCTACCGCTTATCGACAGGCGATGGTGGGATACAGCTCCGTGATGGGACAATTTCCATTTGCCTGCACACCACAGCGCAGGCAGATCTCCTCGATCATCCGGTTGTCCTTCTCCACCGCGGTGACGATGAACGCCCGAAGCCCGTCAATCAACGCCTGCCGGTCCTCGGGGGACATCTCGTCCAGCACCTGCTTTAACCGGGCGACCCGTTCCTCTTCTACCTGTCGGGTGATGCGCTCGCCCTTTTCGGTAATCTGCACCTCCACGAACCGCCTGTCGGCAGGGTTGCCATGCCGGCTCACCAGCCCTTTACGCACCAGGCGATTGAGCATGTTGGTGGCAGAGGGATAGCTGATGTCCAGCCCTTCCGCTACCTCGCCGACCGTCGCGTTGCGGTGGAGCCAGATGTAGCGCATCGCCTGCAGCTGCGGCAGGGTAATCTCTTCATGGGTCAACTCCGCAACCAGACGCTCGCTCAGACTCTTGGTCAGTATCTGCGCGAACAGGTTGGACACACGTACCGCGTACTCGTAGTCCGGTTCCATCGTCTTCATTGTAGGTTCACCTGCTGTCGTAATGTTGCTTATCCTAAATAAAGTATATCATAATCGCTTCACTTATGCAAACATATTGAATAGGTCAATCAATTTTACTGACAGTAGAAAATGCCCTTTTACGCGCTTCTACAGCACATCGTTTATATACTTTCACTAATATTTTACCCTAAAAAACAACAAAATGCATCCTTATGCAGATAAGTGCAGGAAGCCATTGCACGGATCCGGAATTTACATACAGGAGTTACGCAGTTGATAGAAGAAACAGGCTTGTTCACCCTTTGCGACAACGCCTTTTGTCATGCTGAGCGTCAGCGAAGCATCTCGCAGTTAAAAGGCAGAGATTCTTCGCAATGCGGTTTCCAACTGCATAACTCCCAACATACTACTGTTATCAGTAATCGGAGGAGACAATGCTCAGAATCGGCTTCGTGGACCATCACCTGAACAACTTCCATGCGAACACATTCCTGAAATTGCTGCACACAGACCTTGCCTCCGAGCAGGTACGGGTGGTTTCTGCCTGGGAAAGTCATCCCACCGGGGAGGACTGGTGCGAGAAGAACGGCGTGGAGCGCAAGGGTTCCATCGCCGAGGTGATACAGAGCGTGGATGCGCTGATGGTGCTGGCGCCGGATAACCTTGCCGACCATCTCGCGCTGTGCGAACAGGTTCTGCCCGCAGGCAAGCCTACCTTCATCGACAAACTGCTCTCCCCCAGCCTGTCGGATGCCCAGCAGATTGTGCAGATGGCGAAGCGATACGGCACGCCGATAACCTGCTCCAGCGCGTTGCGGTTTGCGGTCGAGCTGGAAGCGATGCGTCCCAACCTCGTCGGTACGGTCTCGGAGGCATTCGCGCGGGGCATGGGCGAATGGATGGGCTACGGCGTGCACACCGTTGCCCTGATTACAGGGCTGATGGGCACAGGCGCAACCCGCGTCGCAGATACCGGCACACCTGCCAGCCGAACCCTCGCCATCGACTACGTCGATGGACGGCGCGCCTTCGTAGAGGTTCGCGACTGCGAGAACATGTGGAACGTGTTCCCGTGGGTGTTCGGTGCAAAGGTGGGGAATACCTATCATGTGGAGACGGTGAAGGATTACAACGGCTTCTATCGCAACCTGATGGCGATGGCGGTGAACTTCTTCAAGACGGGGCAATCGCCGGTATCGCCCGAAGAGGCTCTGGAGATTGTACGCATTCTGGACGCGGCGAACCGTTCCCAGCAGGCGGATGGGGCGTGGGTGAAGCTGTGACAGGATTTGCGACCTCGCACGGTGAAAGAGACGAAGAGAGCTGATGGAAGAGGGGGGAAATCACCGTGAGCAGACGAGCAGGTAATGGATTGACCCGACGCGAGTTCCTGAAAGAAGGAGTGGTGGTGGCTGCCAACCTTGCGCTGACCGCGATGCCGCATGCGGGTTCCGCTCAGGAGCAGGCTCCACGCAAGCTCAAGCAGGACGTCACCTGGTGGCCCATCAGCCGCCTCCCGCTCAAGCAGGCAATCAGCGAGCTCAAACGCATTGGCTTTCAGGGTGTGGAGATGGCGCCGCGCGAGGCATGGGATGAGATCCGCGCTGCTGGCTTGCGCATCGTCACGATGGTGGGACATGCCTCGCTGACCGACGGGCTCAACCGCAAGGAGAACCACAACCGAATCGAAGAAGAACTGCAT
The DNA here is from genome assembly GCA_964579145.1 of uncultured bacterium. GTDB lineage: Bacteria > Armatimonadota > HRBIN16 > HRBIN16 > HRBIN16 > HRBIN16. The sequence continues at coordinate 14,317 of CAZOGB010000049.1, read as the reverse complement.
CGCAATATCGACCTCGCCGCGCAGTACGATATTCCGGTGCTCATCTGCTTCTCCGGCAACCGGCGCGGCATCTCCGACCAAGAAGGCATTGAGAACACCGTTGAGGGGCTGAAGCGGATTGCCCCCTACGCCGAGCAAAAAGGCGTGACCCTCGCTGTGGAACTGCTCAACAGCAAGGTAGACCATCCCGACTACCAGTGCGACCATACCTGGTGGGGCGTGGAGGTGTGCAAGCGGGTCAATTCGCCGCGCGTGAAGCTCCTGTATGACATCTACCACATGCAGATAATGGAGGGAGACCTCATCCGTACCATCCGCGCGAACATCCAGTACATCGTCCATTTCCACACTGCAGGCAACCCGGGACGGCGCGACCCCGACGAAACGCAGGAAATCTACTATCCCGCGGTGATGCGCGCCATCAAGGAGACCGGATATAACGGCTTCATCGGGCATGAATTCGGTCCCAAAGGCGACCCCATCGAAGCCATACGCAAGGCGTACCAAATCTGCGATGTATGAGCGCCGTGGGCACTGGCGGCTGCCAGTGCCCACTTGTCAGGAAAAGCGATGGCACACACCGTTCAGCAGGGCGTGACCTGGCAGATAGAAGGCGGCTACTGTTCCGTCACAGGAGCCTCCTATTCCCTGATGCTGAACGCGGCAGACGGCTCCATCCTTTCCTTTTCCGCCCGCCCACAGAGCACACCCATCCTGCAAAGCGGCGAACAGGGGCTGTGGCTCCTTCGCTTTCGGAACGGCGATACGCTCTCCGCCAGAGGGTCATCCGCCCAGGTGCAGGCGCAGAACAACGTGCTCCATCTGCGCTACGAGCATCCGCACGCTCTCGTGCTGGTGCAGGCGGTTGCATACAGTGACCATATAGACTGGATTGGCGAGGTCACCCCGCATTCAGAGGTTGTGCTGGATTTTGCCCTGCCTGCTCGCCTGCATTTCGACCCGACTCGGCTCACTCGCCTGATATGCCCTTCGGACGGTAATCAGTCGGTGGGCATGGCACTGCGAGGAGGATTCTTCCAACAGCAACCGGAAGAGCACCCTTCCGCATGGCGCCCTGAGATGGTGGGACCGCCGGGATACGCCCGTCTGTTCGGCGGCGTCCTGACACAGCGTGCCGATAACGACCCGCCGGTGGAGGTGTTTGCGACGGAAAAGGCGCGGCGCTGGCTTCCCGACGAGGTGATACGGAGCCTATCGGGAGCGCGCGCTATCGTCAACCGCCCCTCGCGCAGGGAGCAGCTGGACGTGGTGCTGGTCAGTTCACCGAACGGGGACTTTTTCGGTGCGCGGCGGATAGGAGCAGGCTACCTGTGGCGTGTGGGCGGACGGGTAGAATCTCCCCAGAAGGCTCTGGTGCGTGCGCTGGTGACCGGGGTGCTGGCGAATCTGAACGCGGCGGGAACTGTGGGGCTTATTGTCCTGCCGAACGCCCCTCGCAGCGGCGGCTGGACCGCGATTACCACCGACGAGTGGCAGGAGAGCCTTGCCGGGTCAGCCGACGTAACTCGCGGGCGTGTGAAGGTGGCTCTCATCACCAGCCTGCCCGCTCTGTTGAAAGCCCTGCAGGAGGGAACGCATCTCGCCATCATCAACCCGTACGGCGAGTGGTTACCTGCCCCCGCCGAGGGCATCTCCGTCACGCTGGATGCCATCCGCCGCTTCGTGGCAAACGGCGGGCACTGGTTCGAGGTGGGCGGCTATCCTTTCTTCTATGCCCTTCAGCCCGTGCGACACTTCTCCATGCGCGTGCCCTATCCGCCCGCCTTTGCCGATTTCCTGCACTGGGAGACCCGTTCGGCAACTGCCTCGCTTTTCCGGGTTCAGCCGCGCACGTGGAAGGCGTGGGACAGGCAGAACCTGTTCGTGCCCGGCTGGCTCGCATGGGGCGGCGACCAGAACGGCGGCTATGCGGAACGTGCCTTCAGCACCTACGTCGAGCCCGGCAAGAGCTGGCGTGCCCCTGCCGTGCGACTGATGGCTGGTAAAACCGCGACACAAGCCCTTCAACACTATGCAGAGGCTAACGCTCTTCGCCGACGCCTCGCACAGAAAATGTCCCGCCCTCTGCTGGAGCGGTTCAAACGGGCGGTGCTCGTGTACTATGCCGGCAACGCAAAGGAGAAGATGCAGTTTCTGCCGCACCTGCCGGTTCCTGCCCTGATCCACTTCGCAGACTACCTGAAAGGTGGCTTTGATAAGGAGTATCCCGACCACCTGCCGCCCCATCCGCAATTTGGCACACCGCAGGAGTTTGCCGCGTTTCTTCGCCGGGCGAGGCAGATGGGACACCTGGTGATGCCCTACACCAACCCCACCTGGTGGTGCGATAACCCGAAAGGTCCCACCTTCCAGCGCGAGGGCGACGCGCCTCTCCTGCGCACCTTAGATGGACAGCTCTCCCGCGAGCGGTACGGTGCCAACGAGGGCTACACCATCTGTTTCTGGCATCCGGCGGTGCAGGAAGCGAACCGCCGCACACGACGCCAGTTCACCGAAGAGTTCCCGGTGGACATCCTGTTTCAGGACCAGTGCGGCGCCCGCGGATGGCTGTATGATACCAACCCCGCCTCCCCCACCCCATACGCCTACACCGAGGGACTGCTGAGCATGGTGGCGGAAGACAGCGAAAAAGTGCCTCTCTCCACGGAAGGGGGCTGGGACCGCGTTGCGGATTACGTCGCGCAGATGTCCGGGATGGGATGGAGCCTCGTGCCCACCGAACACCCGCCAGAGTGGGTTGTCTTGCTGAGGGAGCAGTATCCCCCGCACCTTTGGGAAATCTTCCCGCTGGCTCAGTTTCTGGCGCATGACAAAGCCTCCTTCACCCTGCACAACCTCGGACAGGCGGTGACCAATCGCGAGGTGCTGGCGTGGGTGCTTGGTCTGGGTTTCGGAATCAGCGCGAGAGTGAGCGCGCCCGCTCTGGCACAACAGGCTCCGCGCGAATGGCTCCGGTGGCTCAGCCGCCTCCAACAATCGGTGTGTGCCCGCTATATCGGGGAGCCTCTGCGCAGTTTCCAACATGAGCGGGTCGGAAGCGGCGATGGCGTTCTTCGGGCGGATTACGGCAGGGTACAGGTGGTGGCGAACCTGAACCCGCATCCTCAGCAGGTCAGCGTGGGGCGGCAGAGGATAACGCTGGCGCCCTTTGGTTTCTATGCCGCTGGCGAGGGGATGCTGTCGGCGAATCTGCATCGCATCGGCGAGCGCGAGTTCGGCTCGGAAGGGGTATCTTTTGTTTTGGAAACGACGAGGCAGAGCGACCTGTGGGTGTACGGCCGCCCGGGTGAGGATCTGGCAGTTCTCCTGCCCGGTGCCTCGTCGCGTCGGGTTCGCCTTGTCTGGGACACCGGCGCAACCACCCCAGCCACTGTCCGGCACGGCGTGCTCGCCTTCACCCTGCCTACCCAGGCAGCAGGTCTTCAGACGATAACGCCACCTACCGAACTGGCTACCCGTGCACCGCGCGAGTGGGGAGCCAGCCGCCTGCGCATCGGCGTTCTGGACCTGCCCGGGCTGTTTCCCGTGTGGACCGAGGTCACGCCGCAACGCTGGCTGGAGGCGCTGCAGCAATCCGCGCTGGTGCGCCGCTGGGGCATATCGGTGGAGCCGATACGCTCGGTGGATGCGCTGATTCAGGCGATGGAGGCGGGCGTTACCCGGTGGTTCGCCATTGTGAACCCCTATGGAGAGAAATTTCCGGTCTCTTCACCGGGCGGATGGCGACAGATGCTGGAGCGCATCCGCCGGTATGTGCAACACGGTGGTATCTGGTGGGAGACCGCCGGCTACTCGTTCTACATCGCCTGCTACCCTCAAGCCGACGGCTGGAAGCAGGAGGTCATCGGCGGGAAGGGCATGGACACGCTGGGACTGCCCATCGGTGGAGGAGCCGTCGAGCAAGCCCCAGAGCCGTTGACGGTCACCCAAGAGGGCAGGAGATGGCTGGGAGAGGCGTTCTCGGCGCAGATATCGGATTTGCGCAGTGTGGTAAACCGTGGATTGCCGCGCAGCGAAGACGCTCCGCCCCACGTGGCGCTCTTATCGGGCAAACGCGACGATTTCATCGGCGGCTACCGGCTGAACGGCTGGGGATGGCTGTGGCGTGTGGGAGGTTTTCGCCCCAATCCCGACGTGGTTCTGCCGACGGCTGTTGCCGTTTTAGAATGGCTTTACCTGCATCCGCCGCTGCCCGCGCCTTCAGGTCGCCTGCGCCGGGTGTGGCACGCCAGAATCATCACATAACCTCATGGAGAGTGGTTCGATGCGCTGGTTTTGCAGAGCACTGTGGATTGTCTGGCTGTTCGGTTCCCTCTGCTGGGCAGAGGCACAGAGCGTGAAATCCCCGCTGATTGAGGTCACCTATCGCGGTACGAACGGCGTGGAGGTGAAGTTCGCCGGAGTTAGCCTCGTCCGCGAGAGCTCCTTGCAGTCCGCCACCCCTGACTGGGGCACTGCTTACTATTCCAGCGGAGGCACTGCCCCCCGCGTGCGCACCGACCCCGCCGGGCGTCGCCTGATTGCCGAACATGGACGTCTGGATTCCCCCTTCACCGCGACTGAGGTGTGGCAGCTGGTGGACGATAACACCCTGCAGGTCACCCTTCGGTGCGCCATCACCCAGGAAGTGCCTGCGATTGCGGAGTACTGCGTGGGCTACCTGCGTGCGCAGCTGCTGGCAGGGGCGACGTATAGCGCGGAGACGCCGTCGGGCACGCTTAGCGGAACCATCCCAGCGGTCGCCCGGTCGGCGGACCGGGAAGCCAGCACCTTTGCCCGCGCTTTTCGTAGACTCACCCTGCAAACCCGCTTCGGCACGCTGGAGATAACTGCCGAGGGCGATAACCCCGACATTATCCTGTTTGACGGGCGCAAGAACTCCCAGAGCTGGGCACGTGAGGCTCCTACCCTGTGGCTGGGATACCTGCAGTTTCCCCTGCAGAAGGGCTTGCCTGTCACGCTACGTGTGACCATGCGCTTTACGCCCGTCCAGCGTGTGGCGCCCATCGAGCGAGTGGCTTTCGCTACCCGGACGATACCCCTGAGAGAAGCGGTCGGGTCGGACATCCGCCCGATCCAGCTTATCCCCCAGCCCAAACAGGTACAGTGGCGCGAGGGGTTTCTGGCTGTGAGCCCGCGCACCCGGGTGGTCGTGCTGAACTGGGCGAGTGTTCCGGCCGCACAATCGTTCCTGAACATGCTGAGAGACCGCTATGGGCTGAGCCTGCGCCTCTCCACCGCGAAGCCCTTGCGCTGGGAGAATGTGGTGGTTTTTGGGCTGAAGGAGCAGGTTTCGCACCTGCCCAGAGCGTGGCAGAATCTGCTCAGAGTACCCGAACAACCGGAAGGATATGCCCTTCTGGTGGGTGCGACCGCCGCCGCAGTGATAGGTGGAGATGAGCGCGGCGTGTTCTACGGCTCGCAAACGCTTCAGCAGTGCCTGCAGGCGCGAACGAACGGCGCCGCGCTGAAAAGGGTGCTGGTGGTGGATTACCCTGCCCTGAAGTTCAGAGGCGCGCACCTGTTTCTGGGGAAAGACGCCCTGCCCTTCCACCAGAAGCTGATAGAGCGCATCTTTTCGCACCTGAAGCTGAACCACCTCGTGCTGGAGAGCGAGTACACCCGCTGGGACAGCGCGCCGGAGATAGCGGTGGACTTCTCCATGAGCAAGACAGACCTGCAGAAAGTTATCCAGTTCGCGCGAAGGCATTTCATGGAGGTCATCCCGCTGGTGCAGTCGCTGGGACACTCCGAATGGATATTCCGCAACGGGCAGAACATGGACATCGCCGAAGACCCCACCAGCCCGCATAACTACTGCCCGCTGAATCCGCGAACCTATCCGTTTATCGACGCCATCTACGACGAAGCAATTCAGCTGTTCCAGCCGCAAGCCTTCCACATCGGGCACGATGAGATTCACCTGTTCAACCGCTTCCCCTATCACGAGGAGTGCAAACAGCGGGGATTAACGCAACTGTTCGTGGATGACATTCTGCACCACTATCGCCGATTTCAGGAGCGAAATATCCGCACCATGATGTGGGGCGATATGCTCCTGCACCGAAGCGAGTCCGCCGATGGCGCCGCGTTCGCGGAAAGCCCCGAAGAAGCACGGCGCCGACGCGAGATGCTCCCCAAAGACATCATCATCTGCGACTGGCACTATCAGCCCCGCCCGCCCGAGGAGTTCGTGCAGAAGAACCTGAAGGTGCTTCAAGAGGCAGGTTTCGAGGTCATCGCCACCACGTGGTACACGCCGATGAACATCTACAACTTCGCGCAAGCCGCGCAGCAGGCAGGTATCCTGGGGCTACTTCAGAGCACCTGGGCGGGATTCAACATCAGCGAAGCGGTGCTCAAGCCGGCATTCCACCAGTTTTCCGCTTTCGTGCTGGCGGCGGAATACGCCTGGAGCAACAGCAGTCCGCCCCCCGACCAGCTCCCCTACTCGCCCGACGAAATATTCCTAGACCTGTATGAGAGACGCCCTGTGGTTGCCCGCCCGCAACCGGGATTCGCCGTGGATCTCTCGGAGGCGATGAACCTCACCGCCATGCAGAGCGAGACGGGAGGCTGGTTAGAAATGGGCATGGAGCACGACCTGAGAAGACTGCCTTGCGGGGAGCAGGTGCTGGGCGGAGTGCGTTTCCGCCTCGCCAGAGACCCAGCAAAGCCATCTGCCGTTGCTCTTGCCAGCACTATGCTTCCCAACCTATCTCTTCCACGCATGGTGCACCTGCCCATTGGAAGGCGGGCAAAGACACTCTACCTCCTGCACGCCACCGGGTGGCAGGTGGAGAAAAATAGACCTGTGGGCAGTTATCGCATCCTGTACAACGATAACACCAGCGAGACCATCCCGTTGGAATACGGCGTGAACATCTGCGCCTGGGACGACCCAAGCCCGGCTTATTTCGCAAAGGTCGTGTGGCGAAGCCAGACCGCCGACGGTGTGCCTATCGCGCTCCGCGCCCTGCGCTGGGATAACCCGCACCCGCACAAAACGATTGTCGCTGTGGAGTTCAGCGTGACGGACGACACCGCAACGCCAATCCTGTTTGCCATCACGGGGGTGAACTGAGCCATGGATATTCATGAGACGATTCGACATAGCGCGGAAGAGTCGGTGCGCTTCGCCCTGTACTGCCTGACGCCTTGCGACGGACACCTGCGGGCAAACTCCACTTTTGTCAACCCGAACGGCGAGCCGCAGATGTGGCACGACTTCGGACCGTTAGAGGGACCCGGCTGGGCGAGCAACAGCCTGGGCGGGGCGTCGGTGCTCCTGCGCTACGGCAAAACCTTCGGGCGGGAGGACTGCGTCCGTGCCGGCAACGCGCTGATTGCACACACGCTGGCGCACTTTGTGGACGTGCATGGTCGCCTGCAGTGGCTGTATCGTGATGTGCGCAGCGGCGCGTTTTACCTGAACTTCAAGCACAACCGCGACTGGTTTTGCCCGGGCAGTGTGGCAAGGGTGGTGCTGCAGATGCTGGAGTGCGCGGAGCGTACGGAGGATGCGAGTCTGCGTCGCTCGCTGATCACCTGTGCCTATACTACTGCCCGCTGGCTCTCTGCCATCACCCCCGTGCTGGCTAACGGCTGGTTTCCCCGGCGGATTACCCCGCAGGGCGAGCCCTATCCCCACGCCGCGGAAGGCGGCAACGACCCCATCTTTGAGCGCAGCGGCGACGGCACGCATCTGCTGTGGATGTGGACGGAACTGACCCGGCGCGGACTAAGCGACTACCACCAGCACCTGCAACGTGGGGTGGACGCTTTCATTCGGGCGGGCGGCTTCTACGGTAGCGTCAATCACGATACTTACGACCTGCAAGAGAACGTCGCCTATGCCATCGCTTTCCGTACCTTCGTGCGCGCCGCCGAGGTGCTGAACGAGCCATCGCTGAAGGATTACGCTCTTCAGAAGATACTGCCCGGTCTGGAGCGGTTTGTGATGCATGAAGACCGCAACGGTGTGGCGACAAAGGGCTTGCTGTATATGGAGGATAGCTGGGACACTGCCTATCTGTGGGAGAACGCCGAAGCGTGCATCGCCTATCTGGAGGCGTATCAGCTGAGCCGCGAGCCGCTATACAAACAGCGTGCCACCAACATCCTGCTGGGCATATCCAAACATCACTACGGCGAGCACGGCTTCCTGACCGAAGGGGTGGACTGGAACAACCACGTGGGCAAACAGCATCACATCAACGGAACGGAATACAGCGCCATCGCGTATACCGAACCTCTGCTGAACAACCTGTACCACGTGGAAGCGTATTGCCTCTGGCGCGGAGTGTGAACTACACGATTCCTTCCGGTTCCCACTCGCCGTCGGTTTCGGACTGCCAGCCGTGCTTGCCGATGAGGGGCACAAACACACAGCAACCATGCTCCGAAATATGCACTGCGCCCTGCTCGTCCTTATGCACCACCGTCAGCACCTGTTCGTAGCGGTGTCCCACGGGGATAACCAGCCTGCCGCCGGGCGCAAGCTGCTCCACTAGCGGCTGGGGAACAAAGGGCGCACCTGCGGTCACAATGATGCCGTCGTAAGGGGCAAGCGGTGGGTATCCCTCCGTACCATCCCCAACCACGAAGATAATGTTGCGGTAGCCCAGCGACTCCAGCACCTGGCGCGCACGCTCGGACAGGGATGGCTCGCGCTCAATGGTCACCACTTCGTTCGCCAGCTCCGCGAGAATCGCCGCCTGGTAGCCGCTTCCCGTGCCCACCTCCAGCACCCGATGCGATGGCGCAGCGTCCAGCAGTTCGGTCATCAATGCCACCATGTACGGTTGCGAGATGGTCTGTCCCTCACCGATGGGAAGGGCGTGGTCGGAATAGGCATCATGTATTCGTTCGGGCGAGACAAAAAGATGTCTGGGCACTTTGCGCATAGCGTCCAGCACACGCGGATGAGTGATGCCTCGCGCTTCCAGCTGGTACTGCACCATGCGCTCCCGCGCCGCCCGGTCATTATAGTAGCGGTCATCGAAAGGCACTTACGCCACCCTGTTTCGCGCGCGCTGTGCGTGGCACAGCCTTCGGTACGGGGCAGTCAGCTGTTTCCACGCCTGCAGAGCCTCCGCAACGACCTCTCTGGGATACGGAGAGGTACCGCTGCGGTCATAAGGCTGGAACCGCGCGCCGTTCGCAATCATCACCTGCTTCCACAGCACGCAGCCGTCCAGCCCCTGCTTGATTGCCTCCAGCTTCCACACCGTCTCCTGCGTCTGTCGCGCCCGTGCCATATCACCTCGGCGATAATAGTAGCCCACCGCCCACAGCACCTCGGGCCACGACATACAGCCGCCGCCGATTACTCCACAGCCCCCCAGCTCCAGCGCACGCAGGTAGAAGCTTTCATCCCCTGCGATAAGGGCGAAACCTGTACTGCGCACCACCTCGGCGATAGGCGCAAATACCTCTTCCCTGCTCGTGGAGAGCTTCAGCCCCGCAATGCGCGGCAGGGTAATCAGCCGACGCATCAGTTCAGGACTCAATCGGTAGGCGGGATCGGTGCCGCCCGGCTGATACAGCACCAGCGGCAGGCGCGTGGCGTCATGTACCGTCCTGTAGTACTGCCAGACGACCTCTGCGGGCGACGCGCCCTGCGCCGACAGCATATCGGGTATCACCAGCACCGCGGCGTCCGCGCCTGCCTGACGGGCGTATTCAACCAGTTCGATGCTCTGCTCCGTGTAGCGCACGGGGTCAGGACGAACCCCCTTTTCTTTGCCGATACACTCGCCCATCGCCCCAATCAACGCCCCCAGCCCGCGCCTCCTGCAGGCGGGAACGAACGCATCGGTAAACCGCTTCGTCTCTTCTACGGTGAACGTATGCCACTTGCCCATGCCGCTGCGCCCAAAGATGGAGCGCACCGCGCCGGTGTCGGCAAGATAGTCCACCATGGCGCGTACGCCCGGCATGTCCAGACTGCCATCTGCCTCTACGGGCGTCCAGAACGGCGTGATAACTCCTGTCAGGAAATCGTAAGGTTTCTGCACGCTCATTGATGCGCTACCCTCCCCGTTTCAGCTTTGAACACCGACGGCGAGATTCCTGCAGGCTTGCGTGTCGTGCAGGAATAGCTTCGACCGAATTTTTCCGGTTTTTCTTCCAAAACGCTTGACAAGCGTGCGCTGAAGGGATTATAATAAGAGCACTGATTAAGCGCAAAACTGGAAGGTGTTCGAGATGGACATGCTCCAGGACGCCGCTCTGGCTCAACCCAAAAAGCGAAAAGGCAGACGCCCCAGCGGGCGTGTCACCATGCAGGTGATAGCAGACAGGGTTGGGGTCTCGCAGGCGACGGTTTCGTATGTGCTCAACAACAAGCCGGGCGCGAGGGTCAGCGCGGCTGTACGCGCCGAAATCCTGCGAATCGCCCGCGAGCTGAACTACTACCCCAACGAAGCCGCCCGCCGCCTGGCGGGAATGCGCAGCCGCACGCTGGGTATCCTGCAGCTGTATGTGCGCCACTCGGTGCTGGCAGGCTGGTGGTCTGCCGAGGTGATGCGCGGCATCGCCGACACGGGCTTCGCGCAGGGCTACCACCTGATGATTTACGCCATGAGCGAGGACGTACGCGAGATGTGCCTGAACGCGGTGTACAGCGGACGCCTGGAGGGGCTGATCATCCTGGCACCTTACAAAGATGAACCCCTGCTCAAGGAGCTAAGCGAGGCACAGATACCGATTGCCGTTGTCGGCAGTCAGCAGGTGTATGGCGAGAAGATGGTCGCAGTGGACGCCGATAACGAACTGGGCGGCTACCTGGCCACCCGACACCTGATCGAACAGGGACATCGGCGCATCGCCCACCTGCACGGCTCCCTCAACATCCCCAACGCCTGCGACCGCCTGCATGGCTTCCAGCGAGCGATGCAGGAAGCTGGACTACCGATTCTGCCCGAACTGCTGATTGAGACCGGTTTTCTGGAACAGACCGCTTACGAAACCACCTCTCGCCTGCTTCAGATGCCGAATCTTCCTACAGCCATCTTCGCTGCGAACGACGTCGCGGCTATCGGTGTCGTGCGGGCGGTGAAAGAGGCAAACCTGCGCGTACCCCAGGATGTGGCGATAGTGGGCTACGACGGCACGCCCTTTACCCAGCTGACCGAGCCACCGCTGAGCACGGTCGAACAGCCGGCTTCCGAGATGGGACGTGTGGCGGCAAGGCTTCTGATAGATATTATCGAAGGACGCACCCCTGTGGAACGAGTAGTCAAGCTGCCGGTACATCTGATAGTCAGGGCGTCCAGCAAGACATCCGCATAAGGGGCGGAGGGAGAGTTTTATTCCGTTTTCAAAAGGGCTGGCAAGACGGTGTATTTCAAACGTTCACAAGCTGTTTATTTAGTCTAAACTAATCGGTAGCAAGCACAAGTAGTGCTAGCTATAAATTAACTAAAAATCACATCTCTGGAGGGAGGTTACACAAACCATGAAACACCGTGCGTTTACGCTGATTGAGCTGCTGGTGGTTATCGCGATTATCGCGATACTGGCAGCCATCCTGTTCCCCGTGTTCGCCCAGGCGCGGGAGAAGGCGCGCGCAGCATCGTGCCTGAGCAACCTCAAGCAGATTGGGCTGGGCGCACTGATGTACGCGCAGGACTACGATGAGGTCTATGTGGGTTCTTATTCCTACCCCAACACGTGGGGCAACTGTCCCCGCTTCGTCTGGGCAGACCTCATCTATCCGTACATCAAGAACCAGCAGCTGTACGCCTGCCCCAGCACCAACAGGGTGTTTGCCAATGATGGGGCGTCGCGCCTGAACTGTGCTCCTATCGCTTCCATGTACAACACCCCAGTAGGACAGGAGCTGGGCACATCTGCACGCCCCTGGCGGATGGGTTACCTCATCAACGAGGGCTACAACGAGAGCCCGGCATACTGCAGCAGATGCGATTGTCCACAAAACCAAGGAGAGGGACTGAGATGCTATCACGGTGTCGTTGCTTACTCCGCCACAGTCGTTCTTCCCGATGGAAGCATCGACACCGTGATGGACGTTGGTGCATCGCTGGCATCCATTGAGGACATTGCCGGCACCATAGCCATCGCCGATGGTGACCCCAGATGCCCCCAGGACGGTGGTCCATCGGGAACAATGGCGATGTTCCGCTTCCCGCGCGACACCGATGTGGAGTACGACACTTACGGCAACAGCTATGTGGGCGACGGCTGCTACATCGCCGGCGAGAAGGTGGGGCGCGTTGCCAAGCGGCACACGGGCGGCGCAAACTACGTGCTGGCGGACGGTCACGTGAAGTTCTTCCGCAAGACCACGCCGAACATGTGGACGCGCTATCAGGACTAACAGCGCAGAAGCGCCAGCTCCCCCAGGGGAGCTGGCGCCAACAAGGAGGCGAACGATGCAGAGCAACCAGATTAAGCCCTGGCACATCATCCTGTTCACCGTAGCCATCCTGCTGGTGCTGTGGCAGGCTTTTGGCTACGTCCGGGAAAAGCGCAGACAGAGCAGCGCTACGTATCAGGCGGGACCAGGACCGAATATCACTCCGTATACTCCTCCTCATGCCCAGAGAATCCTCGAGCGCATGGAAAGGGAGAAGTAAGGCAACCACCCATGAAACGATTACCCGCTATCGTTGCATTGTTGATTGGAGTTTGTTTGGTTGCATGGGCGGGATATGGGGGATATGTGTACTTTCGCAACCCCCTTCCTCGCTTCTCCTTGCCTGTACCTCCGCCACCACCGCCCGACAACGCTTATGAGCAATTCGTCCAGTGCGCCCGGGAGGTGCGAAGCGCCGAGGAATTGGCTCGCTTGGAGAAGTTACCAGACTACGGCAGTCTAGCGCAGAAGCAGGCTGTCGTACTGGCCAATCGCGATTTGCTCAACAGGGTCCATCAACTTGTCCATCTGCCCGCGCAGGCAAACCACTTAGAATACCGACTCGGTGACCCGACAGTAGACGCCTACTGGGCGCTTGGACGCCTGATAGCAGCGGAAGTGAAACTGCTCGAAGAGAAGCGCCAGTACGAACAAGCACTGCACGCTTCGATAGATGGTCTGGTTTTCTTTGAAAAGATACTGCAGGGGGGTACTTTTCTACACCTCACTTACAACATCACAGGCATCGATTCGATATGCGATGTAATGCCCTCCTCAATCCCATACCTTGACATTCAATCTCTCCAGGAGGGCGTTAAGCGCATGGAACATCTGTTAGCCAACGAGTATCCCCTGCACTCTTTGCTCGCTCAGGATTTGCACACATCGTTGATTGGCTGGCAGCGCACTGTACGTGGACTGGCGCAAAGGGGTTTTCGCCTGGACTTCCCACGTTCGTCTCTTGAAAAAGAGATGCTGTACATGCCTAAAGCACCTATCACACAAGCGGCTCTGCAGTATGCAGAACAATGGCTTACCGAGAGTAAAAAACCATTCCTGCAGATACAGGCAGTGGATTATCCCCAACCGCTCCGCAACCTACCTCCTGGACTGGTGCTCAGGGAACCCGCTGACATCTTCGCACAAATCGCTCGTTACTTACATGTCCGTGCGAGGCTTCGCCTTCGCTATATCGCCCTTCAACTGGAGCTGTACCGGAAAACTCATGGACGCTATCCACCAGGTTTAGCCAGTCTCGGTGCGAGTCCATACTTTGTTGACCCGTTCTCAGGAAAACCCTTTGTCTACCGTGCAGCCAGATCAAGATACGTTCTGTACAGCGTCGGACCTAACGGGTTTGATGATGGCGGCGTTCCACTCTCCCCCCATGCCGACCCCAGAAAACGAGCGGGCGATATTCTCCTTGTTGTTCCTTGAGTGACTGGCTGGCATACGCAGCGACGCGATCGATCACTGTCCGTAAAGGAAATTGAACGGCTCGGTGCTGAGTTAAATGTCGAGAAGTAGTGTTTCGGAGAAGAGGATTGATCTTGTCCTCTCCTCCTTCAGAACACCGCGTAGAGCCAGATACCCAGCTATTCATCCCACCAGCTAGGTTCACCGACCGCTCCGAAATTGGCAGCCAGGATGCTGAAGTCAAACAGAGTTATCTCTTCATCGCCATCCAGGTCTGCAGCAGGATTCCAGTTTGGATCACCGCACATGCTGCCAAAGGAAGCAGCTAATGCACCATGGTCAAGGAGGGTAACTTCATTGTCACCATCGATGTCGCCGTTCAGAGCCTGAACGGTAACGGAGAGACTCCCCTGTGTCAGGGGTACGCCAAACGAAGCTACCCGCAACCAGTGCGAAATATCCGCCCCCGGCGGACACGGCAACCTGTAGGGTTTGAAA
>CAZOGB010000048.1:0-28733 GCA_964579145.1 uncultured bacterium | reverse complement strand
TGATGCGCTGCCCGGCGGCGGTGGCGTTGAAGTCCACCACGTCAATCACCCCGGCCAGGCGCGGGTTCTCACGCGCTACGCCGCGCACCGCATCGGTCAGAAACTGGCCGAGGCCGGCCTTGCCGTGGGTGCGGATGGCCTCCCAGCGGGCGTTCGCGAGGATGTAGAAGCGCACCGAACCGCGGCCGGCCGCGATGATGTTGCGCTGGCGCTCATCCTCCACGATCTGCCCGGCTACCTGGCCGCTGCCGTATTCGGCTCCCAGGCGGTTCATCTCGTCTTCAAAGACATCAGAAAGGCGCTTGAGGAAGACCAGCGGCAGGATGTAGTCCTTGAACTTGGGGGCGTCCACTGGCCCGCGGATGGCGCAGGCCGCTTCCCAGAGCCAAGTTTCCAGAGCACTAACGTCGAGGTTGGGCATATCACTCTTCTCCATTATAGGGACGTGCATGGTCCGCGCAGGAAGCGGGTTGCCTTTGGCGTCCTTGCGCCGTTCGGCGGTCAGCGCGGCGAGGGCTTCGGCGTTCTTCCAGCACCTCTTGCGCATTGACTGGCTCCGCCAGCACGCCCTGCCGGAGTTCTTGCACGATGGCGCTTGGCATGGCTTGTGAAATCCAGCGCCCGATGACCTGGCGCTTGTAGTTCACGATGCGGTAGATGCCAAAGTCCAGGTCAGCCATATCAAACTGAAAAAACTCGCGCAGGAGATGTTGGAATTTCTCCCGGGCAGTCATGGAGATTGCCTCTCCCGTATCCTGTTGTTATACATTATTCCGCGTTTACCCGCGGTATCCTCTTTCGTGTCTGTCGTGTACCCGGTGGACTTGAAGGGTAGGAGGTTCGCCAGCACAAAACATATCTTCAGAACCAGCATCACTTGACGCTTGCGGAGATGCGTGCTAATCTAGCAGTGTAAATCATCGCGCCAAAGGAGGCACTCTGTCATGCCGCAACTGGCTCCGCATATCTTTGAGATGCTCTACGCGCGCGGCGTGGAGCACGCTTTCGGTATACCCGGCGATTTCGCCCTGACCCTCTACGATGCTCTCGCGGACAGCCCCATCCAGCCTGTGGTCATGACGCATGAACCCTGCGCCGGATTCGCGGCAGATGCCTACTCGCGCATCCGCGGGCTGGGGCTGGCGGTGGTAACCTACAGCGTGGGCGGGTTGAACATGGTCAACGCGGTGGCGGGCGCATACGCCGAGAAGTCGCCCCTTGTGGTCATCAGCGGCGGACCGGGCGTGCGCGAAAGGCAGGAACACGACCTGCTGCACCACAAGGTCAAAACCTTCGAAACCCAAAAACGCATCTATGAGGAGGTGACCGTCTACGCCACGATTCTGGACAACCCGCTGACGGCAGACCTCGAGATCCACCGCGCTCTGGACTATGCGCTCACCTTCAAACGCCCCGTGTACCTGGAGATACCGCGCGATATGGTTTACGCCGAGATACCGGAGCTGGAATATCTGCCCCCGCCTGTGAAGCGTACGGACCGCGGCGCGTTGCTGGAGGCGGTGGCTGAAACGGTGGAGATGTTGAAGCAGGCCACGCATCCGGTAATCCTTGCGGATGTGGAGGTGCACCGGTTCGGTCTGCAGGCGGAGGTGATAGAGCTTGCCACGCGGCTGGGAGTGCCCGTCTGCTCTACCATGCTGGGCAAGTCGGCGTTCCCGGAAGGGCATCCGCAGTACATCGGGGTGTACAACGGTGAAGCGGGCGACCCGCGCGTGCGCGATATGGTGGAGCAATCGGACTGCTTGCTGATGCTGGGCGTGTTCATGACCGATATCAATCTGGGACTGTTCACCGCGCACCTGGACCCCTCGCGCACCGTGTACGCCACCTCCGAACGCATCGTCATCCGGCATCACGAGTATACCAATGTGCTGTTCGAACACTTTATCCGTGAACTGCTGGCACGCGACGACCTGCCCCGCTTTGACCCGAGCACCATCGAGCCGATGCGTCCTCGCGTCAGCCGCGACGAAGGCGCGATAACCATGAGCGGATTGCTGTACGAGCTGAACCAGTTCATCGACGAGAACACGTTGCTGGTGACCGATGTGGGCGATGCCCTCTTCGCCTCCGACGACATTCAGACTCGCGAGGGCACTTCGTTCCTGTGCCCGGCGTACTACACGTCCATGGGCTTCGGTGTGCCTGGCGTTATCGGCGCGCAGCTGGCGGACCCGCACCGGTGGGCGATCGCGCTGGTGGGAGATGGGGCGTTCCAGATGACCGGCATGGAGATTGTGACCGCGTGCAGGCTGGGCTTGAAACCGGTGGTCATCATCATTCACAACAGGGTATACGGTTCCCTGCGCGCGATGGGGCACGCCAACGCTGATTTTGTGAACATTGCGGATATCGATTATGCCCGGCTTGCCTGTGCACTGGGCGGGTGTGGCGTGGTGGTGGAGACGGGAGCGCAGATGCGTCAGGCTCTGCGGGAGGCACGCCATGCCGACCGGTTCACCCTGCTGGACGTGCGTATTGCACCCGATGATGTATCGCCCGCCCTCAAGCGACTGGGCGAGCTGTTCGCGGGCACACTGCGTGGATAGGGGGTTAACCTGCCAGCCGCTGGCGAGCCTGTTGTAACCTTTGCTGAAACTCGTGCAGAACCTTTTCGGTTTCGCCTGCTTCGTCGTGCAGAGACGGTTCGGGGGTAAAGGGTTTGGACTGCGCGAGTATCTGCTCGAATGAGGAGGTGTTTTGCTGAGGCTCGCTCAGGTCCATCAGCAGGGTTACCTGCTGGGCGGTGGAGCCGATGAGCAGAGTTCTGCCGCGCACGCTGATTAGATGCACCGCTCCTGCGCCCAGAAAACGGGTGTCCAGTACGGTAATCGTGCCTTCGCTTTTGGGGGGAGCCAGTCGGGTCAGCCACTGAGCCACCTGTCCTTTGCTTCCCCCGTTCAACGCGCGCGGCAACCCCCACCGGATGAGGGCTAAAGCAACCGCCAGCCCTAACAGCCACCGCCACAGGTGGCTCGCAGGCGAACCCATCGGTTCCGGCAGGGTCTCGCGACGCAGGGTCTCCCAGCCCTGCTGGTCGGGTTTCGACGAAGAAGGTGGAGCAGGGGAATGCGCTGGCGACGGTGCAGGGGGAGAAGAGGCGTGCAGGCTGGGGACGCCGGAGGCAGGTGGCGAGAACGCGGCAACCGGAGGTTCCGCTACAGCCTGCCCCAGCACCATCAGGCATACCGCGATGATGGCAACCGCCTTGCTCATGCCACCGCTCTCCGGCTAATCTCCACCAGTTGCTCCTGTGGATTGATAATCTCGGTGATGCGAATGCCGAAGTTGTCCTCGATAACCACCACCTCCCCACGTGCCATGATGCGCCCGTTCACCAGCACATCCACTGGCTCGCCTGCCACACGGTCCAGTTCCACAATGGAACCAACGGTCAGATCCAGCACTTCCTTGATAAACATGCGTTTGCGCCCCAGCTCCACGGTCAGCTCCAGCGGCACGTCCAATATCAGTTCGATGCCCGTCGGCAGAGTTTGGGCTGCTGCCTGCTCCAGAGGGATAAACGGTTGTGAAGAGGCTGAGCCCATCTCTTCAATGCTTTGGAAGGGAGTGGTCTGCTCGCCTGCGCTGGCAGGTTCCGGCTCCGTGCTTTCTCCCGCCAGCCACAGCGCAAAACGCTCGTCGCCAAGCACCGTCAGAGCGCCGATGGGGCTTCCGTCCACATGCAGAACCGAGTCCATGCGCACCAGGTTATCCTGCGTGAGCCACTCGACTGGAGGTTCCAGCACGTCGTAGCGGCTCTCCACCTGAAGCACGTTACATTCACTGTTGGTAATGTTCGCCAGCGATTGCGCCAGTCCGTTCGCGATAACAAACAGCACCTGCTGTAAGATTTGAAGGATGCCTTCATCCACCTCTTGAGATGGGCTGGAGCCGTCGCCGCCCGCAGCGATGTCCGCCAGCACCGTTGCCGATGCGCTCTCCAGCGCGATAATGAGGGTGTATGCTGTGGTGGTCTGAAGCGTGGCGATACCGTACACCCGTTTGCCGGCGAAGGCGTTGTCCAATTCAGACAGGGGCAGCAGCGTCACCAGAGGGGAAGAAAGTGTCGCCTGTCTGTTGATCGCTTCGGACAGCGTGATGGACACCGTGCCCCACAGGCTTTCCTGTTTTGTCGTGATGGTATTGATATGTTCCAGACTTAAAGATGCCATCTGCCGCAGTTTCCTCCTCAAACAGATGATGGCGTCGGTTTAGACGGTTGGGCAGGCTTGTTCGCCACGATGCTTTCTATCTGCACGACCACCTGCTTGCCTCGCAGGCCGGGTTTGGCGCGAAACTTTATCTTATTGCCCACCATGATGTCGATAGGCTCGCTGGTACGCCGGCGCAGGATAACGACGTCGCCCTCCTTCAGGTCGAGCACCTGTCGCAGGGTGAGCCGCGTTGTCCCCAGCACGGCCACCAGCGGTACGCGCGTATGCTGAATCTGCTGGGCAATCACCGCGGTGTACTGCGAGGAGGTGCGCTTGCTACCGGAGAACCACCGCTGCGCGCTGAGTTTGGACAGGATGGGCTTGAGCAGGAGGTAGGGAATACACAGGCTCATCGCGCCGTGCGTGTCGCCCACCCGGATTTCGAACAGAATCGAAACTACAATATCGTTTGGCGGAACAATCTGCACGAACTGTGCGCTGGTCTCCATGCCCTCGTGGATAGGGGTGAAGCTGACAATCCCTTCCCACGCCGAGCGCAGCGCCCCCAGCGCACGGTTGACCACGTTCTCCACCAGAGGGCGTTCGATATCTGTCAATGCAGGCTGGGGGCGTTTCACCACCGCGCCCGGACCGCCAAGCAGTCTGTCTATCATGCTGATGACCACATCGAACTCTATCTCCAGCAGAGCCTGCCCCGACAGCGGTTGCATGCTGAAGATGTTAATCAGGCTGCTGGTGATGGCGCGGATGTACTCGTCATAGGGTATCTGCTCGACCGAGATAAGGTCTATGTGCACCGGCGCCCGCAGGTAGGCAGAGAGCGTGGAGGAGAACAGCCGCGCGAAGGTTTCGTGGAGCATCTGCATGGTGCGCAGCTGGTCTTTGGAGAACTTGTCGGGGCGGCGGAAGTCGTACACCTCGTAGGCGATGGGGGCGCGTCGCTCCGTTTTCGCTGCGGTGACCACAGGCGATGAAGAGGTCGGCGACGCCGGTGCTCCTGCTTGCCCCGCTTCTTCTGCGCCACTCAGCGACGCCAGTAAAGCCTCTATCTCTTCCTGCGACAGTATCTCCACCATCTCGCCTGCACCTTCTGGGCGGTTACTGGAGCGTTAGCGAAGTGAAGTACACCTCTTTCACCACCTCGTCGCCCAGCAGTTTGTTCAGCTTCTCCTTCAGCTCCTCTTTCAATTTCTCTTTGCCCTCACTGCTGACCAGCTGGCTCATGCTTTTGCTGGAGAGCACGGTAATCACCGTATCGCGGATGGGCGCGAGCAGTTTGGGATCCATCTTGCCCCCTCCGTGCCCGCCGCCTTCCTCCAGAGGCTTCTCGAGGCCGAGTGCGAGGGTCACTTTCGCATAATGTGAGCCGTCGGCGAGATTGACCACAAACTCATCCAGTTCGACGGCATGCTCCGGCAGCGCTTTCTCTTCCTTCTTCTCCTCCTTGCTTTTGCCAAAGATGACCTTGCTGGCTCCAAACGCCACTACCGCGCCGAGCAGAATGCCTACCGCCAGAAAGATAATGGTTTTGTTCTTGCCTCCGCCCGAAGCACCTTCTGCACCCGCTTTTTTTCCTGCCATAACGTCCTCCCCAAAACAGGGTTCTGGAGTATTTCCATCATCTATTGTCGGCTCAGCGTGAGCCGAATCTTAGAGCGTTCTGCGAGGTTTTCAGCACGGCGATGTCCACCCGTCGGTTCTGAGCGCGGTTGGCGGGCGATCTGTTCGGCACCAGCGGGCGCGTGTCCGCATAGCCTACGGCAATCAGCCGTTCTGCGGGGATGCCGCCCTTCTGCACCAGATAGCGCAATACCCGCGCCGCGCGCGCCGCCGACAGCTCCCAGTTGGAGGGATACTGAGCGGTGCGGATGGGCAGGTTGTCAGTGTGCCCTTCAATCAGCACAGGGTTGGGCAGGGCACGCAGTGCTTCGGCGACCTGATCCAGCACCTGTTTAGCAGAGGGCTTGAGGTCTGCACTGCCCAGGTCAAACAGCGTGCCGTCACTGAGCAGAGAGATAACCAGTCCCCGCTCCTCGTGCCGGATGCGCACCTGGCTTTGCAGTCCCTTTTCCTGCAGGAACTGCTGGAGGCGCGATACCTGCTGTTCTACGGGGTCGACGATGCTTCCCGTGCCCACCACTTTGCCTCCGTCCTGTTCGGGCAGTGCCTGGAACTCGCGCCGCATGGATTGCGCCAGAGCACCAAACTTCTCCTGGTTCACCGCCGACATCGAGTAGAGCATGATGAACAGCGCGACCAGCAGAGTTATCATATCGGCGTAGGTGAGAAGCCAGCGGTCTACGTTTTCATGCCGCCTCGTGCTCCTGCGTGTTTTGATCATCGCGCGTGTGCCACCTCAACTGGGGTAGGGCACGTCTCTGACGTTGCGAGAGAAACGCCCGTAAACGTTGTTCCACAATGCGCGGGTTTTCTCCCGATTGAATCGCCAGAACGCCTTCCACGATGATCTCACGCAGAAGCACCTCTTCGGCATGACGTGCGCGGAGCTTGCTGGCTATCGGCAGGAAGAGCAGGTTGGCGGAGCTGACGCCATACAGGGTGGCAACGAACGCGGTGGCGATGGCAGGCCCCATCATGCTGGGGTTTTCGATGCGGGACATCATGTGTATCAGCCCCATCACCGTGCCCAGCACGCCCATCGTGGGCGCATAACCGCCCATGCTGACGAATATCTGCTCGCCCTGGCGGTGCCGCTCCTCTAGAAAAGTAATCTCCATCTGCAGGATGTCGCGAACCAGTTCGGGGTCGGTGCCGTCTATCGCCAGCTGCAGGGCGCGCTTCAGGAAGTCATCCTGGGTGTTGCTCGCGTCCGATTCCAGCGATAACAGTCCGTCGCGCCTCGCTTTATCAGACAGGGCAACCAGCAGGCGTATGGTGTGGGTGATGTCTAGATGCTCACGCACGAAAGCCTGTCGCAGGATTCGCGGCAGGTCGCGCAGTTGCTGGGTGTTCAGACCGATCAGTGTGGCGCCGAAGGTGCCGCCAAGCACAATGAGCATGGCAGGGATGTTCACCAGCTGCTGGAGGTGTCCGCCCTCCAGCCAGAGCGCCAGCAACAGACAGCCGGCACCTATCAGCAGTCCGCTCACCGTTGTGGCATCGGTGGTGGAGCGTACAGGGCTATTTCTGCTGTGACGAATAAGCATGACGTCGATACTCCAGCACCCGATGGATGATTTCGTCCACGTCCTCACTCACCACCAGCTTTTTGCCGTTTGTGAGGGTGATAACGGTGTCGGGTGTTGCTTCCACTGTCTCAATCAACTCGGCGTTCACGATGAGTTGCGAATGGTCGAGCCTTGTCACTTTAATCATGGCTTTTCACTGCCCGTTTGTGTATACCCCCTCCCGGTAGTTGGGAGGGGGCTGAGTGGAAATGTTACCGCTTCATCTGCAGGACGTCCTGCAGCATCTCGTCCACCGTGCTGACGATGCGGGTGTTTGCCTGGAAGCCACGCTGGGTGACTATCAGGTTGGTGAACTCGTTACCGATGTCCGCGTTGGACATCTCGAGGTAGCCCGAGCTGATAGAACCGCGTCCGCCCGTCTGCGCCGTGCCGATATTGGCGACGCCCGAGTTCGCCGATTCGCGGAACAGGTTACTGCCCACGCGCTCCAGTCCGCCCGGGTTGTTGAACACCGCCAGCGCCACGCGGGCAATTGGCAGGTTCAATCCGTTGCTGAACACGCCGTTAATCACGCCGTCGGGCGAAACCGTCAACTGCTCCAGCGTGCCTGGAGGGTAGCCGTTCTGGGCAATCGGCTCGACGGTGGAGTTGGTGGCAAGCTGGGTGAGTCGCGACAGGTCCAGAGTGATAGAGACATCCGGCGAGCCGTTGCCGGGTGTGAAGGTGATGGTCGGGCTGGCGCCGCCGATGATGCGCCCGTTGCCGTCAAAGGTTACCAGGTCGGGTACAGCAGTCACCGGTCCACCGTCTACGGAATACTGCAGCTGCCACTCAGAACCTGATGCTCGTGAAAACTGGAGCCGGAGCTCATGGGGTGCGCCGACGGCATCGTATACCATCACGCTGGTCGTCCAGCTGTCGCCGTCCAGTGCCAGATTACCTTTGAAGCTAGCAGCAGTGGTTGCCTTACCCGCTACTGTTTTGCCCACCGGGATGGTGATGACGGATTGTGGACCCAGGGGTATGTTGGTATCAATAGTGCCTGTGGCATCGGGCATCCAGCCGACCAGCTTCTCACCGGTGGCTTTGTGCACCAGCGTGCCGTTGGCGTCGATATCGAAGTTTCCATCGCGTGTGAAGGCGATGCGTTTGCCGTTGCTCACCGCGAAGAAGCCGTTGCCTTGAATGGCAAGGTCGGTTACCCGGTTGGTCGCCTGCAGGCTACCCTGTTCCAGGATGGTATCGATACTGCCAACCTGCGTGCCCAATCCAATCTGCATGGCGTTTGTTCCGCCCAGTCCATCACCGGTGGGGCGGGTGGCGCCTCGCAGGGTCTGGGACAGCATCTCCTGAAAGGTAACCCGTCCCGCCTTGAAGCCAGTGGTATTGATGTTTGCAATGTTATTGCCAACCACACCCATGCGCACCTGGTGCGCCTTGATGCTCGAGATGCTCGAGAACATCGCCTGTAGCATGTTGACGACCTCCTCCTTACGCTTTTTCCTCTGGTATGGTAACGGTTGGCTCCCTCGGTCGTTCAGGAGCCGGGGGCGTCCCCATCGCGCGGAGGGGGTCCCGCCCCTGCGGTCTGCCCGTTACAGCACAACCGCGCTGTCGATATTGGTGAACACGTTTTCCTTCAGGTTCTCCTTATCAATGGCGGTAATCACCGTGCGGTTGCGCACGCTGACAATCAACGCCACATCGTCCATCAGCAGAAGCGACTCGCGTGAGCCTTTTTCTGCGGCCTTATCCACGGCGTTTTCCACCCGGCGCATCGCCTCGGCATCCAGCTGGATATGGCGGGATTGCAATCTCGCCTGTGCATGTGCCGAAAAGCGCACACTGCTCTGTGCTTCCTGTAGCGCTGCCCTGAACGCGCCATCGTCGCGCGTCGGTCGCTGGCTCGGTGCGGCGCCGGTGGATGGCGAAATGTTAGTTATTTGGCGAACCTCTGGCATGTTGCACCTCCCCTTTGAGACCCTTCACTGCGTTCAGGGTGATACCTGCAAAACATTGTCCACCCGCACGTCGTCGTTGCCGACCTTCAGCCACACGCCATCGCTGCTGAAGCGCACAGCGCTCACCACGCCCTCCACAGGCGCGGCGTCACCCTCTCGCAGTGCCACCACGCGCTTGCCCAGCAGGTTCGTCGCCTGTGTGGTATGGGCAAGCAGTTGCAGGTTCTGCAGAGCACGTGCCACCTCTTCAGTGTTCTCCACCTGTGTGAACTGCGCTAATTGCATCAGAAAGTCCCTGTCCTGCATTGGCTCCAGCGGATTCTGGTTCTGCAGTTGCGTCAGGAACAGCCTGAGAAACTGGTCCTTCCCGACACTCTGTGCTCGGGTCATTTGTGTTGCTGTAGTGCCTGTACTGTTTACCGACGTCACCATGTCGCCTGACCTCCTCTGCTATACCAGCAGGTTGATTCCTCCTGCTGTGGTGTACGCGAAGTTTGCCTCACCGGCGTTGCCAGAACCTGTCTCCAGCCACCCGCCCGCTGGTCGCTGGGGGGTGTACGGCTGATTCAGGGGAAACTGTCGCCCGTCGCCCTGCACCGATACCTGCAGCGCTCCGAGTTGCAGTCCGCGCTCCTGCAGAGCCTGCTGTAACAGCGCAGAGTTGCTTTCCAGCATCTGCCTCACCGCCTGATTGTCCGCCACGATGTGCGTGTGGATGGTACCATCGCTGACGGAGATGGTCACGCGCAGTTTGCCCAGCCTCTCTGGCTCCAGCTGCAGGGTCACGCTATCGGTGCGCGGCTGGTGCGCCATGGTCTCGATGCGCGTAACCACCTGTCGAACCACCTCTGCAGGCGATACCTCTCCTGCGGGAGCGGTGTGCGCCGTCTCGCGATGCAGGACGGAAGCGAACTCCACCGCGTGTGGCTCCTGCGTGACTGTCGTCCCAGGGCGGACGGTAGACGGATGTTCCGTCGGAGCGAGGCGCGGCTTCTTCGCCTGAGGTGGGGCTATCCGCTGTGCCGGCGAGGCGTCATCCCGCCGTTCCTGCCCTGTGCCGTGCCCAAACTGCCCCACATTGCCCGCTTGCTCCAGCCTGGTGGACACGTTTAGAGTGTTCGGCATAGTAACTGCGTCGTTCGACGATGCGTGAAGGCTGTCTTTAACCTCTGCGCGCGGCGTTTCGGCGGGAGGTGAAGCGATTACCGCCGTCTCCGTTTGCAACCTAAAGGGCGGCTGCAGGTTCACAGCACCGCCATCGTCTAGAGCAGGAGATGGCTGCGTCGCATCCGCCTGCAGAAGCGGGTTGGCGACGTGCTCCGGGATGGAGAAAGCCTTCGGATGGCTCGATTCGGGCGTGGTAACCTCTTCAGCTCGTGCTGGCGCCTGCAACGGTGTTTCGTCCTGCGGCGCGTGCAGTGCCAGTGTGATTGCCGGAGCCTCGGTCGCCACACTCGGCAGGAACGCTACCTGAACGGGTGGCACAGGTGCAGACTGCTGCGATGCGTTTGGCTCCGCTGGCTGGCTGTCCTGCACAGCTGGCAGGCTGAAGGGAAGGGGCGGCAAGCCCAGGATCGCCGCCATCTGCTCCATCTCTCCTGCTGTTGGTGGGGTTTTGGCGTCCGGCAGAGGTGTGGTGTCCACCTGCACCTGCCCTGAGCTGTCGCCCGTGTTCCCCTGCACCATCGCCAGCAGCTGCGCAAAGAGCGAATCTTCAGGGGTGGCGCCCGTCGGCACACCCGGCAACACCGGCGGCGCGTTACCTGCCGGCAGGGTCTCCATGCTTACTGCCTGCGTCACTCTCTCACCTCCTTTCGGGGCTGGTAATATTGCTGGTAATATTGTCGGCAGGTGTGAGGGTGAATCTTAGAGTGGAGGTTGAGGTTTGAGGGGCGAGGCAACCCCGCCCCTTGGGGTGGCTACGTGGATGCCCACAACATACCGCGCTTCATAATCTCGAGCGCTTCGGGCACTTCGAAGTCCTTTGCCACGTGCCCCAGCGAGCTGTAGAACACGCGTCCTTTGCCGTAGCGGCGCTTCCAGACCACGGGCATCACCGTGCCCGCAATCCATTCGCAGTACTCGCCGCTGAAGGTGGTGGTTGCCAGCACCTCGTTGGAGGGGTCGACGTGCATGTAGTACTGTTCCGAATGCATCTTGAAGTCGCTCAAGCCCGCCACGATGGGGTCTTCAGGCTTGATGATATTTACCTCGTAGTCGATGATGTTGCCCGGGTGCGCCACCCACTGTCCACCGACCATGAACTGGTATTCGGTGTTGTTGCGGAACGAGTCGCCCATGCCGCCGTGCCAGCCGGCGATGCCCACACCGCTTCGCACGGCGTCCAGCAGTCCCGCCTCCTGTTCGGGCGTGATGGTGCCCATCGTCCATATCGGCACAATCAGGTTGAGCGAGCTCATCAGCTCTTTATCGGTGTAGGTGTCGAGCGTGTTGGAGACGATGACCTCGTAGCCCTGCGACTGGAGCCACGGGGCGAAAATCTCGGCGCACTGTTTGGGTTCGTGTCCCTCCCAGCCGCCCCACACGATCAGCGCACGTTTCATCTGTGGTGTTCCTCCTGTTAAGGGTCTATCTGTCCATGTCGCAAGCCCATCGGCAGGGGAGCAGGACGTTCGCAGGTGCTTTCGATCGTGATGTATTTGCCTGTCTCTGCCGCGTCCAGAAACGCCTGCATCACGTCCAGCACGTGGTAGGCGAGGTCGCCGCTGGCGCGATGCGCTCTGCCCGTCTGGATAGCGGACGCCATATCCGCCACCCCCAGCCCCCGGCTGTTTTCGGTGTAGCCGTGCGTGAGCGGGATTTCCAGCCAGTCGCGGTTGCCCGGTCGGTAAAGGCGCACCGGTCCGCCGAAGGTATTGGGGTCGGGCACGCTGAGGGTTCCTTCCGTGCCGTAGATTTCGATTCGCGGAAGCTGCGCTGCCCATACGTCGAAACTCATCACTACCGTGCCGATTGCACCGTTCGCGAAATCCATCGTGCCCGCGATATGGGTCGGCGTCTCCACCTTCACCACTTTGCCGTATTTGGGCTGGCTGGTAATCAGCCGTTCAGGGAAGCTGATTCGAGCAGAACCTGACACACGCCTCACGGGTCCTATCAGGTTCACCAGCGCGGTGAGGTAGTAGGGTCCCATGTCGAACATCGGTCCGCCACCCACCTCGTAGTAGAACTCGGGCGAGGGATGCCAGCTCTCGTGTCCATGGCAGGTCATGAAGGCGGTTGCCCCCACCGGTTCGCCAATCCAGCCATCGTCTATCAGCTTGCGGCAGGTCTGGATGCCGCCGCCTAAGAATGTATCAGGCGCCGAGCCGACCCGCACTCCTCTGGCTTTTGCCCGCTCCACTGTTTTGCGTCCGTCTTCGCGGTTGGTGGCTAAGGGTTTTTCGGTGTACACGTGCTTGCCCGCTTCTATCGCCTTGAGGTTAATCTCGGCATGTGCTTTGGGCACGGTCAGGTTCAGCACAATCTCCACCTCGGGGTCGGCAAGCAGTTCGTCCGGGGTGAGCACCCGCGGGATATTGAACTCGGCAGCACGGGCGCGCGCTTTCTCCATGTCCATGTCCGCGCACGCTACTATCTCAATGGTTTCGAATACTCTGCCAGCCTGCAGGTAAATGGGACTGATGTTCCCGCAGCCAATGACACCAACTTTCATGCGACGCATCTGCTCTGCTCCTTCAGATGTTATCTCATGGAGAGTTCGTGCCCCAAAGCACAGGTTCCTGCAGGCGTAGATTGGGTAGACATACGTTACAGGGAGGAGGCTACTATGTCTGATGCGGCGGAGTCTCAAAAGCTGTGGGGACGCTAACAGGAGCTTGACAATCCTGCAGCGAAGGCGTATAATGGGAATACCATATAATAGATGTTCTGTAAACCTTAGAGTAATGCGCCATGTCTTCCGTGAAATGGAAACAGATTGCGGATGCCATCCGCGCCCAGATTGAAAGCGGAGCGCTCGAGCCGGGAACGCTCCTGCCCTCCGAGACGGAGCTCGCCCAGCAGTATGGTGTTTGCCGGGTAACGGCGCACCGTGCGATGTTCGAGCTGCAGAGGCTGGGGCTGGTGGTGCGCAAACGCAAGCTGGGCACTTATGTGGCGGAACCTCCGCCAGCGAGGTCCTTTTTCGTTGCAGCGGTGTTTCCCTTCGTGCACGATTACCCGCAGGTGGAGTATCTGCGCGGTATCCGCAGTGCCCTGCCCGACCAGTACAACCTGATGATTTGCGAGACCCATAACGACCCACACCGCGAAGCGCAATATCTGCGCCGGATGCAGCACGAGGCGGACGGCATTATCTGCTATCCGACCTGCGACCCCAAAAACAGGACGGTGCTTCAGCGGCTGATAGAGAGCGGCAAGCCGGTGGTGTGTGTCGACCGCCAGCCGGCGGATGTGTCGTGCGATGTGGTGATGACCGATAACTACCACTCCAGTCTGGTGGGGCTGCGCTATCTGCTGGGCAAAGGACACCGCCGGATTGCCCATTTCACCGATGACGCACTGTACGTCTCATCCATCCGCGAGCGATATGAGGCATATCTTCAGGCGATGCGCGAGGCGGGCAGCGAGGATGTGCATTCGCTGGTACGGTTCTTCCCGTTTCAGGAAGGCATCAAGTTAGACTATCTGGTTCAGGCACTGCACGATGCACTGTTCACCCTGCTTCATCAGCCCGAACCGATTACCGCCGTGTTCTGCCTGCACGATTATTACATGGCGGCGACGCTGGAGGCCTGTGACCGCATGGGGATTGTGGTGCCTGAACAGCTGGAGGTTCTTAGCTTTGCCGATGCGCCGCCGCTGATGACCCGGGTGACACGCTCGGTACATCGCCTGGTACAGCAGGTGTACGAGATGGGGCGTGTCGCTGCGGTTCGGTTGAAACGTCGCATAGAAGGGGAGGTGATGCCACCGGAGATTATTCGCACAACGGCACGATTCAGCCCAGCGGAACAGGCTGGGGAAGCGCAAAGTGTTCTATTACCTCAAACCACTTCTTTACACAAGGAGGAAGGATCATGAGAAAGCACGGTTTCACCCTCATCGAGCTGCTGGTGGTCATCGCGATTATTGCGATACTGGCGGCGATTCTGTTCCCCGTGTTCGCGCGGGCGCGCGAGCAGGCACGCAAGACCAGCTGCGTCAGCAACATGAAGCAGATTGGTCTGGGCATCAACATGTACCTGCAGGATTACGACGAGAAGTACTTTGCGTGGAGCAGTCAGTGCGCGCACACGGCGGACTGCAATGGGGACATCGTGATGGCGTTCACGCGCTGGGCGGTGCTGGTTCAGCCCTACGTGAAGAACTCCCAGATATTCCTGTGTCCGTCCTATTCCGACAACTTCTGGAAGTGGGGCGGCTGGCCCGCTAACGGCTGTGCAGACCTGTGGCCGGTGGCAGGCTTCAACGGGCTGTCGTACGACTTCAAGCTGGGTCTGGCTACCGCTTCGCGATGTGGCGCGAAGCTGGCGTCCATCGACAAGCCGGCGCAGACCATCGTGGCGTACGAGAACAGCCCTATCCACGCGGAGAAGAGCGTACCGTTCTGGTCTTGCACGGATAATCCACAGGTGTTCACCCGCATGGCGTTCAACTCCGTGTTTGCGGACGGTCACGTGAAGTATATCATGGCGGGCAACCACCGCTTCGTGAAGCTGCGCGTGTGGGAGACAGCGGGTTATCCCTGCGCCAACTTCGACCCGCACTGGTATGTCACTGACAGCCGCGGTAACACTTGGGATCCTGCACAGGGCTGGGACGTGGACTAGCGTGAGTTGGCAGGCGGCATCCCGCCGCCTGCCCGACCTACAGGAGGAGAAAGATGGCAGACAAGGGCAAACGGACCATGATAGGTATTCTCGCGGTGGTGATTATCGTCATCGCGCTGGTGGTGATTGGCTTGCAGTGGAACAAACAGCAGAAGGAGAAGCAGAGCGTGCTTCCCACCGAACGCCCCTCGTGGTTTGGCGGAGGCGCTGGAGCACCCGGTGGCGCAGCACCAACAGGCAGTGCATCCGGGCAGTGATGTGGAAGCCTGAGGTGTTCATGGGGCAGCCTTCGGGTTGCCCCGAGGGAAAGATGGTCTTCTCGTGAAGGTGTGCTGGATATTCCCGCTGCTGGTGTTATCGTCTGCTGTTGCCCACAGTCAGCCAGCAGATGTCCCTCGCGATATGATGCTCGTCTACTGCGAACGAGCATGGAACGTTGAGCAGTTTCTTCCCTACGTGGCATATCTGGACACACAGGGGAACCCCCGGGATTGGTTCTACGATGCTTTTCTCTTCATGATGTATGGGGGTGCGCCTTCCGGGCAAACCTATTACGACGGGGCAACGGACAAATCGGACTGGGAGCACTTCCTGGATTCGCTATTCGCGCCAGATACCGCCTTCGCAGGGCTGGAATCGGCTCTGGTTGAGGTAGCACGCCGGCTGCGTGTGCCTGTGCGCACGGTGCCGGTGGCAGTGATGATTCCGTATCCCTCGCCGCGCCAGCAGAGGTTTGGAGACGTTGACGGGGACGGCAGGACAGAAGACCTGAGCCATGATGCCGACCGCATGAAAGTGGTTTGCTGGTTGCTGAGCACCTTTTTACAGCGGTGGCGGGCACAGAGCTATCCGCATTTACGCCTCTGGGGCTTTTACTGGATGAATGAGGGGGTGAATGCCAGTGATGAGGCACTAGTTCGGCAGACCGCTGAGGAGGTGCATCGCCTCGGTTTACTTTTCGTGTGGATTCCTTACTTCAACGCGCCGGGCATCGAGCGGTGGCGAGATCTCGGTTTTGACCTTGCTATCCTTCAACCGAACTACGCCTTCATGAAGACGCCGGGCACTCTGCGCATCCCGGACGAGAACCGCCTGACCGTGACGGCAAACCGGTGTCGCCAGCTTGGGATGGGAATCGAGATAGAGTTGAACGAAGCGCTGTTTGGGGATGAGGCGTACCGAATCAACCTGCAGATGTACCTGGAGCATGGAGACAGACAGCTGGACGGATACCAGCATGACCTGCCGCGCGCTTACTACCAGGGTTATGACACAATTGCCCGCCTGTGTCGCAGTAAGGAACCCCGCCTTCGCGCCCTGTACGACGACCTGTACTATTTCCACAAGGGCACTTACCGCAGGAAGCCGCCCTATCAGCCCCTTTCGCCCCCTCGCGTTCCCGGTTATGGATCTGCGCAGAGCCGTGCGCTGGTGGATATGGTCTGGCGCACGCGGGCAGGCTCTTCGCATCCATATCTGAGGTTGAAGAACAGGCGAACCGTAATTGAGCTGGACCTTGGCGCGGGAAGGCTGGTGAGCGACCTGCGCGTACACTGGGTACTTTCCAAAAGCGACGGGCCTGGTGCACCGCAGGCGGTAAGATTGCTTCTCAGCGAGAAGGCTTCGGGGGAAAGTTTTACAGAGGTGTGTGCGGAGGACCGATTTGACCTGCAGGCTGAGCACGGTGGCGGTTTCACCGTTCTGCACTTTTCGCCTCGCTTTGCCCGCCGTGCCCAGTTGATTGTGGAGGCTGACGAGGGGCAATCGGTGGGGATTGATGAAATCCTGCTACTGCCCACACCGCATCTGCTCTGGGGAAGCAGGGTGTCGGTTTCGGAGGGGGCATAGGGCGACGCCCTTTGCCTGACGGACGGGATAGCAGGTGGGACAAGCCAGTTACTCTGGAAGCGTTCTCGTGCTTCCCTATCGGCTGAGCTTTCTGGAGAGTGGGCTGCCGAGTCGCTGTGGGTGCACTTCCGCCGGGTACATCCGCGCGCTTTTGCCCCTGCGATTACGGTGAAAGCCGATGGCGATGTCCCCAGGCGGGCGCAGGCAGAGGTGGTGGGTAGTGAAGGCTGGGCAACGGTACGCTTGCCCGATAGCCCCATCAAATTGCTGACGCTAACGCTGGAAGATCGCAGGGCAGGGGCGGTAGCGGTGGACGAAATCCTGCTGATACCGGCTTCAAATCTGGCGATGGGCTGTCCATACGTGCTGGAGCCTCCCTTTCCAGCAACCTATCCTGACACCGGAAGCAGGGATCTCACCGATGGCGAGCTGACCACCCAGGGTTTCAGCGATGGGAAAACGGTGGGCTGGGCAGAGTGGAACGGCACTTCGGAGGTATCCGTCCTTTTTGACCTCCAGCGAAGCGTCGCCCTGAGCGAGGTGGCGTTGCATCTGCAGGGAGGCGGATATGCGGGGGTGCACTTTCCCGATTACGTCGGTGTTTTGCTTTCGGAGGATGGCAATCGGTGGCATTTAGCGGGGTCCACGCGCCAGCCTCCTGCGGTTGTTCAGCATCTGGGCGCAGAGAACGCCCAGCTCGGGTGGGTGCGTTTGCCTGTGGGAGGGGCGAAAGCGCGTTTTGTGAAGGTGCGTCTGGTGCCGCGCGGCTGGTTGATGCTCAGTGAGGTGCAGATATTCTCCGGTGGGTGCAACATCGCGCAGGGAATGGCGTATACCGTACGCCCCTCGCCGACGTCCACCGCCCATTATGCGGACAACTCCGGCAAGCTGACCGATGGGGTGTACAGCACGCCCGGCTCGGGGTGGGCGTTGTGTGCTGGATTTGACCAGGGTGAGCCGAGCGTAACGGTAGACCTGCTGGCGACAAAGCGTGTTCGTCTGGTACGTGCTCATCTGGTAGGCGGAGGGCCTGGGGCGGTGTGGTTTCCCGAGGAGATGCGTGTTTCAATCTCCGCGGATGGTAAAAAGTGGCTTCCCGTGGGTGTTACGCGCGAGCGACCGGACGAATCGGGAGATAAGGAAGCAACGGGCTTTATGGCGGTGCGCTTTGCTCCTCGAGAGGCACGCTATGTACGCTTGCAGTTTGTGCGGCGTGGCTGGTTGATGGTTGATGAGGTAGAGGTCTGGTAGCTTTTAGAAATCCCCACCGCCTGCGTCGCCGCCGAAATCGCCAAAGTCCCCGAAGTCTATTCCGCCGGCGTCGGCGTCACCCGCGTCGAATCCGCCAAACAGGCTGTCGAAGAAGTCGGCGCCGCCGGCGTCGGTGTCGGTATCACCGCCGAGCAATCCTCCAAAGAAATCCGCTCCACCAGCATCGGTGTCGCCTTCGGGCGGACCGCCGAGGAAATCCCCCCCGCCGGCATCAGTGTCGCTGGGGTTCGGGTATCCCGGCGAGTCGTGGATAATCACTGGCGCGGGATGCGAGAGGATGCTTCCGAGCAGGAGCAGGCTCATCCAGTCCATCGTGGGGTCGCGCCTGCCATAGTCGCGGTAGGGGTCGTAATCAGGCACGTCGTACCAGGGGCGTACGCGGTCGCCATCGCGGAACACGCGCACTGCAGGGGTCTCGCCACGGCGAAGGCTCTCAGCGCACTCTTCACACGCCCACACTTTCTGCGTCCGCTCGCCGATGGTCACCTCCACCGGCTGAAGCTCACCCAGCGTGGGCGGCTTGGAGCAGAAGAAGCAGGCATAGGTGCGGTCGTTGGGGCGAATCATCAGGTCTGCCTCCTCTGCAGGCTCTTCGGGCTCCTCATCTACCCGGATGCTGGTATCGCCGCCAGCACGCAGGATATACTTCTTCGCCTTCTCCACGCTCATCTGCGCCTTATCCAGGAGGTGTTCCGCTCGCCACAGCTGCTCCGGTCGCTTTGCGGTGTCCATCAGCTGCGCAGCCTGTGCCTGCAGTTCGGCGGCTTTCTGGCGATGTTCGCGGGCGCGGCTGGCGTCTTCGCCTGCGGGAAGCACGTCGATGTAGCCGTCCAGATATTCAATCCCTTCCAGCACCTGCTGACGCATTCCGCGCAGACGCGCCTTCAGGCGCGCGACCTCCTGTGCCCGGCGGCGAATCACCCACGCCACCCCGCCAACCACCAGCAGAGTCGGAATACCCAGCAGGGCAAGTGTGCCAACCGTATCGCTTCGGCGCTCCTGAAGATGGTAGTTACGCATAGCCCTTGCCAGCCGTTCCAATCCCTGGGTGTATCCTTCGGTGGTAAACACCCTGATGTTTGCCTGCACCAGCGAATCTATCTCCCGGGCGGGGATGACATCACTGCTTGCCGAGACACCGCCCCGCAGCTCTTCCGTCTTTGGCGTCAGCACAATCACCGCGCCGTTGCGGATGTTGAGGTAGCGACGCAGAGCGGTTGCCCACCTGTTGCGCGTCGACCTATCTCGCAAAGGGACGATAGCAAACTTCACGGTGAAAGGCTTCAGCTCGTTTGCCACCTGCTGCAGGCGTTGTTCGTCCACTGTGCCAGCCAGCTGCGGCGCAACGTACACGTCGCTGCGGGAGAGGGTTTCAATGACCACGTCCTCCGCCCGAGTAGAGGCCTGCGCGAAGGCAAAGCGCTGAATCAGGGTCAGGCACAGCAGCGTGATCGCTACAAAGCGCATCATGTTTCTCCTTCTGTTCGGATGGCGCAGCTTTTCTGCCTACCATATTATGACACATTGCCGGGGAAAGAGTTGCGAGGGCATAAACGACTGGCGCGCCCGGAGGGACTCGAACCCCCAACCCTCAGATCCGAAGTCTGATGCTCTATCCATTGAGCTACGGGCGCGCATCTATATTATCCCACAAAAACGGTTCTATCGCAAGGGGACAGCCTACAGGATTCTCCTGAGTCGGGGCGAAAATGCTCACGACCGCTTGCGAGGAGGTGGAGGATGCGCACGCCCGAACGCTATGAGGGACAGTATTTTGCGGGCAAAGGGGATGTGGACTATTTGCGTCTGCTGGACATCGCCCGCCGCATGTTTGACCCCGACCCGGAGTTTCAGAACCTGCCGACGCTATACACACCGGCGTGGAACGGGTTCGTGGAGGGTACGACGTGGAACGCCTGGTGGATACAGAACAGTTATGGAACCACCTATTGCGCCCTGCCATTCCTGCTGGAGCCTTACCTCACTTTCCTGCAAAACTCGCAGGACCTGTGGTTTGACCAGATGGGCGATGGCAGGACGGTGCGCCCGTTCCAGATGGGCGAGAAGCGTTTTGACTGGGTCCCGCCAGACGGTTGCTTATGCGATGCGGCGGCGCCGGGCTGGTTTGTGGCGAAGCAGGGCGATGGATGGGTGGAGATTCACGACTGGGGCATGGAGTTTACCGCGGCGGGTTTGCTGATGCAGGCGGAGCTTCTGCTCATCAGCCGCGACCGGGAGGCTATCGCCCGCTACCTGCCCAAGCTGGAGCGTTGCGCGGAGTTCATCGAGAGCCGACGCGACCCACAGAATAACCTTTTCCTTGCCGGACCGGCGGGCAACCTGCTTGCGCCCAGCTATGCGGGCTGGAAACGTCCTGATGGTACTTACGGGATGGCATATCTCGCCGGGTTGTCCGTTACGACCATCGCCGCATTGGACAGGCTGATAGAGCTGGAGAAGCTGGCGGGCAACGCGCGGCAGGCGCGGCTGTACGCGGGCAGGCGCGAGCGAGCGCGGAAGGGGCTGGCGCTTTTGACCACTGAGGAGGGGTATTTCATCAAGTCGCTGGACCCCGACGGCACCAAACATGGCGTTTACGGGGCGGCAAAGCATGGTTACTTTGAATCCTCGCCCAATCACGATGCGATATGCTTCCGCGTGGTGGACGACGAGCAGGCACGGCGGATTTGCGCGAAGATAGCCTCCATTCCCGGTCTGCGCCCGTACGACTTCATCATCCCCAACTACCCCTCGCTGGACGATATGTACACCGCGCCGGAGGGACTGTGGGCGTTTGGCACATGGGTGAACGGAGGGCACTGGTCCACGTGCGAGGCGCGCATGATACTGGCGTACTACCGTCTGGGCGAATACGAGGACGCACGCCGGTCGATGAAGCGGCTGCTGGAGTTCGCCCGTCGGTTTCGGATGGACAACCCGCTGGTGAAGTTCGGCAGTGATGTGTATCAGCCGGGCGAGCCGATTAACCTCACGTACGACGCCTTTGGACCGCCCGCGGCGATGGTGCGAGGGCTGTTTGAGTATCTGTACCGCGCCGATGGGTTGACGCTGATACCGCATGTGCCGACAGGTATCACCGAACTGCATCAGCGGTTCCCCGTGCGCTTCGGCAAGAAACTGCTGTATCTGTCGGTGGTGGGACAGGGGAGCATCCACGCGGTGCAGGTGAACGGCAGGAACTGGCGCTGGCACGACGAGACATCGGTCTTCCTGCCGTATGAGCAGACGCCAGAGGTGGCAACGGTGCAGATAGTGCGAGGCGACGCGAAGGCTGGGCGCGCACCCAGGTTCACCGTGCCTGTGTCGGCAAAGAGGCTTCTGAGCGAGTTCGCGCGAGCGCCTGTGCCCGATTCGTTGAAATCGCTGAAGGAACAGACTGTGCCCTTCGCCCGGCTGTTACAGCGACTGGAGCAGGCGAATCTGGGCGAAACATACGAGGCAGCTCATGCGCGGTTGATACTGGCGCAATGGCTGACGGTTCTGAAGCGCACAGAGTTACAGCGGGTGGGCAAGCTGGCTCGTTTACCGGAGCGGTCGCAAGAGGTTGCGGATAAGAGTTATCTGGACACGCTGACCCGGCTGTGCGAGGGGTTCAGGAAGGTGCTGGGCGGTTACGCAGACGCGGAGGTTACCCGAAAGAGGCAGGTGTATGAGCTCTGGCAGGCAGTGAAGCAGGAGTAGTGCGCCCAAACAAAGGGAGGGCAGGCGAAGGGAAACCTGCCCTCCGGGGATACGGTTCGCCGGTTACTTTCGGATGTGTTTGCGTTTGGTGCGGTCGATGCCGGCGTCGCGCTTCTTCTCGTCCAGGTGCCAGAGCCTGTTGCGCAGGTAGAACGCCTGGAACGCGCTCAGCACGGAAGCCACCCGTCTGCGCCTGGTGCGGCGGATGACGTTGACCTCGCTGAGGATGTTGAGGAACTCCATCCCGCCGCGGTGCGTGCTGAGAATCTCGCAGATGATGTCGAAGGTCGAGTAGCTCTGTGCCATGCGCGTGCTCATATCCAGCAGTTCCTCGTAACGTGCGCGGCTGAGGTGCACGCGCTGGTCCAGGGTCTCTTCCCAGCGCACCTTGAAGACGAACGGGTCTTCGGTGCGAGTGAGGGTAAATACCGCACCCGATACCGCCTCGCGCGTGGCGTACCAATCCAGCAGTCCGAAGATAAGGCGCGCCGTCAGGTTGACGTACACGTCGGAGTAGCGTTCGCCGGTTGTCTCGTCGATGAAGGTGACCTGCTGGAGTTCCGGCTCTGGCTGGAAGAATCCCTGTGGAATCTGGCACAGCGGGAAGGTGCCAATCTCCTTGTGTCGTGCCTTGACCACGCACTGCACGCTTTCAGGTATGGGGAAGATGGTGATCCCCTCTTCCTCTTCGTCGCCGACATCCTGCGCAACGGGGTCCATAATGTCGGAGCGCAGTGTGCCCGACAGCCCTTCGTCTTCGAGGTCAATCTCCAGGGGTTCTCCTTCCTCAGTATAGAACTGCACTTCGGGGAAGCGCAGGCTCTCCGGCACCTCGAAGAGATAGGGTGGCAGGTTTTGCAGATTGACGAATCGTGCGCCGCCCAGCCAGATGATGCGCGGGTCCTGGCGCAGGGAGCCGATGATGGTTTCGAGGTCGCTGGCGTAGGTGGGGTCGCCGGGTGTGAGGTCGAAGAACCGACGAGCTATCTCCTCGGCCGTGACGACAGCGGGTGCTCCCTGCACATGGCGCACCATCGCCTCGACGTCCTCGACGGAGAGCACCAGTGGTTCCGCCATCAGCTGCGCCAGCACTCCCGCCATCCGTTTCGCTTGCGGGCGTATCGCTTCGATCCAGCCGGGCACCCACTCCTTCAGTGCCCAGTGGGTCACCGGTTGCAGTTCCTCCCGTTCCTGCAGGGGGAGCGCCACCAGTGCGTCAGAACCTATCAGGCTTCCGTAAGCCCCAACCGCGTCGAACGTTTCGGGATTGCGGAGCCACTGCAGAAACGCCACAAACCGGGCGGACAGGGGCGTGCCCACCTCTTTCAGCAGGGCGACAACCGATTCGGGAGAGCCGTCGAACTGCGGGTGCTGGTCCAGAAGCCTTTGCGCCTCGTCAAGGTTGATATAGTTGTAGAAGGCGACGTCTTCCGCGCTGTCGTAGTCGGTGCGCAGAAGCCAGTCGCGCAAACCGATGCGGTTGCCCGGCAGGAGGAAGAAGTGTTGCTCGGACAGCCGGTATATCACCACCGCCATCGAGTGGGGGGCGCGGTGATAGACGTCGGCGAGCAGGTAGGCGAGCGGTTCCAGCGCGACGGGCTGTGCGGTCTGGCGCAGGATGTGCTCTACCAGCGCGTGCACGGGGCGCGTTCGCTCCTCGAAGCGGGTGGAGAGTGTCCATCGCCGCTCCGACGAGGTGAAGATATCGGAATGGGAGCCCAGCACGAAGCGCAGGATGTCCATATCCAGCGCGGGCAGGTTGCAGGCGTCCTGCAGTTCGGACATTTTGGCAGGCTCTTTGAAGCGCAGGAGCGCGCTGGCGACGGTTGCTCGCAGGTAAGCCTGTGCGAGCGTTTCGACACCGGGGGCTGTAGCTGGGTTGCTCACAACGGAACCTCCTCTCGTTGCGCGGTATGAACGCGCAGACTATAAGTGCTTTCGGCTATCAGGTCATATGGTGTGGCATCGGTAATCCTTACCTGAATCAATGTACCCGGTTGCGCCTGTCTGGCACGCACCAACACGGTTCCGTCCACTTCGGGGGCGTCGCGGAAGGAGCGGGCGATCCACAGGTTACGCTGGGTGGGATGTGCGGATTCCACCAGCACCTCCATCTCGCGCCCAATCCATGCGCGGTTGCGTGCCAGCGAGATACGCTGTTGCAGGCGCATCAGGCGGTCGTAGCGGTTCTGAGCGACTCGCTGGGGAACGCGGTTAGGCAGTTCTTCAGCGGGAGTGCCGTCTTCGGGCGAGAAGATAAACGCCCCCGCACGGTCTATCTGTGCCTCTTCCAGAAAGGCGAGCAGGTTGGAGAAGTGCGCTTCGGTTTCGCCCGGGAAGCCGACAATGAAAGTACTTCGCACCGTCATGTCGGGGTGTGCCTCGCGCAGGCGGCGTATCAGCTGCAGGTATCGCTCTCTGCCGAGAGGTCGCCTCATCGCTCGCAGTATCTCGTCGTCGGCGTGCTGGAGGGGCATATCCACATAGGGCAGTACGCCTGGCGTGTTCGCCAGCACGTCAATCACCTCATCGGTCACTCGCGAGGGGTAGCAGTACAGCACGCGAATCCACCGGAAGGCGTTCATGCCCGCCAGCTCGCGCAGGAGGCGAGGTAACATCTGTTTGCCGTACAGGTCCAGCCCGTACTGGGTGCTGTCCTGGGCGATGAGGTTGACCTCCTGCACGCCGAGCCGGGCAAGGTGTTCGGCTTCTGCCAGCACGCGCTCTAGGGGTTTGCTCACATGTCCGCCGCGGAAGGCAGGGATGGCGCAAAAGGTACACTCGTGGTCACAGCCTTCGGAAATCTTCAGGTATGCGCTCCACGGGGCGGTGGATAGCACGCGCGTGCCCGTCTGCGCCCAGCGGTGTTGTGGGGGCGTTTGCTCGATGAGGGGCTGGTTCTGCGTGAGGGTGCGTTCCACCACCTCATGGATGCGTGCCATCTGTCCCACGCCGATGAGGGCGTCCACTTCGGGAACCTGTTCCAGCAGTTTCCGCCCATAGCGCTGCGACAGGCATCCGGCGACAATCACCTTTGCGCCTCGACGGCGTTTCCAGCGCAGGGCATCGCGGATGGCGGAGAGCGATTCCTCTTTCGCGCTAGCGATGAAGCCGCAGGTGTTGACGATGAGCACGTCGGCGCGAGAGGTGTCGGATGTCAGGGTGTAACCGTGTTCCGCCAGCACACCCAGCATCTCCTCCGCGTCCACCACGTTCTTGGCACAGCCGAGATTGACGATTGCCACCGAAGCCGATTGTCCGTCCGAACGACCTGTTGCCATCCTCACCTCACAAAAAGGGCGCACAGACGTGCGCCCAATAGTATACCATGTTTGTGGGGGAGAGGTCAAAAAGCCTTACGCCTCCATCACCGCCTTCAGTGCCTGCACCGCCTGTTTTGCGCTGTCTGATGCCTGGGGGCTGTCCAGCAGAGCGCGGGCGATGTCGCTGCCGCTGGACCAGGTGGTGCACAGGTGTCCAATCATCTTGTCGGTGGCGTTTTTGCAGGCGTAGTTGCGCAGGGCGAGCGCAGCCTGCACATTGCGCCAGCTGGATGGCAGGACGCGGAAGCCCTTTCGCTGGAAGAAGGGTACCGAGGGGTACTCGTCGCGCGGTTCGTAGTGCCAGTCGCAGATGATGATGTCTTTGGGTATCCGGTCCACGGCAGGGGCGGTTCCGTTCTGACTGGCTTCCCACTTGCCGTACTTCATCACCGAGTCGTCCAGCAGGCGGTCGCCCCACATCAGCATGGTCAGCTTGCGTTTGCGCACCAGGTGCTGGTGATAGTCGTTCACTGCCTTCGCAAACAGGTCGGCGGGGTTCTTGCCGCGACAGCGTGGGCACTGGTCGCTGGCTATCAGGAACACCTCGTCCATGCCCACGTGGAACGCATCCGCTTCGAACGCCTCAATCAGCTCATCCATCAGCGCGAAGACGACGTCGTTCACCTTTGGGTGCAGGGGACACCAGCTCCGGCAGTAGATGTCCGGGTTATCCAGCGGGATTTGAGGTGTCTCGTCGAACTCCGGATATTTCACCAGCAGGGGGAAGGTGGTTTTCGCCCATGACTGATGCCCCAGGCAGTTGAACTGCGGGATGAGGCGGATGCCGTTTTGTCGGCAGGTGGCGAGGATACTGCGGATGTCGGCTTTGGTCAGCACACCGTTCGCCCGCAGTTCGGGATGGGAGCGGTACTCGAAGCCGTAGTTGACCTCCAGGATAAGGGCGTTTATCTTCAGCGGGGTGAGCGTTTTCTCAATAGCCATGTTCAGCAAAGGCACGTCCTCGCTGCGCGGTGCCACGATGTGTACAGCACGCCATTCGCTCTTCTGTTGCCGGGTCATGTTGCGCCCTCCTGTGATATTTTGGGGATTTATTCGCGCTGAGGGGGTCTACTCCTTCTCGCGGGCAGGAGGCGTGGCGCTCTGTGCCGAACCGAATGCCAAAAACCGGAGCGAAAGGAGCCGTTTTATGCCGAAGATTACCATCATTGGAGCGGGAAGTGTGGTATTTACCAAGAACCTGCTGGGCGATATCCTGAGCTTTCCCGAGCTGGCGGAATCGCATATCGCCCTGATGGATATCGACCCCGACCGTCTGCATACGGCGAAGCGAGTGGCGGAGAAGGTAGCAAAAGCAGTGAACGCCCATCCCACCATTACCGCAACGCTGGACCGTCGCGAGGCGCTGAACGGTGCAGACTACGTGATTAACACCATTCAGGTCGGCGGTTACAAGCCATCGACGGTAATTGACTTCGAAATCCCCAAGAAGTACGGTTTACGACAGACCATTGCCGACACCTTGGGCATCGGGGGCATCATGCGGGCGTTGCGCACCATTCCGGTGCTTCTGGACATCGCCCGGGATATGGAGGAGCTGTGCCCGAACGCGCTGTTCATCAACTACACCAACCCGATGGCGATGAACGTGTGGGCATGGTATCGGGCGTCAAAGGTGAAGGTGGT
Source organism: uncultured bacterium (assembly GCA_964579145.1). Taxonomy (GTDB): domain Bacteria; phylum Armatimonadota; class HRBIN16; order HRBIN16; family HRBIN16; genus HRBIN16. The sequence goes on along the minus strand of CAZOGB010000048.1, from coordinate 1,840 downwards.
GGGGCTGTGCCACAGTGTGCAGGGCACGGCGTGGTCGTTAGCGGTGGAAGACCTGAAGATACCGTTCGAGGAGGTCAACTACGTTTGCGCGGGGATCAATCACCATGCGTTCTACCTGCGTTTTGAGCGTAACGGTGAGGACCTGTACCCTGCCCTGCGCCAGATATATTTAGAGGGGCGCGTGCCGCACTACAACCGCGTGCGCTATGAGATGATGATGCGGCTGGGGTACTTCGTGACCGAGTCCAGTGAGCACTATGCGGAGTACGTGCCCTACTTCATCCGTCGCGACCGCCCCGACCTCATCGAGCGGTTCAACATCCCCCTTGACGAGTATATTCGTCGCTGTGAGGAGGTGATTGCGCGCTGGGAGCGGATGCGCGTGGAGTTCGAGAGCGACGAGCCGATAGAGGTGCACCGCAGTATGGAGTACGGTTCGCTGATTATCCACAGCATGGAGACGGGCACTCCGCGCGTGGTGTACGGCAACGTGCGCAACGACGGGCTGATTACGAACCTGCTTCCCGATTGCTGTGTGGAGGTTCCCTGCCTGGTGGACAAGAACGGGGTTCAGCCCGTTCGGATTGGCGACCTGCCTCCGCAGTTAGCCGCGATTATCTCCACGAACGTCAACGTGCAGTACCTGACGGTAGAGGCTGCGCTGACCGGCAAGCGGGAGCACATCTATCACGCGGCGATGCTGGACCCGCACACGGCGGCGGAGCTGACGCTGGATGAAATCTGGGCGATGGTGGACGACCTGCTGGAGGCGCACGGGGAGATGATACCCATCGGACGGTGACAGGGTGAGAAAAAGAGTGGCAGGGAGGCAATCCCTGCCACAACGCTGAGAGAGCTTGAGAGCAGCCCTATTGCATATGCCCGAGGTTCCGTTTAAGAGGTGATCAACCGCCGCCCTGTGCGAAGGAGATTCGGCAGGGGGCGTCGTTTTCGCAAACTGGCTCGGCGCCAACTGGCTTCTACTATCTGCAGGAGTTTCTGCAGAGCGTGGATGTACTCGTTCGCCCCTTCGGCGAGCGCGGACGGCAGTTCGCCCACGGGGTCGCTGACAAGGATGCGCACGATTTGCGCTTTGTAGAGCAGCAGTTCCAGCGCGTCCATTCTTTGCGCCGGAGCCGTCCCATCGGCGACAAGGGTGCTTGGCAGGATACGCCAGCACAGGGTTTTGCGTCTTTGCCGGTCAAAGTCATTCACCGCCTTCAGCCACAGCCCTTCGCCCAGGTAGCGGATGGTGCGCAGGACGCTTTGCAGGTCGGGGTAGCCGTCGGGGTGTTCGGGCAAGGGGTCGGCTACCGACAGCACGCGCACCCGCAGGGCGAACTGGGACAGGATGGCGATATAGCGGTCCAGGTCGCGCATGGCCCGGCTGAAGAGGCGAATCTGCTCGGGACACCGCACATTGTAGCCCACGACGTAGTGCGGCGGCGATGCCGGTAAAAAGTGCTCCATCGGCACCGCGAAGATGCGCTGTACGGTTTCGTCTATCGGTTCGCCTGCCTGCAAGCATTGCAGGAACTGCTGTCGTAGCTCTTCCAGGTGCTCCAGCCGCTGTGGGGCTGGCAGGCGCAGGACATCACTATCTTCAACTGGCACTTCGTCCAGATCGTCCACTTCCACGTGAGAAAAGAATCGGAAAGTGGCGGTATTGCTCATCAGATATAAACCTCCATGCTTATGGTGTTGCCAAATCAGCCGTTTGTGTGTGTTTGCCCTCGTGTGCAGAACTTTTTCTACGGGAAGAGTCTGCGTTGTGCGAAGTATCTTCACGGAAGAACTCTGTGGGAACTCTCTCACCTTTTATGATGCAGGGGTATGGGCA
>CAZOGB010000047.1:0-28783 GCA_964579145.1 uncultured bacterium | reverse complement strand
AAAAAAAAGTCAAGGGTTGAAGGAGCCACTCAGCATAACAGAGTGATATTGGTATAGCGGGGTTGTCAGCCTGCGTCCAGCTTCGGATGCTCCTGCGTCTTCATCGCTCGCGGTCGCAGACTTTTTTTTTCGAAAATTTCCTCGAAACCGCTTGACATTTCCGGAGGAGATATTTATAATAGATGCGTAAACGCTTACACTGCAATAGATGCAATTATGACCATTGAAGAGTTCGCACGCAAAATCGGGGTGTCCAGCGCTACGGTGTCGCGGGCGATTCACGGCAGAGGGCGCATCAGCCCGCAGACCCGCCAGATGGTGCTTCAGCGCATGGAGGAGATGGGCTTCACTCCCAACCTGCATGCCCAGAGCCTCGCTCACCGGCGCAGTCGCACCATTGGGCTGGAGTATCTGGGGCAGACCGAAGTACTTTCGGACATGTTTCTGATTGCGCTGGCACGAGGCATCCAGCGCGTGCTGACGGAGCACAGCTACAACCTGCTGCTCAACCCGGTGGGGGTGACCACAGAGAAAGAGAGCCTGCTGCGTCGGTGGGCGCGTTCGCGGGCGGTGGACGGCGCGATTGTGGTGGGCAACCCGGATGTGCCGGCGCAGTGGCTGCAGAAACTGGTGGCGCAAAAAGCCTTCTGTGTGGTCATTGTGCACCATCCGCCGCCTCCGATGGCGAACGTGGGATGTGTAACGCTGGACCTGTCACGCGGAATCGCGCAGGTGGCGGAGCTGTTATGCTCACTGGGACATCGCCACGTGGGATACATTGGCAGTGTTCCGGGCGACCCGGTGTTGGGCATGTTACAGGCAGAGATGGAAAGACGGCGCGGCTCGATCCCGGCAGAGTATATCGTCCATGTGGGAGAAACGCCCGACAGAGGCGCAGAGGGAGCTTACATCTTGTTCCGCAATACGCCCCGCCCAACGGCGGTGTTCGTGCGTACAGACGTGCTGGCTATTGGCGCGATGCGGGCAATCCGTGAGATGGGGCTGTGCATCCCCAGAGATGTATCCGTCATCGCTCATGACGATGTGCCTTTTGCGCAGTTCACCGACCCACCGCTGACCACGGTGCGGGTGGATTATGAACAGCTGGGCAAATCGGCGGTAGAGATGTTGCTGGCGATGCTGGAGCGAAGGGAACCCGTTTCGCTGTCGCAGACGGTGCACACTTCGCTGGTTCAGCGTGCCACCGTCGCTCCGCCTTTGCATCATACATCATCACTGAGGGAGGATTAGCACGATGCGCAAGAACGGTTTTACCCTGATCGAGTTGCTGGTGGTTATCGCGATTATCGCGATACTGGCAGCGATTCTGTTCCCGGTGTTCGCTCAGGCAAGAGAGCGCGCCCGTGCGGCGAGCTGTCTGTCCAACATGAAGCAGTTCGGGCTGGCTATTCGCATGTACGCACAGGACTATGACGAGCGACTACCCGGCCCCTACATCCCTTACTGGGCAGGCGGCTGGCCCTGGCCCTGCGATACCGTCGTGTGGTTCCCGGACCTGCTCAACCCCTATGTGAAGAACAAACAGCTCAAGCGCTGCCCATCGGGAGTGGAGTGGACTGACCTGGCAATGCCGTCCACCATGGACGTGCCAGGAACCTGTACCGACGGGACCGGACAGGGCACGGGCAGGTACTACTTCAGTTACAAGTGGAACAGCATCTGGGCATGGCCCTGTACAGACCCGCGTTCCGATTGGAGCTGGCCCAATAAGTATGGCTTCAAGCACTACATTTCGGACGCCGAGGTACAGGACCCAGCGGGCACTATCCTTCTGCTGGACGGCTCGTGGCCCGAGACCTGGGCGGACTGCGATGCCGACCCCATCTGGAACCATCAGGACGTATGGTGGGGACCACCAGCCATCGCATACCGCCACTTCGATGGTTTCAACGCCACCTTGGGTGATGGACACGCCAAATACTACCGCAAGGCGTCGACTCGCTGGGGACAGTGGACCGTTCAGGAAGGCGATTAGGAGCGACGAACATGGCATCTCCACTCAAGCGCGAGGTATCGCCCGTGGTGGCGGTGGTCGTGATTGTGGTCATTCTGCTGATTGTGATTGGCGCCTACTGGAGGCTCTCCGGTGGGGGTTCCAACATCAGCAAGGAACCGGCACGTCCCCTCCAGCCACCACCCAACTTCATGATGCCTCGCGGAGCAGCAGGCGTCGGCACGCCAGGCGCGACAACTCGCTGAGGAGGCACAGGCGGGCGCGCAGGAGCGCGCCCGCTCACCGCGAACTGATGCCTCAGTGAAAGGGGAGGGAGATTCTTCTGCGCCATGCACACCCTGCAGGAACGCATAACCCCGGCTGAAACCATTACCAGCACACTGCCAACGACCAGTATCCGCTGGTGGACAGTTCTGCTGGGACTGGTGCTCATCGTGCCCAACAACTACTGGGTGGTGTACATGGAGAAGGTGCGCACCGGTCCCTACCCCACCACCATCTCTATCTTCGCCAACTGCGTGTTCCTGCTGGTTGTCCTGCTGATAGCCAACGCGCCCTTGCGACGCTGGCTGCCCCGAATGGCCCTCAACCGCGCGGAACTGCTGACGGTGTACTCCATGCTGTGCATCGGCTCGGCACTGGCAGGGCTGGACATGATACCCGTGCTGGTGCAGATGATGGGGCATCCCTTCCAGTTCAGCAACGAGTCCAACGGCTGGATGGCTACCTTCGGCAAGTATCTGCCCCGTGCGCTGATGGTTACCGATGTGTCTGCCCTGAAGGGCTACTACCAGGGCAACGACACCCTGTATCGCTGGGAACACCTGCGAGCGTGGCTGCCGCCCGTGATGCGCTGGATGGTGTTCATCGTCGCCCTGCTGTTCGTGATGCTGTGCCTCAGCAGTCTGCTTCGCAAACTGTGGGTAGAACGTGAGCGACTGACCTTCCCCATCGTCATCCTTCCACTGAAGATGACCGAGGAGCGCGTTCCCTTCTGGCGAAACGGCTTGCTGTGGGCGGGTATCCTGCTGGCAGGCGGAATCGACGTGCTGAACGGGCTGAACTATCTTGTGCCTTCACTGCCCGCCCTCAACGTCAAGCACCAGGACCTTCTACCCTACATCACGCAGAAGCCGTGGAACGCCATCGGCTGGACGCCTTACTCCTTCTACCCGTTCGTCATCGGGCTGGGGTATCTTCTGCCGCTGGACCTGGTTTTCTCGTGCTGGTTCTTCTATCTGTTCTGGAAGGCGGAACTGGTGGTCTCCAACGCGATGGCATGGGACACCATCCCCGATTTCCCCTTCATCCGCGAGCAGGCGTTCGGCGGATACATGGCGATACTGGTGTTCCTGACGTGGACGGCGCGCGGCTACCTGAAGGCGGTCTGGCGAAAAGCCTGGCATGGCACCGGCGACATCTCCGACGCCGAGGAGGCAATGTCCTATCGCGCCACGCTCATTGGGCTGATGGCGGGGTTAACGTTTCTGGTGGGGTTTTTGTGGTACCACGGCATGTCGCTGGTGTGGGCGATGCTGGCGGTGGCAATCTATTTCGCGCTCACGCTGGCGGTGATGCGCATGAGGGCGGAGCTGGGACCCCCTGTGCACGACCTGCACTTCTCGGGACCCGACCACGTGATTACCCGGGCGTTCGGCACTGGTGCGCTGGACGGGCGCAGTCTGGCAGTGCTGAACTTCTTTTACTGGTTCAACCGCGCCTATCGCAGTCATCCCGCGCCCATCGTGATCGAGAGCCAGCGAATCGCCGGTTCCGTCAACGTCTCCCAGCGGCGCATGGCGGCGGCGCTGATGCTGGCGGTGGTGGTGGGCGGGCTGTCTTCTTTTTGGGCGTTTGTGCATCTGGGCTACCAGCTGGGCACGGCATCCAAGTTCTTTCAGGGAATCTGGTTCGGCAACGAAGCGTACAACCGCCTTGCCACGTGGATTGGCAGTCCCAGCAAACCGAACCCACAGGCAAACTGGGCGATGGCGATTGGCTTTGGCATCTGCTCCCTGCTGATGTACCTGCGCCTGAAACTGCTGTGGTTTCCCTTCCATCCGATTGGGTTCGCCATTTCAGGTTCGTGGAGCATGAATCTGGTATGGCTTCCGCTGATGATTGCCTGGCTGATTAAGTGGCTGATCCTGCGCTATGGTTCCCTGCAGACCTATCGCCGCTTCGAGCCGTTCTTTCTGGGGCTGATGCTGGGCGAGTTTGTGGTGGGCAGTATCTGGAGCCTGCTGGGCATGTTCACCGACTTGCCCACCTACAGCTTCTGGGGCGCATGAGGGGGAGAAGTTTCGTCACGCGTTTATACGAGGTGGATGCCTCGCTCACAGCGATACCACCAATCAGAACCGCATCAATCGGCTGGAGAGCAGGATCCGCGAGCAGAGCCAGCAGGTCGCGAAAAACCCTTTGAAAAGAGCGGTCAACCCGAGAAGATCTTCTTAGCATACAGGCTCCGCAGGCGTTGCCAGTTTAGATTGTCGCACATCGAGTGGGCGCTGGGCTGATAGAGTCCTGTCGCCAGCGCGAAGTCAAGCAGAGCAAGGGTGATGCGCAACCGTTCTTCGTTGCTCATCTCCGCCCAGTAGGCGCGGTCGGCTTGCTCAACGGCTTCCCACCTTTCGCGATGAATGCGCACTGTTGTACGTGGAGCAGACATTCAGGTTCACCGCCCCCAATTGTACCTCACACGCTTCCTGCACAAGTGAAACCGGCAGGATGCCCATCCTCTAAGGCTGTTCGAACTCGAGTTTAGACACACGGAGGGGCAGTCCTGCCTATGCAACTGGAAGTTGCGGGCTACTCAAGACGAAGGGAGAGAGGCAACCCTGCAACTGGAAGTTGCGGGCTACCCACAACAAAGCCTCCTTCGGAGACTGAAACCTGCTTAAGCAGGTTCTGCCAAGCATAGCCTGCGATTTCCCATCGCACGGTCTGGGTAAAGGAGAAGGATGTTCTGTAATGCCCTCCCCGCAGTTTTCTCACCTTGCCAATCTCCCCGTTTTCCAGATATACTCTTAAATGCAGTTTCAACAGGCAGAAGGAGCGGTTTGGCGTTTTGAGCAAACAACAGCAATACCGACAGACCCTGCGCCAGCTGGGCAGATTGGTCCAGCAGGCAGTATCCCAGACCGACATTGACCAGTTCCTCACCACCGCGCTGGAGGAAGGCATGAAGATGGTGGGTGGTTTTCGTGCCTTTGTGGCGCTGGTGGACGAAGATGCGGGCGAGCTGGTCATCCACAGTGCGCTGGGACCGGGCTGGGACGAGGAGAAGCGTCAGCGACGCCTGCAGGTGGCACAGGAGGAAGGCAAAGGCATCACCGGCTACGTCGCAGCCACCCAGCGACCGTACTGCACGGGCGACGTGCGCCATGACCCGCACTACCTGCGCTTCTTCGAGGACGTGGTCAGCGAGATGGCAGTGCCCATCGTGGACGCCTATGGGCGCACGCGCGGCGTCATCAATATCGAGTCCGACCAGCCCAACGCCTACGACGAAGAGGACGTGGAAGCTATCGTGCTGGTGGCGGACCTGTGCCTGACCGCCCTGAGCCTGCATCAGTCCCGCCTGCGACAGGAGGCGCTGGTGCAGATTGGCAACGAGCTCAGCACCTCCGAGGACCGGGACGACCTGATGCAGACAGTGCTGGACGTGGCGTCTAAGGTTCTGCGCTTCGAGGACTGCTCGGTCTTTCTGGTAGATGATGACCACAAGCGGCTCACGCTGGTAGCGTCCAGTGGGGCACTGCGCGAACAGGTGGGCAGGGTCTCCTATCCGCTGGGCGAGGGGTTAACGGGCTGGGTTGCCCAGCATGGCGAGCCGGTGCGCACCGCCAATCCCCGCGAAGACCCGCGCTGGCGCGGTATCGCCAGCGAAATGCCCGTCGAGCAGATAGGCGCCTTTCTGGCGGTTCCAGTCTGGGGACGTGACCGCACCATCGGCGTCATCCGCGTGGTGCGACGGCGCAGTATCGCGCCCTGGTTCGACAACTGCTTCACCGACGACGAGGTGGAGGTGCTCTCTGCCATCGGCAGCCAGCTCGGTTCGGCACTGGAAAGCTTGAACATGCGTCAGAGGCTGGTGCAGACTGAGCGCATGGCAGCGTGGGGCGAGATGTCCGCCAAAGCGGCGCACATGATTGGCAACCGCACCTTCGCCATCAAGGGCGACCTGAACGAGGTGGAGTATCTGCTCCAGCAGCCCGAGATTGACCGCGAGGAGCTGACCGAGCTGATTGGCAGTATCCGGCGGGGGATTTCGCGCTTGGAGGAGATACTGCACGAGTTCCGCGACTTCGTGATGGCGACTCACCTGAGCACGGGTGTGGACAACGTGAACAATATCATCGCCCAGACGGCTGCGGAGATGTTCCCCCGCCGGGGACCGGTGGAGCTGAGGCTGGACCTGCATCCGCAGCTGCCCGACATTCGCTGTGACGCGGGGAAGCTGAAACGCTGTTTCGCCGAGATGATCGAGAACTCACTCAGCTTCCAGCCGGAGGGCGGCGAGCTGCACATTCGCACCGAACTGGTGGACTCGCGCGCTCTGCCCGAAAGGTTCGGGGTGGGGCGAAACCGTCAGTTTGTGCACGTCGCCTTCTGTGATAAGGGCCCCGGTGTGCCCGAGGAAATCAAGGAAAAGATTTTTCAGCCCTTTTTCAGCTCGCGTGTCAAGGGAATGGGTTTGGGTCTGTCTATTGTAAAGGGGATTGTGGAAGCGCATCGAGGCTTCGTGTACGAGGACGGCAAGCCGGGCGAGGGAGCGTGCTTCCACATTCTCCTGCCCGTCAACGGGAAACCCGCAAGCGAAGACGCGGAGAACAAAGAGCGACAGTGAGGAGGCAGTATGTATCGGATACTGGTTATCGACGATGAAGAAGAGGTGCGCCATGCACTGCAGCGGCGTCTGCAGCGCGAGGGGTTCCAGGTAGACGTTGCGGAGGGCGAAGCCGACGGCATCGCGAAAATCAGGCAGGCGTCGCCGGCTTACGATGTGGTCATCACCGACATGGCGATGGAAAACCCCGACAGCGGGGTGCGCATTCTGGAAGCTGCGCTGGCGCACGACCTGTTCAGCGAGGTGATTGTGCTGACGGCATACGGTAACGTGGCGAACGCGGTGGAGTGTATGCGCCGCGGCGCTTTTGACTATGTGGAAAAGAACATTCCCGGCGTGGATGTGTATGAACTGCTGGTACTGAAAATCGAGCAGGCGCTGGAACGACGCCGTTCGGCAGTCAACACCCTGCGCCGGATGGAAGAAATTACCCGGCGCTTGACCTCATCTACCAGACGCGGAGACTAGACGCATAGCGGGCAGAGACATGCTCTGCCCGCCGGAGGATGTTTTCTGATTAATATGCCTCGCATCATGCTGCCTTGCGCGTCACGGCTTCGGCGACCTGGATCGAAACCACCTGATCGAGGCGAATATCCTCTGCATCCGTAATCAGGTATGCACCGTAGAGCGGCACATATCTGGCGTCCTCAATAGTAGCCAGCGTCACGTGGGTGTTGCCTGCACGGTCTTTCCAGGTAATTTCGCACAGCGAACCCACGTACACCTTGGCATCGTGCACTCCCATGTGCATTCCTCCCCTTGGCTGGTGGGATGCCACCTTCTACAGGGGATTTTCCATGTTGGCACTTGCGCCGTACCTGCAGAGGTTACGGGTAGAACCAAAAACCCGTATTGCTACCGTGTTCCCCCTGAGCGGGTATACTGTTAACGCAACGAGGGAACATCCCAATGCGTCCTTTCAGTATAGAAGGGTAATAAGCGTTTCCATACGGAGGTCTCCAACGTGCCAGAACCAACAGCCGAACTACTCCACCGCATCGTCGACGAGGTCGAGAAAGCCATCGTGGGCAAACGCCAGATGGTGGAGCTGGCGGTGTTAACCCTGCTGTGCGATGGGCACTTGCTGATTGAGGATATTCCCGGCGTCGGCAAGACCACCCTCGCCAAGGCGCTAGCACGCGCCATCGGGGGCAAGTTCCGGCGTATCCAGTTCACCCCCGACCTCCTGCCCGCCGATGTGACCGGTACGAATGTGTTCAATCCCAAAACGCTGGGGTTTGAACTGCATCCCGGACCGGTTTTCGCCAACGTGGTTCTGGCGGATGAAATCAACCGCGCCACCCCCAAAACGCAATCCAGCCTGCTGGAATGCATGGAAGAGCGACAGGTAACCATCGACGGCGTTTCGCATCCCCTGCCCAAGCCCTACTTCGTCATCGCCACGCAGAACAACGTGGAGATGCTGGGCACGTATCCCCTTCCCGAAGCGCAGATGGACCGGTTTTTCATCCGGCTGTCGCTGGGGTATCCTTCCGCACGCGATGAAGTGATGATACTGAGCCGTCAGCAGCAGGAACACCCCCTCCAGCACGTCCAGCAGGTCGCTGAACCCGAGCAGATTGTGCAGGCTCAGGAGCAAATCCGAACGGTCTTTGTGCACGATTCGGTGCGCAATTATATCGTGGAGGTTGTGAACGCCACCCGCCGGCATCCGCACGTGCAGCTGGGCGCGAGCCCGCGAGGCTCACTGAACCTGATGCACGCTTCACAGGCATATGCAGTGCTTCAGGGGCGCGATTATGTCCTGCCCGACGATGTGAAGGCGGTGGCGAAGGCGGTGTTATCCCATCGGCTTATCCTGAAGCCCGAGGCGCGTGTGCGCGGAATCGACGCCACGCAGGTGGTCGCCGAGGCGCTCCAGCAGGTCGTTGTGCCGATAGGGGTGGGAGGCGTCCGATAAATGCTCGCCGAGACGCAAGAACAAGCGACCAGACCCAATTACCACGGGGTGAAGGTGCTGACTACCGTGCTGTCCAGCCTGTGCATCCTCGCGGTGGCGATGACGCTGGGGCTGGGTCATCTGTATATGATGGCTGTGGCTATCGCCGCCGTGCCTCTGGTGTCGTATGCCGTGGGCAAGCGGATGCTGGTTGGGTTATCGGTGCGGCGCGAGATGGCGGACGTGGTGTGGGATGGGCAGCCGACCCCTGTACGCCTGCACGTTCGCAACGAAAGCAGTTTCCCGAAGTACTTCCTGCAGGCTGAGGATACCCTGCCGCAGGGGGCGCAATTTTGTGACGGCGACGGGGTTATCCCCCTGGCGGTGGCGCCGGGTGGGGTGCAAGAAGCGGAATACCAGGTGGTGTTTCAGTACAGGGGCAGGTATCGCCTGGGCCCCTTAGCCATTCACGCCACCGACCCGCTGGGGATGTTCTTCTTCTCGCACCACCTGCGCGAGCAGACGGAGATACTGGTACTGCCCGCCCCCCTGCCCCTGCCCCCCATAGACAGCCTGCGCGGTGCGCTCTATACGACCGCCGGCGCTCACTCCGCCCCCGTGCGAGGCGACAGCGTGGAGTTCCTGGGCATTCGCGCGTACACGGCAGGTGACCCCTTACGCCGCGTGGACTGGAAGCACTCGGCGCGTTACGGCGAACTGTTCGTGCGCGACTTCGAACGATTCACGCAGACCGAGGTGTGCGTGGTGCTGGATTGCAGTGCGCTCATGCGCCAGATACCCAGCAGTTTCGAGTTGATGGTTAAAGCAGCAAGCGGCGCCCTGCACATGGCGTATTACGACGGACTGCCCTTCCGACTGCTGGTTGGCACGCCGGAGGTGGACACTCGCCCCGCCCGATGGTCATCAGACCAGCTGTATGAGTACCTGTATGCGCTAGCGGAGGTTGCCCCTCATAACGGCGTCTCCCTGCTCGACGTCGTGACGACGGCGGCTGCTCAGATAACGCCGGGAACCCTGCTGATAATGATTACGCCATCAGCCGATAACCGCTTACTACCGGTGCTGGACGCCTGTAACCGCAGGCAGACTCAGGTGGCTATGCTTCTGCCCAACGTGCCCGCACTGGACAGAGCGAGCGGGTTGACCGATGCCCTGCACGAAGCGGAGTTTCTGCGTGCCCTTTCCGCACACAACGCCATTATCGTCCCCCTGCATCCGGGAGGGAGTGCATGAAAACGGCGACGATTCATCCAGCCGACCGCCCCAGCATCTGGATGTACCTGGCAGGGCTGGCGGTAGCATTCTGTGGATTGCTGGCGGCGCGAATCGTTATTGAAGACCTGCGGTTCACCAACATGATGATGGCGCTGGTGGTGGGCGGGTTCGTCTTCAGCTTCGTGGCAAGGCATCTGGGCTGGTTTGACCTGTCGCCCGGGCTGTTTGTGCGCTGGCTGTTTGTGGGGCTGATTGTGTACGCTCTGTTCAACTTCTGGACGCAGGGGTGGGTTCTGCCCTTTGACGTGGAGACCACCTACGGCGGCACCGCCATCGCTTTTCTGCTGTGGCTGGTGGTGTTCATCTCGTTCATGCTGGCGTCCGATGAGCATGTGCTGTTTATCGCGGTGCCGGTGATTGCCCTGCTGGGGGTGACCGCACCTGCGCTGAGCGCACATCAGGCGGTGTGGCTGTTTATCACCTTCCTGGGGAACACGGCCTTCCTGCTGGTGCACGAGAACTATCGGAGGCTGTATCGCACCGCGAAGCCCGACGCCCGGTTCCTGCGCATGCAGGTGGTGGTGGCGCTGGTGTGCGGGGCGTTCGCTGCGCTGACAGGTCTGCTCATTGGCATGCCCCTGCGGGACACTACCCTGCGCTTGAGCGGCGCGCCCCTGCCGGCAGGACTGTCCGCATCCACCGAGCAGGGAATGACCAGCTCGTTCACCCGCTCTGCTATTCTGGTGGGTTCAGGACCGGTGTCGCTGAGCGACCAGCCGGTGCTGGAGGTCAAAAGCAGTGAGCCGCTCTACTGGCGCGGCAGTGTTTACACCCGTTACACGGGGCGCGGATGGGCGAATCCACGTTTCGGGCTGTTTATCCGCGACCTTCTTGACCCCAACATGCCTTTCAGCGAAATCCCTGAGCGGCGAGAGGGTTTGTACACTCTGCGGGTGCCGCCTGTATCGCCTCAGCCCCTTCGCCACAGGGAGGTCAGGCAGAGATTTCGCCTGGTCTCCGGCGCATCCAATATTGTGTACGGCGCCTCCCAGCCGGTGCTGGTTCGCTTCCCGAACCTTGCGGTGCGCGTGGACGCCACAGGCTGTCTGCTGAGCTCCTATGGCTATCGGGTGGGAACGGAGTACGAGGTAGTCTCACACGTGCCCGATGCCTCACCGGAGGAACTGCGCCAGGCTCCCCCAGCCACCCCCAGCGATATCGGAGTGTTCTACTTTGAACTGCCCGACCCTCCCAGCCCGCGCCTCCAGCAGCTGGTACAGCAGATTACCGCCAGATACACCAATAACTACGACAAACTGATGGCAATCAAGTCGTACATCGAGTCCACATGCAACTATAATCTGAACGCGCCCGCGGTGCCCATCGGCAGGGATGCGGTAGAGTTCTTCTTGTTCGATTCGCGTGAGGGCTACTGCGACCTGTTCTCCTCTGCGCTGGCGGTGCTGGCTCGGTACGCGGGCATCCCCACCAGAGTGGCAACCGGTTTCCTCGCCGGCGACCCTCAGCCCGACGGAACCTACATCGCCCGCGAAAAACATCGCCATCAGTGGACCGAGGTGTACTTCCCGGGCTACGGCTGGCTGACCTTCGATGCCACCGAAGGCGCACGCGATGTCACCGGCACAGGGAGCAGGAGGAACCGCCAGAGCTTCTGGCAAACGCTCACCAGCCGGTACGGTTACCTGCCGTGGATGCTGGCAATCACGGCGGTCAGCCTGCTGTTGTTTGCCGTGGTGAACGAGCTGCGCGGACGGCGTTCGGGTGGCTACGCGGTGTCGCGCGTAGTGCGTGCTTACCTGCAGGCGGTGCGTATGCTGGGAAAAACGGGCATCACCCGCCAGCCATGGATGACCCCATCGGAATATGCCCTGCAGGTGCAAAAAGCCCTGCCTGAGGCGGCGGAACCGATGTGGGCGCTGACACGCCTGCTGGAACGCAGTGAATACGGGCGCGGCATCGGCGAGGCGGAAGCGGCGCAGGCGCAGGTATACCTCAGCCACCTGCGAGCCGTTCTGGGCAAGCGATACAGGTGGTGGCGACGCTGACGGCGAAATAGCCCGTAAGGAGGTGAATGAGGTTCTGATGGAGACCATTCGCGTCGGCATTGTGGGCGCAGGCGCCAACACGGTGGCACAGCATATCCCCAACCTGCAGGCAATTGAGGGCGTGGAGATTGTGAGCGTATGCAACCGCTCGCGCGAGTCTTCTGAACGTGTCGCCCGACAGTTCAATATCCCCAAAGTGTACGACAACTGGCGCGAGCTGGTGGACGCCCCTGATACGAACGCCATCGTTATCGGCACGTGGCCGTACATGCACTGTCCGGTAACGCTGGCCGCGCTGCAGGCGAATAAACACGTGATGACCGAGGCGCGCATGGCGATGAACCTGCGGGAGGCACGGCAGATGCTGGAAGCCGCGAGGGCGCGCCCGCATCTGGTCACGCAGGTTGTGCCTTCGCCATTCACTTTGAAGGTGGACAACACTATCAAGCGCCTTATCGCCGAGGGGTATCTGGGCGACGTGCTGGCGATCGAGGTACGTGCTGGCGGAACGTTTATTGACCGCGAGTCGCCCCTGCACTGGCGTCAGGACTTTGACCTGAGTGGCTTCAACACCATGACACTGGGCATCTGGTATGAGGCGGTGATGCGCTGGGTCGGCGAGGCGAAGCGCGTGACGGCGATGGGCAAAACCTTCGTGACGATGCGCAAGGACGCAGAGGGCAACCTTCGCGCCGTACGCATCCCTGACCATTTAGAAGTGACCGCCGAAATGGTGTGTGGAGCCATCGCCCATTTCCAGATTTCCGCCGTCACTGGGCTGGCGGGCGGACCCGAAGTGTGGTTGTTCGGCAGTGAGGGCACTTTGCGCTTCGCGGACGGTGGGCTGTACGGCGGCAGGCGTGGCGATTCCGCGCTCTCCCCAATCCCCGTTCCCCCTGAAGAGGAGGGCAGATGGCGCGTGGAAGAGGAGTTCGTCAACGCGATTCGCGGCAAGGAGCGGATTAAACTCACCACCTTTGAAGACGGCGTGAAGTACATGGAGTTTACCGAAGCGGCAATCCGCAGTATCGCGGAGAGCAGAGCGATAGCCATCGGTGACCTGCTTTAGGGGGCGCAACGATGGCTGTAAACGCCACAGAGTTTTTGCGCAGGGGCGTCGGCAAGACGCCCGCTCGCGTGTACCTGGTGCACGGCAGGGAAGAGGGGCAGAAGCGCACGGTGCTTCAGCGGCTGCGCGATGCACTGGGCGCCGAGGAGTTTGACCGCGCGCACCTGGACGTGCAGGAGACAGACGTGTCCACCATCCTCGCGGAAGCGATGAGCATCCCCGCCTTTTCGCCATACCGGGTGGTGATGGTGCGCGGTGTTCAGCATCTGAAAAGCTCCGACGCCGATGCTCTTGCCGAGGCGATACCTCGCCTGCCTGAAAGCACCGTGCTTATCCTTTATACCCACGCCGAGAGCGAGGAGGAGGACCGAACCAAAGCTTCGCCAGTCGCCGCCAAACTGCTGAACGCCGCCGAGAAGCTGGGGGTGGTCATTGAGTGCAAGCCGTTAACCGGCGCCAGCTTCGAGGCGTGGGTGGCATCCTTCCTGCAGGAGGCGGGCAAAGGCATTACGCAGGAGGCTCTGGAGCGTCTGACCTTTTTAACCTCTGCTAACACCGCCGCGGCGGAGCCTGAATTGCAAAAGCTGGTATGGTATGTGGGACAGCGCACCACCATTGAGCGAGAAGATGTGGATGCAGTGGTCAGCCGCACGGTGGAGGCGCAGGTATTCCGACTGGTAGACGCGATTGCGACAGGGGATGCCTCGCTGGCGATGCGGCTGTTGCAGGACGTGTTTGCCACTGGTGGACGCGTCGAGGCGATAGTGCCCCGCCTGATGGTGTTGATTGCCCGCCAGTTTCGGCTGTTGTGGCAGATGCGCCTGCAGATGGACTACGGCGAGCAGGCATCCGCGTGGTTCCCCTCCGACCCGAACCTGGCGCAACTGCTCGCCCGACAGCGTTTCCTGGAGAGGAACCTGCGCGAGCAGGCACGCCACCTCTCGCTGGAAATGCTGGCGAACGCACTGGAACGCCTGTATCAGGCGGACTGTGTGCTGAAAGGGATTATAGAGGGGGAAAGCGACCCGCGCCGGCTCCTCGAGCGGCTGGTAGTCGACCTGTGCCAGCTGAAGGAGGTGACTACGCGCCGCTCGATGCCTGGGCCAGAATCTGGTTGACGTATCGCATCAGACGCGACTTGCGCCGGGCCGCCTGGTTTTTGTGGATGATGCCGCGCTCGGCGGTTTTGTCGATGGCACTGCACGCCTGTGCCAGCGCCCGCTTGATGGCTTCCACGTCGCCAGTAGCCGCCGCCGCTTTCGCCTTCTTGATGAAGGTCTTCATCGCCGATTTGGCGGACCGGTTGCGAAGGCGACGCTTCGCGTTGCGCTTGATGTCTTTCAGGGACGATTTCAGGTTTGCCAACCTGTTCCCAACCTCCTGTTCCGAGCAGTAAAAAATGGAGGCGCCGGCCGGAATCGAACCGGCGAATAGCGGTTTTGCAGACCGCCCCCTTAGCCACTTGGGTACGGCGCCTCGCTCTCGTTCGCATCATCATTATACTGAATCCACACACGATTTGCAAGATGCTGGATGGACAGGTAGAGCCTAACTTCCAGGGTGGTTTCTCCGCGTATTTCTCTTGCCCTTGCGATTGGAAATCGCAGGCTACGCAGAACGAAACCTGCTGACGCAGGTTCTCCGATTTTCAGCGGCCCAAAGCCGTCAAGCCGATGACAATAAAAAAATCTTCTGGGGTATGTCACATTTTGTGGTGCTGTGTCGATATTATATAGTGGATGAAGGGGAAAAAAGCGAGATTCCTCTCAAAGCCCCTCCGGATGAGGCGCACCGTACAGGAACCCTCCACCATTTGCAGAAAGATAGCCATGGTCGCTTCACATCACCGCGCAGCAGGAGGTGACAGAGAATGAAGGGAAAGATACTTCTCACGCTGTGCCTGATAGGGCTGGCGCACAGTGTCCTTGCCCAGAGCGCAAAACAGGCTACTTTTTCACCGCGTTCTGCCACCCCGGTCAGGGTCTCGGCGGTTGGTGAGGCGCAGGCGATGCCAGACAGGGCGGTGGTGTACTTCGTCTTGAGCGCGCAGGGACGCGACCGCATATCAGCACGCCTCGCCGTTCAACAACTCGGTCAGCGGATGCACGAGGAGCTGGCAAAGCTGGGGGTGACCAAAAGCCAGTTGAAAGCCGAGCGGCTGGACATCGCGGAGGCGGATCGCCCCGTCTTTACACACATCGATGATACAGAACGCACCAAGCGGTTTACAGCATCCCTCATCTACAGCCTGACAATGCCCGTAAGCGAGCGGCAGCTGGACAACCTGCTCAGGATCGCGGAGACCATTTCCGCATACACCTCGGTGCAGAGGGAGGAGCAAACTGGGTCTGGACTTGGGGGCTACGGGAGTGGCGGCGGCTCAACGGGTGTTTAGGTGCAGTTTGGCGTGGAAAATACCGAGCAGCTGGTACAAAGAGCGACCAGAAACGGCGTTGTCCAGGCGCGCAGAATGGCGGAGGCTGCGGCACAGCAAGCGGGCGAGCGCACCGTCAAACTGGTTCGTATCAGCGTCGCCAATGCGTCGACAGGGCAAATGCCCACGAGTGCGGCGCCCTATCTTCCAAGCTCGACGGTCACATGGAATCCCGTGCGGGTGTCTGTTCAGGTCACTGCCGACTTTGAGGCGCAGTAGCGGGCAGACCTCTTTCCGATATAGGATAGCCTCACCTGCCCGGGAGGCAAGCCCTCACCCCGACGCGGGGAGAGGTAATGCGCCCCTTCCCTCGCAGGGAAGGGGCTGGGGGTTAGGTGTCCTTCAAAGCCCGAACACTGCCCCACCTAACCTCCCCGCAGGCGGGGAGGGATTGTCCCCCTGCTTGCGGGGGGACGACAGGGGGGCGGACGACCAATCCCCCTGCTTGCGGAGAACAACAGGGGGGCTGACACCGCAAAACGCCTCGGCGGGAGCCTCGCCCTCCAGAGGGTAGCACATCCGCCACAGTGTTCTGGCAATCACTGCACCCGCGCAGGCTGTACCAGCTTTCCATCACGCAGAGAGTACACCCTGTCGGCGTCGGCGAGCATTTCGGGGTCGTGCGTGACCACGACGACCGCTCCGTGTTCGCGATAGCTCGCCAGCAGGCGAATGACGGCGTGCCCGTTGATATGGTCTAACGAGGCGGTCGGCTCGTCGGCGAAGATAATTTGAGGCTGATGCACCATCGCTCGCGCCACGCACACCCGCTGTCGCTCACCGCCCGATAGCTTGTGTGGATAGCGGTTCATCAGATGCGACAGCCCCAGCTGCTCGAAAAGCTCCAGCGCACGACGATACACCTCGCGATTGCCCGGCTCCGCCAGCAGCACGTTCTCCAGCGCGGTCAGGTACGGAAGCAGATAGGGCTGTTGAAACACGAAGCCGAACTCTCGCCGGCGCAACTGCATCCGCTCGCGCTCACTCATCAGGTGGATTACCCTGTTGCGATAGCGCACCTCGCCGGTGGTGGGCAGTTTCAGCCCGCTCATCAGGTACAGCAGACTGCTCTTGCCCGAACCCGACGGTCCCATGATGCCCACGAACTCGCCCTGCCGTATCTCTACTGAAACCCGATCCACCGCCGTGACCACGCGGTCGGCTTCGGGATATACCAGACTGACCTCATCCGTTACCAGCATCGCCGTTATACCTTCCGCTCAATGACCAGCACCGGGTCCAGTGTTAACAGGCGCGGTCCGACCGACATCGCCGCGAACGCCAGCACCACAATGGGCACGGGAATGGTATAGCGATACGCCTGCCAGTCCATGGGCTGTAACAGCATCCCGCGCGGCTCGAAAAGCCACCAGTACAGCCCCCACAGGATGCCCATACTCAGCAAGATCCCCACCGTCCAGCCAATGGTCACCAGAAGGGCGGTCTCTCGCACCACCCGCCACAACAGCATCCCGCGCGTGTAGCCCATGGCGGCAAGCAGGGCAAACTCCGGCAACCTCTGCATGAAGAAGATGTTGGACAGCATCCCCATCATGATGGCAATCACCAACACCACAATGGCGATGACGATGTTCATAATCAGATACAGGTTGCTCAGTGAACTGCGCAGTTCACGCACCAGCTGACCGTAGGTAAACAGGCGTACCTGTCTCTTATCCAACGCCTCGCCAAGCCGTCGGTCCAGCTCCGGCTGTAGCTCAGGCGTCGGCGCGGCGACCACTATCTCCTCCAAGGGCGGGAAGTAGTTCTTCTGCACGAACTCCTTCGGAATGACCGCAAACCAGTTCTCCCCGTCCAGCAGTCCCACCAGCTTCACCGGCACGGGCGCAAAGCTGTCTTCAATGCCGGGCGCCAGCACCACATCGCCGATTTTCAGCCCGCGGTTACGCGCGATGCCCACCGACAGCGCACATGCCGCCTCCCCCTCGCGCGGTAACCTGCCCTCCACCACCCTCATGCGCACCAGATTCAGCACTTTCGGCATGTCTTCCTGACTCAAGCCGAACAGCACGAACGGAAACTTGCCGAAGATGGTGCGGATATTGGTAAAGCAGACGCTGATGCGGTAAATCTCTTTCGCCAGCGGTTCCGAGCGGATGACCTCCTCCATCTCGGGGGCGATACGCTCTCCATCGCGGGGCACTGCCACCAGAAAGTAACGGTTGTAGCCGTAGACGGTGAGCACAGTCAGGTCAATACTGCGAATAATGGTGACCACCGTGCCGATGAGCACCACCGATAACACGATGACCAGAGCCACCGGCGCGGTGCGCGACAGGTTGCGCCGGAAGAAGAGCCAGGCGGATAATGGATTGACTGACGCCTCGGGAGCGATTGCCTCCGTTTTCTCTGCTGTCTGCATGTCTCCAGTATACTTGACGGAGGGCAGGCAAAATCAAGGGAGGCTACCAGTCGCTCTTGCGATATTCGTTCCACACCTGACGGTACTGCTCAACCGTCTGGCGGGCAATGCGCTTCCAGTTATACACGGTCTTCACCCGGCGATATGCTTCCTGCACCATCTTCTGTGCGCGTTCGGGGTTCTGCAGAACCTCCAGAATGCCCCATGCCAGGCTGTCGGAGTTGTTCAGCCAGGTGACGATGCCCGTGACGTTGTGCTCCACCACCTCTTTTAGCCCGCCCGCATCGGAGACCACCACTGGGATCCGCGCTGCCATTGCCTCCAGCGCGACGATGCCGAACGGCTCGTACAGGCTGGGGAAAACCGCCACATCCGCGATACGATAGATTTTCAGCAACACGTCGTCGGGCACGAAACCGGTGAAATAGACATGCGGAGAGATGCCCAGCCAGTTCGCCATCTGCACCAGGTGGTCGCGATAACCGCCTCCCACAATCAGCAGTTTCACCTTGGGATAGACCACCCGCACTTTGGGCAGAGCCTCCAGCAGGATATGCGCCCCTTTCTCGCGCACCATCCTGCCTACGAAGAACAGAATCTTCTCATCGGGAGCGGCGTAGTTGTGGCGAAACGCCCGACGCTCCGCCTCATCAAACTTGAATTCAAACTTGGTAGCATCCACCCCGTTGGGAATAACTACCACTTTGTCGGATGGCGTCTGCAGGGCGAACTCCACCTCGCCCTTCATATACCACGAACAGCAGATAACCCGCCACGCCTCGTAGCTCAGCTGCCACTCCACGCTGGCGATGTATCTCTGCAGGTCGTTGTGCAAGCCGTTGTTGCGACCGTATTCGGTGGCGTGGATGGTGGCAATCAGGGGCAGGTGATAGGCGTGTTTCAGGTGCGCTCCGCTGTAATGTGCTAACCAGTCGTGGGCGTGCAAGAGTATCCCGTCGGCAAACGCGCGCGATTTGGGTGGCTTCCCGTTCTGAAGCCAGCCGTTCAGCAGCTCCTCTGCCTTCACCCGCATCGAGTTGTTCAGCAGCTGGACCCAGTGCACAAAGTCGTTGGCGTGTTCGGTCACCGACACACGGTGCACGTGCAGAAAGTCGTGCTGGCGTTCGTAAGCAGGCGCGCCCGGATGGTCAGCGGTGATGACATGCACCTCCACCTCCTCATCCGCCAGCGCATGTCCCAGCTCGTACACATGCCGCGCGATACCGCCCACGATTTTGGGAGGGTACTCCCACGAGAGCATAATCACTCGCATCCGACCGTTATCTCCTCCTGTTAGAATCTGCCGTTCCGCACCTCAAAGTGGGTGGGCTTGTCCAGCGTTGGAAGCGACCTCATCACCCAGTTTGCTACCCACTGTACCACCGTATCCAACGGAACCGTCGGGTAGCCGAACAGGCGGTGCGCTTTGCCCGCGTTGCTCAGCAGGGCGGTATCCGCTTCCTCGCCGTCAAAGAGGGGTTCCTTTCCCATCAGCTCCCCCAGCCGATAAGCCAGCTGGCGGATAGAGACCGTCTCCGGTCCCGTTGCGTTCAGCACCAGCGGCGGCGACTCCGCCAGAGGCAAACAGCGCAACGCCCAAGCGCAGGCATCGCCCTGCCAGATGACGTTCACACAGCCCATCGTCAGGGGCACAGGCATGTCTGCCCATACCTTCTGTGCCACGTCCAGAATGATACCGTAGCGCAGTTCCACCGCGTAGTTCAGGCGGTAAATCACCATGGGCGTGCCGTAACGTCTGGAGAAGTATTCAAACACCCGTTCCCTGCCAAGCGCGGATTGGGCATATTCGCCGATGGGTGCGGGGGGTGTTTGCTCGATGGCGCCACCCTGCACGACAGGCACCAGTGGATAAACATTTCCTGTGGAGAAAGCCACGATGCGCGAGCGGCGAAACCTTTCCGCCACCACCGCCGGCACCACCGTGTTCATCGCCCAGGTGAGCGACTCTGCGCCCGTCGTGCCGAACTTCATCCCCGCCATGAATACCACGTTGGGCGCGTCGGGCAGGTGGCGCACGGCATCGGCGTCGAGCAAGTCGCAGGCGATAGTCTTAATGCCGGCTTTTTCCAGCTTCTGGCGCACCTCGGGCTGAGAGAACCGGGCAACCCCGTACACGGTCGCAGGGTTTTCGGCTTCGTCCATCGCACGCCGAGCCATCTGCGCCAGCGTGGGACCCATCTTGCCAGCCACGCCCAGCACCAGCACGTCACCCTGCAGTTCACGAAAGACCTGCACGACTTCCGGCGTTGGGCGAGACAGACGTTCCTCCAGATCCTCTACACTGTTGATGAGCGATTCCGTCCTGTTTTGCATGGGTTGAACATACAGTGTTATTTGAAAATGTATTCGCGTTGTGTCAACCTCACTCCTGCAGGGCGACGCAACCAAAAGGGGCAGTCCCGAAGGACCGCCCCGTCAGCGCCACATGAGGTGCTTACGAACGCGCTCCAACCAGCTTCCACTCGGCTTCGGTCAGGCTGGTTTTGCCCTGTGCGCCAACCTGCACGGCTACCCGCTCCAGCTGGATGAGCACGTTATCGCCCAGCGACAGGTACTGCCTCAGATCGGGGCGGCGGCGCAGCAGGGCGAAATGCGCCTCGCTGAACGCCTGAATGGCAATGACCTGCTGACCCTTCTGGTATCGGCTATCCACCCATTGCCTGCCCTGCTGGTAGAAGGTGCGCGTGCCGATGTTGCGGACCACCTGTTGGGCACGCTCGGCGACCGCAGAGGGGGTAAATGCCAGCGCGAGGCTCTCCTGACTCTGACCTGCTTTGCCTCCTCGCGCGCCCGGAGGTGGTGCCGCTGCCGCGCCAAAAGCACCCTGGCGCTGAAGTGTCTGCGCCTGCAGGCTTCTGCCCACCGCTGCTGCGCCCGAGGGCGGCTGAGGCTCGGCAATCATAAGGGCTGCCCGTTCGCGCAGTCTAGCGTCGTCCGCATGGGCGGTAATCATGTCCTCGTCAATCAGGAAGGATGTAAACTCGGTGACCACGCCGTACTCCTTCGCGAGGCGCACGATTTCATCAATCACTTCCTGATTGTGGTGCAGGCGCACCTCGTCGATCAGGTAGCCGATTTTGCGCACCGCCCACAGGCGCGGGATGAAGTCCATGCTCTCCGCCCGGTCGGGGAAAGCCACCACGTGACGGATGCGTTCGCGCTGCTGGCGCGACAGGGCTTCCAGCACCACCGCACCGCGCCCACTGCCCCGATACCGCCCGGTGACCACAATCTGGTCGCCGGCAAACAGGTCGGGCATGTCGCGCGGGTAGAGGTCGTACGCCTCCACGCCCTCGCAGAACAGCTTCAGGTCAGCCAGTATGGGCACGTTGATGGCGTTGTAAAAGGCGGAGACGCGCGCCTCCAGGTTCTCCTCCGGGCGAACGTAGCTGGAGATGCCTCTGTTCTGGGTGCACAGCCTGTCCAGCAGGTGCACATTCACGTCGTAGCCCACACCGAACGAGAAGATTCGGACGCGGCGCGAGGCGTTCAGCTCGCTGACCGCGTTCAGGATGCGCTGGGGGTCGGTTTCGCCGACGGTGGGCAGACCATCGGTGAGGAAGACAATCGCCTGCAGAGCGTTCGGCTCCCTGTCGGGGAACAGGCGCAGTGCCTCCCGAAGCGCATCGGCAATGTTAGTGCCGCCCTGTGCGGTCAGCGCCTCGACCTCGCGTACCGCCTTCTCCACGTTCTCGCGAGTGACCGGAACCAGCCCATCAAACAGCTTCTGCGGCTGCTCGTTGAACAGGATGACGTTGAAGCGGTCTTCGGGCTGCAGGCTGCGCACGCAGTAGGTCAAAGCCTCCTTTGCCTGCTTGATTTTGTCGCCCGCCATACTGCCTGTGCGGTCAAAGACGAACACCACCTGCTTGGGCATGGTGGGAGGCTTCTGCCCGCTGTTGGGGGCAAGCAGTAGCACAAAGTAGCCGTCGCCGGTGGTGCGGTAGGTCAGCACGCGCAGGTCGTACTTTTCGGACGAGGTGCTGTAGTATATCTGCAGGTCGCGCTCGGGGATGATGTTCTCTGCGCTCCACTCTATCACGGCGCGGCTGGCTCCCTCGCGCTTCACCGTGGCTTCGGGGTGCGAGGCGCAGTACACGTTGGTCAGCGGATTGCTGGTGTCGATTTCCACTCTGACGCGCAGGTAGCCCAGCGGCTTCGCAACCGCTCGAACCGCCCGCAGGGGAAGCAGGTAGCGGTTGACCTCGCCCTCGCGCCGCAGGGTCTCGGTGTAGCGCAGGTGGATGCGCCGTTCCCCTTTGGGCGGGATGGGAAACACCCGGGCGTGCAGGAGGTTGCGCTCGGCAAACTCGAGCAGGGCGGGGTCGCGCCGCCGACGCACGATGTTCTCGTAGATGCGCCGCGCCTCCTCTTTGGACAGCAGGCGTGCCTGTATCGCCCGGTCGCCGATGGTGAGGGTGAAACGAGTGACCGCCGCCCCTTCGGGCACGGGGAACCAGTATTCCCCCTCCAGGGGCACGTCGGTGGTGTTCACGAAGGTCTGCTCGATATTCGTCTCCGCCACGCCATCGCGCACGGAAACGGTGACCAGATGCTGTTTGACCTGAAACGGCTGTGGATGCCTGTCGTCGGGCGCAATCAGCACACCCTGTGCCATCACCACAGGGGCGAGGCTCATCAGCAGGATACCGACGATCACGGGAGTGCGCATGGTTCTTTCCTCCTTTGGTGGGGTACTCCGCCGTTTAGACGATGCGAGCACGCAAAGGGTTATGCGGCAGGAAAGACACAATCTTTCGATGGCGGTGGGGGCAACCACAAGGGTTGCCCCTGCACGTTTACTGGCGCGCCTAACGTCCCTTCACGACAGGCAGGAGGATATGGCTGGCGCGTCGGGCATCCATGTAGATAGTGTTATGGGCGGGACGGGTGCGGTCGCTGGCGCGGAAAGGCTCGCCCGTGTTCGGGTTGGGGTCAAAGGCGGGCGCATTGCTGGATGTCACGTGCACCCGAATGCGGTGTCCCCTGTTGAACACGATGCTGGTGCTCCACAGGTCAATCTCCAGGCGATACACTCTGCCCGGCTCCATCAGCTTCTCCTTCGTAAAGCCCTCGCGGAAGCGGGCACGCAGGATGCCCTCGCAGATGTTGAACGAACGACCGTCGGGATAGACGTCGCACAGCTTCGCCACAACGTCGGTATCGGGCGCGTCGCTGGAGACCCACAGCACCATCTTCACCCTGCCCGTCACTTCCAGCGGCTCTCGCAGGGGTTCGCTGGTGAACACCAGCACGTCGGGGCGCGACTCTATTTTGCGCTGGTCCATCGCGCCCGCGGGCAGGGTCAGGCGAGGTCCGCCAACGGTTGGCACGGGGTCTTTCGGGTCGTAGGTGTAACTCAAAGTGCCTTCCTGCGTCGGTTTCTGCATGGAGAGGGAACGGTCTGGGTGCAGGTAGAACGGCGTGGGCGTGGCGTCCACAGGGGGCCATCTGTCGGCGGTGCGCCATTCGTTGCCCGGCGCGTTGCGGTCGGTCACATCGCCCATTACATAGTAGGTGACGGCAGGCTCACGCTCAATGCCGTTATCCACTCCCTTCAGGTAGTGGTCAAACCACTTCCATATATCATGGGCAGTAGTAGGCGGGTTCTTGGCGTTGGGGAAGGTCAGTTCGCCCGCTTTGTCCTGAAACACGCCGTGCGTCCAGGGACCCATCAGCAGTTTCTGCCTGCCCCGTGCGCCCGCGCCGCCTTTTGTCTGGAAGCCCACGAAGGCGTCAATGGTTGCCTGCGCAAAGATGTCGTACCAGCCGCCGATGTGGATGGCAGGCGCGTTCGCATAGCGGTAGCGGGTGGTCATATCGCGCTCACGCCAGTAGGAGTCGTAGGTGGGGTGGGATGTCCAGCTCTTCAGGGCGTCGGGGCTGAACTGACTGATGCGCAGCCAGTCTTCGATTAACGCTTTGCGAAACACGCCTCCCCAGTACACCACGCCTTCGTACAGGCTGGGCGCCCCAACGGTCATGTGCTGAGCGGTTATCTTTCGGGTTCCTGTGCCTGCCAGCAGGTACTGGGTGATGCCCAGGGCAGAGCCTCCCCACGTGCCGATTTTACCGTTGCACCAGGGCTGTTTCGCAATCCACTCCACGGTGTCCTCGCCGTCACGCAACCTGCCCCAGCCATCGGTCTCAAAGGGCAGATTCTCCCCCTCCGAGCCGAATCGCCCGCGCGTGTTCTGGATTACCATCACGTAGCCGCGGCGGGCAGCGTCCTGCGCGATGCCTTCGCCCAGCTTACGGTCGTACGGCGAACGCAGGAGGATGACAGGAAATGGTCCCTCGCCCTCGGGGAAGTAGATATCGGTAGCAAGACGCACACCGTCGCGCATGGGAACCATCACGGTCTGCTTTTTGACCGGCGGTTGGAGTTTGCACAACACCGCACGCACCAGCAGTACCACACCCGCCGCGCAGACGGCAACGGTCAGTAACGTCTTCACCCACTTTGTATTGCGCATTATTTCGCCTCCTGTTAACGACGAGATGCTTCACTCCGTTCAGCATGACAAGAAAAACGTTCATCATGACAGCAAAAGCGTTCGGCATGACAACACATAACCACTGCCCGTTGGCATCCAGATTCTCCGGCAGTGGCGAAGGCTCCTTTGAGGAGTCCAAAAAGAAGAAACAGAGCGCGGAAGCACGCTTCCGCACTCCCAGGAGGGTGACGCTACGGCTGGTCATGCCACCAGTACTTCACCCATACGGCATCCCAGACCTCAGGCCAGGGTTTGCACAGCTCGCGATAGGGCATAAACTTAGCGTGCCCATCCAGGTATGCCCAGTTCTGCCCCAGCGTGTGGCGGGTATGCGAGTTGGGGTTAATGGGCGTGGTGTTGCCCACACACGCACCGACACTGCTGATGCCCCGCCAGCACTCCTCGCAGTTAATCGCCTGCAGGGGATAGCCCGGGTAGTTCGCGAAGGGCGCACGCCAGGCGTCCATGTCCTTGTGCTGACCGTCCATCAGCATGACCTTAGTCGCCGGCGAGACCACCGCCGCCAGCGGAACGGGCGGGAAGGTAGAGATGCATCCGAGTTCGCCCGCTGCCTGCGAGGCGACGTGGTTCGGGTTGGTGAGGGTGTACACGTTCCAGCCGTAGCTGAAGGGGCGTCCCTTGCTGGTGTTGCCGGGGAAGCACATGAAGTCGGGATATGCCCAGCCGTTCCAGCGACACTGCCCCCCTGCAGGCACGCTGCCGTCCGCCGTCCATACCACCACGCCCGTTGACTGGACGTTCGCGCTGTTGCACCAGAAGATGTCCAGGTTCTTCAGGTAGGGCGCGATTTTGGTTTCGATGCGGGCGTCCACGTTGCGCCGTCCGCAGGGACCGTAGTGCCCCAGCGCGCCGCCCGGATTGGGCCAGATGGAGTGGTCGCGCGGCAGGGTTTCGTCGTAGTCCTGAGTATACATGATAACTCCCAGCCCAATCTGCTTGACGTTACTCAGGCACGCCGACGGCCGGGCTTTCTCCCGCGCCTGAGCGAACACCGGGAACAAGATAGCTGCCAGTATCGCGATAATCGCGATGACAACCAGCAGCTCGATGAGCGTAAATGCGCGTTTCATGGTGTTTTCCCTCCTCATCTTGTCTGTATACCAACGGCAAGCACGCTTGCCGGGGGCGCCGGGATGAATCGCACTACCGTCGCGACGAGTCGCGCACCACAAGATGTGCCTTCAACAGCACCTGCTGCGGCGCCACCGACGGGTTTTCAATGCGCCGGTGTAGGAACTCCCATGCTAAGCGGCACATCTCCTCCACCGGTTGCACCACCGTGCTGAGCGGTCGCTCCAGATACTCGGTGTCCATGATGCCGTCACAGCCCACGATTGCCACGTCATCGGGCACGCGGATGCCACGCTCGCACAGCGCACGATACGCCCCGATTGCCATCTCGTCGTTGAAGCAGAACAGACCATCCGGGCAGGGGTGTTCGTCCAGATACTGGTGCATCCGCTCGCGAGCGCAGGGACGTGACGAGTGCTCCGCCACGATATACAGAGGCTCCAGCCCCGCCTGCCTCACCGCAGCGGTGTACCCATCGTAGCGGGCGTCGCCAGCACGGTTGCCGTAATTGCACACGAGGTAGGCGGGGCGCTTTACTCCTGCCTGCAGGAGGTGCTGCACCGCCTCCACCGCGCCAGAATACAGGTCAATGCCTACGAAGTCGCCCTCTTCCACGTAGTATGCGCCCATGCTCACCACCGGCATGTGCACGTGCGGGTTCGCCTGGCGGAACACACGAACGCACTCTGGCGAATCCAGCGCGATGATACCGTCTACTTGCCACTGCGGGAACTTCTCACAGTAGGCACGCCAGTCCGGGTGTTTCACCATATCGGTGATGATGAGCTCAAAGCCGTGTGGACGCATCTGGTCCATCAACAGGTTCACCACCTCGCTGTGGTACGGTAAACGATTAAATTCCTATGATATCCGCGCCCCTTCCACGTTTGTCAAGGGGTTTGGGGAAGATTTTTGAGATTTTGGGGCGAGAACCGGCTGGTCTACTGGGAGAAGCCACCCTTGCAACTAGAAGTTGCGGGCTATCCACAACTGGGGAGGGGGACAACCCTGCAACTGAAAGTTGCGGGCTACCCATCACAAAGCCTCCTGCGGAGGCTATAACCTGCTTCAGCAGGTTTTGTCTTGTGTTGCCTGCGATTTCCAATCGCAAGGTTGGGATAAGGGGCGAAACATCCCTGCAACTGAAAGTTGCGGGCTACACACAACTGGGGAGGGGGACAACCCTGCAACTGAAAGTTGCGGGCTACCCATCACAAAGCCTCCTGCGGAGGCTATAACCTGCTTCAGCAGGTTTTGTCTTGTGTTGCCTGCGATTTCCAATCGCAAGGTTGGCATCAAACTGGGAGAAGGCAACCCTGCGGGCTACACACAACCAAGCCTCCTTGCGGAGGCTTCACTGCCACAGCGAGTTTTGTTCTACTAAAAAAGCTTGACTCCGGCGGAAAAAGGAGATATAATCTAAACGGTTAGGAGTCCTAAGTAATGAAAGCCTTTGACCCTAAGCAACGACATACGGCGAGCGGGCAGATTACCATTGCGCTGTATCGTATCGCGCAGGCGATTGAGTATGCCTTCCGCCAGCGGGGCAAACAGGTGCACCTGTCGCCGGCGCAGATACAGGCTCTGCTGTTCCTGAAAAACGCCAGAACGCAGGCACACACCATCAGCGGGCTGGCAAACCGGCTGGGGGTAACGCGCGCTACGTCCAGCGATGTCGTGGATGCGCTGGAGCAGAAGCACCTGGTGGAACGTGCCCCCCTGCCCGAAGACCAGCGCGTGGTGACCCTGACGCTGACTCCGCAGGGCGAACAGCAGGCAGAGGAGCTGGAGAACGTGCTGGACGAGATTGAAATCGCCGTCGACAGCCTGCCCGACGCCGAGAAGACCGCTCTGCTTCATGCAACGCAGGCAATTGTGCGCCGACTGCAGCGTGCGGGCTACGTGCGGATGTATGAGATGTGCTGGGGCTGTCAGTTCTTCCGGCGCAACGCACACCCGGATAACCCGCAGGCTCCGCACCACTGCGCGTTCATGGACGCACCCCTGCCCGAAGCGGAAACCTACCGGGAATGCCCGGACTTCGTTCCGGCGGAGATAGAAAGGGGGTGAGCGTGGGACATTCAGCCTTCATCGGACAAGACCACGCACAGTCTCATCACACAATACAAACCGTTCAAAGGAGGTGTCATGA
The DNA here is from genome assembly GCA_964579145.1 of uncultured bacterium. Taxonomy (GTDB): domain Bacteria; phylum Armatimonadota; class HRBIN16; order HRBIN16; family HRBIN16; genus HRBIN16. The sequence goes on along the minus strand of CAZOGB010000047.1, from coordinate 1,103 downwards.
TGGCAAATCAAAACATTCCTGGTTACACCTACGGAAGCAGTGCATCAGCGCGTTCGCCGCTGAATATGCAGGACCTGGAGAACCTGAAGAAGGCGGTGCTGTTTACTGCAGAGGATGAGAAGTACCTGCGCCTGGCGGGACAGGTGCTGGCAGACCAGATTGAGAATGTACTGGACGTATGGTATGGTTTCGTGGCGTCCCATCCGCATCTGGTCTACTACTTCACCGACGGCAAAGGCAACGCCAACGTGGAGTACCTGAACGCCGTGCGCAAACGCTTCGGTCAATGGATACTGGACACCTGCAACCGCCCGTATGATCAGGCTTGGCTGAACTACGCACACGAAATCGGCTTGCGCCACCACCGCACGAAGAAGAACAAGACGGATGGGGTGCGTTCAGTGCCCAACATCAGCTTCCGCTACGTGGTGGCGTTCATCTACCCCATCACGGCGACGATAAAGCCCTTCCTGGCGAAGAAGGGGCACAGCGCGGATGAGGTGGAGAAGATGCACCAGGCGTGGTTCAAGTCGGTGGTGATGCAGGTGGCGCTCTGGAGCGCAGTTTACGTGAAGCCAGAAGACTACTGAGGCAGTGAGGCTATCGCTGGAGGGCGAGGCTACTGTCGAGCCGATGATAACCTAACCCCCAGCCCCTTCCCTGCGAGGGAAGGGGAGCCTCGCCTCTCCCCGCGTCGGGGAGAGGTCGGGAGAGGGGGTTTTCCTGCAGCTGGGGCTTCTTCAGAAGTTGTCAGCCCCCCTGTAGCCCCCCGCAAGCAGGGGGACATTCCCTCTCCTTGTGGGAGAGGGTCAGGGTGAGGGCTTTTGTGCGGGGTCAGGAGGGGCTGTTCCCCGTCAGAGGGCAACCACAGGGGGTTGCCCCTACAAGGAGGCGCGCCCTCCAGGCGTTCAAACTGCCTGGTCAGGAACCTGCCCGTGACGGGGTCCCTGTAATAGCCCCATTGCCCTTTGTAGCCATACGGCGTGGGGTTACTGCCCCATTTTAACTCACCCCAGGCGTCGTAGGCAAGATGGCTAACTGCATAGCCGTTATCGTTGAGAAGGTGTGTGGTGTTCCCCTGCGGGTCAAACTGGTAGCCCGCA
>CAZOGB010000046.1:0-28879 GCA_964579145.1 uncultured bacterium | reverse complement strand
AGGGGGGCTGACACCTCAAACGGCTCGGCGGGAGACTCGCCCTCCACAGGATGACCCGGCATTTGCATTGCTCTCCCATCTGCGGTGCGGTACAATACGGGTAACGGATGGCACGTATACTGGCTCTGGACATAGGAGAACGGCGTATTGGCGTGGCGATGAGCGACGAAACCGCGACCATCGCACAGCCGCTGGTGGTGATTTCGCGCGAAGGCGTGGCGAAGGACGTGTCGCGGATTGCGCAGCTGGTTCGGGAATACGCCGCCGGCGAGGTGGTGGTGGGGCTACCTTACACCCTGCGGGGCGAGCAGGCACAATCGGCGCAAAAGGTGCATCGGTTCATCTCCCACCTGCGCGATGTATTAGACGTGCCTGTGGCGCTGGTGGACGAACGGCTGAGCACCGTCGAGGCGGACAGGCGCATGAGCGAGGCGGACGTTCGGCGCGGGGAACGCAGACAGAGGGTGGACGCGGTGGCGGCGGCGTTGATTCTGGAGCGATACCTGAGCCAGCGTTCGGCAAAGGGGGCAAATGGAACCGAAAAGCATGCGATATAGATGGCTGATAGCCGCAAGCATTGCGCTAACGGTGCTCCTGCTGGCGGGAGGATGGCTCTGGTGGCAGTTCCAGCCTGTGGGAAGCGGTTCCCTGCGGCTGGTGCGAATCACGCCGGGCATGAGCGCACGCCAGATTGGGCAGAAACTGCAGGAGATGGGCATCATCCGGCGGGCGTGGACGTTCGAATGGTTAGTGCGCTGGAAGGGCTGGGGGAACCGCCTGAAGCCGGGACAGTATGAATTGCGCCCAAGCATGTCGCCCCAGCAGATTGCGCGAATCATCGCCGAAGGGCGCGTGGCAACCAGCTGGGTGACCATCCCGGAAGGTTATACCATTCGGCAGATTGCGCGTTTGCTGGAGGAGCGCGGCATGGCTGAGGCGGAAGAGTTTCTGCGACTGGCTACTACTGAAGGCGATACCTTTAAAGCGTCCTTTCCCCTGCCGAAAAACCTGGAAGGCTATCTCTTCCCGAATACCTACCGATTTCCGCGAGGCACCGGCGCACGTCCGGCAATCCAGGCGATGATTTCCCTGTTAGACAGGGAGGTGTACCAGAAGTATCGCGGCGAGATCGAGGCATCAGGGTTAACCTTTCATCAGATTTTAACAATTGCTTCGATGATAGAACGGGAGGCGAAAGTGCCGGAGGACCGCCCGCTGATTTCCGCCGTCATCCGCAACCGGCTGAGGCGCGGGATGAAGCTGGAGATCGATGCAACGGTGTTGTATGCGCTGGGCGTGCACAAATCGCGCGTGCTGTATCGTGACCTGGACGTAGATTCCGATTATAATACGTACAGGCGGAAAGGACTACCGCCGGGACCCATCGCCAACCCAGGCAGTGCCTGCATTGAGGCGGCGTTGCGCCCGGCAAAGGTGGACTACCTGTATTACGTTGCCCGCCCGGACGGCAGTCATATCTTTACGCGCACCCTGCAGGAGCACCATGTTGCCGTCGCCCGGGCGCGGAGGGAGCGAGCGCCGACGATACCATGAATAAACGAGGCTGGCTTCGCTGGTGTCCCGATGAGGTGGTTTCCAGCGTCGCCGATATTGACCCGGCAAGGCTGAAACAGCAGGGCATTCAGGCGGTTTTGCTGGACCTGGATAACACCCTGGTGCCCTGGCAGAGGCTGGATGTGCCCGACGGGGTGCGCCGGTGGATCGAAGCGATGAAGGAGGCAGGGTTGCGTCTGTGCCTGGTCTCTAATACCCGCCGCCGGCGCAGGCTGGAGATTCTGGCGAAGGAGCTGGGCGTTGCCTACGTGCCCAAGGCGTTCAAACCCCGCCGATACGGTCTGCGCCAGGCACTGGAGCGGCTAAAGGCGACCCCCCAGCAGGCGGTGATGATAGGCGACCAGGTGTTCACCGACGTGTGGGGTGGTAACCGTATGGGGATGCGCACCATCCTGGTGATGCCGATGGCGCGGCGCGAGTTTCTCGGCACGAAGGTAAGTCGGCTTCTGGAGCGAATCTTACTGTGGGCATATCGCCGAACCGGAGTACTGAAGCAGACGGCGGGAACCGAAGGAACCATCTTGACGTCGAACAGATAAAGGGGGAGTCGGTTCGTGAGGGTAATCACTGGGCGGACACAGGTTGTGGGCGTGATGGGCTACCCGGTGGAGCACAGTCTCTCACCGGCGATGCATAACGCCGCCTTTGAAGCGCTGAACATGGACTGGATCTACGTGCCCCTGCTCACCCCGCCAGAGAACGTACAGGATGCCGTCGCCGGACTGCGTGCGATGAGTTTTCGCGGCGCGAACATCACCGTGCCGCTGAAGGAGCTGATACCGCCACTGATGGACGAACTGAGCGAAGTGGCAAAGCAAATCGGCGCGGTGAACACCGTTTACCGGCGCGAGGACGGAGCACTGTGCGGGACCAGCACCGATGGTATCGGCTTCCTGCGCTCGCTGGAGTCCGAGCAGGTATCCATCGGTGAGGAGCTGGAGGTGGTGGTGCTGGGCACAGGTGGTTCGGCGCGAGCGGTGGCAAACGCGCTGATTCAGGAGGGTGCAAATGTCACCGTGGTCAGCCGGCACCGGGACAGGGCGGCACAGATGCTGTGGGAGCTGGGCGCCGAGGCTCATGCTCTTCAGTACACCGATCCGGCGGTGGTGGATGTGATGCGAAAGGCGCGAGTGCTGGTGAACACCACCCCTCTGGGGCTGTATCCCCATGTGGAGGAGATGCCGCCCATTCCGCTGGAAGGACTGCACCCGGATATGCTGGTGTATGACCTGATTTACAATCCGCCGGTGAGCCGCCTCCTGCGTGAGGCACAAAAAAGAGGATGTACCATTATGAACGGCGTAAAAATGCTGGTGTATCAGGGAGCGGAATCGTTTCGGCTGTGGACAGGGCAATACCCACCGGTGGATGTGATGGAACAGGTGGTGCGCAAAGCGCTGGGTATGGAGTTCGCAGGACAGGTCGTGTAGAAGGTATTGCGCATCCTGGGGTATCATGCTATAATCGCTTGTCTGGGAGCAAGGAATCATCCGTAAAACCAGCACCTGGCGCGAACGAGCACCAGGCGCGACCGAAACGACGAGACGGGGTGAGAGAGCGATGGCAACTGTACGAAAAAGCCTGGGTGAATACCTGGTCGAGAGGGGATACGTCACCCGCGAACAGCTGGAACAGGCACAAAAAATCCAGCGCAGTGCGGGCGGTGACCTGGGCAGGATACTGATAGACAACCAGTGGGCAACGCCTGCGCAGGTGGCGGAAGCGCGAGCGCAGGAACTGGGGGTTCCTTTTGTCGACCTGAACACCTTCACCATTGACCCCAGCGCGGTAAACGTTGTTCCCGAACGCATTGCTCGCCAGCACAAGGTGGTTCCTATCCTCAAAGACGGCAACGTGTTGACGGTGGCAATGGCGGATGTGAACAACGTGCTGGCGTTCGATGACCTGCGGCTTGTATCGCGGTGCACCATTCGCCCCGCGCTGGCAGCGGCGGATGCCATCGAAGAGGCGATTAACCGCGCCTATCAGTCGGTGGTGGGTAGAGCTCCTGAGCCGGAAGCACAGGCAGCGGCGGCACCGGTTGGCGGGGGAATGATGGCGCAAATCAAAGCCGACATCGCGCAGGTTGGCGTGGGGATGGACGTGGATGAGGAGGATGTGGAAAGCGCCGCGCGCGTTGCTGAAGAGGCGCCCATTGTGCGCATCGCCAACACCATCATCCAGCAGGCGGTGAAAGAGCGCGCTTCGGATATCCACGTGGAACCCCAGGAGCGCGGCGTGCGCATCCGCTACCGCATTGACGGCGTTCTGCACGAAATCATGACCCTGCCCAAGTACATTCAGGCGCCGCTCATCTCGCGCTACAAGATTATGGCGGAAATGAACATCGCCGAGCGACGCCTGCCGCAAGACGGACGCATCCCCATCCGGGTGGAGGGTAAAGACTACGACCTGCGTGTCTCCTCTATCCCCGTGCACCTGAGCTCCGGCATGGGCGAGAAAATCGTCATGCGTATCCTGGACAAAACCAGCATCCTCATCGGTCTGGAAAAACTGGGCTTCACCCCCGAAGTGCAGGCTCAGCTCGAGGAGCTGGTCGTCCAGCCGAACGGTATGGTGCTCTCCACCGGTCCTACAGGTTCGGGGAAGACCACGACCCAGTACTCCGTCCTGCACAAGCTGAACTCCATCGAGAAGAACATCATCACCATTGAGGACCCGGTGGAGTACCAGCTGCCGGGCATCAGCCAGGTGCAGGTGAACCGCAAGGCGGGTTTAACGTTTGCCAACGCTCTCCGCTCCTTCCTGCGCCAGGACCCGGATATCATCATGGTCGGTGAAATGCGCGACCTGGAGACCGCCGAAATCGCTATCGAGGCATCGCTGACCGGACACCTGGTGTTAACCACCCTGCACACTAACGACGCGCCATCCGCCGTGATTCGTATGGTGGATATGGGCGTGGAGCCTTACCTGATCTCGGCAACCGTGATTGGTGTTCTCGCACAGCGTCTGGCACGCCGTCTCTGCCCGCACTGCAAGGAGCCGTACGAAGTGCCCGCTGCCGAACTGCGGCGCTTCGGCTTCCGCCCCGAACATCCCGACCAGATGGTTACCCTGTGGCGCGGGCGAGGGTGCGAGGCGTGCCGATATACCGGGTTCCGCGGACGTATCGGCATCTTTGAACTGATGCGGGTGAACGACGAAATCGCAGAGCTGATTGTCCGGCGTGCACCGCTGGCAGACATTCGTGACGCTGCGAAGGCGAACGGCATGCATGAACTGCGCGAAGACGGTCTGCTGAAGGTGCTGGAGGGCGTTACCACACCGGACGAAGTGATGCGCGTGGTCTTCACCGCAGGACACTAACACCAAAGGGAGGCAGAAGTTTCCGTGGAGCAGACAACGCAGTTCGATATCGAACCGACAATCGGAGGACAACCGAGCGCAACCTCCGCCGCGTCGGCAGTACGCCCACGCAGTCTGGAGGATGCTCATATCGATGACCTCCTGCGCATCGTGGTGGAAAAAGGAGCTTCCGACCTGCACCTGTGCGCGGGGGTACCCCCTGTTATTCGCGTGGACGGCAGGTTAATCCCCACCAATTATGAAAAAGCCACACCGCAGGACACCCAGCGGTTGATGTACGATATCCTGACCGACGAACAAATCCAGCGGTTCGAAAGCACTCTGGAGCTGGACTTCTCGTACTCGCTAGGCAAGGTGGCGCGGTTCCGTGTGAACGTATACCGCGATCGGGGAGCGGTCGCTGCAGCGTTCCGCTTGATCCCAACCCGCATCCCCACCATTCGCGAGCTGAACCTACCACCTGTGTTGGAAGAGCTCACCCGTCTGCCACGTGGGCTCATCATCGTGACCGGTCCCACCGGTTCGGGTAAGTCCACTACGCAGGCGGCGATGATTAACCAGATCAACATGGAGCGGAGCGTGCACATCGTAACCATCGAGGACCCGATTGAATACCTGCACACGCACCGCTTCAGCATCATCAACCAGCGCGAGCTGGGACAGGATACCAAATCGTTCCATAACGCCCTGCGAGCGGTTCTGCGCGAGGACCCGGACGTCATCCTCGTTGGCGAGATGCGCGACCCGGAGACCATCGCCTTGGCGATTACCGCTGCCGAGACGGGACACCTGGTGCTGGCAACCCTGCACACCAACAGCGCCGCCACTACCATTGACCGTATCGTGGACGTGTTCCCGCCCGGCCAGCAGGAGCAAATCCGAATCCAGCTGTCCAACAGCATTCAGGCGGTTATCTGCCAGCAGTTACTGCCGCGCGCGGGACAGCCGGGGCGTGTGCCTGCCGTTGAGGTGATGATTGCCACGCCGGCAATCCGAAACCTCATCCGCGAGAACAAGGCACACCAGATTACCTCGGTAATACAGACCAGCGCGAACGTGGGCATGCAGACGATGGACCAGTCCCTGCGCGACCTGTACATGAAGGGCTGGATTACCCTGGAAGAGGCTCTGTCGCGGGCGATGAACCCCGAGGAGCTGAAGAAGCTGATTACGCCGACCGTGACCGAGGGAACGGTGGGCGTACGTGGGCGATAGCCGCCATGAAGTAATCGGTGAAGGTGCTGGGCGCTGCCCGGCACCTCCAGAAGGAGGGGTAAACGATGCCAACCTTTGCGTACACCTTCCGCGACTCGATGGGCACGGTGCGCTCGGGCACTTCGGAGGCGGAAAGCGCGGAAATCCTGCGCAAGCGATTGCAGGAACAGGGCTTTACCGTCACCGAGGTGCGTCAGATTCGCGCACAGCGCCCCGGAGGCGGATGGGGGCGCGTCAAACTCAGTGACCTGGCGATTTTCTGCCGTCAGTTCTCCACCATGCAGGATGCGGGCGTTTCCATCGTGCGCAGTCTGGACGTTCTCGGTCAGCAGACCCAAAGTCCCAAACTGCGCCGCATCATCATGGACATCCAGGCAGAGGTGGAAGCCGGACAAACGCTCTCCAAAGCAATGAGCAAATACCCGAACGTGTTCTCCAACCTGTTCATCGGCTTAATCCGCGCCGGTGAAGTGGGTGGTGTTCTGGAGGAGAGCCTTCAGCGTCTGGCAGCCTTCCTGGAGGCGGACGTGGCACTGCGCCGGAAGGTGAAAGCGGCCTTAACCTACCCGACTATCGTGGTGATTGCCGCACTGGCAATCGTCATCGGGCTGGTGACCTTCATCCTGCCCAAGTTCTTTGACGTGTTCAGAGACCTGGGCATCAAGGACTTCCCGGTGATGACGCAGATGCTGATGGACTTCAGCAACTTCCTCACCAGCCGATGGTATGTGATGATTGCCATCGTGGTACTGGTGGTCATCGCCTTCCGCATGTTTGTGCGCACACGTATTGGACGCCGGCTCTATGACCGCCTGAAGCTGAAACTGCCGGTGTTCGGTCCGCTCAACCACAAGATTGCTCTGGCGCGGTTCTCGCGCACGCTTAGCACCCTGCTCAGCTCCGGCGTGCCCATCCTGCAGGCGCTGGAAACGGTGGCGGGTACGGTGGCAAACGAGATTATCGCCGAGGCGGTGATGGAAGCCCGTGCCCGCATCCGCGAGGGTGACCGAATCGGACCACCTCTGGAGAAGAGCGGCATGTTCCCGCCGATGGTGGTGCACATGATTTCCATCGGTGAGGAATCGGGTGCGCTGGACCAGATGCTGTCCAAAGTGGCGGACTTCTATGAGTCCGAGGTGGAGTCCACCCTGCAATCGCTCACGTCGGCGATTGAACCCGTGCTTATCGTCCTGCTGGGTGGCATGGTGGGCTTCATCGTCATCTCCCTGCTTCTGCCGCTGATTACTGCGGTGCAGAACCTGGCAGGCGGACAGCAGGAAGGTGGAGCTGGCGGATAACATTCGGGGGGCGGGCTTCCGCCCCCCTTGCCAGAGGGAGACGCAAACCAACGGGTGATGCCGGATTGGTACATTGGGCTGGTGGTTTTTATCTATGGGGCGGTGGTGGGCAGCTTCCTGAACGTGCTTATCTACCGCCTCCCGCGTGGTTTATCCATTGTCAAGCCACGCTCCCACTGCCCAAACTGTAAGACCGAACTGGGTGCGAAAGACCTGGTGCCTCTGCTGAGCTTTTTGTGGCAGAGGGGCAAATGTCGTTATTGCGGCGCGCACATCTCATGGCGCTATTTCTGGGTGGAACTCTCGACAGGCTTGCTGTTTCTGGGCATCTACTGGCGCTACGGCTGGAGCTGGGATACCGTATTCTATGTGCTGTTCACAGCGGCGCTGATTGCTGCCTTTTTCATCGACCTGGAACACTTTTTGATACCGGACGGCTTAAACGTTTTTATGCTGGTGCTGGGGGTTGCCCGCAACATTGTGTTGATTGAGCAAGGCAACCCGCAGGCGTGGGTAAGGGTGGCAGGCTGGAATCTGCCCTATGCACTGGTGGGGGCAGTGGCTTGCACCGCGATATTTGCAACTGTCGCTTTGATGGGGCGAGTGATGTTTCGAAAGGATGCGATGGGATTTGGGGATGTCAAGTTGGCGCGAGCCATTGGCGCGATGGTGCCGCTGAAATTGGCTCTGCTGGCTTTCGTCGGGTCGGTGATACTGGGAGCGATTGTGGGAGGGCTGATGGTTGCGTTCACATTAAAGAAACAGTCCCCCGCCGAAACCACGCCCGCTGACACCGCCTCTGCCTCCTCCCCCGAGCCGATAGGACAGATGCTCCTGTACAGCCTGGCTCTGCTGGTGGCGCTGGATGTGCTGGTGTTCTTCTATGATGGGGTGCGTTCTTTGTTCTCTTCACGTAAAGCTCCCGCAACCATCGAAGCGGAAGAGGAGTTCGTGCCCGGTTTAACCACCATCCCCTTCGGTCCGTACATTGTTGCCGCCACCCTGATCGCACTCATCGGCAAGCCCTATGTGATTGCGCTGTGGGACGCCTACTGGCGCTGGGCGACGGGAGGAGGATAAAGGATGTCAGCGCAAACGACTCCCAAACTGCTTACCTACGACGAATGGCTGAGGCTCCCCGAGACGAATCAGCCGTGCGAAGTTATCGATGGAGAGTTAAGAATGTCACCTGCACCAAGTCGCCTACACCAGCGCCTTGTGCGCCGTCTGCTTTCGCTACTGGAACAATTCGTGCCGGAAACGCGAGGTGAGATATCTCCCTCCCCTATTGATGTCATCATCTCCCGCACGCCGCTGAGGGTGCGCCAGCCGGACATCATGGTGGCGCTTTATCGCGAGGGGGGCTATCAAAACGAGCAGGAACTGATGGCGGCACCGCACGGAGAAGTGGTTCCAGACCTTGTTGTAGAAATACTCTCCCCAGGGGAAACACGCACCTCCCTCAGCGCGAAGATAGAAGACTACCGGCACGTGGGGGTGCGTGAGATCTGGCTGGTCAGCCCCGAAGCCGAAACGGTGGAGGTGTTGCGTCTGAACCAGCGGGGCATGGAACGTATCGGCTTGTACGGTAAGGGAGATACTGTGCGTTCGGAGGTTCTGCCAGATTTGCAGATAGACACCAGCCGCCTCTTCGCGTGAAGGAACAATACGCCCGGAGGCGTCGTCAAAACCGACAGGAAAGGAACGAGGTGACCGACTATGCGAGACCGGATAAACATCCGCGCGTTTACGATGGTGGAGATGCTGACGGTGATAGCCATTATCGCCGTGCTCGCTGCCATCATCTTTCCGGTAGCGGCAACGGTGCGTGAGCAGGCACGCCGTACCACCACCATGTCCAATCTGCACCAGATTCAGGTCGCGCTGAAGATGTACAAACAGGACAACCGGGTGTATCCCGAGGCGTTACTGGGCTATGTGGAGCTGATCAGCAACTCGCAGGTAACGCCTGCCGACCGGATACGGGACGGTTTCCTGTACCAGGCGTACATCCGCGACATCAACATCTTCCGCAGCCCGAACAACCCGGTCAACGACAAAACCAGCTGGAAAGCCGTAGAGGTGCTTTTGCCCGACCCGAACAACCCCAGCCAGCGTGTGAACGAGATCAACGGGGCGCTGGTTACCCGTCCGTACTATCTGATGGATAGCATGGACATCGGGCCGACCTGTCCGGGCAGCGGAGTGTACGAACAACACTACAGCCTGTATCGTCTGTATCTGCCCACGAACAACACCGCCGGTCCGCTGGACGATATGTGCCAGCTGCAGTACAACCTGCCGCCCGAGAACACTATCGTCACCTGGGTATCCGACCATCGCAGTTGCGATAGCTCGGGACAGCCGGCGCCTGGCAGTAAGGACATTGTGCTTCTGCTCAGCGGCACAGCCAAACCGGTGGACTCGCGAATCATCAAGCAGAAGATGACGGGCAACGACCCGAACTTCAGCAACGCAGGGCAGAACCGATTCTGGTGCCTGGACTAACAGAAACAATTGACCAAACCACCTGACGAAAGGCGGTGGAGGGATGATGAACAAACGAAGAAGGGGACAGGCCTTCTCTCTGATTGAAGTGCTGGCAGCGATTGCCGTGCTGACCATCGGCATTCTGGTGATTCTGAAGCTGTTCCCGGGCGGGTTCTTTGTGACCCGCGCGGCGGAGAACCGTTCGTTCGCCAGCCGACTGGCTCAGCAGGAGATCGAGCGGTGGAAGAACAACGCGACCGCACTGCCAGCAGGTGTTCTGGCGCTGGCGCCATACTCCGACGGTAGTACCACCGGCGAGGCGATAGACGTCGGCGCACATCCCGATAACCTCGCACCGCCTTCACTGCCTCCGGGCATCGACGCCTATTACTACTCGGATATTAACCGCTGGCGGCGGGTGGTGGGCGAAAAGGTACGCGTGCCCATCCCTGTGCCCACCGTGGCGGGACAGGGGTCGGTGTACGTGCTGGGAGCCGGTCCCTTTGTCGACCAGCCGCTGTACGACCCCGTTGCGCAGGTGTGGCGACTGAATAACCTGAACGTGTACGGCTCGCCTATGGTGCGGATGCAGTGGAACGCCCAGGAGGACGCGCCACCACCTCTGCGCGGTCCGCACCAGTACGCCATTGACTACGACGCCAGCGATGACGGCGCGTTCGACGACGTGGTGATCTGGTTCTATCCGACGCCCTACCCGCGCGATTTCACCATCTCGTACGACTATTACGATGGCAACGACGGATGGAAACTCAAATCGGTGTCCAAGACCATCCCCAACGTGGTGAGCTTGATTGGGGAACCGGTGCGCATCGAACTGCGCAGCTATACGGGTCCCGACGGGAAGCCCATTCTGGAACCGGGATGGCGGATGCGCGCGGGCAGCGAGCTGGTCAGCCGGGAGTTCCGGCTCCTTCCGCTGGCGCAGGGCTGGTCAGACGACCCGTACGAGTTCAAGATACTCTACGGCAACATCGGTCCCTACGCGAACGTGGGCGTGTTGCTGTTTAACCCGCGCGGGCACAACTACACCGAGCGCACAGCTCGCGGTGTGGTGCCGCTGACCGCCCACATCGATTATACCGTGCTGGACTGGCACATCATCCGCGAGGACAGGCTGGTTCCCACGGTGCCGGCGGAGATTAAGCTCAACCTGCGCTTCCTGCGCAAGCGCGGCGACAAGCTGGATGACCAGACCACCTACGAAGGGCTGATCCGCGGGGTGAACTGGAACGCCTTGCCACAGGGCGACCCGGTGCGCCAGCAGCCCGACTTCGTGGCGGTGGACCTGCAGACCGGGCAGATTATCGACCCTATCGTGGGACAGGGCGACTCGGGCTCCTATCAGGTGGACTATCGCAACGGCATCGTGAACGTGCTTGACCCGTCGCTGGCTGGGCACACCCTGCGCTTCTACTATCAGGCGGATGCGGACTGGGGCGTACAGATTATGAAGCCGTATGAGATATACCGCGAGCGCTACGGCAACCTGCTGAGCTATCGGGAGTTTTATGTGGGTGGTGGCTCCGACGGCGGCTCGCCAGCCCGCATCTACTTCCCGGTATGCGACGCCGGCAAGCAGGTCATCCTTGGCGAGGTGTTCTACAACGACAGCGTGCTGGGCAAGGACGTGATGCGAGGAGTGCTGGCGCGCATCAGCACCCGCACCGAATCGGTTGGCGGACGCCCGCTGTGCTACATAGACATCCGCGACATCAAACCCACGGCGGTTTCGCTAGACCTGGACGCCTACAGCACCTACGGCTACGTGGTGCGTGGAGTGAAAGGTGCGTCGTTCAAGGCGCGTGTTATCTGGAAGGAGAACAACCGCTGGCAGCGCTATGAGGTGGAAACCATCCTCACGCGCGAAGTGGAATAAAATGAGTGACAGAGATGAAACAGGGGTGACACCGATGAGAAATACAGGCAACATAAGAATAGCACAGGCGTTTACTCTGGTGGAACTGCTGGTGGTGATGGCGATTACCGCCATCATGCTGGGGCTTCTGCTCGGTCCCATGCTGCAAAGCTTCAACTTTACAAGGCGCGTCCAGCGGGTGGCTCAGGCACAGGATACCGCCCGCGACCTGATGGAGACCATCTCGCGCGAAATCGCCGACGCGGCATACGTGTTCGACAACTCGCGCGTGCTCAACCCGTTGACCACCAGTAACCCGGTCAACGATGCCACCCTGCGCTTCGACCTGATTGACCGACAGGGCAACCCGGTCACCTTCTACCTGCCGTACACCAAGATTGACTTCGTGCTGCCAGAGCGTGTCACCCCCAACGGTGCCGGAGTTACCGACCCGACCGACGGCAGTGACTATGTGCCGCCCGACCGCAGAGTGGGCAATCCACCACGCCTTCCCCTGCTGGCTGGGCGTACCGTTGTGCGCTATTTTATCGCTCGCCGCGACCCAACCCGACCCTACAGCAACCGCAACGAGCAACTGCTTGCCGTGGCGGCGGACAACCCGTATATCCTGTGGCGGGCGCAGTTTGTGTTGTACGAGCGCAATAGTAACGGAGCATTTGTGCCCAATACCCGGTTGTTCAAACTGGACGCGAACGGACAGCCGATCCTTGACGAGCCGGGCTTCTTCTACGACACCAGCATCGCCCCAAATGGCAGGTCGTACATGCAAAACTGGTTAGAGGTCAGTCGCCCGGTTACCGAAGTGGCAGATATTGACCTCATCAACGTGCAGTACAACCAGCAGGGGCAGATTGTGCAGGTGACCCCGCTGATACAGTTCCTACCCGGGCTGGTGACGGACGACCCGGCAGTTCCTACCGCGCTGGATGACGCGTCGAACGAAGTGCCCAACGCCATCCCAACCGCCTACATGACCAAAAAGGGCGGCTGGAGCAGTCCGTTTACCGTTACGGTTTACCGAAGCCTCGACCCGCCGTTGTATTACACCACCACGATAGACCAGAACGGCAACCTGCTGATCGGGCGGGGTCCGCTGTTGTTCAACATCACCGCCTACCAGCTGATGGAGTCTTCGGGCTGTTACGATGAGGGCACGTGGGCGCAGGATGTCTGTTCCAATCTGCCGGACCCCTGGAACAACTGGGAGCGCAATCCCAATGCCATTGGTGCGCCCTATCCGTTCCTGGCGTGCACGCTGGATCCGCGCTCGGGAACGGTGAACTTCGCGCTTCCGGCGACGGTGGTGTTCCGTCCGGGCGAGCGACCGGTGTTCGAATATCTCGCCCGCAATACGCAGGTGGATGAGAGCGGCCGGCGCTATCTGCTGTTGTCGGAACCCGACATCAACAATACCGCTTCTAATAACCGGCAGAGCCCGCTGAAACTGCTGGCAACGGTCTCGATTGTGCCCGGCTCCGAGCGTATCTGGGGACCCGACCAGACGGCACCGCCCGGTGTGGAGCCACGACTGGTGCCGTACACCCGGGTGCCCTGGAACGTGACGCCCGGTCCGAACCAGTATCGTATCAACTACCGGGGTACAAACAACGGGCATCCGACCCTGCAGACGGGCTATGTGGAGTTCTGGTCGCAGTGGCAGATACCGTCGGGCACGCGCAGCGACGGCACGCCATACGACCTGCTTCGGGTCACCTACTGGATACAGACCAACACCGCGAACGACGTGGTGAAAGTGGACTATATGACACGCTCGCAGTATACGCTGGCTATCAGCATCAAGCTGTACGACCCAACAACGGGCGACCCGCTGTTGATGTCGCTGACCACACAGGTGCGGGTACGCAACCTGTTACGATAGAGCGGGAGGGGGAATGCACAAAATGAACAGCAGAGACCGTCTTACCGGCGCCGCGTACACTCAGCGTGGTCAAACGCTGATTGTGGCTGTGGTGGTGATGTTCGTGATGATGTTCATGGGTGCGCTGTTCGTGGCGATTATCGGGCGTAACCTCGAAAACGCAGCGCGCAGCGGCAGGGTAACCGACGCGCAGTACTTCGCGGAAGCGGGTATCCAGTACGCTGACCAGCAGCTCACCTTCAGCGAGGAGGGCGCGGACTGGCGCCCCGTGCCGGCGAACCTGCCCCCCGACCAGTGTCGCGACCCCGACTACCAGTGGCTGCGCCCTTACGCACCCACCGAGTCCACTACGCTGAACCCCTGCGGCACGCCGGTCGCCGGACCGAGCGGCGGCTACAGCCGGGTGCTGTTCGAGAACGGACGTGCGCTGATTCGAGTGACCTATAACCCGCGCCCTTACAACCCAAACGATCCCGAATCGGGTCCCCTCTCGCGCTATATCAAGATCGAGTCCATCGGGCGAGTGGGCAGGATTGAACCCAACGACCCGACCATGCTCACCAGCGCCGCTACCGGAGGACCCCGGCGTGAGCTGGTGGCATACAAAGCCATCGGTATCACCGACTATCTGCGCTTCGTCACCAACCGCGATAGCCGCGCCAACGTGGTGGTGGAGCTGGGCGTACCCGAAGGTATCGTGGGACACGACGCCAGCGGGAACCCGATACCCGTTCGGCTCATCTGGGGCAGTAACACCAGCGGCGCGCCCATCCGAATCAACGGCAACATCCGCTGGTACGGCGGGGTGGAGCTTACCCTGAACCCGCAAAACGGCGACCGGTTGGAGGTGGCGGGTGACATTCTGCTGGCACCCCGGGCGCAGGTCAGCGTGAACAACAATATCCTCCTGCCCAGCAGCAGCACCAGTTTCAATACCTACGGCGGCGTCGTCCGCGATGGACGCATGGGAGTGGGCGTGGATGGCGGCGGACGTTCCATCACCCGCCTGGAGCCACCCATTATCGACCTGACCGACCCTGCCACCAACGTCAACCGCTACTGGAGCATGACCCGCAACTCGGGCGCGCTGGTTGGCGGGCGCAATAGCGGGCTGTTCGGTTTCGGCAGAGGCATCTATATCAACAACCGCGCCGACGTCCTGCGCGAGCCGGGGCTGTTCGGCGGTCCGACCGTGCGCAGTGAGTTCCTGCGCCTCATCGATTCGCGCAACTGGCAGGGACCGTACTACGTTCCACCGGGCGCAATTATCCGCCTGAACCCCAACGGCTTCTCCATCCAGCTGACGCGCGGGCGGTGGCGTGCACCCAACGGCTCACCCACCAACGCCGTGACGATGGTGTGTACCTACTTGCCCGACGGACGGCTGTCTCAGGACCTTCTGGACCCGTCGCTGAACAAGCCGGCGGTGGGTCTGCCCTTTGTGACGCCGTTTACAGGGGTTATCTACGCGGAGGGGAACGTGCGCGTCCGCGGCATCATCCCTGTCGGCAAGCAGCTGACAGTGGTATCCGGCGGCGACATCTTCATCGAGGGCAACCTGATGAAGCCGCGCCTGCCCAACGGTCAACCCGATAACACCAGCGCGATTGCTTTACTGGCGAAGAAGAACGTAGTGGTCAATACGACCCTGTTCATTGACCCCGAACTGGGCACTGAGGCGGGCAGCTGGAACGAACAGGATGCACCGCTGAACTTCCCATCGTGGCATCGTGCCATCCTGCCCACCCAGCGGCAGTCCTTTGTGTTCTCGTCCGCCATTTCGCTGAACAACTACTACAGCAACACCTGGCCGCACGGCTTGAAACTGCTGGTGCGCCATGCGGCTATCGAGAACGAACAGACCAGCATCTTCCTGCACGTGAACTACCCGGTGAACGATACCAACGGCAACGGCTTTCTGGATGAAGACCTGTATCGCTTCCCGGGCGGGCTGTCGGATGCTCTGGGATTGCCTACCATCTATCTGGTGAACGCTTCAGGCGTGAACTACGAACATCTGGGGCTGGAGCTCCTGCGCAATATATCGCCCTTCAACCCCAACCCGCCGACGGATCCTACCAACCCGCGCAGCGACTACGTGCTGAATACCAGACCGGGCGACGAGAACCGGCTGACCTTCGAGGTCAACAGTGGTTGGGGCAACGCCCCCGCTAACGAGTACCATCTGAGCCGGGTGGCGGTGGTGCCGCTGGACATTGCGATTGAAGCGTTGATGTACGCGCAGGAGGGTTCGTTCGTGGTTCTGCCCGGCGAGTGGTTCAACACCGACCCGCGCGACACGTTCCCGGTAGGTTCCAGCCCGTCCTCGGTGAACCAGAACCTGCGCCGGCAGCTGTTCAACGTGCTGACACCTGTGTATCCGTTCTACGGGCAATCTCTGGACATCCGCATCACCATCCGTGGCGCGATAGCCGAGAACCTGCCATGGGCAATCCAGGACCAGGGCGAGTGGCTGAAGAAGTGGGGATGGATCCCACCGCAGTACGGCAATTCGGGTATCCCGATACCGCCGTTCCATCTGCGCGACCCGCGCGACCCCACGCGCAATCTGCCGATGGGTTACAACCTGGTGATGGAGTACGACCCGGTGTTTACCACAGCGGGTGTGGTGCGCGTCGATCAGTACGGACGGCGTTTGCCTCCCATGCCGCGCCTGCCGGTCAGTCCGGGACTGCTCTATGTGGGGGAGATGAGGTGATATGGCTGTCCTCGCCTCGCAACGGGAGCCAGTGGTCTACCCTGAGTCCGATGGCAAGCCGATGGCGGATAACACCAAGCAGTTTCGCTGGATAGTGACCATCGAAGGCGGACTCGAAGCGCTCTTCCATGACCGGGAGGATGTCTTCGTGGCGGGCAACCTGTTCTGGTATCCCGTGAAGGACCACCCGGAGATTCGTATGGCACCAGACGTGATGGTGGTTTTTGGGCGACCGAAAGGCGACCGCCCCTCTTACAAGCAGTGGGAGGAGGACGGCATCGCACCGCAGGTGGTGATAGAAGTGCTGTCGCCCAGCAACTCCCTGCTGGAGATGGCGAAAAAACTGGAGTTCTACGACCGCTACGGTGTGGAGGAATACTATCTGTATGACCCGGAAACGGGCGACTTTGCAGGATGGATTCGCGCCGAGGATGGGCGGCTTCAGGTAATAGACCAGGTAGACGGTTGGGTCAGCCCGAGACTGGGCGTGCGCTTTGAACGAGTGGGCGGCGAGCTGCGCATCATCCGCCCCGACGGGCAACCGTTTCTGACCTATGCGCAGATGGAAGCGGAACGCCGCCGTGCACAACAGCGTGCCGAGAGTCTGGCACAGCGATTACGTGATCTGGGTATCGATCCCGAACAGATTGAGCCGAGAGAAGAAGGGTGATGGCTATGCGAAACCGACTGTTTACGCTGATATGGCTGGGCGTCTTCGCCATGTGGCTGGGGCTGTCTCGCACCGCACAGGGGGATGCCTATACGTACACCGCAGTGCGCAAGCAGATCCGCGTCTGCGTGCTGCAGGTCGGCAATAACCCTGTGCTTACCCCCTTCGTGTGGCATGTGCTGGACAGGCGAACCGACTACAAGCCGGCCGGCTGGGATTTCGTCAACCCGCTGGCTGGACCGGGAAGCAGGAAGAATATGGCGCCCTACTGGGTGGTGAACCTGGACACGGTTTCCATGGAAGACCTGCGCAAGTTCGACGCCGCAGTCATCGCCACGCAGGGCAGTAATATCGCCTTCACCCCCGAACAGCGCGAAAAGCTGCGCAAATTTGTGGACGCAGGTGGTCTGCTGTGGATCGATAACCAGACGGCTTACACCATCGACACGCGCGCGCCCCTTTTCCTCGACCTGCAGTTCAACGATGAGGGGCTGACTAACGGACTACTGGTATACCCCACCCATCCGCTGGTGAACATCCCCTATCCGATTCGGCTGGGAGAATTGAACCGAATGGGTGCGGGCACTCGCGGCTCGCTGAGCGCGGTTGGCGCCGACCTGAACGCTCCTCCTGCACCCGGTGTGCTGGCTCCAATCGCGGTGCGCCAGGATAACCGTCGTCCGGTGCTGATGGCAGGACAGTATGGCAGTGGGGCGGTAGTGGTCTCCTCCATCGGTATTGCTTATGCGCTCAGCCATGCGGTGGCTCCGCCCGGCGTTCCGGTCGCCAACGATAACTTTGCCGCCGCCGCGCCCCCGAACCTGAAGTTCGGCTACAACATGATTCAGTGGGCGTCGGCGTTTACCGCACAGCGCAAGAACCCGCGCCGTACCTCGGGCTCCTTCGAGAGCGTAGGGGCGCCGCTGGTGGAAAAGTGGGGACTGACCGGACTGCAGGCGGTGGGCACTTTCGCCTCCGCGCCGGTGTTCTATAATGGCGCACTGTTCGTGGTTGGCACTTCGCCGCTGGGTGGTCTGCGCCTGTACTGCTTCGACGCCAACCCGCGCCGCGATATCGACGGCGACGGCAACGAGGACGACGGTCTGCCCGACCTGTGGCAGAGGGGCACGCCCTACGATGAGATATGGGAGGCTCCGCTGGGGGCGGACCCCGTTTCCACACCGCAAATCGTGGAGATACCCACCTCCAGCAACGACCCGCTCCAGCGCGCGCTGGTCGTGGTGACGCTGAAAAACGGCACCGTTCAGGCGTACCGCGCCTTCCCGCGCACGGGAGGCATCAACTCGCCCATCGCCGGTCTGTCGGATGGCTCGAATCTGGTCTGGGAACGCAATCTGCCCAACGCCGTGCCGTATGACAGCGACGATATTCCCGCCGGCGCCGCAGCGGAAGGACTGATTGTGGTACCCGCTGTGCAGGCGGGTACGGGCGGAAACAACGGACGGCTGTATGTGCTATGGGCAGTCACGGGCGACGTGATTAACTCCGGCAGTGCTGGACAGGACTGGATACAGCCTCGCACCAACCTGCCCCTGATACGCGGCGGCGTCACGCTGGGCTATGTGCAGGACAGAGGGCAAACGGGAGAAGGCTCCATCGCTTCCGACCTGATGGCGTACGTCGCCACCGCTCCCAGCTCCACTACGGGCACGCTGACCAGCGCCGTGTACGCTTTCTGGCTGGGCACGAAGGGTGAGGTGCTCAGCAACCCGAACAACGATAAGCGCACTTTTGTCACCCGCGCGCAGGGGCGGCAGCTGCACATCTTCCTGGCGGACCCCACCAGCCCTTACACCCCACTGAACCCGGTGGTGTGGGTGTATAACCGCCAGACGGACGGCTCGCTGGTGCTGGTAGACCGCTACGACCTGCCCGACTCGCGCGTGACGGTGAACGCAGGCACGATTCAGTTTGCCAGCCCGCCCGCCACCAACCCGGTGGTGGTGATGAACTACTTTATCGACTGGGGCAAGTCGCCCGGCACACCGGTACGCACCAGCGTGGGCATTGCCGACGTCGTGCCCAATCCGAGCAAGAACATCATGGGTCAGCCCGCGCTGGATGCCGGCGATAACGTGATTTATACCACTGATAATGGCAGTGTGTACGCCGTGCTGGAACAGCCGGGCAACCGAACGGTGATGCGCTGGCGCTGGCAGCTGCATAACGGCTACACCGACCAGATTACGCCTCAACAGCAGGTGACCGTGCCCCCGTCCCTGCAGATGAAGCATACGCTGTTCGGCACGCCCCTGCCCGCCGGGCAGTACATTGGCATCAACCCGGTCGGCTTCTCCGCGCCGCCTGCCGTGTTTGGCAACACCACCTATGCGGTGGCGGAGGCGCGCGCAAACTTCGGTCCGCCCATCGGTGAAATACCAGGTACGGTGTTGATGGCGTTCAACAACAACCCGCGCGTGGAACTGCGTTTGCGCGACGACAACGGCAACCCCATCGCCATCCCGGGCAACGCCACCCTGCAAATCCGGCAGGTGGACGTGATACGCAGTGCAAGTGGTCCCGCTCAGTATACCTATGTACAACCCGCACAGTACTCGGTCAACCGGGCTGGTGGAATCATCACCATCAACAACATGATGCCGGGCGCGGGCGGAGGCGGTGCGATATTCGCTTTCAGCCTGTCCCAGCCCACGCTGGTGGTGGTCACTGCGGGCAGTGAGCCGCCGCGCCAGTATTTCATCCAGCCTTCCACCTACAGCAACCTGAAGTGGTTCATGTTCATCCCGGCGGTGCGGGTGAAGGCGTCGCCGGTGGTAGCGGGCGACGTGGTGTACCTGTCGGCGCAGGTGGATGCGCCGGGAGTGCAGGTCTCTACGGTGATTGCGGTCTCTGCCGACCCCACCGCGACCGACCCCAGCATCCAGACAGGCGATGACGTGCCGTTGATTACTCAGGACTCGGACAAGCCGAACCATGTGCTGTGGCCCGCGCTGGGCAAGCCCGCGGACTACGGGTACGACCCGAACAACCCCGCGACGTGGGGACCGTCTCTGTTCAACCTGCTAACCGCCACGCTGAACGAGCTGCGCCGGGCGCAGGTGGGCACTCAGGGCATCGCGTCGGTAGCGGTGTCGGGTGGGCTGCTGGCGGCGGTCGGCGATACGGGCATCAAAGTATTTGAGCGTCAGATGACGCTGATTGCCGATAGCCACCGTCTGCTGGAGATGGACCCGGGCGGCAAGGTGGCGTGGAGTATGGACGCCAGCAAGCTGTGGGGAACCGCTTCGGGCGGCTCCGCGCCGGTAGTGAGCGTAACGCCCACCTCGGTGGCACGCCCCGCCAAGGTGTACCGCACCAGCGCGAACGAGATGATTGTGGTGGATACCGGCAACAACCGCATCGTGTGGGTGGACCGGTCGGGCAATGTGACGGCGGAACTGCGCCGATTCGAGAACCCGCCGCGCCTTGACCTGTCGGACCCCACGAAGCCGCCTGCGCCGCTGATGCCGGGCGACCCGCACGAACTGCGCGAGCCGCAGGACGTGAACATCTACACCGAATACGTGCCAAGGGAGGCAGGTGGCAATCGGGTCAACCCCTTTGAAGACGCGCAGGATCTGGAGTTCTGGGTGCACTACCTGATTGCCGACACGGGCAACGGACGGCTGATCGACGTAGTAGACCGTTACGCTGCTGATGCTACCACGGGAGCGGTCGGATCGCTGATTGCGGGACGGCAGCTGTTCTGGACAAGCGCGAGCGGTGCCGAGCGGCGCAAGTATCGCTACACGGGCATCCAGCGCATCGTATCGGGCTACAGCGGCGGTGCACCGGTATTCACGCTGGTGGCGACGGTCGCCAACTATCGTGTGCGCCCGGACGGCACAGGCGAGGAAGGCGTCGGAGGCACGGTGATGGTGCGCACTATCGGCGCGGGACTGGACATCACCGAAGCCTTCAGCGAGGTACTCCTGCCCAACGAGCCGGTCGGCTCGAATAACAGAGTGCCTATCGGCAGTCCGAACAGCGTGCAGGTGTATCCGGTACGCTACGACAGCGCAACAGGAACCGTCGTGTACAACATCGTGCTTGCCACCGATAAGGGCGTGTTTGACCTGGAACGCCTCGCGCCCAATCAGTGGCGCATCAAGTGGCAGCTGACCGACCAGGTGTATCGCAGTCTGACGCACCTGCGCGACCGCATCACGGGACCGCAGCCGGTGGACGTGTACATCAGCCGGGCTATCCCGCTGTGGGCGGTGAGCGCAGTGCGCCTGCCCAACGGACATTACCTGATAGCCAACGCCTATCGTGGGCTTCTGCCCGATAGCAGCCGGTTCAACGGAGAGGTCTTCGAGATAGACCCCGCCAACTACAACCCGGGCGCCACACAGGTAGTGAACGAAATCGACGGTCCACACACCTACCTGACCGACGGGATGAAACCGCAGGACATCGTGTGGTGGACGCCGAGGCGAGTAAAAAGCTGGGCGAACGTCAACGAAGTGGTCAGCAGTGACACTTATCGGGTGGATACACCCTTCTATGCGGATAGACCGTTCTGAGGGGGTTACGAACGAATCCCCGTGCCGTTTCGTCAAACAGAGTGTGAAGAGATTGCTGAGCGGAAGCGAGGGTGAAGACCATATGGCAACAGCGAGAAACTGGTTACTGGCGTGGATAATCGGGAGCGTGCTGCTTGCGCAGTGCGCGGTGTGGGCGGACGATTTTCCGATGTTCCGCCGCGACCCTCAGCGTACAGGCGCGACAAACCTCAGCACCGAGCAGGGTCCGGGCAGGGCATACCTGCGCTGGTGGTGGCCCGCCCAGCAGGATAGAGGTATTACTCTGGAGATAGACCGCGACGGCGTGAACCGCGCAGGCGACTATACGGTCACACAGGGTTCGGTGACCACCATCAACATCACCGATACCAACGCCGTGACCGACGGTTTCCGCGACTCCTACGACTACGCCACAGCGGTCAACCCCAGCAACGCCGATGACCCCACCAGCGGCGCAACGGTGGTTGTGCGATGGCGCAACGCCACCCCGAACGAGCTGGACCCGAACGATTCCGCCTATAACCCGCTTGTCGCCAGACCTACTCGCTATCAGATTGCCGTATGGTTCCCGTCCAGCGGCACGCAGGGCAACCGCAACGTGCGCGAAGCGGTCTACAAGGTGCGCTACCCCACCGGCACAAACACCTACGGCGAGATTATTCTGGTGGTGGACCAGACAGCCGGCGGCAACTGGATACGATTGGGCACAGCGGGAAGCACCGCCTACGTATACAACTCCACCACCAGCAGGTGGGAGCGCACCCGCCTGCGCAGTGACCTGACCTTTCCCTTCGACGGGCGACGCCCCGTAGAGGTTTACGCATACAATACCTCCACGCATACCGACGAGGACGGCAACTTTGATGACGCCGGGCGGCTGGTGGTGTTTGACGGCGTACGCTTCATGCCTGACCTGGGTTCGTTCTACTCCTCGCCGGTGGCAGCGACGATACAGGTCGCGCCCGGACAGCTGGTGCAACGGGTGTTCATCGGACGCATCGAGCGCGTTGCCGACCCCAACGACCCCACCGCCAGCGTGGAAATCGGAGTGATGTACTGCTTTGATAACGCCGGGCGGGTGGTGTGGCGCTACCCGCTGAACGTGAGCGGACAGCGTGCGGTCACCGTAGATGATGCTGACGGTACGCCCACTTTCCTGGCAGACCCCGGCTGGACCGCACCCGCCACGCCTCAGCCCGACCCCTTCAGTACCAGCTACCTGCAGACAACGGTGACGGGTAGCACCGATTCCACCACATGGAGGCGCGTGCGCTGGCAGCCGGACCTTCAACCCTCCAACGGAGCGACGACCGCACAGTACACGATTTACGTCTGGCTGCCGCAGGACGACGGAAGCGTGAGCCGCACCACAGTAGCCCGCTACATCGTGCACCACGAAGACGGTGACACGGTGGTGGAGGTAGACCAGACGCAAAACACGGCGGGCGGACAGTGGTTCAGCCTGGGCACCTATCGGATGCGACAGGGTACAACCAACTACGTGGAGCTGGTCAACTACTGCCGCAAAGCCAGCGAGGTGACCGAAGGGCGCGTGGTGATTGCCGACGCAGCGCGATTTGTGGAACAGGGAACGGGCGCCAGCGGCATCTTCTCCACTCCGGTGGTGCAGACCGTGCCCATGCGCCTCTCCGGCGGAACGGTAGCCGACAGGCAGGTGGTCTTCTTCTCTGCGAATGACGGCAAGGTATACGCGCTGGACGCCGTGGGCAACGGCGACGGCACGACCTTCTCGTACTGGGTGTACCCTGAAGAGCCGCTGAATGAGCGTCCTGTGGTTGGTTCCTTCGGATACTCCTCGCCGCTGGTGGTGAATATCGGCACGAGCGGCTCGCCCGACTGGCGGGTGTATGTCGCCAACTCCAACGGGCGCGTGTACTGTCTGGATGCCAGCGGAAACGGCGACTTCAGCGCGAGCAATCCCGGCACCACCGACCGTATCTGGATTTATCCCGCCGCGGATAAGGCGGCTGTGGTGAACGGTTTCGTCTCTTCGCCCGCATACAACCGCACCAGCGGTGTCGGTCCGACCATTTTTGTGGGCGGTTTGGACGGGCGAATGTACGCGCTGGATGCTGACGGCTCCGGCGGCACCACCACCGAACGCTGGATTTATCCGGGCAAATACGAACCAGCCTCGGGGAGCGACCCCGCGCTGAACGAGGAACTGCCCCTGGATCCCATCTCCACCACGCCGGCTATCTTTGACGGCAAGGTGTACTTCGCTTCTTCGGATGGACGGGTGTATTGTGTGCGGGAGGAGGGCACAGGACGTCGGCGCACCGAGCGCGTTTGGGTGTGGCCCTATGCCCAGAACCCGCCCGTGAGCACCGCGGGCGACGAAGACCCCGTGGAGCCGTTCCTGTACTCCTCGCCGACGGTGGCGGCGCAGGTCACCACCATTACGGGTGTCCGCGACGTGGTGTTTATCGGCGACCGGGGCGGCACGGTGTACGCGCTGGACGCCCAGGGCACCGGCAACGGCAGGACAGAGCTGGTATGGCAGGACGTGACCGATCCGCTGAACCCGGTGGCATCCGCCAGCGGTTCGATGGGCGCATCCATCTACTCGTCCATCACCTTTACGCAGATTATCCCCAGCCGCTCAGCGACGGGCACGGGGCCCCTGCCGGCTATCGTGTTCGGCTTGATGGACGGCAAGGTGCTCGCGCTCAGTGCGTTCAACAGCGGACCCGGCACTTTCCGGCAGGTGCTGGACAACAACGGCAACCCGATTAACGTGCGCGGTGATGTGCTGTGGGGCTGGCAGACGCTGGGGCAGTCGGTGTTTGCCTCGCCCGCGGTAGCGAACGACTGGATGTACATCGCCGGAGATGACGGCATCATCTACGCCTTCTCACCAACTGGTGGCTATCTTACACCGGGCGAGCCGCCGGGTGCGGAGCTGGTAGACGCTTCGCTGACGCCGGAACTGACGAACCTGAAGGTGGAAATCTTCACGGCGGAAGAGTACGCCGATATTGTGCAGCGGCGCACCCGCACGCCCGAAGAGGTAGTCGCCGGCGGACACACGCGCAAGATTGGCTATGAGTGGGGCGACACGGTGTACGTCATCGCCTATGGAATGCAGGGGCTGGTACCGCCTGCCCGCTCGGTGACGCTGAGCCTGCGCAGTCGCGCCGCAACGGTGAACCGCACGGTTGGCGTGGTGCCCTATGGAACCGATGTGGGCGTGAACCAGAAATGGATGGCGTATCACGCCTTCCGCATCGTGCCGACGCAGGACGGCGATGCGTGGACACCCGGCGCACGTTACACCGCCGCTGTGCGCGCCACCGCAACCACCACCACAGGCGGTGGTCAGCAAACCACCACAACCACGATGGAGCGCACGGTAGACCCGTACTTCGAGTTCACCGTCGCCCATCCGCTGGCTCTTCGCATCCTGAACCCGGACGGCACCATCAACCCGAACCCGACCTTTGAGGTGGGGTGGATCGGTCAGACGGTGGTGGGTAACTCGGTGCCGCAGGAGCTGAGCATGAACGGCAATGCGGGCAAGAACCTGGCGTGGGTGGTGATGGGTCTGGTGCCACACGGCGCCAGTGGAAGCCGGCTTATCCAGATTGCCGACCGCTCGAAAGTAGCTCTGCTGGGCGGCGACCCGCTCCGGGTGAAGGTAGAGCGCGAACGGCTGGCATGGCACAACAACGACGATGGCTCACTGGCGGTGATTAACCCCCTGCCCTGGGACGAACTGCCCGTGAACATCCCGAACACCAGCGTCGACTACCCGGACATCCCCGAACGGGCGTTGCGGGTATCTGCCGGCGGGGTGGACCTGTCTGCGGCTTCGCGAGGCGGAGCGTTAGCACCACCAACCGACCCGGTAGGCGTAGCGCCGGACTGGACCAGCTGGACGTTAGTGCCAACCGTCGGCGAAGTGATGGTGCAGGTGCCGCAGTTCCAGCCCGCGAACCTTGTGGGATTCGACGGCACGAACCCGCTTACCGCTCGCGGATATGCCACGCGATTCCGCGCTCCGATTCGCGTGTACGTGGATGTCAATAATAACGGCAACCTGGACCTGCCCGGCGGGGCGAGACTGCGGCAGACGCCTCCGGTTACTCGCGAAGAGCCGTATCGCGAGTTCCGAATCACGCTGGGCATCCCGCCTGATATGCGCCTGCGCGTGGAAGAGGAGACCATCGACATCGGCGCGGTGCCGCATGGTTTCGGCGTGCATCCCGACCCGGCGACCCATGCCTTCCGTCCGCCTATCTCCGACAGCGACCCAACCTACCTGAACGACCCGTGGTACCAGTCGCTGAAGCCGTTCTGGAAGCCGTTTACGGTGCGCAGCCTCAGCAATGTGAACCTGCTGAACGTGCGTGCGGTAGGCTCGGTGGACTATCTGGATGCTGGCGGCAACCCGGTGTTCCAGAACCCGCTGCCCATCACGCTGGTCAGCGACCAGGTGAACCCGTATTACTGGGAGGTCAACCCCATCGGTGACCCGACCTTTACCTTCCACAAACCCGCGCTGACCGCTGGCTGGGTGCGCCGGTCGGATGGGAGCGTGGTTCAGCAGAACGTGTTCACCTCCATTGACCAGATTTATGACCCGATGTGGCTGACCATGCGCCCGCCGCTGTACAACGGCTTCCCGGGTATGCACACCCTCCACAAGCCGCGCCCCGATAGCAGTCCGACCGTGCTGTCCATCCCGGACAAGCCCTATCCGGGCGCAGCGGGCGGCGCGTTCGACAACGTACCCACCACTAAGCCGCTAGTCAGCGTGCAGGTTCCGCTGGGCACGCCGGCGGGCACTTATAGCAACCTCATCCGCATCTTTGAAGCGGCGTCGTGGAACCCGTACGTGCTGGGCATTCTGGCGAACAACGAGCCGGCACAACCGGTCAGCGAGCCGACCATGCGGGTGAAGGTGACGGTGACCGAATCGCGCCTGACCAACAGCACATCCAGCGGCTCCCTGCCGCAGGTGGATACGATATGGCAGGGCATTCCGCCTCAGCCCGGACAGCCCGGCTACCTGTCAGCAAACGTGCAACCCGCCGCGCTGATGGGGGACGATAGCATGTTGCTGGCGTGGAGCAGTAACTGGAGCAGGAACCGCCCCGTTGAAGATGGAACCGACAGCTACCGCGAGACGCAGCCATCCGGGAGCAACGCCTGGTTCCTGCATGTCGCCGTTCTGCCACGCGATGCTCAGCGCGGAGTGTGGACGCCTGCCTCGCCCACGCAATGGTGGAGCGGACGCAGTGTGGAGTATCCGCGCGACCCAACGAACAGCGCGGTGCGCGACAAGTACGGCAGGCTGTTCACCACCCTGCCGGGCACGGTCATCCCATCTTCTATCAAGCACTACGCGCCGACGTTCTTCGTTGCGGGCGGCCAGCCCTACCTGCTATGGCAGGGACAGGCAGCGAAGCGTCAGGACAACGGTTCTATCCTGGTAGAGAACGTCACCTTCGTGGCGCCGATTGTGAACGGCGTGCCCGGAACGCCCGTGGCGCTGGGCAACGATGCGGCTCTGCCACGCTTCCAGCCGCGCGTGACGGTTATCGGCGGCGTGCCCGTGATGTTCTGGTACAGCGGAGCCAGTGGACGCTATACCATCTACTACAACGCCTGCCTGGGCAACCCGCTGAACCCAAGCGCATGGACGCGCGACCAGCAGCTGCCCGTGCCCGCGGTGGTGACCAACGCCTTCGAGCCGCTGGCTATCCCGCGTGCCGGCTACCTCGACGTCATCTATACCGCCTCCACCAAGACGCGCCAGACCAATGAGATACTGCTCACCCGCTTCAGGCTGGGCGGTGGAGGCGCACTGACGCCGGTAAACCTGCCGCCGGTGCGCGGCGAGGTGCTCCAGCGAATCGGCACCACCAACGTCTGGATGTCGCGAGACCTCTCGTGGGCGCGGGGACAGCGTATCCGCATCTGGCGCGTGGGCGACCCGCAACCGCTGGCAGCCAACGACATCCAGCAGTCGGGGAACTACTGGTACGGTCAGCAGTACGATTCGAACACAGGCATCCTTTACCTCACCCGATACACCGACAGCGCACGCACGCAGATCGACTGGCAGGCGGTAATAGACCTGTCGGCTGGCACGGTCACCTTCCCGTATCGCGCTCCGTCGCGCACGGATGTGATCTTCGCCGACTATACGCCACGCGCGATGCGCCTGACGGCAAACCACGGCTGGAACTCGCTGGTGCCCAACGATGGCGTGCCGGTGCCGCAACCGATAGCCTTCTACGCCGGCGCCAATAGCGCACCGACGGGCGGACTCGAGAAGTCGCAAAACCCGCGCTGGAAGTACATCCTGCCCGCGCTGAACAACCCGACCCAGTCGCCGCCGGTAGACCGCCTCTGGCTGTTCTATCGCAAGTCCACCGGCTCGCCGACCGCGGAAGTGTTTGTGGCGAAGACCATGCGGCTCGGAATATACCTGCCTGCGCCGGTGTACACGCCCATCATCACCGACGGTCAGGGTGAGCGTCGTCCCGACGTGTCCGGCGTGCAGGTGACCGGCCTCAGCGCACCTGTGGGACCGGTGGAGGTGGACTTCGCACGGGGACGCCTCTACTTCACCGAAGCGGACGAGGGCAAGCTGGTAAGCATTACCTACACCGCTGTGGACGCGCAGGGCAACCCCGAACCGAGTCCGCGCACGGTGGTGGGCGTGGTGCGCTGGATCGACGAAACATCCGAAGCCACCGAAGGCTCGCAGGCGATGGTGCCGCTGGTCGGTGCCACCAGCGAAAGCAACCTGTTCGCCCTGAAGGACGAGTTCGAGCCGAAGGTGTGGCTCTTCTGGAACAGCACGCGCGGCGGCACCAGTGATCTGTTCTTTGAAGCCTTCAGCCCGCGGCTGTATCCCGATGTGATCGTGCCCTAAGCAGGCATAACCCCTTTCCCTGCCTCTCCCCGACGCGGGGAGAGGTTTTTTCTCTCGCAGGGAGACTGGGGGATGATTCAGAACCCCTCTCCCAGCCTCTCCCCGCCACGGAGAGAGGAGGATCTTCCTCCTGGAGGGCAAACACGGTTCGGCAGGAGCCTCGCCCTCCACAGCATAACACGTCCGCCAAACTGGATGGCGAACCTCCTGGAGAGCCGTTCGTAGGGGCAACCCTCTGTGGTTGCCCTCTGATAGACTGGACAGCCCCACCTAGCCTCCCCGCAGGCGGGGAGGGACTGTCCCCCTGCTTGCGGGGGGACGACAGGGGGGCTGACAATCCCCCTGCTTGCGG
>CAZOGB010000045.1:0-29486 GCA_964579145.1 uncultured bacterium | reverse complement strand
GTCCTTCCTGCGCAAGACCGCCGCGATCGTCCAGCAGTACACCACCACCCAGGCTGTGCATGAACCGGGCGCGACCTACCAGATTGGCGTGGAGGCGTTGCTGGCCCTGCTTAAGGAGGACAAGCCGGAGACGGTCAAGGTCTTCAACCTGTTGCGCGAGCTGCACCGCTTGGTGGAAGAACAAGGCGGCCAACAGCCACATCTCATTCCTATTGGGGAGCGGGCGGAAGCCATTCGCCACGCCTTCGAGGAACGCCAGATCACCAGCCAGCAGGCGCTGGCTGATCTGGAAAACCTGGTGAAGCACCTTCAGGAGGCCGAAGCGCAGCGCCGCGAGAGCGACCGTTCGCCGCAGGCCTTTGCCGTAGCCTGGTGGGCGCGGGTGCAAAAAGGGATGACCGCCCCGGATGCCGAACGCCTGGCTACCGCCGTGGAGTCAGCCTTTCAGCGGTTCCCCCACTGGGCGGCGAGCAGCCAGCAGGAGCGGGAATTGCGCAAGATGCTCTACAAGGCACTGATCGGAGCCGGTGTCCAACAACAAGAGGTGGTTTCCTGGGCCGATGAGATGCTCACCCTGCTGCGGAGGGCTGCCCTATGACGTCGCCATCCCCTCTTGCTGAATCGATCACCCGCGACCTGCTGATCGCCGAGGCCCGCACCTGGGCGCGGCGCATCGGCGTGGAGCAGCACCTGCGAGAAATCCACCTGCGACCGATGAAGCGCAAGTGGGCCAGCCTCTCCAGCCGGGGAAGACTTACCTTAAACTGCGATCTGTTGAGGCAACCGGCCGCGTTTCGCCGCGAAGTGCTGGTACACGAGTTGGTGCACCTTAAATTGGGACACGGCTTGCACAACGGATTGTTTCGGGCTCTGGTGCGCGCCTACTTGGCCGCGGGAGTGTAGAGACCGGCACATCCACCTGTACCATCATCTGCCGGGGACGAACGAACAAGCCGTGCCATCCAGTTTGCGCCTCTTGCCCACTAAGGTGAAGGGTTTGGCATACAACATCCACCGCAGGGTACTCGTTCCGATTATTGACGAGGCAATCCGGCGTTGACTCCCCAACAATTAGCATGATAAAATACCTCACACATCTTTGCAGGAGGCAGAAGATGGTTGAAGACCTCTCGGTGTATCACCAGCCGATTGGCGGGCTGTTTACCCTGCCGCGAAGCCCGGAAGAGTGGAGCCAGTATCGCCTGAGCGAGGAACAGGTGGCTTTTTATCACGAGAACGGCTACCTGCCGGGTATCCGCATCCTCACCGATGAACAGGTGGAACAGCTTCGCTCCGAGCTTGCCGGCTTAATGGACCCTTCGCACCCCGGACACCATCTGTTCTACGAATACCACTCCAACGAGAGCAAAGACCCGAACACCATCCTCTTCCACGCGCTGGGCGCATGGCGAATCACCCCCGGCTTCCATGACATCCTGTGGCATCCCGCCTTCACCGTGCCTGCCTCACAGCTGTTAGGCGGCGCAGTGCGCTTCTGGCACGACCAGCTCTTCTGTAAGCCGCCGCGACAGGGCGGAGTAGTCGCCTGGCATCAGGATTACTCGTACTGGACGCGCACCCAGCCCCAGGCGCACCTGACCTGCTGGATTGGGCTGGATGACGCCACCGAGGAGAACGGTGCGCTGATGTACATCCCCGGCAGTCACCGCTGGAACCTCCTGCCCATCACCGGGCTGGCGGGCGATATGGAAGCCATCATGAGCGTGCTGACCGAAGAGCAGAAAGCGCAGTTCAAACCGGTCACGGTGGAGCTGAAGAAGGGCGAATGCTCGTTCCACCACGCGATGGTGGTGCACGGTTCGGGCGTGAACCGTTCCGAGCGACCCCGCCGCGCTACGGTGATTAACGTGTTCCTTGATGGCGTAAAGTCCGCTTCCGACCAGCCGCCGCTGGAGGGAGTGCCGCCCATTCCCACAGGCGAAAAGATGCAGGGACAGTTCTTCCCACTGCTGTTCGACTCTCAACAGGTATTTTCTGGATAACAGGAGGTGACAGCATTGAGCACACAAACCAACTCTGTGATTTCCGACGAGCAGAAGCAATTCTTTCTGGACAACGGCTACCTTATCCTGCGCTCCGTGCTGAAAGGCGAGGAGCTGAGGCGCATTCAACAGGCGATGCAGGAGCTGGTGGACTACGCCACCCAAACCGTGCGCGAAGAGCCCGATTACATGTACGGTACCGGTCCCCAGAGCGGACAGCCCGTTCTGCGCCGAATTGAATACGTCATCGACAAGCGCGACGAGATGAAGGTGCTGTTAGGGCATCCATTTATCCTGCGCTCGGTAGAGAAGCTCATCGGCAAGGACTTTATCCCTACCTGGGACTCGATGGTGCTGAAGATGCCCGGCGAGGGGATTATCGTGCCATGGCACCGCGATGCAGGCACCGAGTGCGTGGGCGATACGCCCATCTTCAATGTGGACTTCTACCTGGACGAGGCGGATGAGGATACCTGTCTGTGGGTCATCCCGGGCAGTCACAAATGGGATGCCGAGCAGGCACAGCAGTGGATAGCCCAGCGCCGGGATAACGACCTGACCAAAGAGCATTTTCGCGCGACGGGAGCCGTGCCCGTATTGATGCAGCCCGGCGATGTGCTGTTTCATAATATCCTGCTGGTACACGGCTCGCCCTACAACCTGTCGAACAAGATGCGCCGCGTGGTGTATTATGAGTTCCGCGCCGCGCACGTGGAGTACGAACTCGGTCCGCACGTGCCCGAGTACATCCCGCTGAAACAGCGCGTCCTGCTGAGCTGCATTGAGAAACGCCAGCAGGCAGACTACATCGGCGCCGAGGAGCCGTTTGTGTACGACCCGCCCGCGCCGTTCAAGGTAAAGTGGACACCCGGCACCGTGCTGCCTACCTACCGATACGTGCATCAGGAGTACTGGCGGAAGTAGAACGTGAAGGCACACACGGCACTGGCATTGCGCCCGCCCTTTCGGTTATACTTGCTGTGAGCGATAACGCAGAGACGGAGTGGCGGGATTGACAAACGTGGTGCTGTATCACCCCTGGATCTGGGTGATTATGCTTCTCATCGTCGCCGCGCTGGCGTGGAGCGGCGGGGTATGGTGCGCAAGGATGCGCCTGCCGTTCGTGGACACGGCGGAGAGGCTGGCGTTTGGACTGGCACTAAGCACTGGCGCGTTATCCTATCTGGTGCTGGCTCTGGGGCTTGCCGGCTGGACCACAGCGTGGGCGTTGTGGGCGGTTCTGTTGGCAATACTGTTTTCCGCGCTGCTGCTCCGCCGACGTGCCGACGGAACTCGCGAACCGATGCCCGCATGGCGGGAGTGGCTGTTGGGAGGGGGCATCGGGGTGCTGGCTCTGCCGATGGCGGCATCACCCCCCGCCGCCACCGACTGGGACGGGCTGTCCTATCATCTGGCTGCCCCTGCCATCTGGCTTCGCGAAGGACGTATCGGTTATATCCCCTTCATGCACCACTCCAACTTCCCGTTCGTAATAGAGATGCAGTACCTGTGGGCACTGGGCATCGGCGCAGGGGCGGGCGGTGCGAAGGTGTTTCACTGGGCGACTTTGCTCCTGACGCTGGGGGCGGTGCTTGCCTTCGCGCGGCGGTCGGGCTATAGCGGTAGCTGGGCGGTTGCCAGCCTGATTTCGGCGCCCGTGGTGCTGTGGGAAGCCACCGTTGCCTACGCGGATTTAGCCACCACCGCGTACACCCTGCTCTTCCTGCTGGCAGGCTGGAACGCCGTCGGCGAAAGCGAACCATCCGCACGTCGGCGATGGCTGGTGCTGGCAGGGTTGATGGGCGGTCTTGCGCTGGGCACGAAGATGACTGCTCTGGGCAGTGTGGGGCTGGTGGCGCTATTTCTGCTGTGGGAGGCTGTGCGGCATAAACGGGTGCGGATGGGGGACATCGCGCTGTGTGTGGGTATTGCGGTGCTGGTCGGTGCACCATGGTATATCAAGACCTACCTCTACACAGGCAATCCCGTCTATCCCTACTTTTACGAGATTTTCGGCGGGCGCAACTGGACGGCGGAGAACGCCCGAATCTACCGCGAGGCGCAGCTGGCGTTTGGACTGGGCAGGGAGCCGTACAAACTGCTGATGGCGCCGTTCAACCTGACGTTTTACTGGAGCCGTTTCTTCGATCCTCTGCCCTTTGTGGGGTCGGTGGGGTTCGTGTATCTGGCGGGGTTCCTTCCCCTGCTGTTCGTTCGCGGGCTGCCTTCCCCATCGCGCTGGTGGATACCGTTCCTGCTGGTGTCGCTGGCGTTGTGGTTTGTGCTGATGCAGCAGGTGCGCTACCTGATGCCCGTCTTCCCGCTGATGTCCCTGCTGTGCGGCTGGCTGGCAGTTCAAAACACCGCCCGCTTTACCGCACGAGCAATGCAGATAGCGATAGCCCTGCAGGTGCTGTGGTGCCTGATGGGCATCTCGCCGCTGTGGAGCCGTGCGCTGACCGTATGGACCGAAGGGAGCTCCGCCTATCTGGAACGCGCCCTGCCCGGCGTGTGGCAAGCCTCGGACTGGGTCAACCGCAACACCCCGCGTGATGCAGGAGTTATCCTCTACGATGAAACGCGCGGCTTCTACCTTCAGCGACGCTACCTGTGGGGCAATCCGGGTCACCACACGCTGATTGATTACGCCTCGTTCACCGACGGCGATATGCTGGCACGCGCCCTGCACCGAATGGGGTACCAGTATGTGATGCAGAACCTGGCTTTCGCGCCGCCCGGTTCAGAACAGGATTACTGGCGCCGCCTGTTGAACGACGCCATCGCCCAGGGGGCGCTGGTCGAGAGGTTCCGCGAGCGGTCGGTGGTGGTCTTCGAGATTCGCCCGCGCCCGATAGCGACGGCGCGCCGTTGAGGGTATAATCAGGCAGAAGAACATGTGAGGGGTCTGCCATGAACCGATTCGCGAAGTTCTGCTGGGGCGTGCTGGCATACAACATCGCCGTTATCCTGTGGGGAGCGTTTGTTCGGGCGACGGGTAGCGGCGCAGGCTGTGGGAGCCACTGGCCCACCTGCAACGGCGAGATTATCCCCCGTCCCGAATCGTTGGAAACGCTGATTGAGTTTGCGCATCGTGCCAGCAGCGGGCTGGCATTGCTGGCGGTGCTGGCGATGTTCATCTGGGCATTTCGCACCCATCCACGCCGGCATATCGTGCGGCTGGGAGCTTCGCTATCCCTGCTGTTCATCATCACCGAGGCGCTAGTCGGAGCGGGGCTGGTGCTTTTTGAATGGGTGGCGCACAACACCTCCGTTGCCCGCGCCGTGTCGATGGCGGTGCATCTGGTCAATACTTTCCTCCTGCTGGGTGCGCTCACGCTCACGGCGTGGTGGGCATCCGGTGGCGAAGCGATACGCCTGCGCGGTCAGGTCGCCGTTCTGCGCTGGCTGGGGACAGGTATGTTCAGCGTGCTGGTGCTGGGCATGACCGGCGCGGTGATTGCACTGGGCGACACGCTGTTTCTGGGAATGGGGGTATCGCCGCAGGAGTCGCCGCTGGTGCGCACGCTGGTCACCATCCGCCCGATTCATCCGATTGTTGCCGTACTGGTGGGGATTTACCTTTCGGTGATGGGCTTTCGCCTGCTGGACCTGCGCCCTCAGCCTCGGACCGCGCGTCTGGTGATGACGCTGATGCTATTGTATGTGGTTCAGATGCTGGCGGGCAGTGTGAACGTGGTATTGAAAGCGCCGGTGTGGATGCAGATGGTGCACCTGCTGCTATCTGACCTGACCTGGGTGGTGCTGGTGTTGCTGGCGGCGGCGTCGCTATCGGCGGCGAGGCAGGAGCACGCGGTGGCATCGTCTTCTTCCGTCCCCTCATCGATAGCTTGACGTCATCCAGAAGGAGCACAGCGGGCGTATATCGAATGAAGCGAAGACATCCTTGGCTACGAGGGGACATTTATGCAAAGCGGCACCAATCCACGCTTCGGTGGTGTGTGGACAGACACAAAATTAAACTGCTTGAGAAAGTACCTGCGAGCTTATACCACCGCGCTCAAGAATCAAAACTTCCGCAAGGCGTATATTGATGCCTTTGCAGGTTCGGGGTCTCGCTCCGCCGAGGCGCCCGACGAACCTGTGGAGCCGAGCGAAACCGATACCTACTCTCTCTTCCCAGAGGCCATCTCGCCCAGCAAGATAGAGGTTGACCCCTATCGTGAGGGAAGCGCTAAGATTGCTTTGGAAGCGGACTTTGATGAGTACTTCTTCATTGAGATCGAAGAGAAGTATGCGGAAGGGTTGCGAGACCTGCGCAGTCAACATCCCGACAAGAAAATCACAGTCATCGTAGGCGACGCAAACGAGGAGGTGAAACGGCTATGTGCCTCTGATTGGTATGGCCAGCAGCGCCGAGCGGTAATCTTCATAGACCCATATGGTATGCAGGTACGCTGGGACATGCTGGAAGCAATCGCAGGCACGAAGGCAATGGACATGTGGCTACTCTTCCCTCTGGGAGCCGTGAGTAGACTCCTGCCGAGAGGACAAGCGCCCGATGAGTCAAAAGCACAACTACTCGATAGGTTCTATGGTTCACAGGACTGGGGGCGGTTATATCAGAGAAGTGAGCAACCAGTGCTTATTGGCAAACGGACTGTTCGTCGCAGCAACTACTACGCCATCCTCCAGTACACTGGTAAAAGACTATCCACCATTTTCGCTGCCGTCAATCCCAAGCTACTGATCCTGCGTAACAATCAGAACTCCCCAATGTACGCTCTCTTTTTTGCTGTTGGCAACGAGGCAGCTGTAAAGCCCGCGTTCAACATTGCCGGATATATCTTGGAACACGCAGAAGCAGAGGTTTTTGAGTGGAAACAGGAAATCGGTAGATAAATGTATAATATAGTGTAGCGACATGAAATCTATCCCCGACAGAAAGGAGCAGCTACAATGGCGGGAGAGACACGAATCGAATGGACACAGATGACGTGGAACCCGGTGACGGGATGCACGAAGGTCAGCCAGGGATGCAAGCACTGCTACGCGGAACGCTTCGCGAAGCGATTACAGCGTATGGGTAACCCGCGATATATCAACGGCTTCCGTGTTACTTTGCACGAAGACCTCATTGAACTGCCCTTGCGCTGGAAAGAACCGCGTCTAATATTTGTCAACTCCATGAGCGACCTGTTTCATGAACAGGTGCCGCTGTGGTTCATTCAAAGGGTTTTTCGCACCATGAATCGCTGTCCTCAACATATATTCCAGGTGCTCACAAAACGTAGTGAAAGGCTCAGAGAAGTTGCAGAGAAGCTGACATGGAGTGCAAACATCTGGATGGGCGTGAGCGTTGAAAATGCACAGGTACTTCACCGTATAGCAGACCTTCAGCAAGTGCCAGCCCATGTGCGTTTTCTCTCGTGCGAACCGTTAATCGGACCTATCGAGAATCTGCCCTTAGAAGGCATTCACTGGGTTATTGTTGGGGGAGAATCGGGCCCTGGCGCACGCCCTATGCGAGAGGAGTGGGTCATCTCCATCAAAGACCAGTGCCAGCGTGCAGGCGTACCGTTCTTCTTCAAGCAATGGGGAGGCGAGCGTAAATGGGAAACGGGCAGACTGTTGGGTGGACGCACTTACGATGAAATGCCCTCCGCAAACGTGGCTTCCCAGTATGCTTTGTCCCTCAAATAGGCTTT
The DNA here is from genome assembly GCA_964579145.1 of uncultured bacterium. Classification (GTDB taxonomy): domain Bacteria; phylum Armatimonadota; class HRBIN16; order HRBIN16; family HRBIN16; genus HRBIN16. The sequence continues at coordinate 21,817 of CAZOGB010000045.1, read as the reverse complement.
AGACTACCCGTATCTCCCCAGCTCCTTTGCCTTGTGCACGAACTGGCGGAACTGCTCGAGGCTGACGCTATCGGGCACGGAGTGGTCGGAGCTGATGATATAGCCTCCGCCCTGCTTCATCACAGGGATAACCCGCTCCATCTCGGCGAACATGGCGTCCATATCGTAAAAGAGTACAGCGTTCAGCCCACCGTGAAATCCCAGACGGTCACCATACTGCCGTTTGAGCGCAATGGGGTCCATGCCCGCTTTGACCTCCAGCGGGTTGAGCATGTTCACGCCTATCTCGACCAGGTCGGGGATGAACGGGCGCACGTCGCCGCAGGAGTGCAGTCGGACATACACGCCGTGCGCCTGTGCCCACTCGCACGCTCGCTGGTGGGCAGGCTTCAACAGCTCCCGATAGGTCTTTAAGGAGAAGAACTGATGCTCTTTGTAGCCCATATCGTCGGGCCAGGTGACCTCATCGAAGGTATAACCCGCCTCCCATACCATATCCAGCAGGACAAGGTTCACATCCAGAAAATGATGGAACATGTCCACCAGCCATTCGGGCTGTTCCACCATCGCCATCAGCACGCGCTCGGTGCCCACTACCCACGAGTGCGTCACATCAAAACCGAACCACAGTCCCGCGCTGATCCAGTAACCCTGCTCGCGCCAGCGGCGGTAGTTCTGGCGCAGATAGTCCCAGGGGATGCGGTCGGGCGTTGGGGTCATGCGGGCTTTGGCTTCGCGCCAGGTATCCCAGTCCACAATGGTGAAATCCAGAAACTCGGGCACGCCGCCCCGATGCTTCCAGTTCTTCATCGTCACGCCCCAGGGCGAGGTGGTGATGATGTACTCGTTGGTCTCTTCCACCACCCGTCCCGGGTAGCGTGGGCTGTTGTCGACTCCAATGTACGCGAACCGGTCCAGCCCGAAGAACTCGGCGAAGTCCGCATCCGTGGGCATCCCTTCCCGTCTCCATCGTTCCAGCGTGGCATCCCAGGGACTATCGGTGATGGGCACACGGTCTGCCTCGCGGTGCTCATACATCCGCCTGACGCGCTCGTGTGTGCTCAGTTCGCCCATATCACGCTTCCCATCGCTTGAAGACCAGCGTGGCGTTGTGCCCACCGAAGCCGAAGGAGTTAGAGAGCGCAATGTCTATCCTCATGGGGCGGGCAGTGTTGGGCACGTAGTCCAGGTCGCATTCGGGGTCAGGAACCTGATAGTTGATGGTAGGCGGCGCCGTCTGATGCTGAATAGCCAGCACGGTCGCAATCGCCTCCACCGCACCAGCCGCGCCCAGCAGGTGTCCGGTCATCGACTTGGTGGAGCTCACCGCCAGCTGGTAAGCGTGCTCTCCAAAAGCGCGTTTGATGGCTAAGGTCTCTAACCGGTCATTGGCGGGGGTAGAAGTGCCGTGCGCGTTGATATAGTCCACCTCATCGGGCGCGATGCCCGCTTTGCGCATCGCCAGATCCATCACCCGCTTTGCTCCGTCGCCTTCCGGGTCAGGAGCGGTAATGTGGTAAGCGTCGGCGGTCATGGCATAGCCGATGATCTCCGCCAGAATAGGTGCGCCGCGCTGAAGGGCATGCTCCAGCTCCTCCAGCACCAGCATGCCTGCTCCCTCGCCCATCACAAAGCCGTCGCGCTCGGCGTCGAAGGGGCGGCTGGCGTGTTCGGGGTCATCGTTGCGGGTGGATAGTGCCCGGGCGTTGGCAAAGCTGGCGAGCGCAAGCGCGGTAATCGCTGCCTCGGTCCCGCCCGCAATCATCACGTCGGCGTCACCGCGACGCACAATCTCCCATGCATCGCCAATCGCATTGGTGCCCGCCGCACAGGCGGTAACCACCGTGGTACAGGGTCCCTGCAAACCGAACCGAATCGCCACCTGCCCCGCAGCCATGTTGGCAATCATCATGGGTATCAGGAAGGGGCTAACCCGGTCGGGACCGCGCTCCAGAAAGACCTTATGCTGTTCCTCAAGAGTCTGCAGTCCGCCGATACCGCTGGCTATCAGCGTGCCGATTCGCGTGCGGTTTTCGTCGGTAATCTGCAGACCGGAGCTGGCAAGTGCCTCGATGGTGGCTGCGATGGCGAACTGCGTGAAGCGGTCCATGCGACGCGCTTCTTTGCGCTCGATATAGTTTTCGGGGTTGAAGCCTTTGACCTCCGCAGCGAAGCGCACCGGCTGTCCCGTGGGGTCAAAAGAGGTGATGGTCGCCACGCCGTTGCGTCCCTCTTTCAGCCCCTCCCAGAAGGAGGGCACATCCAGCCCCAACGGGGTGATGGCGCCCATCCCGGTGACTACTACCCGCCGCCACACCGCTTCCATCGCCGACTAACCTGCAGAGAGCTTCTGCTCGATGTAGTTCACCGCATCCTGCACAGTGCGAATGCCCTCGGCATCCTCGTCGGGAATCTCGATGTTGAACTCCTCCTCCAGCGCCATAATCAGCTCCACCACGTCGAGCGAGTCCGCGCCGAGGTCCTCGGCGAAGGATGCCTGCGGAGTGACCTCGTTTTCGTCCACATCCAGCTTCTCCACGATCACCTTCTTGATGCGGTCAAATGTGCTCATCCGTACCCTCCGTTTTCTGAGTTTTTTGATGGCTGATGCTACTTTTCCCTATATCATAACGAGACCGCCGTCCACCGTCAAGACCTGCCCGGTGATGTAGGCGGATTCGTCACTGCACAGGAACACCACCGCTCCCGCTACATCTTCTGCCCTGCCCAGCCGCCCCAGGGGGATTTGCTTCAGGATAGCCTCACGCACGGTGTCGGGCAGGGAGTCGGTCATGGCGGTTTCAATCCAGCCGGGTGCCACCGCGTTAACACGGATACCGCGTGAACCCATTTCCCGCGCCAGCGATTTGGTCAGACCGATCAGCCCCGCTTTCGCCGCGGAGTAGTTCGCCTGACCGGCGTTGCCCGTCAGCCCCATGATGGAGGTGATGTTCACGATACAGCCCGACCGCTGTTTCATCATCACTTTGGCGACGGCGCGGCTGCACAGGAAAGCCCCCTTCAGGTTCACGTCCAGCACCGCGTCCCAGTCTTCCTCGCGCATGCGTACCAGCAGGGCGTCGCGCGTGATGCCCGCGTTGTTGACCAGAATGTCTATCCGCCCGAAGGCGTTTAACACCTCGTTAACGCCCGCCTCCACCGATTCCGCCCGCGAGACGTCCATCTCCACCGCCAGTGCGCGCCTGCCCAGCGACTGCACGGCATCTACTACCCTCAGTGCGTTCGCCAGCGTATGGGATGCCACCGCCACATCCGCGCCCTCACGCGCCAGCGCCAGCGCGATACCGTGCCCGATACCCCGACTGTCTTTTCCTGCGCCCGTTACCAGCGCAATCTTGCCTTCCAGCCTCAACCCGTCCTCCCCGTGTGTGTTTTTCATTTATGCCCTCAACGCCTCTGCGGCGCGGCGCACGTCCTCTGCAGTATGCACGCCCAGCGTCTGCGCCTCCGCCACCGTGCGGCGCACCAGCCCGCTCAACACATCTCCAGCACCCAGCTCCACAAACAGCCTCGCTCCCATCTCCCACATCCGGCGCACGCTCTCCTCCCAGCGCACCGGGTTGAGCAACTGCTCGGTCATCAGGGCGACAAAATCCGTGTCTTCAGGGAGCACATCCGCCGTGCGGTTCGCCACAACAGGTATCTTCGGTGGGTGGAAAGTAACCGCCTGCAGAGCCTCGCGGAACCGCTCGGCGGCATCCTGCATCAACGGCGAATGGAACGCCCCGCTGACGCGCAGGGGGATCACCCGCTTCGCGCCCTTCGCCTTGCACAGCTCCCCCGCCTTCGCCACCGCCTCGCTCTCGCCCGAGATGACCACCTGACCCGGACAGTTCAGGTTCGCCACCACCACAACGCCTGCGGATGACGCCTCCCGACATGCCGCTTCCACCGCCCCGGCATCTAGCCCCAGCACTGCCGCCATCGCGCCCGGCGTTCGCTCCGCCGCCTCCTGCATCGCCTGCGCCCGCGCCTGTACCAACTTTAATCCATCACGCCAGTCCAGCACACCAGCCGAAACCAGCGCAGCGTACTCGCCCACGCTGTGCCCCGCTACACATACCGGCTTCAACTCTACCAGCTCGCACAGGGCATGCCACACGGCGATGCTCGTCACGAACAGCGCAGGCTGGGCATGCACCGTCTGGCGCAGCTCCTCCTCGCTCCCCTCAAAGCACAGCGCGCTCAGCCCGTAGCCCAGTATCTCGTCCGCCTCTTCATACACGCGCCGCGCCGAGCCAAACTCTTCGGCAACACTTTTGCCCATGCCCGGCGTCTGCGAACCCTGTCCCGGAAAAACCAGCGCAGTCATGCCCGTGCCTCCTAATATGCCCACCGTATCACACAGGCTCCCCACGTCAGCCCCGCGCCGAAACCGACCACCACCGCCAGGTCGCCCTTCTTCAGACGCCCCTGCACCCACGCTTCGTAGATGGCGATGGGAATGGACGCCGCCGAGGTGTTGCCGTAGCGGTCCACGTTCACAAACACCCGCTCCATCGGCAGGTTCAGCCGCTCGGCTGCCGCCTGGATGATGCGGATGTTCGCCTGGTGCGGAATGAAGAGATTCACCTCCTCGGGGGCGATGCCCGCTTTTTCTAACGCCTGCACCGACACCTCGCCCATAATGGTCACCGCGAACTTGAACACCTCGCGCCCGCGCATGTGGATGGTGTGCCGCTTACGGGCAATCACCTCCGGGCTAAGCGGCTCGCGCGTGCCACCAGCGGGAACGTTCAGCAGCGGTGCGCCCGTGCCATCCGCACCTAGAACGCCGGACAGCACGCCATAGGGCTCCTCCACCGGCGCCAGCACCACCGCTCCCGCACCGTCGCCGAACAGCACGCAGGTGCTGCGGTCCTCCCAGTTGACCTGGCGCGACAGGATGTCGGCGCCAATCACCAGCACACAGCCATACGCTCCCGTCTCCACCGCCTGCGCCGCTATCCACAGCGCATACACAAACCCCGAACACACCGCATTGAGGTCAAACGCCGCCGCCCGAATCGCCCCAATCTTCGCCTGAACCAGACAGGCGGTGGAGGGCCAGGGCATATCGGGCGTAGCGGTGGCAACCACAATCAGGTCAACGTCCTCGGGGCTTTTGCCCGCGTTCTGCAGAGCCTGCTGTGCCGCCTGCGCGGCGAGGTCGGAGGTCGCCACCTCGGGTGGAGCAACGCGCCGCTCGCGGATGCCGGTGCGGGTGACAATCCACTCGTCGCTGGTGTCGATGCGCTGTTCGAGGTCATGGTTGGTCAGCACAGGTTCAGGAATCCCCACGCCAACCCCTACGATGCCTGCCCGCACCTTACTGCGCATCGGCTTCGTTCTCCTGCAGGAGGAAAGGTAGTGTGCTGAGCAAGGCGGTCTGCTGGAGCATTGCGCTTTCAATGCGCTCTGCCATTCGTTCCTGCACCGAACGCGCGGTCAGGCGCACGCCGTTGGCAATGGCGCTGGCATGGGAACGCCCGTGCCCGATGACGCATACCCCTCGCACGCCCAGCAGGTGCGCCCCGCCGTATTCCGCGTAGTCGGTACGCTGTTTGAGGCGACGAATCACGCCGCGGAACATGCTCAGCGGTATCATCAGCAGGGGGTTGCGCCGCACCTCTTCTTCCAACAGGCTGACCATGAAGCTGGCGGTGCCTTCACCGATTTTGAGCGCAACGTTGCCCACAAATCCATCGCATACCACCACGTCCGCCTTGCCTTCAAATACGTCCTTGCCCTCAATGTTGCCCACGAAGGGCAGTCCGCTCTGGTGCAGGAGTTTATGCGCCAGCTTCACCACCTGATTGCCCTTGCCCTCTTCTTCGCCGTTGCTGAGCAAGCCGATTTTCGGGTCCGGGATGTTCAGAATCACCTGCGCATACACCGTGCCCATGATGGCGAACTCGAGCAGGTGCGAGGGGTCGCAGTCCACGTTTGCCCCCGCGTCAATCAGCACGAACCGCCCCTTTTTGCAGGGTATCGCCGCGGCGATGGCGGGACGGTCGATGCCCGGGATGCGCCCGATTTGCAGGGCGGCTACCGCCATCGCAGCACCGCTGTTGCCAGCGGAGAAGAAGGCATCTGCCTCGCCCTCCTGAACCATCTGTGCGCAGTGCACGATGGAGGCATCACGCTTGCGCCGGATGGCATATACCGGGCTTTCCCCCATCTCGATAACCTGGGAGGCATGGCGAACCCGGACGTTCGACGGCACGGAAACGCCCCGCAGTTCGGCAGAGATGCGCTCCTCGTCGCCCACCAGCGTAATCTCTACCTGCGACATCTCGCGGGCAACGCTCAGACAGCCCTGCACCACCTCGCGCGGGGCGTGGTCGCCGCCCATGGCATCGACCGCAATACGTATGGCAGAGCGAGAAGGCTCCATGCGGGCAGTGCGTTATCCCCTGCGTTCTTTACGCTTGACCAGTACCGCCTGCCTGCCTTTGTAGTAGCCGCAGACGGGACAGGCAGTATGCGACAGATGTGCGCCTGGGCAGTCCGGGTTGTTGGTCGGACATCGCCCAATCTTCACCACAGTGGCTGCGTTCAGAATATAGTGTGTGCGCCGCTTGGCCGTTCGCGCATGAGAATGTCGTCTTTTCGGTAAAGCCACGGTCTCACCTCTCTCCGCGTAAAAATCGCCGATATATTATATCACGGAATCAGCCCTGTTCCATCTGCTCCAGAAGTCTCGCCAGCACCGCGAAGGCAGGATGCCCCACCTGTTTCTGGCAGCCGCATTCGCCCTCGTTCAAATCCGCCCCGCAGGTGGGACATAACCCCCTGCACTCCTCATCATGCAGAGGCTTGATGGGCAGCGAAACCCACAGCATCTGCCGAATCAGCTCCGTCAGGTCCAGGATGTTGCCGTCCAGAAAGAGGGTGTCGCCTTCTTCGGGAATGATAGTCACCTGTGGATGTTCGAATGGGCGCGCGGCCAGGGCACGCAGTTCCACCTGCTCCTCCACCTCGCACAGAAGAGGCATCTCGAAGAGGCGCAGGCATCGGCTGCACTCCAGCTCCACACTGGTGTGCAGAACCCCTCGCACCAGCAGAAGGTCGCCCGTGTTGGTAAAGCGCAGGTTGCCGCGTATCGGTCTCAGCACCTGCAGGTCGACGATAGATTCCGCCGGCTCGTCCACCTCATAAGCCATCTGTTTGCCCACGTGCTGGGCGATTTCGGTCAGGTCCAGTTTCACGGGGAGTCCCCCCTCTCGTTCAGTTTCACCGGCGCATCTGTTCCGCCAGCTGGCGGGTTTCGGCGGCAATCACGCGCTCCTCGTCGGTCGGCACGACGTATACCCGCACCCGCGAATCGGCAGTGCTGATGAGGCGTTCGCCCCTGCCCTCGCGGTTTGCGGTTTCATCAATGCGTACGCCCAGGTACTCCAGTGAGGCGCACACCCTGCTTCGCACCGCCGGGCTGTTCTCCCCGATGCCTGCGGTGAAGGCAATGGCATGCACGCCGTTCATCGCCGCCGCATACGCGCCGATATATTTGATTATCCGGTAACAGAATACCTCAAAAGCGGTCTGCGCTTTACTATCCCCGGCGGAGGCACGCGCCTCTACATCGCGCATGTCCGAAACTCCTGCCAGCGCCAGCAGACCACCCTCTTTGTTAATCAGGCGGTCCACCCGGTCAGCATCCCAGCCGGGCGTGCGCTGGAGGTGCAGGATAATCGCCGGGTCGATATCACCTGAGCGGGTTCCCATCACCAGCCCCTCGGCAGGGGTCATGCCCATGCTGGTATCCACGCTCTTGCCATCCAGCACCGCGGTAATGCTGGACCCGTTGCCCAGGTGACAGCATATCACCTTGCTAGGGCTCTGCAGGGCGTTCTCCTGCTTCAGCAGCTCTAGCACCCGCTCCGAGACATAACGGTGCGATGTGCCGTGAAAACCGTATCGCCGGATGCCGTACTTCTCGCGCAGTTCGTAGGGCAGGGCGTACAGGTAGGCGTGTGGAGGCAGGGTGTGATGAAAAGCGGTATCGAACACCGCCACTTGTACTGCCTGCGGCGCCTGTTCCATACACGCCCGAATGCCCAACAGGTTCGGTGGGTTGTGTAGGGGCGCAAGCGTTGCGCATGCCTCTATCGCCTCAATCACCTCCGGCGTGATGATCACCGCACCGGTAAAGGCTTCCCCTCCGTGCACCACCCGGTGCCCGATGGCGTGGATTTGCTCTATCGGCAAGCCCCCATCCATCTGGCTGAGTTGCTCGAACATCTGGTGTACAGCCACCGTATGGCTTGGGGTCTCGGCACTGCCCACCCGTTCTATCAAGCCACGCGCTCGCTCCTGCGAGTCGCTGAATAAACGATACTTGACCGACGAACTACCACAGTTCACTACCAGAATGTTCACCGCTGTTCTCCTGTATCAAGTTTTGTTACTGTCGTGCGGAACCGACGGGCACCTCCTCCAGCGATTCTTCCAGTTTCTCCTTGCCGCGCTGGATGGTTCCAATCGCCTTCGCCAGCACAGCTTCCAGATTATTCAACACATCGCGGGCATATTCGTCCGCGCCGCGCCGAATCTGGCGGGCGTCTTCCTGCGCGCTGGCAACAATCTGCCGTGCCTGCTCCTTCGCCATCAGCACAATCTCGCTCTGGTCCACCAGACGCTGTGCCTGCAGGCGTGCCTCCTCCAGAATGCGCCCCGCTTCCGCCCGGCTCTCTTCAATAATATGATTCGCCTCTTCCCGGGCGGTCTCCAGAATACGGTCACGCTCGCGCGTGAGGTTGCTGGCACGCTTGACATCCTCCGGCAGAGACGCCCGGATGCGGTTCACCAGCACGAAAAACTCGTCATGGTCCAGCCCCAAAGTGAGCTTCAACAGGGCAATATAGCGCGTGTTTTCTACCAGCTCTTCCAGCTGCTTGAGTAATTGCAGGATTTCTATGATAATCACCCCCTGTTCGTTTCTTTGTTTGGCATCAGCCGCCCCAGCTTGCGGTATAAATACGGCTCCACCGCTTTAGGAACCAGTCCCTGCACGCTTCCTCCCAGCCGGGCAATCTCCTTGACCATGCTGGAGGATAAGAAAACGTATTCTGAACTGGTCATCATGAAAATGGTTTCCACCTGCGGGCACAGGCGTTTGTTGGTCAACGCCATCTGCAGTTCGTAGTCGAAATCGCTGACCGCGCGAAGCCCTTTTACGATCACCTGCGCTCCGCATTTCATGGCGAAGTCGACCAGAAGTCCCTCGAAGCACTCCACCTGCACGTTAGGCAACGAGGCGCAAACTTCCTGCAATATCGCCACCCGCTCTTCCGCGCTGAACAGCGGCTGTTTGGACGGATTGGGCGCCACCGCCACGATTAGCCGCTCGAACAGGCGCGATGCCCGCACGATAATATCGTAGTGCCCGCTGGTTACGGGGTCAAATGATCCCGGATAGATAGCAACGCGGTATTGTGTCATCTCAACTCACCGTTGCCAGCACCGCTCGCGGCATGTTTCTCTGCATGGCGGTTTGCAACAGGCGGTGCTGGGGTAGTTTCAGTTCAGGGTCTGCCCGCACGGTGTTGAACGCTTCCGTCCGCGCCAGCTCCAGCAGTTCGGCGTCGCGCAGGATGTCCGCCACGCGCAGGGAGGGCACGCCGCTCTGGCGGGTTCCGTAAATCTCACCCGGTCCGCGCAGGCGCAGGTCCTCCTCCGCAATCACGAAGCCGTCGTTGCTGCGCACCAGCACGTCCAGCCGGCGGTTAGCGTCCTCGCCGTTCGAATCGCTGATAAGAATGCAGTAGGACTGATTGCCGCCGCGCCCCACGCGCCCGCGCAGCTGGTGCAACTGCGCCAGCCCGAACCGCTCGGCGTCCTCAATCACCATCACCGTGGCGTTGGGTACGTCCACCCCCACCTCGATGACCGTCGTGGAGACCAGAATATCAATATCGCCCGCGCGAAACCGCTCCATAATCTCCTCTTTCTCCATCGGCTTCATCTGCCCATGCAGTAGCCCCACGCGCAGTTCGGGAAAGACCTCTTCCTGCAGATGTTTGGCTAAATCCTCCGCCGCTTTTGCCTGCATCTTTTCGGATTCGGTAATCAGCGGGCAGACCACGTAAGCCTGTTGCCCCTGTTGAACCAGTTTGCGTATTGCCTCGTACACCTGGGCACGCTGGTGGGCGCGTTTGCGGTGCGTTTTGACAGGCCGCCTGCCCGGGGGCAGCTCATCGATGATGGAGAGGTCCAGGTCGCCGTACAGGGTCATGGTAAGCGTGCGAGGAATGGGTGTTGCGGTCATTACCAGCACGTCGGGGTTCTCGCCCTTTTCGCGCAGGGCGGCACGCTGAAGCACCCCGAAGCGGTGCTGTTCGTCGATAATCACTAGCCCCAGCTTGCGGAACTCCACTCCTTCCTGAATTAGCGCGTGCGTGCCCACAGCAACCTGCGTAATTCCAGTGGCAATGCGCTCGCGTACCGACTTCTTGCCGCGCTGGGTCAGGCTTCCCACAGCCAGGTCCACGATGATGCCCAGCCGGCGGAACAGGCGCGACAGCACGATGAAATGCTGTTCGGCGAGGATTTCGGTCGGCACCATCACCGCCGCCTGGTAGCCGTTCTCCACACACGCCAGTATCGCCGCCGCCGCGACAATCGTCTTGCCCGACCCCACATCGCCCTGCAGGAGGCGGTTCATCGGATACTCGCGCGCCATGTCGTTCCAGATTTCTTCAATGACGCGCCTCTGGGCGTTGGTGAGTTCAAAGGGCACAATTTCGTGCAGTTTGCGCCACAGCACCTCCTTATCGATGCGGAAGCGGATGCCCGGTGCGCCGGTGGTTTCGGCGATTTTGCGCTGGGCGATGTGCAGTTGCAGGAGATAAAACTCTTCAAAAATAAGCCGCCTTCGCGCCTGTTCCAGATGCTCCATGCTTTCGGGAAAATGGGCATTGCGCACCGCCTCCGCAAAGGGCATCAGGTTCAGCCGACGGCGCAGGTCGGGCGGTAGGCAGTCCACCAGCGCGGGCTGGTAGATGTCCAGGGCGTTCGCCATGATACGGCGCAATCGCGCCTGCGGAAGCCCTTCCGTCAGCGGATACACCGGCACGATACGGTGCGCGGCGAGCGGGTCAGCGTCGGTGAGCGGTTCCCATTCCGGCGTTTGCATCTGGTAATGGTAGGGCGCGTTCTGCACCACGCCGTACGCCACGATGTCCTGCCCGCGCATCTTCAGAAACTTGTCCTTGAGATAGGGCTGGTTGAACCACACCAGCTCCAGCGTGCCGGTGCCGTCGTCGATGATGACTTTGGTGATGGTCATTTTGGGGCGCGGAGCGACGTTATCCACCGCCACAATCGTGCCGTGCACGGTCACCGCCTCGCCGGGCACCACTTGCGAGAGCGTACGGAAGTGGGTTCGGTCCTCGTAGCGCCGCGGCAGGTGCATCAGCAGGTCAAAGACGGTGTAGATATTCAGTTTGGCAAGCACCTGTGCCAGAGCCTCTCCCACCCCCTTGACGAAACGCACCTCATCGTCGAGGCTTCTGGGGCGGGCGGCGGCAGTTGTTCGTGTGAACGCTGGTCTGGCGGCAACCGGGTCGTTCATTCTTCCATCTCCGCTGGCGTTTGCGCCCTGCAGACATCCATTGTAAAGGGTACAGGGGCGGTTTGTCAAGACGGTTGTGTAGTGCAAACACATCCCAGCCAACCGTGCAAACGGCACAGAAAGCGTGTAAAATAATGCCGTGCAACGATATAGAGGAGGAAGCGTATGCCCAAAGAAGGCATTACCCCACGTGCCCAGGACTATTCGCAGTGGTATTTGGACATTGTGGAGAAGGCGGAGCTGGCGGACTACTCGGCGGTGCGCGGCTGTATGGTAATCCGCCCGCACGGTTACGCCATCTGGGAGCTGATTCAGCGTGAGCTGGACCAGCGCATCAAAGCCACAGGGCACGTCAACGCCTATTTCCCCCTGTTCATCCCGATGAGCTTCCTGCAGAAGGAGGCGGAGCATGTGGAGGGCTTCGCGCCCGAGGTGGCGGTGGTCACGCACGGCGGAGGCGAGCAGCTGGCGGAACCGCTGGTGGTGCGCCCCACATCCGAAGCCATCATCGGCAACAGCTTCGCCAAGTGGATTAAATCCTGGCGCGACCTGCCCCTGCTGATTAACCAGTGGGCAAACGTGGTGCGCTGGGAGATGCGCACGCGCCCCTTCCTGCGTACGTTAGAGTTCCTGTGGCAGGAGGGACATACCGCCCACGCCACCGAACAGGAGGCAGAAGAGGAGACCCTGCGCATCCTGCACGAAGTGTACGCCGATTTTGCCGAGAAGGTGATGGCGCTGCCCGTCCTGCGCGGGCGCAAGACCGACAAGGAGAAGTTCGCTGGCGCACTGCGCACCTACGCCATCGAGGCGATGATGCAGGACGGTCGCGCCCTGCAGGCGGGAACCTCGCACAACCTGGGGCAGAACTTCGCCCGCGCCTTCGAGATTATGTACCAGACGCCCGATAACCGCCAGGAGTATGTGTGGACGACTTCGTGGGGAGTGTCAACTCGGCTCATCGGTGCGCTGATTATGGCGCATTCCGACGACGAAGGGCTGGTTCTGCCGCCCAAACTCGCGCCCATTCAGGTCGTCATCGTGCCCATCTACAAGAACGACGCCGAGCGTTCCGCTGTGCTGGAGTGCTGTGGTCGCCTGAAGACGCAGCTGGGCGAGCGTTTCCGCGTCAAACTGGACGACCGCGACGAGCTGACCCCCGGCTTCAAGTTCAACGAGTGGGAGGTGCGCGGTGTGCCCGTGCGCGTGGAGGTCGGTCCGCGCGACGTCCAGCAGAACACGGTGGCGCTTGCCCGACGCGATATGCCGGGACGTGAGGGCAAAAGCTTCGTGTCCCAGCAGGGGCTTACCGAGCAGGTTGCTCAGCTTCTGGATGCCATCCAGCAGAGCCTGTTCGACCGCGCCCTGCGCTTCCGCGAGGAGCACACGGTGGACGTGAGCACCTTTGAGGAGCTGAATGAGGCGGTGGAGACCGGCTTCGCCCGCGCCTACTGGGCAGGCACGCGCGAGGATGAGGACAGGGTTCAGCAGGAGACGCGCGCCACCATCCGCGTGATACCCTTTGAACAGCCCGAAAAGGCGGGGCGATGCGTGCTGACCGGCAAGGAGACCACTCAGCAGGTCATCTTCGCACGAGCGTACTGATGTGGTGAGCGCAGGGAACAGAACGAAGGGTTCTGTTCCCTATGTCGGATTGTACTGTCCTTCCACCACGCGGCCGATGCCCGCAAGGTCGTTCAGGATGCGCACCTGCCGGTATCCCCCTTCCTCCAGAAGGCTTGCCACCGCCTCTGCCTGCCCCATGCCCACTTCCACCATCAGCCAGCCCCCCTCGCACAGGTGAAAGTGCGCCTCTGCCGCCAGGCGTCGGTGAAACTGCAGGGGGTCTGCGCCGGTGAAAAGGGCTTGCGGCGGTTCCCAGTATCTCACCTCTGGCTGGAGGGACAACCGCTCGTTCTCGGCAACGTAGGGCGGGTTGGACGCCACCACGTCCAGCCGTAATCCGGCGAGAGGCTGTAACAGGTCGCCCTGCAGGAAATGCACCCGGTTGGCAACGCTGTGTCGTCTCGCGTTCTCGCGGGCGATGCGCAGTGCCCCCTCGCTGATGTCGGTTGCCCACACCTGCGCCTGGGGCAGGTTGACCGCCACCGCCACCGCGATGCACCCGCTCCCCGTGCCGATGTCGGCGACCGTCTGGGGCGCTTTCGCCAGAATGGCTTCCACCAGCACCTCCGTTTCCGGGCGGGGAACCAGCACGTCGGGCGTCACGGTGAACTCCAGACCATAGAACTCGGCTCTGCCCAAGATGTAAGCCAGCGGTTCGCGCTTCGCCCGGCGTTCCAGTCGGCGCAGAAACTCCTTCAGTACGTCCGTATCCAGCTCCTGTTCAGGATGGGCGTACAGGTGCGCCCTGCCCACGCCCAGCAGGTCTGCCAGCAGGAGCTCGGCATCCAGACGAGGCGTATCCACGCCTGCCCGTTCCAGCAAACTCGCCGATTGTGTTATCAGGGAGAGAATGGTCTGTGTCTCTTTCATGGTCGTGTATCCGAGCAATAGCATAGCACGAAGGGCAGACGGGGTTCAACCTCAACCCACGTTCGCTTCACTGGCTGAAGCTGTAGGTGTTCACCTTCAGCCACCAGCCGGTGATGGGCCACAGACAGCCTATCAGGAAGTCGCCCAGTATCAGCCCGAAGAAGAACGCCAGCGCGCGGCGGTAGATACGCAAACCACCGTAACGCAGGACCGCAACCTTCGCCACCCAGGCGATGACCATCGGTAGCCAGATGGTGTTCATCGTCCAGCTGCCCGAGATGGGCAGACCAATCGGATGCAGAGGAAACCAGGAGAAGCGCATCCGCAGCGCCTGAAGCGTCAGCACCGTGCCCCATCCCACCCCAATCGCAGCGATGGCGGGAACGTCGGTATCACGCGGGTTCTGAAGCCAGTTCGTGAGGCGGTTGAAGGCTTCCCAGCCGAAGTAGCTCAGGTGCAGTGCCATCCGCTCCTCCACCCCCCGTGTATAACCGAAGTGGTAAAGCGCCCAGTAGCCCGATAGCAGTCCACCTACCGAAGCCAGCACCAGCGCCAGCGCGATACTGCGCGAAGATATCGCCTTGCGCTCGCCCATCTTGAACGCCTCCATCTGCACGGGCATGGCTAAACTGCGGTAGGCACGGTTGAAACCGTAGAAATAGGTGAGGATGGTCAGGTCGCGGTCGGTGAAGAAGCGAGTTCCCAGCGCAGCGGTCAGGATATAGTCGGGTCCACCGTTGTGCAGGTCGTGCGCGGGCGGACCGAGTTCCGCTCTCACGCGCGTGCAGGCGATAGCGATGGCGAAGTAGATAAGGAACGCTACCACGCAAATCCACAACGTCAACCCCGACAGCCAGAAAAAGGCTATCAACAGAGCCATTCCCACCAGCAGACCGGTAACCGCCACGCGCGGGCTGAAGGGTTCGTCAGCCCACTCCGCGGGGTCTGCACGCCACACAGCACGGAAGAATTGCGCCAGATGCCTGCGCGTGCTCCAGATCGCCAGCAGAGCCACACCCATGTAGCCCCCGAAGCACTGCTCGTTCACGTAGGGGAAATTCGGGCGATCGTACGACCAGCCGAAATATGCGCTGAGGATGCGCTGTGCCTTGAAGAAGAAGTAGAAGAACCAGCTGGAGAAGAGCAGGTCGGCGGGCATCAGGAACCCCAGCCCAATGGCGAAGGGATAGAAGGAGATGGGCGTCCAGCCGATGGCGTTCCACGGAGGCGTGGTGAACATGGGGCTGATGTCGCGCATTTTGACGGGCAGGTACGGCAGGTAGGGATACAGCACATGCAAGCCGTTCAGGATACAGATGCCACCGGAAACGGCAAATCCCGCCCATAGCAGGGGCTGTCGCGCGAAGCGGTGAGGGTTGTCTGTCATCTCCAGCGGAAGCAGGATTATCGGGTAGCTGAGGCGCTCGTGCTGTGTCCATTGTTTGCGTACCAGCACGTTGAGGCACAACATCACCCACAGCAGCACGAGGATAAACACCCCCCACGCCGTTAGAGGCATCAACCATGCCAGCAGTCGTCGCGCGGTGTAGGGGTTGGTCATGCCGGTGTACCAACCGGTCACTGCCTCCTCATCGCGCACCAGAAACCAGTCCGGCAGATACTGCATGAACAGCGTTTCCCACCGGTTGAAGGCGGTCGCATGGCGGGTGGGATGTGCCAGCATGGGAATCAGCACGTCCAGAAAGTCCACACTGGTAAGGCTGGTGCCGATGGCAAGCATGGAGTAGACAATCAGCAGTTCCGCCTGCGACAGCATCCATTGCGGTCGCCACCGCCCCAGCATCGCGTTCACCAGAAACAGCAGAACCAGCCAGCAAACGACGTTGGCGAACAGGGAGAACGTGGTAGGATAGGGACCCAGCGCCCACGTACCCAGCGCAGGTCCCCCCGATGACATCTCCATCTGCACGAGCCAGAACGCATTGACCGGTTGCAACAGCAATCCAATCAGGATGGCTCGCCCGGGGATGCCTGCTTTCACGTCCTTGCCTCACCAGATGGCATCCAGTGTCCAGCCCTCCAGTCGGGACAGCCGCGCGGTTCCCCCTTCGGCAAACAGACGAGGCTGGTAGCCTCCTGTTCCCGTCGGATAGATTCGGCTGGTCAGACAGGTGTGCCCGTTGACATACAGCTCCACCACCGACCGGTCTACGAACAGATGCACACTCAGCGGCTGGTCAGCTCTCAGATCAAGGGGCGCGGAGCGCACATCGCGGGTGACCTCCTCATGGTGGCTGGAGTGGGTGCGGTCTATCACCACTTTGCCTTCCGCGCGTGCGAAGAAGAGGCTGGTTACCTGTGTCTCATCGCCCGTATGATACAGACGCACACCGCATTTCTCTGCATCCTGTGGATGGATTTCGGCAATCAGCTCCCAGCAGTCGCCTGCAAGGTTGCTAACAGGTATCTCCTCTCCCGGGCGAAGCGCCTGCGGTTTGACACGGCAATGCTCGCGGCGCAGCTGGCGCAGTTCGGCAACAGGCTGGAATAGCAGTCGTCCATCCGTTGATAGCGAGACCTGCCGGGGCAGAGACTGTACGCCTGCCCATCCTGCTTCCACGCTCATGCGCTCACTGCGGGTCTCCCACAGCCAGCCAAACAGGATGCGCCTGCCCTTCGCATCGCGGAACCCCTGCGGCGCGTAGAAACAACCACCCAGGTCCATCTCGCCCTGATATTCGGGGGTGAACCGGTGGTTGCGGAACGCGCCGACAAAATAGATTACGCGCCCCAGCGGGACAGGCGATGTCCAGAGCACCCATTTTCTGCCCAGCGGGAAGAAGTTGGGACATTCCCACATCTCGCCCGTCTTCGCCTTCTCGCCCACCAGCGCAGGCTCCAGATATTCCCATCGGCGCAGGTCTCTGGAGCGATACAGCAGGATCGCTCCGCCCACGTCCTTGATACCTGAACCCACCACCGCGTACCACCAGTCCCGACTGCGCCACACGTATGGGTCGCGGAAGCCCGTTACCTGCAAACCCGGCGGCGGTGCAGCGATAACCGGGTTCTCGGGCGCTTTCTCCCACATGATCATGTCCCGGCTGGTGGCGATGCACTGCACTTCAGGATGTACTCCCGTGTATACAGCGGTGGGCACGCCCCCATCGTCCACCATACAGCCCGTCCACACGCCGTCCTTGTCGTATGGCTGGTCGGGGCGCAGGGCAATCGGCAGGTGCTTCCAGTGCACCAGGTCCTTGCTGACCGCATGTCCCCACACGATATTTCGCGGCACGGCGGATTCGGGGTTGTGCTGGTAGAACAGATGATACTCGCCCCTGAAGTGGATAAGCCCGTTGGGGTCGTTCATCCAGCCTTTCGGCGGCAAGAAGTGATAAGCGGGGCGGTGAGTGTTGTCCAAAGCCATGTTCAGCCTCCTATCAGCTCGACGGTTTCGCCTCGTCGCATCCGTACAATCACAACGCCATCGTCGTCGGTCTGGAAGCGCACCGGTCTGCCCCCGCTGGTAACCTGCGCCACTTTTTGCCCGTTCGGCAAGCGGAGGCGATGGGTGGCGGAGACAGACACCCTCAGCACTGCCCGAGTGAGCCTGCCGTCCTGCCAGTAAATATCCACCTCCACACCGCCTCTGGCTCGCAGACCTCTCACGCTTCCCTCTCGCCACACGCGCGGCAGAGCAGGCAGAAGATGTATCTCCCCCGCATGACTCTGCAGGAGCATCTCCGCAATGCCTGCTGCTCCCCCAAAGTTGCCGTCAATCTGGAACGGCGGGTGGTTGTCAAACAGGTTAGGCAAGGTGGAGTTCCTCAGCAGGGCGAGCAGATGCTCGTATGCCCGCTCTCCGTCTTCCAGACGCGCGTAGAAGTTAACCAGCCATGCCCGGCTCCAGCCAGTATGTCCGCCTCCATGTGCCAGTCTCCTCTCCAGCGACACGCGCACCGCACGAGCCAGCTCGGGCGTGCCCCGTGGTGTTATCTGACAGCCGGGATGCAGTCCGTACAGGTGCGACATATGCCGGTGTCCGGGCTCGTTCTCCTCGAAATCCTCTATCCACTCCTGCAGTTGCCCGTGCCTGCCAATCTGCATGGGCGCGAGACGACCGACCGCCTCCTCCAGCCCTGTGCGAAAATCCTCGTCCACGCCCAGCGTGCGGCTCGCTTGGATACAGTTGGTAAACAGCTCGCGCAGGATCTGCATATCCATCGTGGGCGCGTAGCACACGGCTGCCACCTGCCCGTCGGCAGTGCGGAAAGTGTTCTCGGGCGAGATGGACGGCGCCGTGACCAGCCAGCCATGCTTGGGTTCCGACACCAGGAAACCCAGATAGAACTGCGCAGCCTCCTTCATGATGGGGTAGATACGGCGCAGAGTGTTTTTATCGGGATGGAACAGATAGTGTTCCCACAGATGCTGGCACAGCCAGCCCGCCGCTGCGGGGAACTGTCCCCATGCGGGATGCTCTCCCGGCGAGGTGAAGCCCCAGATATTGGTGACCGTATGCACCACCCATCCGTCCAGACCATAATGCACTTTTGCCGTCTTGCGCCCCGGTTCGCGCAGGCGGTCTATGAAATCAATCAGCGGCAGGTGGCACTCGCGCAGATTGCCCACCTCCGCAATCCAGTAGTTCATCTGCACGTTGATGTCGGTGTGATAATCGCAGTTCCAGGGGGTCTGAATGCCGTCTGCCCAGATGCCTTGCAGATTCGCAGGCAGAGTGCCCGGTCGGCTGCTGGAGATGAGCAGGTATCGACCGAACTGGAAATAGAGCGCGCACAGATGCGGGTCATGCTCCCCGCGCCGCACGCGCTCCAGACGCTCATCAGTGGGCAGGGCAGATACCTGTTGACCGCCCAGGTCCAGCGTCACTCTGTCAAAGAGTTTTCGGTAGTCCTGAATGTGGCGGCTTTTCAGCGCGGAATAGCCGTGTCGGGATGCTCTCTGCAGATGCCTTGCCGTTTCCGTCAGCGGCTCGTGTCCACGAAAATCGGTTGCCGCACTCAGCAGGAGGGTAACGGAGTCCGCATTTTGCACGCGCAGAACGTCGCCATCCACCGTGACTTTGCCTCCCTCCGCCACCGCCTGCAGGCGCGCCGCAAAGCGCATTCCCCGCCCCTGATACAACTTTCCGAACAGCACGAGCTGATTGGGAGGCTCTGCTTTCACTCGCGCGTACTCGGGACGGCTGAGCGAGGCTTCCATATTCACCTTGCCCGGTCGGCTGGCGGTGATGCGGATGACGAGGACGTTATCCGGTGCGCTGGCAAAGTGCTCCCGGGTAAAGGTCAGGTCGCCCGCCCGATACTCGACCGTCACGATGGCGGTTTGCAGGTTCAGCTCGCGGTAGTAATCGCGCGGGTTCTGATGGTCAGGGAAGCGCAGGCGCAGGTCACCCAGCATCTGATAGCATCCGAAAGGCACATTGGCACCATTGCCGTGTCCCGACCCCGCCCCGCGACACACGAAGTGCTTTTCCGTCAGCTGCTGTGCCTCTGCATATCTACCTTCAAAGAGCAGGCGACGTATCTCTGGGAGATAACGTGGGGCGTCGGGATTGTCGGCGTCCTGTGGTTCGCCAGACCACAGCGTCTCTTCGTTCAGCTGAATGCGCTCCTCCTCCACGCCGCCGTAAATCATTGCGCCAAGCCTGCCGTTGCCGATGGGCAACGCCTGAACCCAGCCGGGAGAGTTTTGCCAGGCGTTGGTGGCGGGCGGCTCGACAGGAGCTGGTCGCCGATACCACAACACCCACTGCCGGTCTCGTTCAACCATTCTTCGCCTCCGACACTCTGGGAGCATGGTACAGCGCGACGTTGCGTATCAGCGGAAGATCCCGCGCTTTCTCAATGGTTAGTCTTACTCGCGAGGCGGTCACTGGCGCGATTCGGTCCAGCTTCTTGTGTCCAATAGTTGTGCCCTGCTTCACTCTCTGCCAGCCGGAAGCCGTCAGGACATCCACCGTATATGCCTCCACGTGCTGACCCTCGGCAATATATTCCTGCGTCATGATGATGTTGAAGGTTAGGGGCTTGCGCAGGTCAATCTCCAGCATGGCGGGGAGCTCGCGAGGCATCCAATAGGTCGTTGGGTTTCCGTCTACCGCGCGTCGGGCGTCGTGGGTGCGCTGTGCACTGCTCGCGGAGGCGGGCTTGTTGAGAGCAAGGTTGGTGGCAAATATCTCGTCCAGCGCAGCACGCCATTCACGCAGGCGACGCACGTCGGGCTCGGGCAGAAGCCCTCGTCGGTCAGGCGGTACGTTGAGCAACAGCACGCTGTTGCGTCCCACAGACTTGAAGTAGATGTCTAACAGATGCTCCACCGACTTGACCTTCGTGTCCTCGTGGGCATGGTAGAACCACCCTGGGCGAATGGATACATCACACTCGGCGGGCCACCAAACCTTACCCGAAACATTGCCATGAAAGGTGGGCACGGGGTCCTGGACGCTCCACTCGGTATCCGCCGCGTAACCGTCCTCGTTGCCCACCCAGCGGATATCGGGTCCACAGATGGCAATGAGCGCCTTTGGCTGGTACTTTCGGACAACCTGATAGTAAGACTGCCAGTCGTACTCCTGCCTGCGCCCGTTGGGTCCCTCGCCGCACGCACCATCAAACCACACCTCTGCGACCTCGCCGTACTGCGTCAGCAGCTCGGTCAGCTGGCTGATAAAGTAGCGGTTATAGGCAGGCGAATCTCCGTAGGTGCGTTCGTGCCGGTCCCACGGCGAGAGGTAGATGCCCATTTTCAACCCAGCCTCTCTACACGCTTGAGAGAACTCGCGCACCACGTCGCCCCTGCCATCGCGCCATGGGCTGTTTTTGACCGAGTGCTCGGTGTAGCGGGTTTGCCACAGGCAGAAACCGTCGTGATGCTTGGCGGTGAGGATGAGATATTTGAAGCCGCACTCTTTGGCAACCTGTGTCCAATGGCGTGCATCCAGGGCGGAGGGGTTGAACCAGCGGGGGTCTTCGGTGCCTTCACCCCACTCGCGGTCGGTGAAGGTGTTCATCCCGAAATGCAGGAACATGCTCAGTTCCGCTTCCTGCCATGCAAGCTGTTGCGGAGACGGTTTCGGATGCATACGCTCCTCCAGAGATGTCTGTGCTTGCTGAAAACTTCCACTCTGGAGGAGGTACGTCCTGCTTTAGAGGTCTATTCCTCCTCTGGCAAAGTGCCAGCTGGCTCTACGAGTTCCCCACGCCCGCTCATGACGCCAATGCCCTGCTTTCTCGCCTCGTCCAGCGCGGCGGGGTCCACTCGAATGGCGTACATGTACACAAGATAAGGGCCCTGCACACCGGCCTCTTTGAGCTTGCGCCGAAAATCGGGCGAGTTCATGCGGTTTGCCCAGTCGATAACCGCACGCCGGCTCAGGCGCGCCTTGCTTTCAGCAACCACCGTCAGGCGTTCACCGGTAGGTGACTCCACCGGCAAAACCACATCGATCTCGCCAACGCTGTCGATGCGCACCGGGTAGCCCTCCGGCTCGGCTTTATAGCCTTTCTGCCTGATAAGCGTAGACACCGATGCCTGCGCCTCTTCCTCCAGCGTAGCACCGATAATATTCACCAGCTGCCCGACCTGCGAGGCAAGGTTATCCACGCGCTGTTCAAGCCGGTCGAGGCGTGCATCAGTACTTGTCCGGTAGGCATAAAACTCTTCCTGAGTGCGCTTTTGGGCTTCTGCTAACTCCTCCACACGCTGTTCTGTGCGTCTCTGCGCCTCCGCTAACTCCTCCACGCGCTGTTCGGTGCGTCT